>CALVHD010000015.1 GCA_944327245.1 Candidatus Gastranaerophilales bacterium
AAACATACTAAAAAAAACTTTACAATTAACATTATATCTCAATTTTTTGCTAGAATATAAAACAAGGGGATATTAAGGAAACAAAATAAAATATATGGTAGATAATATAGAAATCAGATTAGACCAGTTAACTCAAGCTATAAAAGGTTTGTATGCCAAATCATCAATGTCACAAGGCGAAATTTATAATGCTTTAACCAGTTTATCTCAAAGATATGAGAATTTAACAAATGTTTCAAATGAAAAAATTGCTCAGGTATTGGTTAATGAATTTAGAAAAACAATAGATTTAAAATATGGGCAAACAAACGACCTTGTCAAAGAACTGGAAGCTTCAATAAGAAATTTACAAGCTGCACAAAATAACCAAAATCCTAAAATGCAAGCTGAGATTACTAAGCTTCTAAATGACACATCAAACACTTATGCAAAATTAAACGCACAAGATTTAGCACTGCAAAAAATATTCAACACAATTGAGCTTCAAAGAGGGGAAAACCCTGCTGCTGAAATTACAAAATTGAGTGAAAATTTTCTTATATTTTCGAAAGGTTTTGAAAATATAACAACTACTCTTAATAAAAATTTTGCTGACTTTTTAAGTCAAATTAAACAATTTAGCTCAAAAGAAGAACTTACAACTCTAAAAAGCGACATAGATACCATTTCCGGAAATATCAATTCTGTTATTTCTGCAATTTCTGTTATTGATAACAAATACAGAGATTTAACGGGTTTAATTGATGCTGTTTCCCATAGAGAAAATATTTTCAATGACGCCTTAAAAGAAGTTCGCTCTCTCAGCGGTCTGGTTGCTTCTATGAAAGAAAGCTTGGCTTCAGTTGATTCAAAAACAGAACTGCAAGCCCTGAGCAATGAAATTAAAACTCAAATTGAAACAGTAAAATATGAAATTCAAAAAGTAGTTAATACAGCAGGCGACACAGGAGTCAGAACAGAAGTATACAACCTGACTTCAAATATTAATACCGTTTCCAATAATATTCAAAGCCTTGGCGCAAACTTATCAAATACTAAAGATGAAGTAAAAAACCTTTCTATAACAGTTCAAGGGCTTGGAAACGAACTAAAAGACGTTCACAATTTGATTAATGATGAAATTTTATATAAATCTCATCAGCATGAAGCCGAATATGAAAAATATCTAAACAGCGCAAAAGAAGATATTAAATCTCTATTAATCGGTTTAACCGCATTTAAAAAAGACTTAACCGCAATCAATGAAGGCAATATTAAAATTCTGCAAGAGCCTATTGAACGCGCTATGTCTGAATTAAAAAATCAGGACTTAGGCAGAAACATAAAAGATTTAGCAGATAATTTAAGAGATGTTACGCTTGAAATTCAATCATCCATACAAAACATGCAAACTAACTTAAACGATATGAATTCTGTTTCAAGCATGCAAATCCTGACACAAATTTCTGAAGCAATTCCAACTATAGCAGACAAACTTGAAATTTTTAGAACTCACGTGGTTACTGAAAATTCAGCTAATTTAGGTCAAATTAAAACTTCTTTTTCTGATGTTGTAGCTTCAATCAAAGAAAATCTGACAAATACAGTTGAAAAAATTCAAGACGACACCAAAACAATTAATATTGAAACTCTTGACACCCTAAAAGTTGATTTACAAAGACTATCAGACCATCTGGTAGACAGTGTTGAATCTATCAATGATATTGTACAAAAAGAATTTGTTAATTTTAAAGTAGATTTTCAAGAATTTCAAATTAAACAACAAGACAATCTTGAAAGAGTTTCAGATAAATTATCAAGCCTTGAAGTAGGTTTAGAAAACTTCTCTCAAGATACAATAGACAAATTAAACGACACTATTAATATTAATGCCGCACACAACCAAGATACTCTAAATGAAATTAAAAGCGATATTCTAGACGGCATTTTAACAATAGATAAATCAAACAAATCTTCCCTAAATCAATTTGAACAAAAACTGGATAAACTCCTTGATAATTATATAGGAGCTGATTTAGATAATATTGTTGATAAAAAATCTTTAAGAGAAACAGTTGTTGATATTGAAACAAAAATAGACAGAACAAATCTTCAACAAATTCATAATGCTAAAGAACTTCTTGAAGAAATTCAATCAAGCACATCAAATTTAGCAATGAAAATATCTACAATTGAAGAAAGCAAAAATATTGCTTCTTTAATGAACGCCATTTCTAAAATATCAGAAAAACTTCAAGGTATTGAAGAATTTAATTTTGAACTTGCTGAAGACATTGAACAAACCAAAGAGCAAATTGAACAAAAATTAAAAGATAATGTTCAAAAAATTTCTACGCTTTTAGATAAAGATAAAGAAAACTCAGAAAATAATGACACAAAAAATGCTGATATAGATAATCTTTCTAACAAAGTTCAAGAATATCTTTCTAATTTTGAATTTTTAAAAAGCAACATCTCTCAAGAAATTAAAGAAAATCTTGCAAGCGAATTTCAAAAATTAGAAACCGCAATCAAAAGAATAAGAACGGTTGACGATAATTCAAATTATTCTTATACGCTGGAAGATGTTGAATCTGACCTTGCTAAAATCAGATTAAACATTGAAAAACATGCTTCTAACAGCGAAGATTTTAAAACACTTTTTGAAAAAGTTATTGAATTAAGAACAGTTGGTTTAGAAAATGTTAAAATTAATCGTGATGTCGAATCTGAATTAAATCATCTTTCAGGTTGGTTTAAAGATACAATAAGCAAAATTGACGATTTATCCGAAAAAGTCGGAGATATCCAAAGCGTTGGTTTTGAAGATATCAGAACACGATTAATTCAAAGCGAAAAATCAAAAGCAAATACCGTTGAATTTAATGCAAAAATTGAAAATGCGCTAAAAATAATGCTTAGAAACGCTAAAATCCAAGAAGAAAAAATAGCACAATTAACAAGCAAAATCGATTTATTGGCGCAAAATCAAAATGAAAGCTTTAATCCAAACCAATTCATCGACATATTTTATGAAAATATGACACAAACAAAAATGCTTTCAAACAGAGTCGAAATAATCGAAGACAAAATTAATTCAATACAAAATGCTGTTGAAAAATTAATTAGTTACGTTGAAACATAATATTTTTAAAATATAATTAAAACTATGAAATTTGCAATTAGAGTTATTAAAAATCAATTTCACCCGCTGAAAGTTCCACAAAATGCCAATATTAAACATGGTCAGCTTGTATTGGTCAGAACAGATAAAGGTGAAGAAGTTTTTAAAGTTTTTTTGGTTAATTCTTGTATACAACGCCTTTGGGAAAAACACCAGCCCGAAGCACTTTCTATTATAAGAATATTGAATGACGAAGATTTAAAAACCTATGCCGAACAAAAAGAGCTTGAAGTCAAAGCATTTTATAAATGTCGGGATTTAGCTCAAAAAAGAAATCTGGTTATGAAATTTACTCAAGCTAGATACACTTTTGACAGAAAAAAAATAACTTTTTATTATACAGCTCCTGAAAGAGTTGATTTTAGGGAACTTTTAAAAGATTTAACTCAAGAATTTAAAAGAGTTCGAATAGATTTAAGGCATATTGGTGTCAGAGATGAAACTTCTATTTTACAAGGACAAGGAATTTGCGGGCAAGATTACTGTTGTTGCAAATTTTTAAAGAAATTCGAACAAGTTAATACTAAATTGGCTAAAGATCAAGGTATTCCCATTACCCCGGGGAAAATAACAGGAGCATGCGGAAGGCTGCTCTGCTGTTTAAATTATGAATATAAAAATTACCTTGATGCTGCTAAAACCCTTCCTCCTGTGGGTTCTGGCGTAATGACTCCCGATGGTATCGGTAAAGTATTTATGGTTAATTTCCTTAAAAAATCCGCCAGCGTTAAATTAGAAGACGGCAAAATTAAAGAATATCAAAAAGACGATATAGAAATGATAGATGGCGAAGTTAATATTGAAATTGATATTAACAACAACTTGAATTACCAAGAAGAAGAAATTGTAGACATTAAATCATTAGAAGATGATAAAAATTCTTCTACAGGGAATATTTAATATATGGAAAATAATATAACAAGTGAAAAATTAGCTTCAATTATGGCAAGAATACTGGACGACAACAAAGCTCAAGACATTGTTGTTTTGAATGTTTCAAATGTTTGTTCTTTATCTGATTATTTTATTATTGCAACAGGCACTTCAACCCCTCATATAAGAGCTTTGACAGAAGCAGTAAGACAAAAAATTAAAGACATTTTTAAAAGACTTCCCTTAGGCGAAGAAACTCAAAAACAAAGCAGATGGAATCTGTTAGATTATGGCGAAGTTGTTGTTCATATTATGCATGGGGTTGAAAGAGAAAACTATAAAATAGAAAAATTCTGGTCGCACGCTATGACATTAGAACAAGAAACTTGGGAAGAATTATCAAAAGAATATTCAAAATATGAATAAATTAAAAGCTCCTATATTTAGGAGCTTTTAATTATCTATAATTTGTAAATTGCAAAGGTGCATCAATTTCATCTTCTTTTGCTTTAATAGCTTTTATCACATCTTGCAAATCATCTCTGTTTTTGCCTGTAACTCTAACGCTGTCGCCTTGAATTGAGGCTTGAACTTTTAATTTTGTTTCTTTAACAAAACCTGTAATTTTTTTAGCTAATTCGGTTGATAAGCCTTTTTTTAATTTAATTTGTTGTTTAACATTTCCCCCAAGAGCATTTTCGACTTTTTGAGGATCTAAAATTTTAAGGCTCAAATTTCTTTTAACGAGTTTAGATTGAAGAATATCATAAATATTTTTCAATTTCATTTCATCATTTGTGGTTATGGTGATTGCTTTATCTTCTTCAAGATTGATATCAGAATTTGAATCTTTAAGATCAAATCTTGTTGATAATTCTCTTTTAACTTGGTCAATAGCGTTTGTTAATTCTTGTTTATCAAATTCTGAAACAATATCAAAACTAGCGTCTTTTGCCATATTTTCCTCCAAAGCTTCTAAACATTCCTCATTATAGCATAAAAAAGGGTCTTTAAATAAGACCCTTTTTTATTTTATACTTTTCTTTTTCTAGCGGCTTCTGATTTTCTTTTTCTTTTTACAGAAGGCTTTTCATATCTTTCTCTACGTTTAATTTCAGATAAAATTCCTGCTTTTTGGATTTTTTTCTTAAATCTTTTAAGAGCTGATTCGATACTTTCATTTTCACGAACACGAACTTCCGGCATTGTTTTCACCTCCTTTTTAGGAACTTTTCTACTTTGTATTATTAATGCTATCATGGTAAAAAAATTACGTCAATCAGGCATTTATAATTATTTAAAACATGTAACGGAAGTTTTTTGCCCTTTTTGATAAAACTACAGCCAAGAAGAAAGACCAATTGAAATTATTGATAATACCAACGCACCCAAAAATGCACTTAAAAAGTTATCAACTTCAACGCCTTTAACTAAATATGAAACAAACATAAATAATAATGCGTTAATAAACAAAATTGATATACCCAAAGTTAAAATATTTATAGGCAGCGCTAAAAACATTAATACGGGTTTAATAAACAAATTTACAAGCACAATTGCAATTGAAGCTAAAAAAGCACTTAAAAAACTTGAAATATGAATTCCGGGTATTACCCATCCCGTAAATAATAAAGCAACCGATAAACCAAGTAATTTTAATAAAATAGCTAACATAATCACATCCTTTTTTATTTTATAATTGCATATTTTATTTTATTTTTAATTGGCTTATTGACTAATTTTATGGTTTAGGACAAATTCAATATCTTTATCACCTCTACCTGAAAGATTAACGAGAATTTTTTTATTTTTATTTTGTTTAGCTAATTCAATTGCATAAGCAACTGCATGAGAACTTTCAAGAGCAGGAATTATCCCTTCTGTTTTTGATAATTCAAAAAAGGCTTCAAGGGCTTTTTTATCATTAATTGTTTCATATTGCGCTCTTTTAATTTCTTTTAAATAACAATGTTTAGGACCGACTCCAGGGTAATCTAATCCGCTTGCTATTGAATAAGCATCTTGGATATTACCTTTTTCATCTTGCAAAAGTTTACATTTAAACCCATGGATAATTCCATCTTTTCCATAAGTTAAACTTGCAGCATTCTGTCCTAATTTCTCGCCTTTACCTAAAGGCTCAACACCAATTAGCTTTGTATTTATATCATCAATAAAACCGCTAAATATTCCAATAGAATTTGAGCCTCCGCCAACACATGCCACTACATAATCGGGCATAGTATTTGTTAATTCAAGAAATTGTTCTTTAGCTTCTTTTCCAATAACAGATTGAAAATATTCAACAATCATTGGAAAAGGATGTGGTCCAACAACAGACCCAATCGCATAAAGCGCTGTTTTGTATTCTTTTTTATAAGCAATAAAAGCTTCATCTACAGCTTCTTTTAAAGTTTTTTGTCCTGATTGAACGCTTATTATGTTTGCTCCTAAAATCCCCATTTTATCTACATTTGGCTTTTCTTTTATAACATCAATTTCACCCATATAGATATCACACTCCAGCCCCATCAATGCTGCTGCTGTTGCTGTTGCGACGCCGTGTTGACCGGCTCCTGTTTCAGCTATTATTTTCTTCTTTCCTAATTTTTTTGCTAAAAGTGCTTCACCTAATGAATGATTAATCTTGTGTGCACCTGTGTGGTTTAAATCTTCTCTTTTTAAATAAATTTCAGCACCGTATTTTTTAGATAAATTTTTAGCAAAATAAATAGGGCTTGGTCTTCCCACATAATATTTTAAAAGATAATTTAATTCATCGGTAAAATTTTTATCCGCTTTTAATTTATTAAATTCATCGGCAATTTTATTAAATTCTTTTTTTAAATCTTCATCAACATATTGACCGCCATATGAGGCAAAAAATCCGTCTTTATTTGGTAATTTAGTTATATTCATTTTCTATTTTCCTTATCAATTTTAAACTAATCGCATTTTTATTTTTTAAAATTTTAGCCCCTCTTGTAATTTTACATAAACTCACATTAAGCTTAGAGGCAATATCTCTTTGGCTAAAATTTTGGTTTAACATTTTCAAAATACGCCATCGGTTTGATAAGGTTGCAATTTCCGCTTCTGTTAATATTTCAGCTAAAAAAGCATTAATCTCTTCTTTGGAAAGCTCTGATAATAAATTTGAAATTTCTTTTAGGGTGTCCATTTTTACCTTGTTTCTATTTATAGAAACACTTTAAAATAAAAATATGTTTCTGTCAATAGAAACATGAATAATTTTTTATTATATAATAAATATAAAAAGAGGAAATTTATGTCTATAGAAAAAGTTAAAGAATATTTTAAAAAATTTAATATCGAAAACAAAATAAAAGAATTTGATGTTTCTTCTGCCACCGTAGAACTTGCAGCAAAAGCTTTAGGCTGCGAAGAAGCGAGAATAGCCAAAACTTTATCATTTAAAATAGATGAAGTTCCTATTTTAATTGTTACAGCCGGAGATGTTAAAATCGACAATTCAAAATATAAATCAATTTTCCACAAAAAAGCAAGAATGCTTTCTTTTGAAGAAGTTGAGCCTCTTATAGGACACAAAGTCGGCGGAGTCTGTCCTTTTGGAATTAAAAACGGAGTTAAAATTTATCTTGATAATTCCCTAAAAAGATTTCAAACGGTTTTTCCTGCCTGCGGTAGTGCTAATTCTGCAATTGAACTCACCATAGATGAGCTTGAAAAATATACCGACTTTGATAGCTGGATTGATGTTTGCAAACTAAAAGATTAAGCTAATTTCAGAGCTAATTTTATAGCTTCAACCATGCTATTTGGGTCTGCAATATTTTTTCCTGCAATATCATAAGCAGTTCCTGACGAGGGTGATGTTCTTATAATATCAAGCCCTATTGTTGTATTAATTGCCCTATCAAAAGCAATTGTTTTTACAGGACATAATCCTTGATCATGATAACAAGCTAAAATAGCATCATAACTTAATTTTTCTTTTGAAAGATACTCTTTTGCAACTTTTGCAAATAAACTGTCTGCGCTTTTAGGGTAAGTTATATTGATATTTTCTTTATTTAAAATTTCAACAGCAGGATTTAAAATCTCAATTTCTTCTCTGCCTAAAATACCTCCCTCGCCGCAATGAGGATTTAGCGCACAAAGGGCAATTTTTGGAGATTTTATATTACATTTTTCAACAAGAAAATCATTTAAAACTTTTGCTTGAAATATAATTTCATCTTTTGATAAATGAACATCTTTTAAAGCACAATGACGAGTTAAAAGCATAACCTTTAAGTCATCTGCTATGAAAATCATTTGCGCTTTTTGGTTATCGTGTTTTAATAAACTTTCAATAACTTCGGTTTGACCGTTAAAATAATAGCCTGATTTATGAAGCTCCAATTTTGAAACAGGTGAAGTAACAAGAGCTTTAATAATACCTTTTTTGGCTAAATCACAAGCAATTTCTAAAGATTTATAGCAAAATGCGCCGTTTTCTTTTTCGTCTGTTTCAATAAAATCATAATCAACATCTATTTTTTCGCCGATTATCAAAACATCATTATAATCAGGTGTTAATATATCCAGTGCTTTTTTGGTGATTTCCTTGCCTATTCCGAATTTATCACCTGTTGTTATTGCTATTTTATATTTTTTCATTTCAATCCTTTTAATTATTTTAATTTATCAAAATAATTTAAAATATCAATTAAAGTTGTATTAGAGCCAAAATTACCCGATTTTGTAATTATTATTTTGCCATGGATATCCATGCACAAAGGAATAGCCGGCATTATTGCATCAAGTATTTCTAAATATGTTGAGTTAATTTTTTGAGCACATTTAAAAGAAGTTTCTCCCCCTATTGTTATTAAAATGAATTTATTTAGGGCATTTATCTCATATACTAATTCTGAAAGAAAATTTGTAACAATATTTGGAAAATCGCATTTTGCAATTCCGGCATCAATAAGTTCATTTTTTGCTTCTTCAAAATCAATCTCATCTTTTATATCAGAACAATGAACAACAACATCAATGCCTTGATTTAACTTTGAAGAAATATCATTAATCATATCTTCACTTATTTCTGAAATTATATCTTTAATCTTAAGATTAACAAAAGATATATTTTTATTTTCTTCTTTTAATTTTTTAATTTGATTATAAGTTAATTGAGTTGCAGAACCCGAAACAATTAATCTTGGAATATTGGGAATATGCTCAATAGGGTGCGTTTTAACGTCTTCTCCAATATTTTTATTTAGGGCATTAGCCAAACCCGCACTTCCGCAGGGAAGTATATCATAATTGCATTTATCTATTGCAAGAGCAATCTGTTCTAAATCAGTGTTCGAAGCTGCATCTAAAACTAAAATTTTCTTACCCTTTTGTATTAATTCATTAATTTTTAATATAATAGGTCCCGCACCTTTTGTAACGGTATTTAATTCAATTGTATCAATCAAATTCCCGATTTGAGAATTCAAATCTTTTTTTATAATATCAGGAATATATGACTCATAAATCGGAGCCTTTGGATCAAGCGCGCATTGTGTTCTTTCAATCGGCATACCGTTTAAAAGCTGATAAGCTCCAATTGTTGTTCTTCCTTCTTCAATATATGCCGGTGCAACAATGGCAGCATCTTTTTTAGATATTTCCAAAAGAGCTATTATTTCAGCCCCTGTATTTCCTCTTAGGGTAGAGTCTATTTTTTTATAAAAATTTTCTATGTTTAAATTTTTAGATAATTTTTCACTTATATTTGCAACTATATCAACAGCTTCCGTCTTATCTATATTTCTGCTTTCTGTTGAAACAGCCCAAATATCAACATTATTTTCATCACAAAAATCATAATCGCAATCGATTACAATTCTTGTTGAAAAGCCTTTTTTGAAATATTGCAAAGCGGTATCATTTGCACCTGTTAAATCATCCGCAACTATTAATGTTGAATCAATTATTGCCATAATTAAGCTTCCGGCGTTTGTGAATCCTTTTTACTTCCGACAAAACCATAATCAGTAGCATTTATAAGGTATCTTTCAACCATTTCTCCATCCGGAGCTTGCCATTTTGAAACCATTATTCTACCTTCAACAGATACCAAAGCACCTTTTTTAATCCATTCTGCTGCTGATTCTGCCTTTTTATCCCAAAGCTGAATATTAAACCAATCAGCTTCTCTTTCTTTTGTTTTAGGATTCCATCTGTTAACAGCTATAGAAAAAGTTGTTTTGCTTTTTCCGCTTTCAAAATATTTAATCTCAGGATCTTGTCCTACACGTCCAACTAAAATTGCGCTGTTCATATTTAATCTACCTTATCTAATAATAAGTAAATTATATTATGCAAAATCTAGTTTTGCAAATAAACTTTAGCATAGGCGCATTTTGTATCTGAAATTGTCGAATACACTATTCTGACTATTTCATCGGAGATTATATCCACCCTTGAATATGTTAAATCATTTTCTTTTTTTAAAGTATCATTGAATTTTTTTAATTTTAACATGCCATATTCTTTATTTCCTTGGCTAAATAAAAGCATTGGTTCATTATTAACTATTTTTTCTTGAATTTTATAATTTCCCAAAGGAATGACATTTCCATCGCTTCCTATGACAGATGTAAGCAATTTAATATAATATACGCCATTTTTAATATCTTGAATTGCCTTTAATTCTCCGCCATAATCAATTTCTTTGTCTTGTCCTTTTGCTTGCGGTTCAACTCCATATTTTCTGCCGAATAAAAATGCTTTTAATTTACCCATAAAGCCATCTTCAATCGGCTGAGGAGTTAGTCTGTTTATTGTGTCATCAAACTCTTTATTTGTAACAGGTTTAATTCCGTCAAAGGCTGTATCTATAAAATTATAATCTACATCAAGCATTTCTGCTTTTATAGGTGATAGCATAATAAAAAAAGTCAAAATAATTAAAATCTTTTTCATAATTAAATTATTAATGTTTTTTTCTTTAATGTAAAGACAAATTGCTTTTTATTCAATATATTTACTATTTTTAGTTGAGATAGTATAATTGAATTATGAATATACTTCTTATAGTAGGATTAGTATTATTTGCTTGTACAATTACATGGATTTATGTGTTATTTGTAACAAGCACAATAAATGATAATAAAAAAGAAGAAGCTCCGAAAGAAACCCATTATGATGATGCTTTGGAGCGTTGTAAGAAACTTTTTAATCAAGGGATGCATGCCGAATTACAAAGATATGCGCAACGCGAATTATCTAAAAATTACGGAGATGTCGAATTAAGAAGAATTTTAGCACAATCATTAATGCTTTCAGGCAACGAACAGATGGCAATAATGCATTATGAAGCTATTTTATCCATAGCTCCCTATGATATTAAAACACAAGAATTATTAGCACAATATTATTGCGAAAACGGTCCGAAATCCAGAGCAATAGAACTTTATGAACAAATTTTACTTTATGATAACGGAAATGTTCATGCTGTTGAAATGTTATCAAAACTCTATGAAGAAACTCAAAACTACGAAAAAGCAATAGAAACATACAAAATGCTTTTAGATGCCGAAGTAGATGAACAAAAGAAAATTGAGCTTGAATATACCTTGGCTGATTTATACATAAAAACAGGCGACAATGAAAAAGCCTTTGAATCATATGAAGTAATACACAAAAGCGACCCTGAAAATCTTGAAATAATGATTATCTTGGCAGATTTAGCCTACAAAAACAGCTATTGGCAAGACTGTCTTAAATATTATAAAAAAATTATCTCAATTGTGGGTGATGATTTTGAAATATTGGAAAAGATTGCACAAATTCAGGTTACTTTGGAAAATTGGCCGGAAGCAGTCGCAGCATATAAAAAAATTATTTCTCTTGAAGATTCAGACAGTGCAAACTACTTATATCATCAAAATGAATTGTGTAACGCAATGCTTAAAAACAAACAGTTTGATGAAGCTATTGATTTATTAAAAGATTTACTGGCGCAAAATCCTAAAGAAACCTCTTTTGCGTTTACTTTAGCTCAAGCTTACACTATGATTGGAGAATTCAAAATCGGAGTACAGCTTTATAATAAACTTTTAGAAGATTTACCCCCCGAACAAGGCGATATAATAATTAAATATATTTCCAACTTAATATGCGCCTGGGCTCAAGACTTATTTAAAAAAGGTGACTATAACCAAGCTTTTGACAAGTTTTTTGAAGCACTTAAGTATGACGAAGAAAATGATGAAGTATATTTTGAATTAGGAAGATGTAATTATCATATTAAAAGCTTTCAAGACGCAATTGCTCACTTTAAAAGAGCAATTGCAATAAAACCGCAAAATTCAATGTATTATTTTGGTCTTGGCTGCGCTCAAGATGAGCTTGGCAACGTAAAGGCAGCAAAACAAGCATTTTTTGATGCAATCAACATTGACCCGATGAACATAAAAGCAAGAATTGCTTACGCTATTTCTTTAACAAAAGAATTAGAATATGCTCAAAGTATAGAACAATTCTCTGAAGTATTAAAATATATTCCGGATAATGCAGATACATTATATAATCTTGCACTAGCTTATGAATTGGTTGGCGATGTTGAAAGAGCTATAAAATTCTACAAAAAAGCAATTGATATTGATAATGAACATAAAGAAGCAAATCATAATATAGAACTACTCTTAGGCGAACCCTATTCACCGCATAAAGATATTGAATATATTGATGATACACCAATAGAAGATAATAAAGAAGAGATTATCGAAACTCAAGAAATTCAAGATACAAAAGAAGAAATTGAGCAAGCGCCTGCTGATGACATTGAAATGCAGCTAAGCGAAGATACGCAAGATAATCCCCCCAGCCTATTTAGCTAAGGAAATAATGTAAAACCGTAACGCGACTGCGCTAAGTTTTAGAAATGACCCTGTGGTGTGTGAGCTCGTGACGGCATTTCAAACATCTTTTGCTTTTAAGTAATTGTTCACTTTTCTTCTTTTTTCTCTCAAACGGCGAAATGAAAAAGAAGAAAAGTGAACCGAAAAGAAGAAAACTTCCGCCTGCCTCATAATTATTGGGCTTACGCCCAAATTATATATATTTTCTTTAGTAAAACTTAATAGATAACAAATATTTATAGCGCGACTGCGCTAAGTTTTAGAAATGACCCTGTGGTGTGTGGGTAATCGCACAACAAAGCATTCAACTTGCCTTACCATAAAAAATAGTGTATTATTAACCCATGGCTAAAATAAAAATTATAAACAACTTATTTACTTTCTTAATTTTATCAATAATTTCTCTTGGTCTTTGCGGTTGTTCTACACTCTCTTATGTCGGAGATGATTATAGTCAAGACAACATTCAAACCGTTAAAACTGATGAAGATTTTGTTTTTAATGTCTACAAAAAATCACTTGACAATGCAAACATAAAAATAGGAATAACAAGAACGCCTGTTCCTGAAATTTTAGCCCTATACATACAAGTTGAAAACTTATCTTATGAAACACCTTATATTTTTAAAGTTGAAGATTTGAATATCTCAAATCCTGACAGAGAACTCCAATTTATCACTACAAGCAACTATTTGAATATTTATCAAACCCAAGAAGCTTCTTCTATGGCAGCAATGAGCTCTATGGGGGCAACTTTAACAAATATGACAGGCATGACATCAAATTATAATGAATTTAATCAATCAATGGTACAAAATTCATCCGAACAATCAAATAAATCTGTTTTTTCTAAAATCGAACAAATAGGCAATCAAATTTCCAAACATTCAATTAAATATTCATCCACCATATCTCCAAGAAAAAGCCAATATTTTTACTTTTTCTTTGAAGATTTGGAAAAATTCCCGATTAGCATAAATTACAAAAACTTAAATTATCAATTTACATTATAATTTATTTCAACAATCTGTCTTGCGTATAATCTTTTTTATACTCGTCAGGAATATAATTAATATTTCCGTATCTTTCATTGGCTTCTTTTTCAGATAAAACATTATCTGTGCTATCTGCAATGTAAGCACCATATGCCCTTAGTTCATTATATGTTCTTTTATTGTCTTCATTTCTTAAAAAATCACCATTTGAATTATTATCTTTTGCTTCCATTGCCAATGCCAATGAATCAGCAAGATTAAAGCCCCAGCCTTCTTGCAGTGCTTTATGATATTCTCTTTCGGGGTCTTTGCTTAATCTTTTTCTAAAATCTTCTGTTCCCCAGTCATTTTCACCCCATCCATTACCATTATGAGAGTCAACTCTTTCATTTTTACCAAACACATCCATAAAAAACAAAAATTGATTTTTTGTTGTAAATAACTCACCAAATTTTGCCTTCATGAATTTTTGCGGATTATTGAAATTGAAAGCATTGTAATTATTAAAAACTCTCATCAAAGCGCCCACATTTTTGTTTCTGGTATTTTGATATTTACTGTCAGGTGCACTTGATAAAATTTTTAAAGGTGTACCATCATGGTTATTTGTTCCCAAAATATACTTGTCAGAATCTAAATGTACAACATTTTGCAAAAAATAACTGTTCATCCAGCCTGCACCGTTTTTATTAACATCATTATGCTCGTATTCCGTTGTTAATACTGCCATGCCCGGAAGATTTTGAAGCTCGGGAATAGGACGTACGGGAGTTTGTTCGCTTTTTCCTCTGTTTTCATACACAAACGGGCTTAATTCCCCTGCATTATCAAATTCATATATAATATTTCTTAAATCCCAATCAGAGCCTTTTACTTCTTTTGCCCATTTTTCAAACATCCTTACAATGTTGTCGCCAAGCCATTTAAATCTGTCTTGACCGTTAATTTGATAAACACCGTTTATATATGACCAGCCGACATCCATTCTGACACCATCATAGTTATCTAAGTTATATTTGAATTTTTGTTCCAACAATTTATATGCGGCAGAATCAGGGTTTTGTAATTCAAAATAATTCAATACGGGAAGCCCCATGCGTCCGCCCGCTCCTTTCATAAAGGCATCAGGATAAACAAGCATTTCCCAATGAGAAAAGCCTATAAGCGCATCTGAAAACAATTTTATTCCTTGCTTATTCAAAGCAGCTTTTGATTCTTTCAACTGTTTATGCGCAATAAATTGTCTAAATTTAAAATAATCAATCTCGTCTTTATATTCTTTTTTTATTAATTCATATTTTTCTTTTTTAATATAATAAATTCTTCTATTTTCTTCAGATAAGCTATCAGGATTTACATCAAAATTTTCAAAAAATTCAGACCCCTTTGCCCAAATTTCATTAGAACCTATAGGGCTTGAATTAACAAAAGGAATTGCCCCCGTTTTAATAAATGGTGCTATTGCAAGCCTTGTGTATATATCATCATAATCAACAGAACGATTAGACGTATAAAATTCTTCATATTCTTTTTTTATAGGGTGATTTTTGTCTAATTTTTTAAAGTTCTCATATGCTATATACAACGGTCCTTTTTTTCTTTGTTCACTTGCTTTATATTGCGATAAAACAGATTTTTTTTCTTGCGCCGTATGTGCATTATAATAATAATCAGGCAAAGAACCTTTTGCCAAAGGACTTTCATTCATGTCGCTCAATCCGATTTCATTTTGATAATTAATTAAACGCGGATTATCGTTGTTTGAATTTACAAAAGGAATAATGTCGGATTTTTTTAATAAAGAGCCGTAGCTTTCTTTTGTTAAAGCAAAAAGATTTATTTTATCATCTCCCAAAGACAACGCACCTCTATTGTATGCACCAAAATATCCCTGTCTTTGTTTTGTCATTTGTCCTTGAGGAAAATCTTTGACAGCATTACAGTCAGTATAAATTTTCATTGTTCTCAGAAATTGAGCAGCTTCACTGCTGTATAACTTCCCGACTCCTGTATCTTTTGAGCTTTCTCTTGGCAGCGCAGCCGCATCAATTTTCAATAATGAAAGCCCCTGATTAATACCAAGTTCCTTTTTGCTTTTTTTAACAGCATCACTAAAACCCTTTTGCTGTTTTGTAGTCAAAGCTTTTCCAAAATCAACTCTGCAAGAATTTATTTTCATACAACACCTTTAAACAACACACCTATTTATTATAAAACATATAAAAAAAATTATTGCTATTTTTAAATATTTTCAATATTCCAATCAAGCGCATTCATTTCTTTCAAAAGTTCTGCATAGCTGTCGTAATATTCAGCCAAAGCTTCATGATAATATAACATAGATTCAAGATAAATTTTCTTAGATACCAAAAATGAAGTAATATCTATTTTTTTATTCTCAAGGCTTACTCTTGATTCTGTTAATAATTCTTTTGAATCTTTTAAAAGTTCTCTATTGTAAAAATTAAGATTTGTTCTTGCTATTGTATATTTTTCCCAAGCATCTGTTACATCTCTTATAACGTCTACTTTTATATCTTCATATTTTAACTGTGCTTTTTCTATTTCTATCTTAGCATTTTTAATTTCAGGTTGATATTGATAAATTAAAGGAATGTTTGTTAAGCCAACTTGAACATATCCTCCGGACATAAAACGCCCAGTTGAAGATACGCCTTTTGATTGATAAGCATAACCGCCGTCAATTTCTAAATCCGGAATCAGCTGACTTCTTACAACTTTTAAATTATATTGCGCGCTTTCTATCTCTTGTTTTGCCTTTAATAAGTCGTATCTGTTCTCAAGAGCATAACTTTTAATTTTTTCAAAATTCAATTTTTCACTTAATGGATTAATCGTGCTAAGTGCGGCATAATTATCATTCAAAACTTCTTCTTTTGTATCATAATTAATCTCACTTGTATTCATTGTTGCATTAAGACGATTTTGGGCCTTAATTACCTCGGATTTTGCAACATTTGTATAAATAATTGAACGATTTAGGGCAATTTTTGCTTGAATTACCTCTGTATGCGGAATTGCATTTTTTTCTGATTGTTTTTTGGCTGTCTCGTAAAGTTCATTTGTTAAATCCTGCTGCTCTTTTAAAACTTTATAATTTGCCTTTTTAAGCAATAAATCTATGTACGCTCTTTTAACATTCAAAATCAAAACTTGTTCATAATATTTTTCATCATCTAAAGCAGCCAAAGCTTCAGATTTTGCATAATCTTTTCTTTTTCCTCTTTTTAAAATTTCAATAGTATAATCTACGCCGATTTGTTGAGGATTGCCTTCTCCTGCTTTTCCGATATTTTGAAAAGTTTCAATAGAAGGATTTTGTAATCTGTCGGCAATTTTTATTTTGTTTATACTGCTTTGCGTATTCAATTGTTGAATTTTTACTTTAGGGTTTGCCTTTAGTGTAATATTAATAGCTTCATCAAGACTTATTTTTTTGTTTTCAACAATGCCAAGACAAAAATCAGCCTTAGAAAATATTACTAATACAAAAAATAATATAACTAATCTTAATTTCATATGTTGCAATGCAATAATATTATACTAACTATAAAACTCAACTAAAAATATATTGCGAAAAATGTTAAAATATGTAAAAGTAATATATAAAATACGAGGCGAAAATGAATAATGAAATATTAAAAAATATATCTTACGGAGTTTATGTTGCAACAACAAAAAACAATGAAAAATCAACGGGCTGCATTGTAAATAGCGTTATGCAAGTAACACAAAACAGTCTTGCTGTTTCAATAAATCATAACAACTATACAAATGAATGCATAAAAAATAATAAAAAATTTGCAATCTCTATTCTATCAACTGACGTAAACGATAATATTATACCTACTTTCGGCTTTCAAACGGGCAGAAATATAAATAAATTTGAAAATATTGAAAAAATTACAATAGACGATATTGATATAATTAAAAATTCAATCGGATACATCGTCTGCGAAGTTATAGACAGTATAGAAACAGAAACACACACTGTTTTCATTGCCAAAATTTTAGACGGAGATATTCTAAACAATCAAACTCCGATGACTTATGCTTATTATCATACGGTAAAAAAAGGCACAAGCCCCAAAAATGCACCAACTTATATTGAAAATAAGGAACAAAAACAAGGCTATAAATGCTCAATTTGCGGTTATATATATGAAGGCAATATAGAAAATGAACCCGATGATTTTGTTTGCCCTGTTTGCAAACAACCTAAAAGCGTATTTGTTAAACTATAATTTTTCTTGTTTTTTCTTTTCGTAAAAAACATATATACTTTGAAAAATCACAGATAAAAGGATTAAAACAAAGCCCATATAAAAATAAACAGATAAGTCTTTGTTTTCCTGAAAAATTATCATAGCCAAAATCATTGTATAAATCGGCTCAAGATTATAAGATAAATTTACGCTGAAAGCCGATAATTTTTTAAGCGCACGAATTTGAAAATAATAAAGAAAAGCAGTACAAAAAAGAGCAAGAATAATTAAATAAAATAAGTTCATGCCAAAGGGAAAAATATTTTCAACAGGGAAAAAATATAAATAAAAAGGCATAATCAAACCTATAAAAATAAATCCCCCGAGCATTTCGTAAAAAAGCATTATATTTGAATTATATTTCGCAACTTTTTTATTAAATATGGTAAATAATGCCGCACTTAAAGCAGAGAAAATGCCTATTATTATCCCTGTTTGATAATGACTGTCAAAATTGAAAATTAAAGCTATCCCTAAAATAGTAATAAAACTGAACAAAAATTCATGTTTAAAACATCTGTGTTTATTAACCAAAGGATCAATTAAAGCCGTAAAAAAACTAATTAAAGACAAGCAAACTATTCCAATAGAAATATTTGAATATTTAATACTTCCATAAAATAAAACCCAGTGAAGTCCCAGCAAGGCACCTACTGAAGCAATTTTAACAAAATCTTTAAGACTTATTTTATTTATTTTTTTAATGAAAAATAAATAAACGCCAATTATTAAAACACTGAAAAATAAACGCCAGAAAGTTAGCAATCCCTCATTCAAGGTAATTAATCTGCCAAAAAGCCCCGTGCAACCGGCCAAAAGAATTGATATATGTAATTCTAAAAAAGCTCTCTTTTCAACTTGTTTCATTTTTCCCCGAAATCAAACCCTGTTATTTTGTAATCTTTGTTTATTTTTTAATTTTTTCAAATTTTTCGCAAGACTAATTTTATATCCTAAATATAATACAATTGCCGCGGCAATCCAAGCACAAGGTGTTGCAAAACATATACCGAGATATTTAAAATAATGACCCAAGATAAAAGCACAAAGCGTTCTTGCAATCAACTCCGATATTCCGGAAGCCAATGGAGCCATTACACTGCCCATACCTTGTAATATATTTCTATATATCAAAAGAACACCCAAAAAGAAATAAAATATAACTATTATATGCAAATAAATTTCAGCAAGATGAATAACCTCGCTGTTTGGTTCAGACATAAAAAGACTGATAATATTATCCGAAAATAATACAATAATAATCATTGAAATAATGCTTATTATGCCTGCCAATAAAACACTTGCCCTTGCCCCTTCTCTAATTCTTGACATCTTATTTGCACCATAGTTTTGCGCACTGAATACAGCAGCAGTAGCTCCTATTGCAAGAAGTGTTTGGCTGAACATTTGATCTACTCTCATTGCAGTTGTATAAGCTGCAACAGCAATTGAACCGAAACCATTCAGAACATATTGAAGAGCAATTATTCCTATTGTCAAAACAGACATCTGAAAGCCCATTGGAATACCGACTCTTAAATGTTCATATAAAAATTCAAAACTCACTTTCCAATCTTGTTTTTTCAATCTTAAAATAGGAAATTTACAAAACATAAAAATAATGCACAATATTGTTGAAACCCCTTGAGAAATTACGGTTGCCCAAGCAGCTCCTTTGATACCCATGTTAAATTTAGCAATGAAAATAATATCAAGTGCAATATTTAAAAATGAAGAAAAAATTAAAAAATAAAGAGGAGTTTTGCTATCTCCCAGTGCTCTTATAACATTTGATGAAACATTATAAAATACGGTTGCAAAAATACCGATAAACATAATATATAAATAGTCATTTGCAAGATTAATAATATCAGGCGGCGTATTTAAAAATGCAAGCATTTTATAAGAAAACGGCGCCGATAATATTGTCAAAACAAAAGTTAAAAGAAAAGACAAAATCAAAGAAGCACTAAGCGATTTTTTAACTTCTTCATATTTCTGCGCTCCGAATTTTTGCGCTGTTATAACACTAAACCCTTGTGTTGAAGCAAAAATAAAACTTATTACAAGAAAAATCAAAGGAGATGTTGCTCCAACAGCACCAAGGGCATTTATTCCCAAAAATCTTCCCACTACAAGAGCATCAACAAAATTATAAAATTGTTGA
This sequence comes from Candidatus Gastranaerophilales bacterium, assembly GCA_944327245.1. Lineage (GTDB taxonomy): Bacteria > Cyanobacteriota > Vampirovibrionia > Gastranaerophilales > Gastranaerophilaceae > RUG14156. The sequence goes on from CALVHD010000015.1 coordinate 20,370, forward strand.
AATAAATTCCCCAAAAATATTGGTAACATAAAACACAAAATCAGTTTTAGCGGTTTACCTTCTGTTAGTTGCTTCTGAGCCATATTATTTTATAAATAGCATTTACATTCTTGTCCTGATACACCTGCATAAAGCTCCACATATTCTTTTGCAGGGGAAGAATTTACTTTTGTTAAAAGTACTTCTTCAATTTGGAAAAATCCTACATCGCCGGACATTTCCACCTCAATTTTAATTGGTTTTTTCTCGCCTTGATGAATTCTAACTCTTTTTATAGCATTAGCCGAATATTTATGAATATCGCCTACTTTAGGCGCAGCATTTATTGCAAGAGGAATTCTTGCTCTGCCTTTAGTCATATCACAGCCATCTGCTATTAAAATAATTCCTGCCTCAATTGAATGTATTTTTTTAGATGACATATGTCCTACAATTGCTTCAAGAGCAAGAGATTTAATTATTGTAACTTTTTGAATATCATTTGGAAAAATTGCTTTAAGAGCTCTATCCATTAATGGCTGCGCCAAAACAATAGACATTTCTTCATGGGCGCTTCTCCCTATCATCATTCCTAAATCATGCATTAAACCTGCCATAACGACAGCACACATGCTATCTTCAAAAGTTCCTACTTCTTCTCTTTCAAGTGAAGTTTTAATATTATTTTTATGAAGAATATTAAGCATTTTTATTGCATTATTTGCAACTTGGCGCATATGAACAGGTCCATGGTCATTAAAACCAAGTCTTTTGATAGATACATTATTGGCATAATCTTGCATAACCTGTAATTCTTCATCTTCTAAAAGATATTTAGCAAGTTTTTGACAAACTTTGTAGTCTTTTAATTTTTCTAAAATTCTTGTTTCTAAATTTATTTCTTTTGCTGATTTCATTTTTATTTTTCCTATTTTTAGTTATATTATATATTAAAATTAAATAATAGTTTAGTTATATAATTCCACCAATAGGAGAAAATATATGAAAGTATTAATGTTAAATGGCAGTTGTAACCTAAAAGGGAGTACATTTTTAGCTTTAGAAGAAATAGGAAAATGCTTAAAAACATACAATATCGATTATGAAATTTTTCAAATAGGCGCAAAACCTGTTAGAGATTGCATAGGCTGCGCTAAATGTGCTGAATTAAAAAAATGTATTTTTGATGATGACGAAGTTAATAATTTTGTTCAAAAAGCTAATGAAGCAGACGGTTTTATCTTTGCAAGTCCTGTTTATTATGCTCATGCCAGCGGAAGATTACTTTCTTTTTTAGATAGAGCATTTTATAGTGCATCTTGTTCTAATAAAAGTATTGCCTTTAAATATAAACCTTCAAGCGCAGTTGCCGTTGCAAGAAGAGCAGGAACAACTTCAACTTTGGCTGACATAGAAAAATATTTTACAATTAATCAAATGCCAATAATTTCATCAACTTATTGGAACATGGTTTATTCAAGAAAACCACAAGATGTTCCTTTTGACGAAGAAGGACTGCAAACTATGAGAAATATCGCGCACAACATGGCATGGATATTAAATTGCATTGATTTAGGAAAGAAAAACAATATCCCTTATCCAAAAACCGAAACAGGAAAAATGACCAATTTTGTAAAATAATAATTTGAATTAAATTTTTGTGTTAATTTTTTATTATGGATACTCTGGACGAAATAAAATATTGCTGGAAATGTGGAAATAAGCTAGAACTAAAAGAATGTTTCAATTGTTCTGTTAATGAAGGAACTTTCCCATATTGTGAAAATTGCGAAGAATTTCGCTTTCCTTTCTTTAATGTTGCAGTCAGCATGGTAATTTACAATAAAGATTATTCAAAAATCCTTCTAATTAAACAATACAAAAGAGATTTTAATATTTTGGTTGCAGGTTATGTTAATAAAAAAGAAACTCTTGAACAAGCCCTAATTAGAGAAATCAAAGAAGAAGTTAACCTCGAAGTTTTAAATTATAAATATAATAAAAGCAAATATTATCCAAAATCAAACAGTTTGATTTGCAATTTTATTGTACAAGCGAAAAACGAAAATTTTAAATTAACTCCTGAAGTGGACAGCGCAAGATGGTTTAGTATAAATGAAGCCAAAAAAGAAATTTTGCCAAATTCTCTGGCGCAAGAATTTTTAAATCTATCCATAGAAAAATTAAAACTCTAAATTTCTTTTTTCATCACGTTATAAGGTAAACTTTCAAAACCTGATTTTTCATAAGCACAAACAGCTTGAAGATTTTCTTTTTCAACTTCAAGTTTTAAAACTTTACCTATATTATTTTTTTCAATAAATTTGAAAAATTCTTTAATTATTCCTTTATTTCTATATTCATAACTTAAATATAAATCTTCAAGCCAGATACATTCTTTTGCAACTTCTGTTGAATAACCTCTTGAAATCATCGAGTAACCTATAATTTTTTCATCAAATAAAAAAACATACCCGTCTAAATATGGAAAATCGCTAATACAATTATCAAAATCTTTTTCAAAAATTTCCTCACTGCCATTGGTATATACAGCATCAGAACTATAAAATTCTTTCATATAATAAAGAACAGTTTTTTTATCTTCTTTTTGCATTTTTCTTATTGTTATATTCATAAAAACCTCTTGAATTAATTTTAACAAAAAAGCAAAATAATAATTTGACTTGTTTTAAATAATTGCACCCCATTTAAAAGGTTTTAAAAATGAATTTAACCATAGGCACCATTAAATTTTGTAATTCAATAAATAATAAAAATGTACAATCTGATTTAAAAGTAAACGATTCCACTCCTAAAAACGCAAAAGAAAGCAAGCTGCCCAATATAGATTATACAAACCAATATCACACAAAAGATTCTTTAAAAAGCTATATTCTAGCAAAAACATATAGTGAAAAGGACTTTAGTGACATAAAAAAAGAAGTTAGACAAAGAGGGAAACAAATTTTCTCGGGTAATGAATTTTTCATAAGAATGACAGATTATAAAAAAAATGAACAATGGGCAAAAGAAATGGAAAATTTAACCTATTCTGTTTCCTTTGCTATTTCAAACGGGGCAAGCTTTGAAACTATTTTGAAATATCTTGAAAATGGCATTCAATTCATCCACAAAACAACTCCTAAACTAAACAACTACAATAGCCCCTTTGGAGAAAAAAGAAAAATGTATCATTGCCTTGGTTTGTCTATAGGAAAAAGAGGCTGTGAATATATAAACAGATATTATGAAAAAAGTAAAACAAAAAACACAGAATTTGAAATGCTCGGAAGAACATTTGAAATGTATTGTCCAAAATCAAACCAAGAATATAAGGATGCAAATGTTGCAAAAATTGGAATAATTTCTCAATTCAGTCCCCAAAACAAATTAATAGGAGTTTGCCAAGACTCTGTTGATAAATACACAATATCAAACTTATTCTTTGTAAAAAAAGAATTTGAAAAACTAAGTCAAATTGAAAATCCGACCACTCAAGATGTTATGCGCTCATGCGCCATAATTCAATGGCTTATTGCTCAAGAAACTCCATACAAACGAGGAAGTGATTCAGTGGCTAATGTTTTAACTAAAGCAATAATGCATGCATATAATGTTCATATCAGTCCTGTAAAAGAAGGAATAAGCCTTGATTTTGAAGCTTTTGATACTGATTTAGATGATTATATTAAAAAATATCCCGATTTCTTTGAAGAAAAACCTTATAAATTAGAAAGCTAAAAAAATGAATTTAACAATTTCTCCTATTTCTTTTAGAGCCCAAAAAATTAATTCAAACTCATCAATAACCCCAAAAACTAATTCTTTAGAACAAGGTGAGAAAAAAAATATTTACACAAAAACCTTTTTTAGAAGTTATGTTTTAGCAGGATTAGTTGTTGAAGAAAACACATATTTAAAATTAAGAAAAAAAGCTCAAGAACTTTCAAAACAAGTTTTTTCAGGTGACGAATTTTTTATTAATATGAAAGGCTATAAAAAAAATGAAACTTGGGCAAAACAAATGGAAGCATTAACCTATGCCAGTTCTTTAGCAATTTCAAACGGAAAGGATTTTAATTTTGTTTTAAACAATATAGAAAAAGGAATAAACATCATTAATTCAATAAGACTTGGAGGCAACAGCTATACATACGGCAAAATTAGAGAACTTTGCCATTCTTTTCAAATAATGGAGGATGAAAGGGGTTGTGAATATTTAGACAGATACATTAAAAAAAGCAAAATAAAAAACTCTCAAACAAAAAAAGCCGGAAAACCGGTTAAAGTATATGCCGCAAAACCCAATGAAGAATATAAAGAAGCAAATGTTTCAAAAATATCAAAAGTTCAAATTGCAGGAATTACAAGTCCAATTGTTGAAATATACCAAGAATCAATAAGAAAATATACAATATCTAACTTATATTTTGCAAAAAAAGAATTTGAAAAACTAAGTCAAATTGAAAACCCAACCACTCAAGATGTTATGCGCTCATGCGCTATAATTCAATGGCTTATTGCCCAAGAAACTCCATATTACAGGGGAAGTGATTCAGTGGCTAATGTTTTAACTAAAGCAATAATGCATGCATATAATATTCATATCAGCCCTGTAAAAGAAGGAATAAGCCTTGATTTTGAAGCTTTTGATACTGATTTAGATGATTATATTAAAAAATATCCTGATTTCTTTGAAGAAAAACCTTATAAATTAGAAAGTTAATAAATTTTAACAATGGGGCAATTTGTTATATTCATATTGTTTTATTGATTTGCAATTATATAAAGGAGTTGAAATGAAAGTAACGTTATCACCAATAAATTTTATAAACAAAAAAGGCAATTCCACACCCCAAAAACAAAATATCTCTTTTGGAAATTATGAATCAGACATGGAAAAATTCTTTGCAAGCGATGCAATAAAAAATTATGCTCTTGCAGGAATTAATATAGAAAACGGAAATCAAAACCCAACAGAAAAAAATGATAATCCAAAACAAGTTCTTACAGGCGAAGAATTTTTCATAAATATGAAAGATTATCAAAAAAATGAAGCTTGGGCAAAACAAATGGCAGATTTAACTCATAAAATATCATCAGAAATTTCTTCCGGCAGAGATTTTGACAGCATATTATGCAATATCGAAAACGGAGTTAGCACAATAAACAAAGACAGCGCACAATTTGGTATATGTTTATATGCCCTAAAACGCTTCAATCCGCACGTTTTCACTTTTGCACCTGACAAAAGAGGCTGCGAATATATTGATAGATACTATGAAAAATACAAAACCCAAAGTATGCCTACAACAATAGAAGGCAAACCCGTTCAAATGTATATGCCCCAATCAAATGAAGAATATAAAGACGCCAATGTCTGCAAAATCGGAAAAGTTCATCAACCCGATACTAAAGAAGAATTTTTTGGTTTTTATCAAGACCCCACTATGGAATATGGCATTTCAAATTTATTTTTAGTTAGAAAAGAATTTAACAAACTAAAAAGAATGGAAAATCCGACAAAAGAAGATGTTATGCGCTCATGTGCCACTATTCAGTGGCTTATAGCTCAAGAAACTCCATACTACAGGGGAAGTGATTCAGTGGCTAATGTTTTAACTAAAGCAATAATGCATGCATATAATATTCATATCAGCCCTGTAAAAGAAGGAATAAGCCTTGATTTTGAAGCTTTTGATACTGATTTAGATGATTATATTGAAAAATATCCTGATTTCTTTGAAGATTAAATTTTAATTTCATTTAAAAAATCTTATTGCATTTCTATAGGAGCGTGGAGCTTGGCGCAAAGCACGGAGTCCGTACCGTAAATATAATAAAAGACTCTATAAAAGAGTCCTTTATGGCGCGCTTGGAGACTTCTGTAGTTTGAGCCTTACTCCGATGGAGTTAGGCGAAAACAAAGAAGCAAAAGGATGTGAGGGCGTGATGTCAAAGCGCCGAGCTTTGACAGACAGCCCGACACTGGACTAAAGTGACGTGGAAATTGTTAATTTCCACAGGAACAGTCATGACGGCAGACCGTTGAGCTCTGACGGACAGAGCGGATACCGTAGCGAATAAACAAGTGAACTTTAGTTCACAGGGTGAACTTAGTGAACGAAGTTTAAGGCACAGGTGTGCGCAGTGCGCATGCGACAAGCGTGGAGCTTGGCGCAAAGCACGGAGTCCGTACCGTAAATATAATAAAAGACTCTATAAAAGAGTCCTTTATGGCGCGCTTGGAGGGATTCGAACCCCCGACCTTTTGGTTCGTAGCCAAACACTCTATCCAACTGAGCTACAAGCGCATATTCAATTTTCACAGCCGATAAACTGTAAGTTAATTTTACAATGCAAAAAAATAAATTTCAAGCAAAGCTCAAATATCTCCAAGATTTTGCATTAATTAAAAACACCCTTATAATATAACTATGCTTACTTTTGACAATAATTTAATTGCTTATGAATACTATAAAGACCGCTTTGTCCCCAAAGAGGTTTATCCCAGCGGAGAAAAAGACGAAACAAGATTAATAAATAAATATTCATCCGACAACAAAGAACTTCCTGTCCTAATTTTAGAAAATGACATTGTATCAAAAGAAGGCAGGGGTTTAAAAAAAGGGTTTTACAATATCATGCCCGATAAATATATGGATTTTTTATTAATATACCAAAAAGGAAAACTGAAAGCCAAAATTCCGGTTATCAACATGGAAGTTTTTGAAACTTTAAACCCAAAACAAGAAAAACCCAAAAAAATGAGCTATAGCCGATACAAAAAAATGATGGAAAAGAAACAGCGTGAATATTACAGAGGTTTAAATCCTGCGGAAGTTGACTATAAAAACGCACAAATACACTATATTGAGGAAGAAAACGCATATATTATAATTTATAATACCAATAACATAGAATTAACAGGAATGATAAAATTATAATTTTCAATCAAAAGATTGATTTTTTAGTTTTAATTCTATGATACTTTTTTAGAAGAATAAATGTATTATCAGGAATTACAGAGAAAGGTGCAAAAAGATGCAAAAGATTTCCCCTCTAAGGTCAAGTATCGAAGCTTTTAACAAATTTAAAGCACTTAGAGCAAACAAGGCTTCTAAAGCAGAAAAAACAAATCAAGCAACAAATCCGTTCGGAATTACATTCAAAGGTACAGTAATTCAAATGGACGTATTTGAAAAGACAGACAAAGCACAAAATGCTAAGCAAAATTCAATGTCTTTGAAAGAAAAAATGCAAAATACAGGCAAATTATTAGCAAGTGCCTGGGTTGGAACTATTAATAAATTTTCATCTTTAAAAACAAACGCAATTGCATTCGGAAACAAAATAAAAGAAAATACAATTGCAGCAGCTAAAAAAATTCAAGAAATCGGCAACACAAAAGTTGAGTTTGACGTATTCAAATATAACGTTTCAAGACTTCAAAACAAGCCGGTAAGCGAATTAAGGTCAATGTTATCTAACGAATTACAAGGAGTAGGGAATGAATAACAGAAGGGTGAAAAACATTATTGAGGCTCTTGGCAAACACAAAGACGCTGAATCCGTACAAGTTTTAAGCGAATTAGGAACAAATTGTCCTATTGACGAAATTAGAGAACTGACAAGCAAAGCTCTAATCAGAAAAAATACTCATGAAGCTCTTGAAGTAATGATTGTTAACAAAGGTAAAGGCATAAATGACCTTTCAGCAAGAGTTGCAATGTGTGCTATCAATGAACTTTTAGCTCTTAAAGACAAACAAGAAGCTATTAAAATTTTAGACGACACAATTAACATGCACTCAGAAAAAGAAGTTCAAGATACTGCCCGTTCCGTTAAAGCTCTTATGTCTTTTAGTTCATAAAGCTTTAAATGATAATATATTTATTCAAAAGACCCCGAAAAATTTTCGAGGTCTTTTATTAATCTTAATTTTTATTAACCATTGTTCAAAAATATTTTTCACATGCTTTGTATAGAGGAAAAATAATTAAAAATCTTGCATATACTGTCTTTTAAATGTAAAATTATTTTATTAAGAATGGAGCATTTGTAAATGAAAAAAATCTTAGTAAGTATCATCACCTTTATAGCGCTGTTTTTTATAGCAGCTCCCGTTATGGCGACATACGAACTTGAACAAGGACCAGACAGCTATCCTGATTTACCTCCGGAGCACTGGGCATATGAAGCAGTTACATTTTTAACCGATAAAAAAATCGTTGTCGGTTATCCTGACGGCTTATATCGACCAGACCAAAAAGTTACCAGAGCAGAATTTTCTACAATGGTAATTAAGGCCCTTGGATTATACGAAAAAGATACTCCTGAAATTTTTGATTACAAAGATATAACAAATCACTGGGCAAACAGAAACATACAAGTTGCTTCATATTATGGACTTGTTAAAGGATATCCGGGAGGATATTTCTATCCTAACAACGATGTAACAAGAATGGAAGCACTAAGCGTTGTTTTAAATGCGCTATCACCTGAAAACATTAATTCAGAACAAGCACAACACTTTGTTTCAATTTACAAAGATTATTCTGACATTCCTAACTGGGCTCTAATTCAAGCAGGACAAGCTCAAATGCTTGGTTTAGTATATAATACCCCCGGACATGAAACAACTCTTGAACCTATGCGCCCTGCAACACGCGGCGAATTAGCAAGATTTATTTTTAATATGATGGAAGCCGTAAAAGTTATTCCAAGCGAAAAAATAAAAGAAGAAATTAAACCCACACCGCCTCCCGAACCAAGAAAAGCAGACGGTTATATATTAGATAACGTATATTATGACGAAGAATATGCCGTTATCCCAAAAGGAACAGTATTACCTTTAACTGTTGACAGATGTATTAATGCTAAAAAAGCAAAAGAAGGAGAGCCTTTTGTTGCAAGAGCACCGTTTAATTTCGTAACAAGAGAAAAATATGTAGTAATACCTGTTGGTGTTCAAATAGACGGCAAAATTCAAAAAGTTACAAGACCATTCAGATTTATCAAAAACGGATATTTTGCTTTAACAACATCAAATGTTATTGAAAATAAAGGCATGGACGATTTAAAAATTATTCCTGCTGTTGGCGAACGTGATGCAGATATGAGAATAATCAGAAATGATCCGTATTTAACAAGAACACGATATAATGTAATACAAGGTCAAAACGAATATATACATCAGGGTCAAAGAGTAGATTTCGTTCTTTTAGAACCTTTGAGAGTAAAAATCTTCAATGTCGAAGATAATGATATTTAATCAAATAAACCCTTTAAGAAATCTTAAAGGGTTTATTTTTTAAAAGCTTTCAAAAAAGCAGCAAGTCCGCAGCCTATAATAGATAATGATATAATACTGCTTGCTTTAATATCAGAATGTTTTTTATTTATAGTTATTTTATATTTTATATGCGGATTTTCTTTTTCTTTTAAACTAATTGTATCAGCCAAGGGAGTATTTGAAATATAAGGCACTTGAACAACACCCACATAAGGGCGGTTTACCTTTCTCTGCGGTTGAGAATTATATCTTTTTTGCGGTTTTACCCCTGTTATCTGGGGTCTTGGCTGAGTTATTTCATTTTTTGTCGCATCCATACTAAAATAAAAACAAAACACAAAAACTTATTGCCTATTGATTGAATTTAATCAAAATAATTGTTATAATCTTTTCTATAATAATTAAAGGTGTTTAAATGGCTAGAGCATATAAGGCGAAGTGGATTATACCATCTGACGGAAATATATATGAAAATTGCGCTTTAATAGTTGACGAAGGAAAAGTTCAAGAAATTATTAAAACAGAAAATCTTGATGAATCAAACTATTCTCATATTAAAGACTTTAATAACGCTGTTATTACCGCAGGATTTGTCAATTTGCACAACCATTTACAATATAGCGATTTACAAAAAAGCAAAGCAAAAAACATCAGAACAAAACTAAAAAGGCTATATACAGTTTTTAAAAAACATTATTTCCTTACAGGAATTTCAAAAAAATCTTTTATATATCGACTTGCCAATCTTTTATCTGATTATTTTTGTATGACAAGAGATGAAAAAATAGCCTCATTTAAAAAAGGAGTAGAGCTCAGCCTTTTAAACGGTACAACTTGCGTTGCGCAATTATCAAAAGAAAGTAAATATTTTGATATTTTAAATGAAATGCCGCTAAAAACTTATTTATTCTTTGAATTATTTTCTGATTCCGTTGAATCAAGCAAAGATGAATTCAGAAACATCAAAAAGAAAATTGATAAACTCTTAAAACAAAAATCTCAAAACACTTTCGTAGGTATTGCGCCGCACAGCATTTGCTGCGTACATAAAAGACTTTTTAAAATTCTTGTTAAATATTGCAAAAAGAACAATATTTTAATGACAATAAGACTGGCAGAATCTCAAGAAGAAATTGATTGGTTGAAACACGGTTTTTCTGATATAGATTTATTAAATGAATTCAGCGGAAATAAAAAAATGGAACCTGTTTTCAAAGACTTATCTCCTGCTCAATATCTTGAAGAATTAGGGGTTTTATCAAAACAATTAATTATTTCGTACGGAAATTTTTTAACTGCTTTTGATTTAGATTTATTATACAAAAACAAAGTAGCACTCGCATATTGCCCTCGTGTCAGCGATAATCTGCACAATAAAAAACTCGACCTCAAAACAGTATTAGAATATTTCCCAAACAGATTTGGTTTTGGAGTAAATTCAATGGCATTCAATCAGGATTTATCACTATTAAATGAATTAAAATATGTTAATAATGCCACATTGGATACAGTTGAAGCACTAAAATATTTGACTATAATTCCTGCTAAAATTTTAAGATTAAATAATACTATCGGTTCTCTTGAAGCTGACAAAGACGCAGACTTTAACGTTTTTGAATTGAATGAAAATGAAGACTATAACGCACTTTTAAACAAACAAAGACCAAATCACGTCTATATTAACGGCAGGCGTGTAGTTAAAAGAGGCGAACTTAACATAAAAAACTAATCAATAGTATTGTAAATTCTATCTCCCGCATCACCGAGCCCCGGAAGAATATATCCTTTAGAATTTAAGGCTCTATCCAATGCTGAAGTTATAATTTTTACTTGCGGAAATTTTGTATTTACTTTTTTTATGCCTTCAGGAGAAGAAATTAAACTCATAAATACTATATTTTTTTCCAAAACACCTTTAGATATAAAATTTTTAATCGCATCAACAGCACTATTTCCTGTAGCAAGCATAGGGTCTAAAATAATAACTTTAACTTTTTGTTTGTTTTCTTTAATTTCTTTTCTTTTATCATAATACCAAACAGGCTCTAAAGTTTCCTCATCTCTATACATGCCGATATGATGGACATTTGCAAAAGGCAGAAGCTCTTGGGCTACCTCACAAAATATCATACCAGCTCTCAAAATAGGAGCTATAATCAATTGCGCCTCATCATCAAAAACATCGCAAACAGTATTTTCTAATGGTGTTTCAATTTCTTTTTTCGCCATCGGCAAATCTTTTGTTGCTTCATATATCAATGAATAAGTTATTCTTCTTAAAGCATTTTTAAATTTTTCGCAATCCGTATTCTTATTTCTAATAATAGATAAATTATGACTTATAATGGGATGATTTAAAATAACTATATTTTTGGTTAAAGTTTCCATTTATTTTTCCTTTTAGCTGTATATGTTTTTATCCTTTAATACGGAAAAAAATTTATCTGTTCCATCAAGGGCGTCTTCAAGATTATAACCTTTTTCAACAAGATTATCACAATATTCTACCCAGCTTTGGGCATACAAAGGATCTTGAACATATTGTTCAACAGAATGCTTAATGCCATGATTAACATAAAGATTTTCCATGTTCACTTGAGCATGACCCATTGCACTCAAAACTTCCATAGAATCTGCTATCGGTCTAAGGTCTTGAGATTCAACCACAGGTTGAACAGGCACGCTCTTTTCCACTGAAGCTTTTTGATTTGAGCTTTGTGAATTTATATATTTTGGAAAATCACTTCTGATATCATTATTCATTAATTACTCTCCGATTTTGGTTTTCTCTTGAGCTGGCATGTTAATAGCGTCTATTATACAAAACATATAAATAAATAATTTTGCTATTAATTTAAAAAAAATTTAAAAAATTTTACTACCATCATAAATTTCATATTTCTTAATATTTTACCTTTCAATTTTTAATTTTGCAAGAGTTTTATTTTTTTCATATTACATTTTTTTAATAAATTGCCTTGATGAAAAATAAAATTATATAATATCTGTGGGTTTTTATAGCCAAAAAACGGATATTAGCGTGGATTATAATAAAAAAAATATTTTTCATAATAAAAATATTAACCTAATTGCTTCAAAATTATCAGAGGCAATTAAAACTGCGCTTGAAACATATTGGGAATTAGATTGCAAAGCTTCTTTATTAGCAGTAAATGATTTTAGAAACATAAGAGATGAATTTTTAGTAAATAATATTGATTTTTTTTCGGGACAAATAAAAGTTGAAAACCATAAGCCAATAACAATAAGACTTTGCAAAAATTTTATCGAAAATTTTTTAAACATAACTCTAAATAACAAAAAAACACAATTCAATCTTAAAAATTTAACTGCATTAGAAATCAAAATTTTAAACAGTTTTTGCGAATTTACATATAAAAAAATTAAACCTTGTCTAATATCAACAAAAGATTCAAAATTAAGCGAAAAAAGCGAAAAAAACATAAACTTTATATTTTGCATAACATCGGAAAATATGAAAGTTTCTTATATGGTAGTTTCAATTCCGCAAGACAGAATTGCGCTTGAAGAATTAAAAAAATCAACTTCATTTGATGATATTGATTTTATCAATTCGCAAGCTACAGTCAAAATCAGAGCAGGACGCTCTAAAATTACCCTTGAAGAACTAAAAAATCTGACAAATGAAGACATCATTCTTTTAGAAGACAGTAAATATGATAGATTAACCTTAATTTCAGGAAATTTAGAAAAAGATTTTAAAATAAAAGTTAATTCCGATATGATAATTAGCTTTAACCAAGAAGAAACTAAAGACATAAACTATGAGAAAAATAATGAGGTAACAATGGAAAAAAATCTCTGGGATGATATACAAGTTGAAATTAATGCAGAGTTTGATAAAGTCAAAATGACCATAGGTGAACTAAAACAAATCACACAAGGACAAATTGTTGATTTAGGTTCTATTTTTGAAAATGAAATTTCCTTATACGTTGAAGAAAAAAAGGTTGCAAAAGGCGATTTAATAATCATTAATGATAGATATGCCGTTAGGTTAAATGAAATTTTAAGCAATCCTAAAACAAAAATTGAACAACCAAAACCACAACCTCAACAACCAAAGCCACAAGCGCAACCTCAACAAGCAAAGCCACAAGCGCAACCTCAACAAGCAAAACCACAAGCGCAACCTCAACAGGCAAAGCCACAAACTAAAGCTCAAGTGGTAGATGAAGAATTTGATTATTCGGATTTTGAAAAATAATAAAAGGAACAAAAAATGATAACATATATAACAGCTTTCATATTTTATACACTGGCAATGATTGGTATTTTAATTGTCGGTTATGTTGTGTATAAAAAAACAATCTTAACCACCAAAAAAGACACAAAAGGCATGATAAAAATTTTAGATTCTTTACCTATCGGACCTAAAAAAACACTTCTGGTTGTTAAAGTTAAAAATGAAAAATTTTTAATAGCTTCAGGAATAGAACATACAACTTTTCTTTCAAAACTAGCAGAAGACGAAAATAAAATAAACATAAAAGCATCTAAACAACCGATACAAAATTTCCAAAAAGATTTAGACTTTACTCAACAAACAAAAGAATATGAAACTGCTATAAATCCGACACAAACCGAAAAACAACCGCAGCAGCGTTTTGATGATATCGAAAGATTAAAATTAGAAAGATTACAAAAACAATTTAATCAACTATATTCCAAAGATACGCAAAATCAGCAGATAAATGACTTAAGCGGATTTCACAGGGGTTCTCAAAGAAAAGAAATTTTAAGAGAATTGTTAAGCGATTTAAATAAATAAGAGGCAAATTTAATGGACAATTTATTAAAAGATATAAATCCTGTTATACAACTTTTAATTGTAATGGCGTCTTTTTCGCTGTTACCTTTTATATTTGTTTCAATGACGCCCTTTTTAAGATTTACGGTCGTATTTTCAATGCTAAAAACAGCAATGGGTACAAACTCTGTTCCGCCTGCCATAACTTTAATAGGTTTATCTTTAATTTTAACAATTTACACCATGGCACCGGTATTCGATAATATGTATAAAGCTTATCAAGTGCCCTATCAAAAAAATCAAAATGTAATTGAAGCACTAAATGCCAGCTCTAAGCCTTTAAAAGAATTTATGTTAAAACAAACAAGACAATCCGATTTGGCATTTTTTGTCGAAAAAACAAGGCGCTCTGCCCCGAAAACCCCCGATGAATTAACATTATGGGAAGTAGCACCTGCTTATATAGTTTCAGAACTTAAAACAGCATTTGAAATTGGCTTTATAATCTATGTGCCTTTCATTGTGCTGGATTTGGTTGTAGCTAATATTTTATTGGCATTAGGTATGTTTATGTTATCTCCTCAAATTGTATCTACGCCTTTTAAATTATTAATATTTATAGCCGTAGACGGTTGGAGCTTAATTGTTAAAGGTCTTGTGGAGAGTTTTAACTAATGGAATTACTTGTAGAATTTTTAGCAAAAGGTTTTATGGTTATGCTTGCAATAAGCATGCCTTGTGTATTGGTAGCGGCGGCTGTCGGGCTTGTTGTCGGTATTTTGCAAGCAGTTACGCAAGTTCAAGAACAAACTATAGCCGCTGCGCCTAAAATCGTTCTTGTATTTTTATCTATTGTTATTTTAGGCGGATATTTCATAAAAATTTTAACAAATTATATTTACGAAGGAACACACCTTGCTTTTGAAGTTGTTCCAAAAAACGAAACTTATGTACTTCCGTCTGATTATTATAAATATACAAGGCCCTTTAGTGCTGAAATGCAAGATAAAATCGATACAAATAAAGGCTTAAATAAAGCATTAATAAACCAAGGAAATATTCCTTGGGATAAAAAAGCAACTAAACATTCTATTTATATAAAATCCAAACAAACACCGGCAAGCGAGCCTAATTTCATAGAAAGAATGAAAATTCAAAGAGGAAATTAAAGAGGATAGAATTTGGAAGAAATTTTAAAACAATTTGCAACACTTTTTCCTGAAATTAACGGGGTTTTTGGCGCCGGTATAATGATTTTCTTGCGTCTTGTCGGTTTAATGAGATTAGCTCCTGTTTTATCTAAAAGTGAAATACCTTCAATGGTTCGTCTATCCTTTGCAATTATCTGTACAATTATTCTAACGGGAGTTTTAAAACCAACTGCACCTCCGGATGGTACGCCGATATTTCTTTGTATGTTTTTAAATTTTCTTTTTGGTGCAATTATCGGTTTTGTTGCTAACTGTGTTTTGGCTGCAATTTTGACAGGCGGAGATATGATAAATACACAAATGGGTCTGTCTTCTGCAATGATTATGGATCCGAGCACAAAAAGCCAAGTAAGTGTTATGGCAAACTTTTTCTCAGTATTATCAATTATAATTTTTATGTACTCAGGGGGAATGTATTGGCTTTTTAATGCATTTATAAAAAGTTTTGAATTATACCCTATGTATAGCGTTAATTTTCATTTTGAAAATATAATAAATATTCAATACCTAAGCGAAATTACAAGAAACATTTTATTTATGGGTCTTCATATAGCAGGTCCTGTTTTACTTGCAACTTTAGGACAGGATTTAATTTTAGGCATAATATCCAAAACAGCACCCCAAGTAAATGTATTTTCTTTAAGCTTTTTATTTAAACCGGTCATGGGAGCATTTATATTAATCGTAATTCTGCCTATGCTGATTAATGTTATCACAGATTATTTGGTTTCTTTTGCGGGAATTTTTTAATTTCTTTCTTGTTTCAGCTTTTGGTTTCATGCAAACCCAAAGAATATTTTTAATATATGGCGCAAATAATAATATTACCATTGAAAAAAGAATGTCATAAAGAATTTTATTAACAGTTACAACATTAACTATCGGAAATATAAGATTAAAATCTATAACTTTAAATATAGCTAAAACAACGCAATATATAAATCCGCAGGCATGTATTGATACTATACCCAAAATAGCCGCCAATAATCTTGATTTAAGAGTGTTGTTTAATTGCAAAATTGTCCCTGCAATAAAAGTTGCAACCACAAAACCTATAAAATATCCGAAAAGATAATTTTGAATATTTTCCAAACCGCCGCCAAAAACAAAAATAGGCCAAATAAAAAAACCTATCATAAGATAAAAAGCAAACATTATAAGTGAATAATACTTACCTAAAATATAAATTATGAATATCATAATCGGAAATTGCGGTGTATATAAAAGAGTTTTTGTATAAAATTTTAGCCCCTCATCAGGAACTATTTTAAACCATGGATGATTTATTGTAAGCTGCGTAAATGTAGCAATAATCAATAAAAGAAAACATAGTGCACACACAACAAGAGTCCCTATGGTTAAAGGGGTAGACTCTCCATTATAAATATATTGGTTTAATATGTCCTTATAACGTTTATTTATCATTTTTAACTTCAACTAAATCTTTTCCAATTCTATCATACAATTCTTTATATTTTTTATCAAAAATATTTTCGCTCCACATAATTAAAGCATCTTCATTATTATCCTGATAATATTTTTTTCTGACACCCAATGATTTGAAACCGAATTTTTCATAAAGATGTATTGCTTTAAGGTTAGAAACTCTTACTTCCAAAGTAATATATTTTATTTTATTTTTATAACATTCATCTATTGAAGATAAAAGTAAAACATGGGCAAGTTTACGATTTTGAAAATGAGGATGAACAGATAAATTTGTAACATGGGCTTCATCCATGATTTTCCAAATACCCATATAGCCGACGCATTTATTTTTTTCAGTTAATATACATCTATATGAAGAAATTTTGTTGTTTAATTCCGTTAAAAAAGACTCACGAGACCAATGATGTTCGCCATAACATAATTCTTCTATTTGAAGAATATCATCGATATATTCATGAGTCATTTTTTTAATTTTAAATTTCGTCATGCCATTATGGTAGCATAAAAAGTTATTCAATTAAAATGCTTCAGATAATTTAAATGGCTGATGTTCAACATGAGCATCAAAATCCATTAAGCCGCGATTTAATTGAGAATACTTAGCATCTTTCGAATTAAATTTTTCTTTTAAAAACTCATATGAAACTTTAGGATCGCATTGTTCACCGCATGTGAACAAATCTACTGCAGCATAGCCATATTCAGGCCATGTATGAATAGCTAAATGACTTTCCGAAATTATAACAACACCGGATACACCGTGCGGAGCAAATAAATGAAAACATTTATTAACTATCGTAGCACCACATTCAAGAGCGGCTTCCATCATATATTTCTCAACCAATTTTGGATTATTTAAAACATTAGGATCACATTCAAAAAATTCAGCCAGTATATGTCGTCCAAGATATTGTTGCTTTTGCTGTGCTGTTACATTTCCGATAGGTGTCATTATTGCCAATTCATATTCCCCCTTATATTTTACTGTTATTTTGTCCAAGACAAATATACAATATATCAAAAAAAACTACAATAGTGAAATTTGACTATTTTTTTTAAAAAACTTAACATTTATTAATATCTAAAGCTATTCTCAGCTAAAAGGCGATTATCAAAACTTAAAATCTTTCAAAAATTTTATCGATATTTGATAAATATTTCTCTTGATTAAAACATTCATCTATATCGGCGCTTGATAAGTGTTTTTTCATAGCTTCTTTAAAATTACCGTTATTATTAAAAGCCTCAAGAGCCTCTTTTTGGACTATTTTATAGGCTTCTTCACGAGTCATATTGTAATCTAAAAGTTTTAATAGACAACTTTGAGAATAAATAATTCCGCCATATCTGTCTATATTGTTCAACATATTTTTTTCTTTTACGACAAGATTTTCCAATACACCTTTAAATCTATGAAGCATATAATCAATTAAAATTGTACTGTCGGGAAAAATTATTCTTTCTACCGATGAATGAGAAATATCTCTTTCATGCCAAAGAGCAATATTTTCAATTGAAGCAATGGTATTACTTCTTAAAACTCTTGCTAAACCTGATAAATTTTCACTTGCAATCGGATTTTTCTTATGAGGCATAGCTGATGAGCCTTTTTGACCGTTTGAAAAACCTTCTTCAACTTCAACCACTTCAAATCGCTGAAGATGTCTTATTTCAATTGAAAAACTCTCAATTACAGCCCCAATTAATGAAATTGCTTGAATATAACTTGCGTGTCTATCTCTAGCTATAACTTGAGTAGAAATTTTAGCAGGTTTCAAGCCTAAAATTTCACAAGTTTTTATTTCAATATCAGGGTCAATATTAGAATAAGTTCCGCAAGGTCCTGAAATTTGTCCTACTAAAACATCATTAAGAGCATAGTTAAATCTATCTTTTGCTCTTTTTAACATATCCAATAAATTTAATAACTTAAATCCAAATGTTATTACTTCAGCCCCTATTCCATGGCTTCTTCCAAGACAAACTGTGTGTTTATGCTTAAAAGCAAGATTTCTAACCACTTCAATTAATTCATCCAAGTCTTTATTTATAATTTTTGATGAATCTTTTATCTGAAGTGCAAAAGCAGTATCTATAACATCTGAACTTGTTAAGCCTTTATGAATGTATGGTGAAAATTTTCTATCTACATTTTCATTAACATTTTCTAAAAATGCAATAACATCATGGCGAGTTATTTTTTCTATTTCATCGATTCTTTTTACATCAAACTTTGCTGTGTTTTTAATGTTTTCATAAATTTCAGAACTAAAATTACCTAATTCAACCTGTGCTTTAATAACAGCAAGCTCAACCTCTAAATAATAAGAAAATTTTTTATCTAATTCCCAAATTTTAGAAATTTCTTCTCTTGAATATCTTTCAATCATAGAAAAATTATACCTTAAAAACAAAATATTAAAAAATTGTTTATTTTTTCAATGATTTTTAAAAACGGTGCTAATTTAGTTATATAGAAAAAATATAATAAAAAAGGAGATATATTAATTATGGCTAAAACAATTGGTATCGACTTAGGTACAACAAACTCAGTTGTTGCGGTTATGGAAGGCGGTAAACCTACTGTTATTGCTAACGCTGAAGGCTCAAGAACAACTCCTTCAATCGTTGGTTTTGCAAAAAACGGCGAAAGATTAGTTGGTCAATTAGCTAAACGTCAAGCAATTCTTAACCCCGACAACACAATTATTTCAATCAAAAGACACATGGGTGAAGATTATAAGAAAAATATAGATGGTAAAGACTATACCCCCCAAGAAATTTCAGCTATGATTTTAAGAAAATTAGCTGACGATGCTTCAGCATACTTGGGTGAAAAAGTTACAAGTGCTGTTATTACTGTTCCTGCTTATTTTAACGATGCTCAAAGACAAGCAACAAAAGACGCAGGTAAAATTGCAGGCTTAGACGTTCTTCGTATCGTAAATGAACCGACAGCAGCAGCATTAGCATACGGTCTTGAAAAACAAACATCAGAAAAAGTTTTAGTATTCGACCTTGGTGGTGGTACATTTGATGTTTCAGTACTTGAAATCGGTGATGGCGTTCATGAAGTTTTATCAACATCAGGTGATACACATCTTGGTGGTGATGATTTTGACCAAAAAATCATTGATTGGTTATGTGAAGAATTTAAAAAACAAGAAGGTATTGATTTAAAAAATGATAAACAAGCAATGCAAAGGTTGAAAGAAGCCGCAGAAAAAGCAAAATGCGAACTTTCAAGCGTTGTTGAAACAAATATCAATCTTCCGTTTATCACAGCTGATGCTAACGGTCCAAAACACTTGGATATGAATTTAACTCGTGCTAAATTTGAAGAATTATCACACGATCTTTTAGAAAGATGTAAAACTCCTGTTGAACGAGCTATTAAAGATGCCGGCATTTCAAAATCAGACTTAAATGAAGTAGTGTTGGTTGGCGGTTCAACTCGTATTCCTGCTGTTCAACAATTAGTTAAAGAATATACAGGAAAAGATCCTAACCAATCAGTTAACCCTGATGAAGTTGTAGCTGTTGGTGCTGCAATTCAAGCAGGGGTTTTAGCAGGTGAAGTTAAAGATATCGTATTGCTGGATGTTACACCTTTGACATTAGGTATTGAAACACTTGGCGGTGTTATGACACCATTAGTTCCAAGAAACACAACAATCCCTGTTTCAAAATCTCAAACATTCTCTACTGCCGATGATAATCAAACAGCCGTTGATATTCACGTTCTACAAGGTGAAAGACCAATGGCAAGCGATAATAAATCACTTGGTATGTTTAGACTAGACGGTATTCCACCGGCAATGAAAGGTATGCCTCAAATCGAAGTAACATTTGATATTGATGCCAACGGTATTGTAAATGTTACAGCAAAAGATAAGGCAACAAACAAAGAACAAAAAATCACAATTACAAATTCATCTAACTTGTCTGAATCTGATATAGACAGAATGGTTAAAGAAGCAGAAATGAATGCTGATGCCGATAAGAAAAAGAAAGAAGAAGCAGAAGTTAAAAACAATGCTCAATCTTTAATCGGTGCTGCTGATAGAATTGTTAAAGATTTTGAAGGTAAAATTTCAGAATCAGACAAAACAAAACTTGAAGAACAAAAGAAAGCTCTAAAAGAAGCATTGGATACTAATAAATCAAATGATGAATTGAAAAAATTATCAGAAGATTTACAACAAACAATGTATGCAATTTCTCAAGCAGCTTATCAACAAGTTCAACAAGAAGCTCAACAAGGCGAAGCTTCAGGAAATGCTCAAGATAATTCAACAACATCTGAAAATAAAAAAGATGATGATGTAATTGATGCAGAATATACTAAAGAGTAATTGATATAAATTCTAAAAAGACCGAGTCAAACTCGGTCTTTTTTTATTCTTTATTTTTATTCTTCTTTGCCATTTCTTCATTATATTTTACTGAACGAATATAGGCTTTATCTTTTTCAAATCGCTGTTTATACAATTTTTCAAAATTTTCTTGAGAATATTTATAATTCTCAAAAGTAAGCATTATTGCCTTGTGTACACCCAAAATTGCCACAGGAGTAATAGCACAAAAAGTTAAAATTATAATAATAAAATGAATAAATAGTTTTATTTTCTTTTGCTTTTGTTTTTTAATGTCTTCTAAATCAATCTTAGTTTGAATTGCATCGTTAATATATGCAATTCTCTCGTCTGCTGTTAAACTGTCAATATAAGGAACAAAATCTTTTGAAATATAGACAATATATTTTTTAACAACGTCATTATCCGCATTTAATTCTTCCCATTTTGAAATATCTTCTTTTGGAACACTCTCATTTTCTTCTTCCAGTTCTTCAATAGCCTCTTCAATTTCTTCTATTGTTTCTGTTTCAGGAGCTTCGTCTGTTTGCTCTTCTTCAAAATTAACAGGGGCTTCTTTTTGCATTTGTTCCAACTCGTCTTTTATATCATTAGTGTTTTCTTCATCAAAATCTTTAAAATCTTTTTGATTTTCTTTATTATCGGATATATTCTTATTTTCTTCCAACTTAAGAGCTCCTTAAATCAATAATTTTAAATTATAACATACTAACTAATAAAATGAATAACTCAAAATTATGATATAATAAAACCTATGAGAATATTAATTTTAGGCACAAATTACAGCGCAAAAGCTTTTTATAATTTATTTAAAAAAGACGAAAATAATATTGTTTTTTCAACAATTTCAAATACTGATTTTTACGTTGATTTAAAAGAAATTCAAGATATAGTTGAATTTTGTGAAGCAAATGATATAAATTTGGTTTTAATTATAGATGAAGAGTTTATTAATTCAGGTTTACAAGAAATTTTAAGCTCTAAAAATATAAGTGCTTTTTCGCCCTCTATCGAAGCAATAGGAATTTGCACTTCAAAAACAACCGCCAAAAAATTTATGTATAAAAACAAAATAAAAACTCCAAAATTTTTAATAGCCGAAAAACCGCAAATTGCTCTTGAATATTTTAAGCAAGCAGCAACACCGCAAGTAATAAAACCCGATAACCATTCTTATCAAGAATGTTCTCTTGCTTGTGAAACACTTAGTTCGGCACAAAAAATCATTAATAACTTTTTTAACAGCGGTAATAAAAAAATATTAATAGAAGATTATATTGAAGGAAAAAATATTTCAATATGGGTTCTATCAGATGGATATAGCGCTAAAATCATAGGTAAAAGTGCAAAATATCATAATGATATAGCTTATTTTGACCCTGAATTTATAGATGAAAACTTAGAAAATAAAATCTATAACGAGATTATTATGCCGACAATTCAAGGTCTTTCAAACCAAGATGAAGAATATATAGGCATTTTAGGGTTTGATATTATACAAAGTTATGATAATGAATGTTATTTATTAAGCTATAACAGTTTTTTTGATGATATTAACGTCGATTTTTATATAAAAGGTTATGACATCAATTGGGCAGAAGTTTTTGACAGTGTTATTATCGGCGATGTTTTCCTTAAATATCAATTTAAACCAAAAAACGAATATATGATAACAATAAGACAAGATGAAGAAATAAAATTTTTATCTGCAAAAACAAAAACAAATTTGAAAAGATATTTAAAAGAATTAGAATTTGATTTAGAAGAATTAAAGGAAGCTCAAAAAAAATGGAAATATTAAGCATAATTCCCGCCCGAGGAGGCTCAAAAGGAATCAAAAGAAAAAATATAAAACCAATTTTAAATAAACCGCTTGTTGCTTATACAATTGAAGCCTCATTAAAATCTAAATACATTACAAAAACAATTGTGTCATCAGAAGACGATGAAATTTTAAAAATTTCAGAAAATTTTGGAGCTGAAATATTAAAAAGACCGCAAGAATTAGCACAAGACACAACAAAAACAGCTCCTGTTATGTTGGATGTTATGGATAAATTAGAAAAACAAGGCTACAAAGCAGACTATGTAGTATTATTACAACCAACTTGTCCATTAAGAGATGAAAAATATATTGACAGTGCGTTTGAATATTATTTTGAAGCCCAAAAAAAGGGTTATGACAGCTGTTTTAGCGCCTTTAGCTCAGGCTATACACATGCCAGATGGCGCATATTGCATAATGATAAATTAGAAGCTCTTTATGATTTTAGAATTCGCCCAAGACGCCAAGAAACAGATGAACATTATAAAATGATAACAGAAAATGGAGCATTTTATGCGCTTCATTGGGATACAATGAAAGAAACAAAAGATTTTATCGGGTTTAATCCGATTGCATATATTACCCCAAGGGTTATTGATATAGATACAATTGAGGATTTTCAAAAAGTTGAAGAAATAATTAAAAATAGGTAAATGTTTCGACTTTTAAAGAAAAGAAAAAACTTCCGCCTGACTTGTGCCCAAGTTATAGAAATTTTATTAAAAAATAAGGTAAATAAAATAAATCATGCAATTAAGTTTAGATTTAAATATAAAAAATGAAATTCCTGAAATTCTTTTGAGCAATAAAAAACCCAAAATGCTCAATTTTTTACCAAATAATTGTGTAATAGTTGACATTGAAACAACCGGCTTTAGTGCTCAAAATGACTCTATTATTGAGATTTGCGCCCTCAAAGTTGTTGAAAATAAAGTTGTTAATGAATTTTCTTCTTTGATAAAGCCTGAAAAACAAATTTCTTCTTATATTACAAATCTGACGGGTATTACTATGGAAATGACAAAAAGTGCACCCGAATTAAAAAAAGTTTTAACAGATTTTTGTTATTTTGTACAAACAAACCCGATTGTAGGGCATAATATTAAATTCGACTTATCTTTTTTGAATAAAAAATTAGATGATTTATATAAAAAAACACTCCCTAACGATTTTTCAGATACTTTAACATTTGCAAGAAAAGTTTATCAAAAATTAAATTCACATAAATTAACCAATATTGCAAAACACTTAAACATTGACACAAAAAACGCCCACAGGGCGCTTAAAGATTGTTATATGACATATCAAATTATGATAGATATGAAAGAAAAAATAACTACATTATAAAATTATTACCATATCTTAAAGAGCCTGTAAGATAGCACTCCCTAAGAGTTGAACGTATATTTTTATATGTTTTTTTATTCACTCCCTGCTGCGTTTTTTCAATATTTTCTTTTGATGTGATATATTTATTTGCCACCATCTTAGAATTAATATTTAAATCAAGATTGATTAATATTGAAGTGGTTCTGCTATCTACGCTCGCTGCCATAGTTTACATCCTTATAATCTTGATACCTTACATATATATAAAAACTTTTTAAAAAATGTTATATCAAAATTATATATTTTTGTTACATTTATTTACAATAACTCAAAATCCGCCAAATTAACTGTTTTTAAAGTATGCCTTAAATTATTATTGTCATCTTTAAAACGAATTTTAATGTAATTTCTTGTAAGCGCTGAATATAGTCCCGTTTTTAGGGATTTTTTCTCAATTAAAATTTCGGCTAAAGTATTTTTGTTTTTTTCTAAAAATTCTTTATGCAGCTCATTTGATAATTCTATTATAAGATTGCATCTTTTCGTTTTAATTGACTCTTGAATTTGATTTTCCATATAAAAAGCGGGAGTTTTTTCCCTTTTTGAATATGGAAAACAATGAATTTGAGACATTTTTGCTCTTTTTAAATTTTCATAAGTTTCAATAAAATCCTTATCGTTTTCATCGGGAAAACCAACAATAATATCACAACCCAAAAAAGGAAGATTAAAATTTTTGTGTAATTTTTCAATAGTTTCAAGAGCTTCTTTAACTGTGTATTTTCTATTCATATTTTTAAGCGTTTTATCACACAAAGATTGCAAAGATAAATGAAAATGAGGACAAAATTTCTTTGATTTAGATAAAAATTCTATCATTTCATCATTTATTTCATTAACATAAAGCGAACCAAGCCTATAGCGCGGAATTGAGGTTTTTTCAATTTCTTTTAATAAATCAAGCAAAGTTTTATTATTTTCCAAGCCCCATTGACCTATGTGTATTCCTGTTAATACAATTTCTTTTATTCCTTTTTTTAACACCAGCTCAATTTGCTTAATTACATTTTCAATGCTGTTAGAACGAGAGTTTCCTCTGGCATAAGGAATAATACAATATGAACAACGATTATTGCAGCCGTCTTGAATTTTTATACTTACCCTTGTAGAGTTTGGATTTAATAAAAAATTATTTTCAAAATTTTTTATATTAAAAATATCCTGAACAAAAAAATTTTTTTCATCTGAAAATAATTTATCTATATATTTTTGAATATTCATTTTTTCAATATTGCCCAAAACCAAATCAATATTTGAATAATCAAAAAATTCATGCTGCTTATAGGTTTGTGCTACACAACCCATTAAAATCGTTTTAATATTGGGATTAATTCTTTTTGCATAATTTAAAAGATATGAAACCTGTGAATCGGTATGTGAGGTAACTGAACATGAATTTAAAATATATATATCGGCATTTTTAATCTCATCAACGAAAGTATAGCCCATAGATAATAATTTATCGGCTATTATTTGCCCTTCCAATTGATTTTGTTTACAACCAAGAGATTTAATATAAAAAGCTTTCATAAAAAAATTCTAACATGAAAACCCCTAAACCAAAGAGCCTTAGTTTAAGGTCAAAATTAAATAAATTTCACCTTATATAGTAAGAATTTGAAACGTCGCCTATCAACAGTTTCAGCCTAAAATGCCAATGCTCAACGCTCTGCCGTCACGAGCTTCACACACCTTTGCCTATGCTTTGCCATTTAGCTCCTGTCAAATTCGCCTACGGCAAGAATTTGAAACGTCGCCTATCAACAGTTTCAGCCTAAAATGCCAATGCTCAACGCATTGTCATTTTTTAACGGCTTTCACTCTGGCTTGCGCTTCTAGTTTGCCCTGCAAACTAAAGCTCGTTTGCTTTTATGGTACGGTATCCGCTCTGTCCGCCAGAGCTCAACGCTCTGC
>CALVHD010000016.1 GCA_944327245.1 Candidatus Gastranaerophilales bacterium
GCGGCAACTCTGTCGATAAGAGCTTCTAACTGTTCAACAGTTTCAACCAATTCGGTTGTTTTCTTTTCTTCAGTAGCTGTCATTTTATATTCTCCTTTTCGTGAAAAAAATCTCTATTTAGATTCTACACCAAAATTAACAAATGTCAATAATACACTATTAATTTTTATGAACAAATAGCAACTTTTTTTAATTTGGTGTGTTATAATAAACAAAAGGAGGTGTGTATGCCCAGAATATGGTCTATAGGTCAAATTGACAATTCTAAAAATAAACATATATCTTATGTTGCAAAAAGTACAGCCGCTAGCGCAGGGCTTGGTGCAGCAGTACAAGGCGTATATGATTTAGGCTATTACGTAAAAAACCACAAAGAACTTGCAGGCAAGAATTATTTAAAAACAATTCCAAATACAATTGCCAGCTCTGCACTTTATTCTGCTCTTTTAGGTTTTGCTCTTTCGGCAACATTCCTTCTTGTTGACAAAATTAAAAATAATAAAAAACCACAAAATCAAATTAATCAAAATTAAACAAGCGGTTGCGATAAGCAACCGCTATTAAATACAGTTTATGAAGTTTAAAAAAATACCACAGGAGTACTTTACAACAATATTAGACCGACTAACTCGATTTGAACCGGCTTATATACGCTATAAGCGAGTTTTTGATGATATAATCAACAAGTTTTGTCTGGATATTAATACTAAAAACATCAAACATGATGACAAAATAAAAATTGTTGAAGAAATATTCAACTCCTCTTTAAAAAAAGTAAATAACGATTTTTACGTAAATGATGTGCTTACTAAAATTGAAGACAAGTGTTTTATTGAAAGTGATGTATCTTATCAATATCTATCGAGCCGATTGAATATTTCCTCAATGTTAGATGAAATTTCAGACAACAATATTCGTTCTAAAAATTTATATTGGATTAAAAAAATTAATTCAAATAAAGAGGATATAATTTCACTAAGAAATAAATATAATCTCTTATATCCTATTGAAAAAATATTGCTTTGCGAAGGGCAAACTGAATTTACACTTTTAAATTCTTTATTTAGTTTATTTGATATAAATTTAGATAAAACAGGAATACTGGTCATTCCGGCTGGCGGAAAAAACCAAGTTGCTAGAAAATATTACTCTATGATTGAATATGTCAAACTACCCTTTTTTATACTTTTAGACAAAGATGCTTCATTGGTAAGCAATTTAATCCAAACAAAATTACGGAAAAAAGATAAATTATATCTGCTTAAAAGCGGAGAATTTGAAGATTTAATACCCAAAAATACACTATTGAAGGCAGTTAATCATATCCACAAAAATGAATACAACTGTAATTTTGATGATTTTACAAACGGACAATCAATGGTTGTAAACCTTGAAAATATATATAAAAAATATGGCTTTGGAGAATTTAAAAAAGCACAATTTGCACTAGAATTAAAGAATTTTATTGATAATTATTCAACCAAAGAAGACTTTATGGACTCAGAAATTCAAACAATTGTCAAAAATCTCTAAAATTATTAAAATATAAATATGGATAAGATATTAGTTTCAAATACAGGTGGAATTTTAAGCTCAAATCTCATCGACATGTTGCTAAAAAACGATGAAAATATTATATATGCACCAAATATCAACAAAGGGGATAAATTTGCCAATTTATGCTCATTATTAAAAAATGAACGCTTCAACTTAGTAGATGAAAATATATCGAGCATAAATTTGCCGTTTGTTGATTATATATATTTTCTTGATTGCTGTGATAATGAATTTTATTTTGAAGATAAATACAGATACAATCTTGAACTAATACAAAAAATTAAAAATATACTTGAATTTACAACAAAAACTGGCTCTAAACTGCTTATTGCACTGCCATTTTGCGATTATCAAAATACAAATAAGGAACTCTTTGAATATTACGATTTAATAAAGTTTTTAACCGGTCTTGTTTTATATTATGCAAACAAATATAAAACAAATATCCAAATAGTCAGATTATGTAATTACTATGGGTTTTATACCTCAAAAAATTCCCCAAACTTTATAATAAGAATGATTTTTTCTGCATTAAATAATGAAGATATAACTATTGAAAATAAAAAAATGCATCTGTGCTATTCAAAGGATATAGCTATTGCTTTAGTTAAAATTATGCATAACATCACTGATGACATAATTGATATATCTTCTGCCAACTTCTTTTATGATAAGGAAATAGCAGATTTTATAATTAATTACACAAAGTCAAAATCCAAAATCATTTACAAAAATAATATTCTAAGCATACCAAACTACGAAACAGAACTATCATATATTAAAAATCACGACATAAATCTTACTACGCCTATAAACGAGGGTTTAAGTAAAACAATCGATTTTATAAAACTTGTCTATTTTACGTAAAAACTTAATTTTTTATATAATCAAATGCCAAATCCAAAGTAGGCGCTTTTGTGACAATTGCACTTGTAGAAATTATATCCACACCTGTTTTTGCAATTTCTTCAACATTATCTAATGTAACACACCCTGAAGCTTCAACAATAGCTTGCTTGTTAACAATTTTGACACATTCTGACATCAATTCAAGCGGCATATTATCAAGCATTATAATATCAACATTATTTGCTAAGGCTTCGATAACTTGCTCTTTAGTATCACATTCAACTTCAATTTTATGCGCATGAGAAATAACACTTCTTACTGCATCAACAGCATTTGTTATTGAACCTCCCAAAAGAGCAATATGATTATCTTTTAACATTACACAATCAGACAAATTAAACCTGTGAACAAAATTACCGCCGACTTTAACTGCATACTTTTCAAATAATCGGAAATTCGGAGTATTTTTTCTTGTATCCACAACTTTTGCACCGTATTTTTGTGCTTTATTTTGAAATTTCCTTGTATATGTAGCAATTCCGGACATTTTTTGTACAAAATTTAGTGCAAGACGTTCACCGGTTAATATAAATCGTGCATCACCTGTTATTCGTGCAATTTTATCACCTTTTTTTATTTCATCACCGTCATTAAAATAAAATTGAATTTGCACTTTATCATCACACAATATTTTAAAAACTCTGTTAAATACATCTTTACCGCACAATACACCATCGCCTCTGGTTGTTAAATACAATTCAAAAGAAGGATTAACTAAATTTGCACAAACAGAATCAGTTGTAATATCACCGTAATACATATCTTCTTTAAGTGCAGATGTAATAAAATCATCTATTGCAAAATTATTTAACCAATATTGTTTCATATTTTCCTTTTCTTTCTTGATTGTTAACAACTTTTTTAGGCGCATCATCACGATAATGTGCACCTATTGAATCTTTTCTGTTAAGTGCTGCAAGGGTAATTAGTTTAGCTACACATATAGCATTTTGTAATTCGTATTTAAGTCTTGAATTTGATGCATGCAATTCACTAAGCTTTAAGTCCAAATCATCAATTATTTTAAGCGCATTATCAAGGGATTTTTTATTTCTGACAATACCTACATTATCACTCATAGTATTTTTTAATTGATTAAACATAGATTGTATTTCATCTGTTTCATCCAAACTTTCAGCATCAATTGCAATGTATTTGTCAATTATATTCATTATTTTTTCGCTGTGTTTTTTTGGAGGTGCAACTTGATTTTTTATTAATTCATCAGCCAAAGAATCTGCAAAAACTGCACATTCCAGCAAGGAATTAGAAGCCAATCTATTTGCGCCATGCAAGCCTGTAGAAGCACACTCGCCGATAGCATACAAATTATTTAACGATGTTTTAGATGATAAATCGGTTTTTATACCGCCCATAAAATAATGCTCGGATGGTACAACCGGAATTAATCCGTTTTCAAAATCTATATTATTATCATGACAAAGTTTTGTTATTGTAGGAAATCTTGTTTTGAATTTTTGAATTCCGATTTGCGAAATATCAAGATAAACATAATCAGAATTTGTATTAATCATTTCTTGTCTTATCGCCCTTGCAACAACATCTCTGGGGGCAAGATCAGCAAGATAATGGTAATTCTTTGCAAAATATTCACCATCAACATTGACCAATTTAGCACCCTCTCCACGAACAGACTCAGAAACAAGAGGCGAAGTTTTTTTATCTTTTACATATAGCGCAGTAGGATGAAATTGAACAAACTCCATATCGCTGAGCAGTGCACCTGCTTTATATGCAAGGGCAATTCCGTCAGCAGTTGATTCAGCAGGATTTGTAGTGTTTTTATAAATTTGACCTATTCCGCCTGTTGCGATAACAATATTGCTTGAATAAATTACTTCGTAAGTGTCATTTGCCCAATTGTAAACAATAACACCTTTTGCGGAATTGTCATCATCAATCAACAGCTCAATCGCCATTGTGTTATCATATAAATCAACATTATTTGCTTTTTCTAATTGCTCACATAGCGCCTGTTCGATAACTCTTCCTGTGGAATCACCGTTAGCATGTAAAATTCTAGGGCAGCTATGAGCTCCCTCAAGTGTAAAATTGAGCTGATTTTTAGAATTTTCATCAAATTTAACACCAAAGTTAATTAAATCCTGTGTTATTTTAGATGACTGTCTTGATACAAATTGTACCGTAGAAATATTATTTAATCCGCAGCCTGCATTTATTGTATCTTTAATATGAGATTCTATTGAATCTTTCAAATTTATCTCAGGAATTACACTAACAATGCCGCCTTGTGCCAAAGATGAAGACCCTGAAAATAATTTATCCTTGGTAACAATTAAAATACCGTCATTTAATTCTTTACTTAAAGCTAACTTATTTGCAAGAAATAAGCCGCTTATTCCGCTACCGATTATTACTACGCTATATTTTGAATACTTCATTATTATCAAACCTCATCTTAATTAAATATATTAATATAAACATAAATTAAATAAAATCCATCTTGTTAGTGATTATTTTTCTTGATAAAATGTGTTAGTAAAAAAAATATTATGAGGTTATTATGACTACTAGTAAAAAACGAGCATTATTATGCATTTTAGACGGATGGGGTATTTCCAAAGATACAAAATATAATGCTGTATATAGCGCAGATACTCCTAATTTTGACAAATATTTTAATCAAATGCCTTCAACAACAATCCATGCCGACGGGCTGCATGTGGGATTACCTGAAGGACAAATGGGAAATTCCGAAGTTGGACACTTGAACATTGGCGCAGGCCGCATTGTATATCAGGAATTAACACGAATAAATAAAGCAATTGACGACGGCGACTTTTTCAAAAATGAAGAATTTTTAAACGCTATAAATCATGTTAAGAAAAACAATTCAGCAATGCATATTTATGGTTTGGTTTCTCCAGGCGGCGTACACAGTTCAATGAAACATCTTAATGCATTGATTGAATTGATGGCAAATAACGGCTTAAAAGAAGTTTATGTTCATGCTTTTCTTGATGGCAGAGATACTCCGCCTTCATCTGCTGTTGAATATTTGGCACAAACTGAAGAAGTTTTAAAGAAACATAATTTACCTCAAATTGCTTCAATAATTGGCAGATATTGGGCAATGGACAGAGATAAAAGATGGGATAGAGTAGAAAAAGCTTATGATTGTTTAACTCTAGGAACAGGTAATAATGAAGAAAATTCACACGCTGCCATCGAAAATTCATATAAAAACAACATAACTGATGAATTTGTTGAACCTACCGTAATTTCAAAAAGAAGAATAGACGATAACGACGCTGTTATTTTCTTCAATTACAGACCCGATAGAGCTCGCGAAATAACAAGAGCATTTAATGATGTAAATTTTGACGGATTTAACAGAAAAAAAGTAGTAAAAAATCTTTATTATGTTTGTATGACTCAATATGACGAAACATTTGATGTTCCTGTTGCTTTTAAACCGCAAACACTGGTAAATATCTTAGGTGATGTACTAGATGAAAACAATGTTAAACAATTTAGAACGGCAGAAACAGAAAAATATGCCCATATCACATTTTTCTTTAATGGCGGAGTAGAAAAATCAGGAAAGCTTGAAACAAGAGCTTTAGTTAATTCGCCAAAAGTGGCAACATATGACCTAAAACCCGAAATGAGCGCATATGAAGTTTGCGATAATGTATTAAAAGCAATAGACAATCCGGAATACGGCTTTATATTGGTAAATTTTGCAAATCCCGATATGGTTGGGCACACAGGCGTTATGGATGCAGCAATAAAAGCTTGTCATGCAGTAGATGAATGTGTCGGAAAGATTGCTCAAAAGGCACTGGAAAATGATATAACAATGATAATTACAGCTGACCATGGAAATGCAGAATGGATGTACAATGAAAAAACCCATGCTCCGCAAACAGCACATACAACAAACGTTGTTCCGTTTATTGTTGTTTCAAATGAAAAATATGAACTAAACAACGATGGTGCACTTTGTGATATTGCACCAACAATCTTAGACATATTAAACATCAAAAAACCGGCAGAAATGACAGGTCACTCTATGATAAAACAGATGGCTGTTAAATAAACATTTTAAAACCGAAAGATTTAAAAGTCTTTCGGTTTTTTTTGAATAAAATATATATTTAACAACAAAATCAAGCCAAAAAAGAAAACAATAATGCAAATTAACGATGCAACATGAAAACCAAAAATATTTAAAACACTGTCTAAACGAATTTTTTCTACTAAAAACCTTATTAAAGAATAAAATATCAAATATAAAGAAAATAGCGTTCCACTCTTAATATTTTTAAACTTCAAAAAGATAAACATTAAAACAAAAAACAATATTAAATTCAATATACCTTCATACAAAAAAGTAGGATGGAAAAAATCAAAACCTTTAAATTCCAAAGGACGATATGAATAATCAACATATAGTTTCAAAAAACCATTTGCAGGACAACCAAACGCTTCTTGATTAAAATAATTTCCCCACCTGCCGATTGATTGACACAAAGGCATTCCGACAGCTAAACAATCACAAAAACCCAAAAAAGAAATTTTGCTTTTTTTACAATAAAAAAACAAAAAAATTATTGCAAAAATAATTGCGCCAAATATCGAAATACCGCCATGGTTTATTAAAATCATTTCAAAAGGATTTTTTAAATAAAAATCTAAATCACCAAGAATATAAAATATCCTTGCGCCTAATAATGAAAATAAAACAATATAAGGCGACACATCTATAAAATTTTGAGCACACGCAGTATTGAATTTCTTTTTTAATAAGAAAAAAGAAATAGCAATGCCCAAAAATATAGCACAAGTCATAAATAAACCGTAATATTTAACAGGATATCCAAAAATATAAAATGCAATAGAGCTTGGTGGTGAATTTATTATATAATGCATAACTACATAGACTTCACTTGCTTATATTTTGCTCTCATTTCTTGCAACTTTTCATCATTTTGAAGAATTAATCTTTGAACTTCTGACACATCATCAGCGGCAGGAACAAATTCTGTATATTTTTTATAGTTATCATTTGCTTTTTGCAGATAATCAATAAACTTCAGACCCATCTTTAAATTTTCAACAGGATCAGAATAAGTAATTTCTTCAATTTCGCCATCTTCGTTTGTTTTCTCAAATATATTGTGTGCAGCGCAATCATAAGCTACACCCAATGTATAATTAATTGCCGGTTCATTTTTTATTAATTTATTTGCAGCCTCTGCTTGCTGAATTGCTTTTTCGCACTCATTTACTCTAACATATGCAACAGCAAGATTATATCTTGATTCATATACATCAGGGTCTAAATCAATAGAAGACTCCAACCTTGAAATTGCACTTTTTGCATCGCCATCATCAAGATATTTTGCAGCAATTTCATTTAATTCTTGAACAGCAAGAGTATGTATACAAGCACTTGTTGACATAGCAAAAAATAAAAGTGTTACAAAAGCCAATAATTTTCTCATATTTTTTCTTTCATTTTAATGTAAAGGATTTATTAAGAATTGATATTATAAGCTTATTTGTGATACATTAAAATGTAAATCATTCAAATGATTAATTTTTTGTACGGAATTTATAAATGGAAAAAGACGGTTTATTAATACTGGAATATCAAGAAAATTTTGCTGACAATCTATCAATGTATGCATATGGCAAAATTTTAGAAAAGAATCAAAAAAGAAAATGTTTTTATGAAAATAATACGCCTAAAAGAGTTAAATTTGAAAAAGCAATGTCTAATTTTAACCTCGATTATGGCTATATTTCAACAAACAAAGTAAATACAATCGCAAAAAATGCACTATACTATAATAAAATAATAATAAACGACAAAAAAATATCCTATGAAATTAAAAATAATAAATCAAATTCAAACAAAATATTAAATTTAAAACACTTTAAAATAGACGACATTCAATATATTACCGAGGATATACTCAAATCTTTAGAGTTTAACAATTATAATTTCATAAAAAACTTCGATTTACTTGAAGAAATTTCAACAAATAATTCAATAGGCTTATATATAAACAATAACGACATAACCAGTCAAAAAGTGGATTGGGATTATATATCAAGAGCAATTTTAAGATTAAATAAATACATTAAAAAACCAATTTTATACGTATTTACATCTAAAAATATAGAAAAAAATATCAACTCAATCATACCATTAAAATTTATAGATTTGAAAGACTGGAAAGAAGAATTTTATTTTTTAGCCACTTGCAAACATAAAATTTTAATCAATTCACCATCTTCATATTCAACAAATTTCTGGGCAATTATGCTAAACAACAAAGATTACTACCTAAAAACTTTTGATAAAAAATTAAAGGTAAAAAACAAACCAAAAGATTGGATTGCGCTATAGCTAGTCAAGTGGCTGCTTTATGTAAACACCATCTCCGCCAAGATATTCAACCTGCTGCCCATCAATATAAAGATAAACGTTTTTATTAGGTTCATATAGTTTAATTGTCTTAGATAATTGCAAAACACGATTTTCGATGCTTTGTGTTCCGCCGCCGTTACCAAAATTTGATGAAAGATTTACTATAATATTTTTTCCTTGATTTTTAACAGAAATTAAGTCTACATTAGGAGGAATTTCAGAATAATATCCATTCTTAGTTTCAGAAATAATAGGACCTCTCAACAAGATATTGACTGCCTTATTTAGAGTAATTTGTTCATTATATTTACGTTTAACAACATCTAATTTACCGCTTTTATTAAAAAAATAAACTTTTGAATAATATACGGCGTTATTTGTTTTTTGTACATTTTGTTTATTTTCATTATTCTTAGGTGTTTGCATTTCTTGTGGTTCAATT
The DNA here is from genome assembly GCA_944327245.1 of Candidatus Gastranaerophilales bacterium. Lineage (GTDB taxonomy): Bacteria > Cyanobacteriota > Vampirovibrionia > Gastranaerophilales > Gastranaerophilaceae > RUG14156. Next base: position 9,333 of record CALVHD010000016.1, read on the forward strand.
GGCACATTAACATTCTGATTTTCGGCCTTGGTACTATGAAGCCCAAAAATCGGATTATTTGACGAAAGTTTAAGCCCGCTATAGCTGTCTGTTGAAACATATTGATAAAACAAAAATCCCAAAGCAGCAATCAAGCAAATAATAAAAGTTTTGAAAAAAGTATTCATCATTAAATATCCTTAAAAATCTTCTTAGGCTTAATTAAATTATCTGACAAAACGGCAATTGATACAAGTTTGTTATTTTTTGTTAAAAGAATTTTTTCACTGCATATATTACCTATATTATTACTTATAAAATTTCCATGGATAATTTTTTCATATTCATAATCACTGAGCTCATATTTGGCAAATTCAAGTACATCAATTGGATTAATACAAACATAATTTTCATCATCAAGATTATTTGCCTTTTCATACAAAAAACTGCCTGCCTTTGTTCTTTTTAATTCGGTTAAGTATGCACCACAAGACAATTTTTGACCCAAATCATTTGCAAAAGAACGTATATATGTGCCTTTTTTGCAATTGATTTTTAATTTAACTTCATCAAATCCGTTAAAATTAAGCAATTCAATTGAATAAATTTCAACTTCACGCCCAAAATCCTCTATATTAAAATCAACATTGCTTCGGGCTAAATCACATAATTTTTTGCCATTATATTTTATAGCAGAATATTTTGGAGGAAGCTGAATAGTTTTACCCAAAAAAGAATTTAAAGAACTCTTTAAATAATTTAATGAAAATTCAGGCTTTTTAACAAATATTTTATCTCCTTCATCATCAAAAGTAGTTGTAATATACCCAAACTTCAAATTTGCAATATACTCTTTATCAGATGGTAAAAATTCTAATAGTTTTGTTGCTGACCCAACGCCAATTTGCATCACACCTGACGCCAGAGGATCAAGAGTACCCGAATGACCAATTTGGCGAATTTTCAATCTTTTTCTTAAATATCTGATAACGTCAAATGAAGTTATTCCTTTTGGCTTAATAATATTCAAAAAATACATCTAAATTTCGCCACGTTCGATTTTGTTAATTAAATCCATCATTTTTGCGCCATGTTCTAAAGAATTATCCAATATAAACAATAGAGTCGGAGTTTTTCTTAATCTAATTCTTTTTCCAACTTCATGACGAATTAATCCTGTATGACGCTCAAGAGCTTTAGCTGTCTTTGTCTTTTGCTCATCAGATCCATAAACACTATAAAATACTCTGGCAGCAGAATTATCAGATGACACATCAACATCAACAATTGATACAATACCTGAAATTGCAGGGTCTTTAACTTCACGAAATATAATATCAGATATTTCTCTCATTAAAGCTTTTCTAACACGATCATTTCTTAAAGACATAATATTTTAACTTTCATTTTAAACCAATGTTTGAGGTTCTACCTCTTTTGTAGTAGATACTTCAATTATATCGCCAACTTGAATATCATTAAATTTAGAAAATGATATACCGCACTCAAAGCCTTCTTTAACTTCTTTAACATCATCTTTAAAACGTTTCAATTGATCAATTTCGCCTTTGAAAATGACTTCTCCGTTTCTGATTAATTGAGCAGTTTTAGAACGTACAATCTTGCCTTCTGTTACATAACAACCGGCAATTCTTGTTGTTTTTCCAATTGTAAACACTGCTCTAACTTCCGCTTTACCAAGTTCAACATCTTCAATTTCAGGAGATAATAATGACAACATAGTCTTTTCAATATCTTCAAGAACTTGATAAATAATATCATACTTCTTGATTTTTACTCCCTCTTTTTGGGCTGAAATTAATGCATTTGCATCTTCTTTAACTGTGAAACCAAGAATAATTGCATTTGAAGCACTTGCTAACATTACATCCGCTTCAGATATATCGCCAACACCAACATGCACAATTTTTGGAACAACTTTTGAAGATTTTACATTTTGTATTGCATGTGAAACAGCTTCAGCAGAGCCATTTGTATTTGCTTTTATTATCAAGTTCAAATTAGTTACTTCATTATCAGTCATTGCTTCTTTTTGTACATGGGCTGCAGTCATAGCTTCCAGTCTGGTTGAACGTTCTTTTTGCTTACGTTGTTCAACAATATGCTTCATTTCTTTTTCGTTTTTAACAACTTCAAATAAATCACCTGCTTGAGGAACTTCATTCAATCCCAGTATCTCAACAGGAGTTGAAGGTCCCGCAGTGCGAACACGTTTACCTGAATCATCCAATAAAGCTCTTACTTTTCCTCCAACTGTACCTGCTACTATTGAATCACCAACTTTTAAAGTACCGTTTTGTACAAGCATTGTTGCAACAGGCCCTTTGCCCTTATCTAAATTAGCTTCAATTATAACACCTGAAGCAGGGCATTTTTCAACTGCTTTAAGCTCTTGCATATCAGCAACAAGAAGAATATATTCCAATAATTCATCAATTCCTGTTTTTTGTAACGCGGAAACAGGTACACAGATTGTATCGCCGCCCCATTTTTCAGGAATTAAATTATGTTCAGTCAATTCCTGTAATACTTTATCAGGATTTGCATCCGGTTTATCCATTTTATTTATAGCTACTATTATGGGTACACCGGCAGAACGGGCATGGGAAATACTTTCAACAGTTTGCGGCATAACACCGTCATCTGCGGCAACAACCAAGACTGCAATATCAGTAGATTGCGCGCCCCTTAAACGCATTTGTGTAAAAGCTTCGTGCCCCGGAGTATCAATAAAAACAATTTTTCTCTTATCAAGCCAAACTGTATAAGCACCAATGCTTTGTGTAATACCGCCAACTTCTGTATGAACAATCTTGTGTTTTGAAGCACGAATTGAATCAAGAAGAGTTGTTTTACCATGGTCAACATGACCCATTACGGTAACAACCGGTGCTCTTTTTACAATATCCTCAGGCTTTGCATTTAAAAGATATTTATTAACTTCTTCTTTTTCTTCTTCTTGAGCAATAAACGCTTCTAAATCTTCTTCAAGGACTTCAAGATTGAAATTTTGGGCAACTTTTTTTGCTGTATCGGTATCTATAGGAGTATTGACAGTAACCATTATACCTTCAAGCATTAAAAACTTAATTATTTCTGCCGGAGTTTTTTTAATTTTGTCACTCAATTCGCCAACTGTCATTGGTCTATCGATAACAACAGAGGTAACTTGTTCAACTTGAGCTGTTTCTTGCGTGTGTTTTTTGTGTTTATTTTGAACCGTTTTTTCTAAACTGATTCTTTCTTGCTCTTCTCTTTTGTTTGAATTGTTATAATCTTTTTTCTTTTTTTTGCCGCCACGTGATTGATTTGCATACATTTCTTGTGAAATTATATGTCTTTTAATAGGCTGATTTTGCTGCGGCTCACGCTGAGGCTTTTGTTTTTTTTCAGGCTTGTCCTGCTTTTGCTCAGGATTTTTAACAGGTTTTGAAAAATTCTTTCTTGTCATTGAAGGCAAACTTGAAAGTTTATCTGTAGAATTAACTATCTGTTTTTGTTTTATTGGATTTTGCTCTTTTGTTTCTTGTTTTGGTTCAGCCTGAACCTGTTCTTTTTTAATTTCATTTTTCCTTTCGTTAACCTTTGAAGCGCTGCGAACAATTTCCAACTTTGAAACAGTTTTGATAGTAGGTGTTTTTTCTTCAACAGTTTGATTTGAAGAAATCTCATCTGTCTGTTTTTGTTTTTTAACAACAAAAGCTTTAGGCTTGTTTCCGGATTTTTGCGGAGCCTTGTCATAAAGAGCTTTAATTTTTGAAATATAAGCATCTCCAACTGTAGAACTGTGTGACTTTAAAGATAGACCAAGAGCATCGTTTGCTCTTTCAATTAATTCTTTGGAAGTTATATTTAATTCTTTTGCAAGTTCGTGTACTCTCATAGCGCTCCATTTTATCTTCGGATTATATTACTTATTTATAAAATAACACAAGCATATTAATTAGTACAGCCTAAAAATTTAATTGGTCAATTTTAATTAGAGTCCAAGGAGCATTTTTAGTTTTCTTAGCATAAAACTTAATTATTACATCATTTTTAGATTTAACATTAATAAACCGAATATCAGACGGAAGAGATAATTTTGCTCCCTTTAGTTCATCATAAAAGCCTAAAGCATTATTATATGATACTGCTTTTTTCTCTATAGTATATATTTTGGAATTCACAATCAATTCAACTTGTAAAAACAATGATTTTAAATCATATTTTGTATTATTTTTTATATCAAACAACAATTCATATTTATCTTTATTCGAAAATATTTTTTTAACAGGTTGAATTTTAATATTGGTAATTAAAATATCATTTTGATAAATATAATATTGAAGCAGCTGCTTTTTAAATCTTGAGAGTTTTAAAGAATAATAATTCATCAAACCTGCTTTATTATTTTCTTTAGACTCTAAAATCAAATCATTTAACAACTTATTGTAAATATAAGGATTAACAAGATAAGGATTATTTTTAAAAGCTGAAGATATAAATCTGTCTGCTTCAACCTTGTTAAAATCAACATATATTAAACCAAGTTTATATCTTGCCAATGAAGTATCTTTAATCCTTATTGAATTATTCAAATTTAATATTGCTTCTTGAGGATTGTTATTTGTAACATCACAATCTGCAACTTTTATATATGAATTAGCAAATTTATCCGCCATAATTTTTTCGTAATCATTATCATTCATTGCCTTAGAATATTTATATGCAACCTGATAAGCCTTGTTAGATGCCGGATACTGTTTATCCATATCAAGATTATCGCCAAGTGTTTCATATATTTTTGCTTTATACATGTTATGAAATTTATTATTTGTGCTTAATTCTTCCGCAACCGTAGCTGCAGTACCATATAAGTCATGTTTTGCACAGAATAACGCATATGAATACAAGGAAAAATCTGATCTTGCGGACTTTTTTAATGCAGAAATATAGTAATCATTTGCCTTGTCATATTCATTTAATGATTCATAAATTTGTGCAATCTTAATATCTACCAAATAATTAGATGGTTCCTTAAAAAGCCTTTTTTCCAATTCGCTGATAGTACAGAACTTTGATAAATTTGCCATATTTAACTCTTTTTGGTTAACTCTTTGTTCAGTGGCAAATAACAGGTTTAATTCAATACATAAAGAAAATATGAAAACGACAAATAAAGCCAATAAAAAAGTAAAAATATATTCAGTAATATTTGAGTTTTTATTATTCATAATACTCTCTTATCTCAATAGATTCTATATTATTAACCTGTCTAAAAATATCATTAATTTCTTTAATAGATTTTTTTGTTGAAATGACCCCGTTAAAACGAAGCTCGTTAGAATTTAAGAGTTTTTTGTTAAATTTAAAAATTTTATGAAAATTACATTCAAAAATTTGCTGAATTTTTTCACATTCATCTAATGAAGCACAAATTGTCACTTCAAAAAGTGTATAAAATATTTTTCTTTTGGAAAGAAAATTCTTTTCTAACCTTCTTATCAAAATTAAAACCACAAGGGTTGTAAGTGAAGCTAATAATGCTGTTATATATTCACCACATCCGCATGACATTCCGATAGCCGCACAAATCCATAAAGTCGCAGCTGTTGTAATGCCTGAAACGCTTGTACCATGACGCATAACAGTACCGGCGCCGATAAAACCAATACCAGTAATTACTTGTGCAGCAATACGAGCAGGGTCATTTGTGCCGACAACTCCTGCCACAATATGCATTTTAAATCCATATATAGATAAAATTGTAAACACACAGGCGCCTAAAGAAACTAATATGTGCGTTCTAAGACCAGCAAATTTGCCCGTTAATTCCCTTTCAATTCCCGGAATAAAAGCTAATAAGGTTGCTAGAATAATTCTAAATAATATAATTATATTTGAATCAATATTTGATACTTCCATCTTTTTCCCTTTAATTTTGTGCTTTAGGATCCAGTATATCTCTTATTTTATCGCCTAATATATTAAAAGACAAAACTGCAATAAAAATTAAAAATCCGGGAGTTAAGAGCCATGGACGATAAATTATATTTGCAAATTCTTGTGCTTCTCTTAACATATTTCCCCAGCTTGCATCAGGCAATTGAATACCAAGACCCAAAAAACTTAAGCCAGATTCAGCCAAAATATATGAGGGCACGGATAAAGTTATTGCAATAATAACGTAGCTCGATGTTTGAGGCAGAATATGCTTTAATATTATTCTTGCTCTGGATGCGCCAATCGTTTCAATTGATTTGATATAGTCCTGATTTTTTATTGATAGCACCATACCCCTGATAACTCTGGAAAATCCTGCCCAGCCAATCAATGCCAAAATAGCTGTAATTAAGGTAAACCTTTGAACTGAAGTCATATTAGAAGGGAGTATTGAAGCTAAAATAATGAGCAAATAAAAGCTGGGAACAGACATAATAGCTTCAGCACATCTCATCAATATTTTATCCGTATAACCTCCAAAATATCCTGAAATTCCGCCATAAACAGCACCAATCGGAAAAGATATCAAAAGAGCCAAAAAACCAATAGTAAGAGATATTCTCCCGCCAAAAAACAATCTTGAATATACATCATGACCGTTAATATCTGTGCCCAGCAAAAATAAATTACAATCCTCAGGCTTTGAAATTAAATGTATATTTGTCTTAAAAATACCTAAAATTTTATATTCATAACCTTTTCCAAAAAGAGAAATCGGATATTTTTTTTCTCTGTTTTGCTTATATTCTATAGTTAAGTATTGTTTGTTAAAAGTTTTAGTGTAATTGTAGGTATAAGGATGTTTAACTAATTTATTATTTTTATCTATTGCATAGATATTACTTGGGGGCTGATATGCCAATTTCCTGTTTGCATATGTTGACGGATAAAGAGCAAAAAAATCAGCAAATATAATTAATATATACATTACAACCAATACCAAAAGAGCAACAAAAGGTATTTTATCTTTTTTAATTTTAATTAAAAAATCACTAAACTTCACTTTATACCCTCACTCTTGGATCAGTCAATTTCAAAAGAATATCAGCTAAAATATTACCTACAATCAACATAATTGACCCAAACATAAGGCTTGCCATAACAAGATTAATATCAGACTGCATAACAGCTTCTAAAATCAATTTACCTAATCCCGGATATTGAAACACATATTCTGTTAAGGCTGCACCTGATAACAAGCCTGCAAACTCAAACCCCAACAAAGTAATGATAGGATTTATGGCATTTCTTAGAGCATGTTTAATTATCACTTTTCTTTTTGACAAGCCTTTTGCATATGCAAACTTAACGTATTCCGAATTTAAAACATCCAACAAGTTTGCTCTCATTTGTCTTGTTAAAGATGATAATGAAATTGTAGTTAACACAAATGCAGGTAAAAATAAATGCCATATTATATCAATAAATTTCTTAAACACATTCATTGAAGAAAAATCAACACTGGTTAATCCGCCAATTGGGAACCATCCTGTATGCTGAGCAAACAAAAGAAGTAATATTGCAAAGAAAAAAGACGGGATTGCCATTCCGACACTTGATAATATTGTTAAAATTTTATCAAAAATTGAATTGTAATATACAGCAGCCAAAACACCAAGCGGAATTGCAATAAGCCAGCTTGAAAGTATAACTACAACAGAAAGCAGAAGTGTATTTAATATCCTTCCTTTAATTTTGGTTGAAACTTTAGTATTGTCAATACAATAGCCCAAATTACCTCTAAGGAAATTTTTTGCCCATAGGCAATATTGTATAGCAATGGGTTTATCTAAACCAAGTCTTTTAGTTTCTTTTTCAATTGTTTCAGAACTTATTGCAGGATTTAATTTTAACTGCGCTAAAGGATCAACAGGTGATAATCTAATCAAGAAAAAACTGATTAAAGACACGATAAAAAGTATTGGAATTGCGCCAAGCAATCTTTTTAATATATAAACCCACGTACTCATTTAAGATAATCCTACTACAACAGTATTTAAATATTAATTAGTTAAATAGGTTATTTAATCTTTCTTGGATATCCATTGGATCGATTTCATTAGTTATATTGTTAACATCCATTGCCTGCTGAAAATATTTTGCTGCTTCAACATTTTCACCCTTTAGTGCATAACATCTGCCAAGATTATAATATGCAAGAGCGTAATTCGGATTACATTCAATAGCCGTATTAAAACAATCAATAGCATTTTGAATTTGCACCAAATCATCAAGATATATAACACCAAGGTTATTATGTGCAATATCATAAGTTGAATCATATTTAATTGATAACTGATACTCTTTAATAGCCTCGTCGATATCGCCCATGCCCCAATACAAATATCCTAAGTTGCAATGAATTTTAGAATTGTTTGGATCTAATTCCAATGCTCTTCTATATACAATCAATGCATTTTTGTAATCTTCATTATCATAAAAAGCACTGCCCAATGATATATATACATCTATTTCCTTAGGAGAAAGCGCATTTGCTAAATGATAATTTGCAATAGCACAATCTGTATTTTTCAACACATTTTGCTGAATATATCCAAGAGTTTGTGCAACAATACTTGTCCAATCCGGCTTAGGGTTTATAGTAATTGCTGCTTGATAATGCGAAATTGCCGTTTGGGCTTCGCCTTTCATGAAATACAAATTAGCTATATTTGAATGCAATACGGCATTATTAGGGTGAATTTGTATATATTTTTTATAATACAATATTGCATTATCATAATCACCCATCTCTTCATAAGACTGCACAATTCCTGAATATGCGGCATAATTTAGAGAATCAATCCACAAAGACATCTTATATTCAACTATTGATTCCTCTAATTTTCCTGCTTTCCTGTAGGCATCCCCTAAAAGTGTATAAAGAGCGGCAAACCCAGGCATTTTATCTATTGCTTCACTGTAACATTGAAAAGCGCGCTCAATATCACCGCTTGCCATATATGTATCGGCCTTTAACAATATAGGAATTATTTTAAACCATTTTGTTTTATTTTTAATGGTTTTTATTGCTTCTTTATCAAAAGGCAGAGTTAAATATGATAAAATAAGCTCAAAGATAGCATGTATTTTCTTTTTCTTATTTATAAAATACAAAGAATTTAACAACCTGAATTTAGAATAATGCATTCTTGATGAATCCAAAAAAGCGTTTTTTAGCGCTAAATTAACATACTCAAGAGCATCTTGAAATCTGTCTTTTTTCTTTAGACAATTAGAAATCATATAATAGCATTGAGCCTTTGAAGCATTTTTATCTATTGCTATATTAAAATAATTTATTGCTTTATCAAGTTCACCTTTATAAAATAATGCCAAGCCTATTTTATAATATATTTCACCATTATCTATCAAAACCTCGGCAGCTTTTTGATATTCTGTAATTGCCTCATCAATATATTGCTTTGCTTGATAAATATCCAAATGCCAATCAAGATATAAATCTCCTAAACGAATATGAAGATTAGTATCAGTAGGTTCATTCAACAGCAAACTTTGGCAATATTCAATTGCATGCTGGATATCGCCCTTTTTTGTCAGTTTATTTAACTCTTTATCAATTTTTTTTATATCTTCCAAAATAACTCCTGATTTATTCTTTATCTTTATATGTTATTAATTTAAATACATAACCCATTATTTTGTCTTCGTCATGAGGGTTTAAATCTGTATATTTTGCAACAAGCATAGAATCTTGTACTTTAATTATTATAGCATTACAAATAATATTCTTGCCTAAATCTTTTTCGCTAAATTTTATTTTAATTTTATCATCAACTTTAAATAAGTTAGTATCTGATTTAAAGGCAATGCCGCCGGCTGAAATATTTATTGCCTGACAATTTATTATTTTTAAATCAAACTCAACAACAAATTTAAGATTACTTACCACGCGGACAAATTCACGTTTTTGCTCAACTTCCAACATTTTATTATTTTCAACAATTATACTGTTATTTGAATTTATCTGAGTAATTACTGTTGAGTTCATGTGTTTAATTCCAAGATGAGTAGAAATTATAATGAAAATATCATCTAACTCTTTTAAAGACTTTGCCATATTCACATCATCATCTGCAATCTTTATCATAATTCTGTCAAAAGTATAATCAGATACAAAGCCATGGATAATATTATTATCTTTTGTTTTAATTTGCAGTTTTTGCGCAAGTCTTATAACATTCATAAAACGATTTTAAAAGATTTTTAAAATTAAAGCAAATAATTTAGTATAATATGACTATATGTCAGAAATTAAATAATCGCACTTAACATCAAATGAATCTTGAAAGGGTTCTTGTGAAATAAACATAGAGGATATTACTATTACTTTTTTTGCTTTTAATTTATTTTCACTAAAAAATCTGTCATAAAAACCTTTGCCGTAACCTATTCTATAACCGCTAATATTGGCAACAACAGCCGGAATATATATGATATCCAATATTTCAGGATTTATTTTTTCGCCTGTAGGCTCTAAAATATTCCACTTGGACAACTTCAACTTATCGTATGATAAAAATTCAGCAAACTCCAAATTATTTTGATTACACCTTGGCAAATAAAAATTTTTTTCTTTTACTTTTAACAAAGGTGTAATATCAATTTCATTTTTAATAGGAATATACAAAGCAACATTTTTAGCTAAAACAAAATCACTTGAATTCAAAATTTTAGCTAAAATTCTGGAAGAAGCCTGCCTAAAATCAGCGCTAAGCTCTTTTTTTTCACGTTCTTTTAAAGCAGCTTTTCTTAAATTGATTTTATCTATAACTAATGTCATACTAATCAGCCAATATATGAATATGCAAGTGCATTACCTCTTGTCCTGCATTTTTTCCTGTATTAATTAATGTCTTAAAATCTTTTATATTTTCTTGTTTGTTTATATTTTTAATTGCTTCAAACAAATTTTTAATTAAATTCATATCTTCAACTTGAGCCAAAGATTCTATGTGTTTTTTGGGAATAACTAAAATATGTTTTTTAGCTTTTGGATTTATATCGTTAATTGCAAAACAATGTTCATCTTCATAAACAAATTTTGAAGGTATTTCCTTATTTAATATTTTACAAAAAATACAATTTTCCATACTCATATTCTCCTTTTATATAAAAAATTATAAATTAAAAATATGAAAATTTGTGTAAAAAATTTTATTTATTAAAAATGCGTATTATAATATCAATGTTACTATGGGGAATTATTTTAAAAAAATATTAACCGTTATTTTGCTTTTTGCATTTTTTAATATGCAAAGCGCTTTTTGTGCGCCAATATCAGGACATATACAAAAAGATGATAATGCCCAAAAAGAGCTTGATAAAAAAATGTTCACAGGCGAAATCGATAAATTAGATGGAAACGACGTTATCAAATTAACAGTTTCACAAGTTCTAAGCTCTGGCTACACTCTTGAAGGGGATGAATTTTTTGCTGAAGTTTCATCAGATGTTGAAGGAGAAAAAGGAGTAATAATTCCATCAGGAACAATTGCACATGGTATCGTAAAATTTATCGAAGATCCAAAAAATATGGGCAGGGACGGTTATGTTAATATAGATTTTGATTACATGGTTACGCCTGATGGCAGAGAAATACCCATTCAAGCCTCACTATCCACAAAAGATAACCTTGTTAAAGGTGCAGCCAAAACTATTGCTACTCACGCCGGATATACTCTTTTAGGCGGAGTTGCAGGCGGATTTTTTGCACTTAACACACTTGGTCTTGGAGCTGCAATTGCTTCAAACGGCTATACAATAGCAGGAGGTGCCGCTGTTGGCGGAGTTATAGGACTTACTGCCGCTATTATAAGAAAAGGCAAGGGTTTTATGATAAAACCCGGTGATGAACTTAAAATTAAAGTTCAAACAGGAATTGATATGCCGGTTTTTTCACCCGATGCTTTTAGACAAGATGAACTTTTTTTAGATGGATTAAATGTAAGAATTAATTCAGTATCATTAGAAAAAGATCCATTTGGACAAGAAAATACGCTTACATTATCACTTGGGATAGATAACTACACTGATTATACATTTTCCACTTTTGATATAGCGCTGGCTTCAAACACAGAACAAATATTCTTTCCAAGCCCATTTGGAGATACATCGCTATGGTTTAAAACAATCTCTCCCGGAGAAAGAGTTGTCGGAAAATTATCCTTTAATATAACAGATAAAAAAGCAAAACACTGGCTAATTTTTTACGACAGAAAAACCAAAAGACCCGTTGCAAAATATTCAATTGATAATGCAAAAATCGATTTGAAAAAATATGCAAAAAATAAAGAGGAACAAAAAAAACAAAAAAAAGGCAATAAATAATATCAATTTGTTTTTATAAAAATATGATTAGTGCCGGTAATTTTGATATTAGTTCAAAAAATAAATTTAATAAATTTTCAAAAATAGACCTCTCATCAAATAGAGAGTATCTTTCATATGCTTACGGCAACCAAAAGCCCTTATACTACAATGCACCCGAAAAAAAAGAAAGAAAAAAACTTAAAGTTGCCTTATCAATTGCTTTAGTTGCAATTTCAACCGCAGCTATTGCGCTAAACGCAATACCGAAAGGCAAATTTAGACCAAACATTAAATTACTTGAAAATATTCATTTACCAAAAAATAAATTAAAAAATATCAATCTAAAAGATAAAATCACAAATTTAAGCTGTAATTTTACAAATGTCAAAGATGATTTATGGGATAGATTTTCTAAAAAAACAAAAGACACCCCCTTTGGTTTTATTGAAGGTATTGGACAACAAATGACAAGTCTATATAAAAAATGGGTTAAAAATTCATCTTTAGCTAAAGAATACACAAAAGCATATAATGAATTAATAGATAAATGTCCTGATGAAATGAAAAACTCCATTAAAGATTTTGATAGCTTATTTCAAGATTTAGATGAAAACATTTCAAAAACACTTCAAACGAACAGAATAAGCAAAAATTTATTTAAAAAAGGTTTCTTTAAAAGAATTACAGATGAAACTATTGCTGATACAAAAATTAACGACTTATGCTGTGTAAAAGAAGCCTTTAATAAAATTGAAGCAACAGAGGGTTTAAGGCAAGAAGCCCAAGAAGCACTGGATAAATTTAACAAAATTAAACAAAAAACCGCGCAAGAATTAGTTCCAAAACTAAGAGATATTAATGCAGGAAATGCTCCAACCGATTTAATTACAATCCTTGCTTCAACCGGAGCTCTTGTAGGAGCAGTTGCAATGGAAGATGATAAAAAAGAAAAGAAATCTATAATTATTAATCTTGGTATTCCATTAATTGCAACTCTTTCAACGCAAATTTACGGAACAGTTAAACTATTGAGCGGATTTAAATCGTTGGTTTTTGGCTTGGCAACTGGTCAAATAGCCTCACAAACGGCAAACATAATTAGCATTGCAATAGAAAATACGCAAAATAATAAAGACACACAAAAATAATTTTGTGTGTCTTTATATATCTAAAAACAATTATTCAGCTACATTAATAACGCTTACAGGACAAGCGTCTGCAGCTTCTTTAACGCAATCTTCATTTCCTGCGATTTTAGATTCATCAACTACGCATACATCTTCAACTTTGAATACATCAGAGCAAAAAGATTCGCAAGCGCCGCAACCGATGCATCCATCTTCAATTGTAACTTTCATTTAAATTCTCCTTTATTAAAATTACAACATAAAGTATATTAAAAATTGTTATTTTTGGCAAGCTGAATATGTGTCTATTTTTTTGCGTACTTTTCTTTTATATCTTGCGCATTTATCGTTCCCGTTTGATACAGCAAATCCAATTGCGAAACATTATATTTGATAATTGATGTATTATATTCAACATTTGCCTCAACTGATGTGCTCTGGGCCTGAATAACATCCAGTAATATTCCCTTACCGCCGTTAAAACGAAGCATAGCCAGCTCTACGCTTTTTTTTGAATAGTCAACACGATTTTTTAAAATCGGTAATTCTCTATTTGTTAACTCCATTGTCGAATAACTTGAGACAATATCTTGTTCTATATTTCTTAATTTATCCTGATATTCAAGTATTTTTGATTTAATTTTTTCTTTCTGTGCTTTTATTTTTGTCAACGTACCCATAATAATGTTTTCGCCTGGTGCCCATGTAAGATATCCTGCTGCAATATAGTTAGGTCTGACACCTGCGTTAACTGTACCTTGAAATTGTTGTTGAAAATTTAATAACGGCTTTGGCATAAATTCTGTGTAATAAACATTTTTTACTTGTTTTTCATATGAAATTATATCTTTAAAAGCAAACATATCTTCTCTATTAGTTTTTGCAAGTTCGAAAAATGCCTCAAGAGGCATATCTTTATCAAGGTAATCAATACGCGTTACATCTTTTTCACAAGGCATCATAGATGTATCTACATTTATCCCCATTATATTTGCTAATCTTGCCTGAGATATTTTAAATTCATTTAATGCTCTTAAAAGTCTTGCTTTTGCTATTGCACTTTCGTTTTTAGATCTAATTACATCAAAAATAGTTCCAAAACCTGATTTTTCAAGACTAACAGCATAGGCTAACTGAGCATTTCTTTCTATAAGATTTCTGTAATATATTTCAATTTCCAATTTTGCCAACAACATTTCATAATAACTCTTTGCAGTCAAATATATGGTATTTGACTTTGAAAAATTCAATTCATGTTTTTTTGATTTTTCAAAATATTTTGCAGCTTTTGCTTGAAAAATTTGCTTTCCGCCCTCGGTTAATTTATGTTCTGCAGTAATATTTACAGAAATAGCAGTTTCATGAAATTTATCATTCAAAACACCGCCTACAAGAATTTGACCTTGATAGTCGGCAATATAAGCAGTGGTATTTAATGTTGGTAAAAATTTAGATAAGGCATTTTGATATTCGTATTTTGAACTTTTATAGTTATGATTTTTTATTTCAATATTAAAATTGTTTCTAAGAGCAATATCTATACATTCATCAAGACTTACAACAACATAATCGCTTTGCAGCTCATGTTTAATAAATTTTTCAATTTCAACATCATCGATATATTTTTTACAAAATTCATCAAATTTGCAATTTTTTTTTGTTGAAAATTCTATCGGGCTATCAAACAAAATATCCTTTGCTTGACCTAATGAAGTTACAAAAAAAATAATTACTATTAGACAATACAATATTCGCATTGAATTATTTTATATAATGATAAAAGTAATAATAATGTCTTGATAGGCTAATTCGTTTATTTGTCAAATAAAATTAAGTATAAAAATATTTTTATGTTAAATTAATATATATATTGCAAATGAGGATGAAAAATGACTGATACAACAAACAATCAAAATGAACTTGCAACGGTTTATAATGCCAGAGAAATTGAAAAAGATATTTATAAATTCTGGGAAGATAACGAGTTTTTTAAAGCTAATTCTCAATCTGAAAAAGAGCCTTATTCAATAGTCATTCCTCCTCCAAACGTAACAGGTGTACTTCATATGGGTCATGCGCTTGATGGAACGCTTCAAGACATTTTAGTAAGATACAACAGAATGCTGCAAAAAGAAGTCTTGTGGATGCCGGGGTGTGACCATGCAGGAATTGCAACACAAAACGTTATTGAAAAAAATCTTGCAAAAGAAGGCAAAACACGCCATGACCTAGGAAGAGAAGAGTTTCTTAAAATAACTTGGGACTGGGCAAACGAGCACAAAAACAGAATATTAGAACAATTTAAACTCTTAGGAGCAAGCTTTGACCTTTCAAGAAAAAGATTTACTTTAGATGAAGGGTGCTCAAATGCCGTAAAAAAAGTTTTTGTTGATTTATATAATAAAGGCTTAATTTACAAAGGAAATTATATAGTTAATTGGTGTCCGAGATGTCAAAGCGCAATATCAGACGTTGAAACAAACTACGAAACAGAACCGGGGCATCTTTGGGAAATTTCGTACGCACTTAAAGACGAAATGGGCGCAATTGTTATTGCTACAACCAGACCCGAAACAATGTTTGGTGATGTTGCAATAGCAGTTAATCCAAGCGACTACAAATATAAAGATTTAATAGGAAAATCATGCGTAATGCCTCTAACAGGAAGAGTCATTCCTATTATTGCAGATGAATACGTTGATAAATCTTTCGGAACCGGGGCTCTTAAAATAACTCCTGCCCATGATCCTAACGATTTTGAAGTAGGTATGCGACATAATTTACCTCAAATCAAAGTAATTGATGAAAAAGGCTGTATGATGAAAAATAAATACGTACCGCCGCAATTACAAGGATTAACAAGAGAAGAGGCAAGAGAAAAAACCGTTAAAATGCTTGAAGAAAATCAAGTACTTGTTAAAGTATCAGAGCATGTCCACAATGTAGGAAAATGTCAAAGATGCAACACAACAATAGAGCCATTATTATCAAGACAATGGTTTGTTAGAATGGAACCTTTAGCAAAACCTGCAATTGAAGCGGTTAAATCAGGCGCAATTAAATTTATTCCAAAAAGATGGGAAAAAAATTATTTAATGTGGATGGAAAATATACGCGATTGGTGCATTTCCAGACAATTATGGTGGGGACATCAAATTCCTGCATATTATCATAATAAAACAGGCGATATGGTTGTTGCGCTTGAAAATCCTGATCCAAACAACTATACTCAAGAAACAGACGTTTTGGATACTTGGTTCTCATCTGGCTTATGGCCTTTTGAAACAATGGGCTGGCCAGATACAAATGCGCAAGATTATAAAAAATTCTACCCTACAAACACTCTTGTAACCGGTTTTGATATAATTTTCTTCTGGGTAGCAAGAATGATAACAATGGGCTTGGAATTTACTAAAAAACCTCCGTTTTCAACAGTATATATCCACGGTCTTATTCGCGATGAACATGGTCAAAAAATGTCTAAATCAAAAGGTAACACAATTGATCCGGTCGACTTAATCGAAAAATACGGCTGCGATGCCTTAAGATTTACTTTGACATATTTGTGCACATATGGCGGTCAGGATATTAAAATCAGTGATGAAAAATTTGAATTTGGAAGAAACTTTGCAAATAAAATTTGGAATGCTTCAAGATTTGTATTAATGAACATTACAAAATCACCCGATGAATTAAAACTTGACCTAAACAACCTGTCAATTTCAGATAAATGGATATTAAATGAATTAAACGAAACAAGCAAGCTTGTTAATGAAAATCTGGAAAATTACAGAATTGGCGAGGTTGCATCAATTTTATATGAATTTTTCTGGAATAAATATTGCGATTGGTATGTTGAATTATCAAAAATTGAAAAAAATGAAAATGTTTTAGTTTACGTTCTTGATAATTTCTTGAGATTACTTCATCCGATTATGCCCCATATTACAGAAGCTATTTGGCAAAAAATGCCAATTGAAAAAGAAAGCAAGGGCATATTATTTGCACAATATCCAAAATACAATGAAAAATTGAATTTTAATTTAGATGCAAAAAAAATGGAAACAGTTTTCGAAACAATAAAAGCGCTTAGAAATCTAAGAGCAGAATTCAATATTCCTCTAAGTTCAACCATAGATATTATTATAGATAATAATGAAGAACTTTATGCTCAAATAATCCCATACTTAAAACGCTTAGCAAAAGTTAATTCAATAAGTTTTGAAAAAGATGCCAAAATTGCAAAAAGTGCCTATTGCACAGTGGGAGATACAAAAATAACAATTCCGCTTGAAGATTTAATTGACTTAGAACAGGAAATTAATCGTCAACAAAAGAAAATGGACAAACTCCTAAATGAATTAAAGTCTATTGAAACAAGACTAAATAATGACAAATTCATCCTAAGCGCCCCAAAAGAAGTGGTTGAAAAGACAAAACAAAGAAAAGATGAATTAAATTCTGAAATCAGCTTAATAAAAGAAACAATTAAAAAACTTTCATAAAAAATAAAAACCTCGGAAAATTCCGAGGTTTTTAAAATTTATATTTCAATTTAATAATATTAATGAATGCTTCAAAAAATATTTTTGAATTCATTTTTGATTTACCATATTTTCTATCTTGAAAAATAATTGGAAACTCGTGTATTTTAGCATTATTTTTAAATGCACGATATTTCATTTCAATTTGAAAACAATATCCCTTTGATATAATTTCATCAGACAATATTTTTTTAACAACAGAACAATTCCATCCGTTAAATCCGCCGGTTAAATCATTTATTGGGCAACCAAGAACAATTTTTGAATATATTGAACCACCCTTTGATATTAAATTTCTAATAAGACTCCAGCCTAATACCCTGCCTCCTTTGATATTTCTTGAAGCTACCACAACATCATATTTATCTAATTTTTGAGCAATTAAAGGTAGATATTCGGGATTGTGAGAAAAATCTGCATCCATTTGTATTACATATTCAAAATTATTTTTCAGGGCATAATTAAAACCATCAACATAAGCACTTGCCAAACCCAGTTTTTCTTTTCTTTCTAAAAGAAAAAGATTACTATAAATCAATTGTTTTTGTTTAATTAAAAATCTTGTCTTATCGATTGAATTGTCATCAATGACTAAAATCGAAAAATTATATTTCAACATTACTTTTTCAATTTTGTCAATTAATTGACAAATATTCATTTCTTCATTAAAGGTAGGTATTAAAATCAATATCGATTTCATAAAGATAATATACAATAAAATAAATTTATAACGTATTAAAAATATATAAAAAAATAATCATTATTCAAAAAATTGTAATAATATTAAGCTATGAACGAAGCATCAATATTAGATATTATCTCGCCTGTTATGGTAGGCCCATCAAGCTCGCATACAGCAGGTGCGGTAAAAATAGGTCTATTAGCAAAAAACATATACGGCAGAAAAATTAAAGACGTTGTAATTACTCTATATAATTCATACGCACAAACAGGAATAGGACATGGCAGCGATAAAGGCATTTTGGCCGGACTATTGGGTTTTGGTGTTGATAATATCATCATTAAAGATATATTTAACAGCATTGAAGCAAGTAAAATAAAATACAGATTTGAATATGAAGAAAATTTTTCATATCACCCCAATGCTGTTGATATTAAATTTTCTGGCGAAGTTGAAATGAAAATCTCTGCTCAAAGTATCGGAGGCGGCGAAGTTCAAATTGTCAAAATTGATGATTTTGATGTTAATATCAACGGAAAATACAACTCAATAATTCTTGTCATCGATGATACAATAGGTCATATTTCAAAAATCACATCCGTAATTCAAAAATACAATATAAACATTGCTTCAATCAACTGCGAGAGAAAATCCAAAGGGCAAAACGCCACCTGCTGTATAAGCTTAGATTCAGAAATTAGCCATTCAGCCCTTTTGGAAATCGAGAAAGAAACTAAACCTAAATTAATGAGATATATAAAAAAATTATAGTGGTAAATAATGCAAATAAAAACTTTTGAAGAATTAAAAAAAATATTAAAAAACAGCAACAAAGAAATATTTGAGATTGCACAGGAAATGGAGTGTCAAAATTTAGACATAACAAAAGAAGATTTCAGACAATCTGTTAAAAAAACTCTTAACGCAATGAAAGACGCAATAAAAAACGGATTAATCAACAATCAGATTACTAACGGAAAAATGGGCGGACAAGATTGCGTTAAATTAGTTAAGAAATACAAAGAAAAACCTTCTGTTTTTTCAAAACTGTTCGAAAAAATACTCACATACGCACTGGCAACATCAGAAGAAAACGCAAGAATGGGAAAAATTGCCGCATGCCCTACTGCAGGAGCTTGCGGGATAGTCCCGTCAGTTTTGATATCGCTTTTTGAAGAGTTTAATATTAACACAGATAAACAAATTAATTCTCTTATTGTTGCCGGATTAATAGGAAAAATTATATCACAAAAAGTAAAACCTGCAGGCGCTGTAGCAGGATGTCAGGCTGAATGTGGCACAGCAGCAGCAATGGCAGCAGGTGCAGCCGCATATCTATTTGATTACAATATCGATATAATTCTAAATTCAGTATCTTTGTGTTTAAAAAATATCTTGGGATTAACTTGCGACCCTGTCCGCGGCTTTGTAGAGGTACCATGTATAAAAAGAAATCCTTTTATGGCAATCCATGCAATAACAGCCGTTGAATTAGCTTCAGCAGGTATTGAATCAGTAATCCCAACCGATGAAGTTGTAGATGCGATGGAACAAACCGGTGCATTAATGTCACCAAGCCTAAAAGAAAGTTCATTAGCCGGTCTTGCAAAAACCAAAACTGCAATTATCATGTCAAAAGCATGTTTTACCAAGAAATATTACTCAGAGCTTAAAGATTAAAAGATTTTATATATATTAAGTTATATTAAGCAAACATGAAACATAAAGTCAATTTTTTGCGCCGAATAAACTTTATTAAAATATAAAGAATAAGGAAAATTGATAGAAGATAACGACGCTAAAAATTAATATATTGAGGATGATAAAAAAAGTATTTTACTCTCTCTCTTGATATCCTCGTGTTTATAAATGTTTGACCAAGTTCAAACATTTTTTTTTATTCATTTTTTCCAAAAACTTTAACTACTTCTTCTCGATCGTCAAAGTGTATAGTTTTATCGGCTAAAATCTGATAATCTTCGTGACCTTTTCCTGCTAAAACCAGAACATCATTTTCACTTGAAATATCTTTCAATAATTTGATTGCAAGATGTCTGTCCGGTTCAACAAAAACTGTCTTTGGGTTAATTAAATTTAATCCTGACAATATATCTGTAATAATTTGTTGGGGGTCTTCTTGACGAGGATTATCTGAAGTGATAATTATTTTATCACATAATTGCTGCGCAATTCGTCCCATTTTTGGACGTTTTGTACAATCTCTGTTTCCGCCGCAACCAAACATACAAATCAAATTTGCATTTTTAGGAGTTAATTCTCTAGCTGCCCTCAAAATATTTTCCAATCCGTCAGGAGTATGTGCATAGTCAACAATTACCATAGGATTAGTTCTTACAATCTCAAATCGACCGGCAACGCTTCTGGTATCTTGAAGAGCGTCCCTTATTACTTCAAGCTTAATTCCGTTACACAAACCGACTCCGATTGCAGCCAAAGAATTATAAACGCTAAACATTCCATTTAAGTGCAATTTAAAAGGCAAGACCATATCTTGAAAACAGCAATCAAATGCAACACCGTCATGCATAAATTCAACATTTTTTGCCATTAAATCTGATTTATTTTTTACACCATATGTTATAACATTAACTTCGCTGTCAATAACTTCCAAAAAACGTTTAGAATACTTGTCGTCATTATTTATTACGGCATTATTACCTTTTTTTAAACCTTTGAATAATTTTGCCTTTGCATTAAAGTAATTCTCCATAGTTATATGATAATCAAGGTGATCTTGGGTTAAATTAGTAAAAATTGCAGTAGAAAAATTACAGTTTTTAACCCTAAACTGTTCAAGCGCATGACTTGAAACTTCAGTAATTACGTTTAAAACATCAGCTTTTAATATTTTCTGCAAAGTTTCTTGCATTTGAGGAGCTTGCGGCGTAGTGTGTTTAGCTTCTAAATAATCATCTTTTGACGAAAATTTATAACCAAGAGTTCCAATTAATGCACATTTTTTTCTGTCTTGCTCAAATATTTTTTGAACCAAATGCGCAACAGTTGTCTTGCCGTTAGTACCAGTAACACCCATTAAATTAAGTTCATAAGAAGGATTATGATAAAAAACAGCAGCTAAATCCGCAATACTTTCTTGTGTTGAATTCACTATTAATTGCGGTATTTCAATATTCAAAGGTCTTTCACACATTAAAGCCACAGCGCCTTTTTCAAAAGCTTTCTGTGCATAATCATGACCATCAACATGCTCACCTTTTAAACACACAAAAATTTCATGAGAATTAATAGTATTTGAATTATATGAAATTCCTTTGATGTCTATATCTTTAAAATTTAAAACTTCTTTTACATTGATATTTTTTACTATAGTACTTAAATCCATTTTATACCTCTTTGATTACAAATATATTTTAACAAAAATATTATTTTTTAACATTTTTATCGGGAGTTAAATTTAAAATTCTGACTAACTCGGTAGAAATTTCTTTAAAAACAGGTGCAGCAACAGTTGACCCCCATATACCTTCCCCTGAAGGCGAATCAACAACAACATACAGAACAACTTTTGGATTTGTTGCAGGGAAGAAACCAATCATAGAAGCATAAAGTTTATTTGAATATCCTGTTCCGTTAGAATTTGGTTTTCGTGAAGTGCCTGTTTTTGCTGCAATATAATAATCATCCAATTTTGCTGGATTTCTGCCATTTTCAACAGATTTTACCAACAAATCAGTAATATCTTTTGCATCTTGTTCTTCTAAAATTCTTCTTTTAACGATTTTTGTTTCTGCCTCTTGAGGAGAATATTTAATTAAATGCGGAGTAACCCACACACCCCTGTTTGCAATCGCACTTACAGCACTTACCATTTGTATTGCCGTAACAGAAGCACCATACCCATATCCCATTGCGCCATGTGTTGCAACGTCCCAATATTTTGGAATGGGTAATAAGCCCGCCGATTCTCCCGGCAGATCTATACCTGTTTTTTCCCCAAAATTAAACAATTTTAAGCTATCGTAAAACTCTTTATCTGTCATCATTTGAGAAATCTTAATTGAGCCGATATTTGAAGAATGCTCAAATAAATATACTAAATCAATCATACCAGGCGCACCTTTTGACCTGTAGTCATAATTTACTACATCCCACCAGCCGATTTTCATTTTGCCCGTATCATTAATTCTGGTATTTTTATTAATTTTTTTATTCATAAATCCGCATGCAACAGTTATGATTTTAAATGTAGAACCAGGCGGATATACATCGGTTATTGCCCAATTTTTCATTTCTTGCATAGTATATTTACTATATTGATTAGGGTCATAATTAGGCGCAACAGCTAAAGCAAGAATTTCACCGCTATTAGGCTCCATAACAATTGCCGCTGCCCTTGGCGCATGGAATTTTTGAATTGTTTTTAAAAGATATTTTTCACAAACATGCTGAACAGCGCTATCTATTGTCAAAGTAAGTGTCTTACCTTTAACGGGAGCCGAAACATCGGCAGGATCAACACTGATATTATAAATAATATCGCCATTAGGTGATTTTTCATAAGTAATTGTTTTATCAACGTACTCTAAATAATCTTTTGCTTTATACTCAATACCTCCTGCTGTATCAGCATTAGGGTTATAAAATCCAAGAACATGAGATGCAAGAGTTCCTTGAGGATATACTCTTTTATTTTTAACTTCATAAGAAAGCTCCCTTAAGCCTTTCTTTTTGATTTCTTGGACGGTTTTTCTATCTAAATCTTTTTTAACTGTTATTATTTTTTTATTTGTTTGGGAAAGTTTTTTTGTGAGTTCCGAAACAGACATTTTCAAATAAGGCGCTAATATTTCTGCCAATTTTTCAGGCGGATAGTCATAATAATTAGGATGAGCATATAAAATAAAGGTGGTTTTATCTGCAGCGAGTTTAAAACCGTATCTGTCGACAATCTCACCTCTTAATACGTACATTTTTGACGTTCTTTGAGATTTTGCTTTTTGCTTACAGTGTCTGATGTCAAATACCTGAAGCAAAAACAAATACAAAACTAAAGCAGCACAAGCTATATAAATAAAAGACTGCAAACAACCAATGCGTCTATCAATCTTGTTGTGTTTTTTCTCTTTCAACTTCTCACCCGATACTAATAACTTACAACTAAAGAATGTTTCTTTTTATTTGTTTTGTTAAAATTCAAGTTTGGCAAATCAATTGCATCAACTTCAACAACATGCTTCGCTCTTTCCAGCAGGTTTGTTTTAGAAACTGCTTTATCGATATTATAATATGATTGCAAAGAATCAACCTTATTTTGCAATTCTTCGTTTTCATAGTTCAGCTCAAGTGTTGCTCTGGAAATTTGATTTAATTGAACTTCTTTACATGAAACAAAATAATAACAAACCAAACAAAACAAAACCAATACACTTAAAACGATATACAAAAAATTATTAACCCTTTGTATTATCATCTCTTTATATGGTTTTTCATCCAAAAAATAACCGCTTATAATTTGACTGTTATTATCAATTGGGTTTTGAGCTGCATTTCCGTAATTATTGAATGTCGGTTTATTTTGTTTATTATTGGATTGTTTCTTTTCAATCTTATTTTTATTTTTATTGGTATTCAAATTCAAAATTGCCTCACTACACTCGCATTGCCACTCTGAGCTTTGCACTCCTTGATGGAGGATTAATTTTTAACTCTTCATCACTTGCCACTATCGGCTTACTATTAATTAATTTCAATAATTTTCCCCCGCAAGTGCAAATTGGTGCATACTTATCGCACCTGCAAGATGAATATAATTTCAAGGTTCTTTTCGCTAGTCGATCTTCCAAAGAATGGAAAGTTAACAGACTTATTATAGCACCAACATCACACAAATTAATAACTTTTAATAATGTATTTTCAAAATTTAACAATTCATTATTAACTTCAATTCTCAATGCCTGAAATACTCTTGTAGCCGGATGAATTCTGGATTTTATTCTTGGAGTTGCACTAACTATTAGATTAGCTAATTCAACAGTAGTGTTAATTGGGCGTGAATTAACTATTGCCTTTGCAATACGTTTAGAAAACCTCTCCTCGCCATAATTAGAAAAAATATTAACCAAATCTTTTTCAGAATATTTATTAACAACATCATAAGCAGAAAATTCTTGATCTTGATTAAATCTCATGTCTAAGGGGGCATCTTTCATAAAACTAAATCCTCGCTCAGCACAAGTCAACTGATGGTAAGATGCTCCAAGATCAAAAATTATGCCGCCAGTGATTTTTTCGATGCCTAATTCAAATAAATGTTTATCGATATCAGCATAGCTTCCTTTTACGATTGTAATATTATCATAATTTTTAAGTCTTTCAGAGGCATGTGAAATTGCATCATCATCCACATCAAAAGATATTAATCTTCCTTTTTTTGATATTCTTTTTAATATCTCTTCACTGTGTCCGCCGCCGCCCAAAGTGCAATCAACAAATATCTTGTCTGAATTATCGCAATTCAAACTATCCACAACCTCTTTTTTCATAACAGTATAATGTATAAATTCTGTTTTTTGATTTGAATTATTTTCAGTCATAGCTAAAAGTTTATCATTCTTTTTATACTTTTTAAAACAGTTTTTAAGTTATTTTCTTTATCAGGTATTAAATCATCTTTATGGTAAGCATTATATCTATCTATTATATTTTTTGGCAACCTTTGATTTTCTTTCAATATAATTGCAATTTCAGATAAATAATCATCTTGTACAATCGCATAATCACGAATTTTTCTTCTTAAATCTTCATCTGCTTCACGATACAATAGAGCATCAAACGCACATTTAATATTAATATCATTTTTATCTTTAGGAAATCTGGAAAGTGCATTTTGTACGGACAATTTTCCACACAACACGTCATTTATTAAATCAGCCACTAAAAGCCTGTTTTGATAAATTTTAAGTTTTTCACTTTCCATTTAATCACTATACACCAATTAATCTGTCATTATCAATTGTTTCTAAAATTTTTGATAATTTAGATAAACTGCCGTTACAATATCTGTTAGCAATTTCTTGCAAAGAGTTGATTACAATTTCATTATTAGAATAAGCAGTTCTATAAAAGAATTTTTTTCCTTGCTTATATCTTAATAAAATATTTTTTTCGAACAATCTATCCATAACAGTTTTGATAGTTGTGTAAGCCCTTTTATCAGTACTGTTTTTTGCTAAAATTTCATAAACATCCTTAACTGTATTTGTCATAACACCATTGTTTTCCAAGTCCCAAAGGGTGCTTAATATTGCACTTTCAAGAGTTCCGTGCTTAGATAACATCTTATATTCCTTTCTGTTGCTGTTAATTACTTTATTTTAATCGGCAAATCAAAATTTATATCTCTCGGCCCAAACTGAATTTCTTTTGTTCTTATTGAACTATCTTTATTTTTGCTTGTATTATCTCGATATATAACAATTCCTGACGATTTAGTTACCTCATCTTTTTTTTGTTGCGGAAAAATATCTTTCATTACTTTTTGAACGCTGCTTTCACGATAAAATTGAATTGAATCTTTTTGGCAGCCGCAAAGTACACAACACATTAAACCACAAAATAAAATAAATAAAAATATTTTTTTATCCATTAACCTATGCCTTATTCGTAACAACCAATTGATTGTATGGAATTTCTATATTTGCAATTTCAAATTGTTCTTTAATTATTTTATTAAATGCTCTTCTGATAATCCATTGTCCTTTTGGTTGAGTTTTTACTCTGCATTTTATACACAAAGAACTTTCTTTAAATTCATCCAGACCAAATATCTCAATATCTGACAAAACAATTTTTTTATATTCATCATTTTCAAGCAATATATTAAATGACTTTTTTATTACATCATAGGCATGTTCAATATTAGTATCGTAAGCAACATCAAAAGCAAAAAAGGAGTATGAATATTGCATTGTATGATTTACAATAGTATTAATATAACCGCACCTTACAAAACACAATGCACCAGTATCAATTGTTCTAACGGTAATTAAAGGCAGAGTAATTTTTTCAACCATCCCTTTTATTTCGCCTATTTCGACATAATCCCCAACCCTTATTTGTCCTTCTAGCAATATAATTACACCCGTAATGACATCTTCAACAAGTTTTTTCGAACCAAAACCTATTGCAACACCTAAAACTCCGGCTGTTGCCAATAAAGGACGAACATCAATTCCGATTAAAAATAAAATGCTAATTAAATATACTCCGAAAATAAAAACTTCAAGAGCATGCACAATAATTATTTTCAAGGTTATTAATTGTTGAATTCGCTCCGGAGAATCAATTTTAGCTTTAATCTTATTTACAAGCTTATTAGAAATAAGCCTTAGCAATTTTATTGTAATTGCAAGTAAAAAAGTACACTTAATAAGAGAGAATATAAAAACTATTATTTTAATATATTCAGGTCTTAATTGTGCAAACTCCAATTTTAAAAATTCTTCCATAAATTCTCCAAAAAATAAAATTATTAAATTGATTATAAAAAAAATAAACCTTTTGGTCAAAATTAAATTCATCTTGCGATTAATCTGTTTTTTTTGCTTAGCAGATAAACTGATTATGACAGGGGGATATTTTGAGTTTACGATATACAAATGATAAAACTAAAGATATTAAGCAAAGCCGATTTGTAACAAATCCCGCAAAAAAAGATGAGAATTTTTTCTGCGCACTTGGTGATTCATTCATGCTCAAAAACGAATACCGAAAAGCAGTCAAAGAATATCTTGTTTCTTTAATGATAGATAATAAAAATATATATGCCTATAAAGGTGCATCAAAAGCATATAAAAATCTGAAAGAATACGACAAAGCAATAAAACACCTTAAAAGCGCAAGGAATGTCTATGGTTTTGATTCTGAAATATACTATGAATTAGGGCTAAATTATCTGTTAAGCGCAGACAATTGCAATGCCAAAAAAAGCTTTATAAGAACTATTAAACTTGAACCTGATAATAAAAATGCACAAATCAAACTTGCGCTGACGCATGAATTATCCGGCGAAGAAGAAATGGCAGAACTTGTATATAATACAATAATTGAAAAATATCCGAATTACATACCTGCTATGTCAAATTTAGCAAGTTTATACATTGAAAATAAAAAATATGCCGATGCTATTTTACTGTTCAAGAAAATATTGTCAATAAATAACGAATATTATCGAGCATATTTAGGCCTTGGCATATGTTTTGATAAACTTGAAAAATACACAAAAGCAATCAGGTTTTATAAAAAATATATATCTAAAAAACCGCAATCGCAAGCAACAAAATCGCTTGTCGGAAGAATTTATGAAATTCATAAAAATAAAGAAATAAATAACA
Source organism: Candidatus Gastranaerophilales bacterium (assembly GCA_944327245.1). Taxonomy (GTDB): domain Bacteria; phylum Cyanobacteriota; class Vampirovibrionia; order Gastranaerophilales; family Gastranaerophilaceae; genus RUG14156. The sequence continues at coordinate 37,378 of CALVHD010000016.1, forward strand.
AAAACAAAAAAACCCAGCAAATTATAAAAATCGTTAAATAGTGTAAAAAGATTATTTTTAATTGACAAGAGATGCAACAGGCAATATAATTGAAACAAGATAGAAATTTGTTAGTTTATAAAGGAAGTATTACTATGAGACTTAAAAAAGGTTTTACATTAGCAGAAATCTTAATTGTATTGATGGTAATTGGCGCCATTGCTACAATGACAATTCCTTCATTAATGAAAGGAGTAACAGAATCACAATGGAAAACAGCTTATAAAAAAGCATACAATGCAGTAGTAAACCTAACAGCAATGGAAAGAATAGCCGGTCAACTACCATCAACACCGGATAAAATCGGTGTAGGTAAAATGTTTCAATCTTTAAACCAAAATTTGGCTGTTAAAGATTACGCAGCAGCACCAACTTCTATTGCTGAAGCTGAACCAACTTATACTGCATCACAATTCAAATCTGCAATCCAATTCAGTGTAGCTACTTCTAATTCTGAATCAACAGAAACAGCACCAGCAGAAGATGTAAATAGCGAAATTCTTCAAGCTGGTACAATTGGCGATATTTCTCCATGGATTACAACTGATGATAATATTTCATACTTAGTTACAAAACCTGCAACAGGTGGTTCTTGCTCAACAAAACTTGAAATCAATTCAGCAGGTGCCGACACAGAAGCTCAGAAAAAAGCTTGTGCAGTTGTTGTAGTTGACGTTAACGGTTTAACAAACGGACCTAACAAAATTGAACCGCAAATTTCAACAACCTTAGAAGCAACATCATCACTTAACTCTTTAACAGGTGACAGATTCTATATCTATATTGGTATAGATGGAGCTACAGCAGGTTCTAAAAAGTCAACTGTTACAGGAAGAATTGTTTCAGATTTGAAATAATAAGATATATTTTATAAAAAAAGACCGTTATTATGCGGTCTTTTTTTTGTTTCTTACATTAAAAAATCGGGATGACAAGATTTGAACTTGCGACCCCCGCGACCCGAACACGGTGCGCTACCAAACTGCGCTACATCCCGACTTTGTTAATATAAAAACTATAAATTAATTATACAACAAACTAAACAAAATCAATAATTTTTTGTATAATTTATTCAGAAAGAGGAACAAATGAAAATTTATAATTCAATTACAGATTTAATAGGAAATACACCTTTGGTAAAAATAAATAAATTAAATAATACAAAATCAACAATTTTAGCCAAAGTTGAATTTTTTAACCCTGCCGCTTCAATAAAAGACAGAGTTGCGCTAAATATGATAAAAGAAGCTCAAGCTCAAAAAATAATAACTCCGCACAAAACGACAATAATCGAACCTACTAGCGGAAACACAGGCATAGGACTTGCATTAGTATGTAAAATGTTAGGATATGAATTAATATTAACAATGCCTGAATCAATGAGCAAAGAAAGACGTTCAATTTTAAAAGCCTACGGTGCAAAATTAGTCTTAACGCCAAAAGAAAAAGGAATGCAAGGCTCAATTGATAAAGCCTTAGAATTAAAAGAGCAAATCAAAAATTCATATATCCCACAACAATTTGATAATCCTTTTAATCCTCAAGCACACTACAAAACTACAGCAAATGAAATTTGGAACGACACAGAAGGAAAAATAGACATTATCGTTGCAGGAATTGGTACGGGAGGAACAATTACAGGCTGCGCAAAAAGACTAAAAGAATTAAACCCAAAAATTAAAGCAATAGGCTTTGAGCCTGAATCTTCACCAGTGATAACCAAAAACTACGCTTCACAACACAAAATCCAAGGAATAGGCGCAAATTTTATTCCCAAGAATTATGATAATAAATTAATTGATGAAGTTATAACAATAACTGACAATGAAGCAATTGAATATACTAAAAAACTGGTTGAACAAGAAGGAATTTTTGCAGGTATTTCCTCAGGCGCTGCAATATGCGCTGCCTTAAAAATTGCCCAAAAAGAACAGAACAAAACTATAGTAACAATACTACCCGACACAGGCATGAGATATTTATCAGAAGATATCTTTTAAATTATTTGTTTAAAGTAAACCTTAATGCTAAAAAAAGCTCGTAAAAAATTCTTAGCATATCTTCATTCTCGCTAAATGCACTAAAAAGCTCATCTTTCATCTGCTCTGTTGTTTTAAAATCATCAAATTTATATAATTCATAAGGCTCAACATTTAGAGCAATTGCAATTTTTTGCAAAGTGTCAATTGATGGTGCAAATTTTCCGTTTTCTATATAGCTTATATTAGGTGTGCCTATATTAACAAATTCAGCAAGTTGTTCTTGGGTTAAATTTCTTGCTTTTCTTATTTTTTTTATCCTGTTGCCCAAAAGCTTTTTTAAATCGCTCATTATATACTCCTTACTTATATAATTTTGCAATATACAAGTACAAAAAATAATAGTATGGTAGTATATATTTTTGCTTGAAATATAATGTGTTATATTATATTATTAATAGCATACAATATATTTTTTTAAAAAATATAATATATTACATTATAAAAATGGAGTTTCGGTTTTGAAAAAAGGTTTTTCTCTAGTTGAACTATTAATCAGTTTAATTGTAATTTCTTGTATAACTGCTGCTTTTAC
>CALVHD010000017.1 GCA_944327245.1 Candidatus Gastranaerophilales bacterium
CTTAATATCCCCTTGTTTTATATTCTAGCAAAAAATTGAGATATAATGTTAATTGTAAAGTTTTTTTTAGTATGTTTGAGGCTTAAATACGCTTGTTTTTAAAACTTCAAGATAATTAGAGCTTAAATGCGCCCAATCAAAAAGAATGACGCCTTTTAATTTTAATTTTCTTATGATATGAATTTGTCTTAATAAATCCTCAGGGTCTGATTCGATAAATCCGGCAAATAATCCGGGGTAAACTTTAACATTATCGGAAGTTTTCTTTTTAATTTCTTCTAACATAGATTTAGCTAAAGTATCGTCGGATGTTAAAATTAAAGGTGTTAAAACATCGACATATTTTAATTCGCTCCAGCGAACCCAGTCTTGATTTTTGGTTTTCAGGCTAACTTTATAATCAGGAAAAACAACTGCAGAAAATACTATATTTTTACTTCTTACAATTACAGAAGCTCTTTGGACATAATCAGTTATTTTATCTTGTCTATATTCGCACCATTTATCCCACAAAGAATCTTTTGGAGTTATTTCTATAGGGTCAATTTCATATACTTTTTTAAATTCTTCCCTTGCAAAATTTGTATAGCCCCATTGGTTTGAAACATTATCTCTTGTTATGTTGGGATAGCGGACATAATCAATATTGACTCCGTCTACATTATATCTTGTTATGATTTCTGAAATCAGTTTTAGCACAAAACTCGTAACTTCAGGGTTTGCAGGATCCAGAAAATATCCGTTGTGTTCCTGCGGGTGTGATACATAGCCGTTATAGTCCGCTTTTAGTTTTGTTTTATTTTGCCATTGGGGTTTAATCGCTAAAATTGACTTTGGATTTAATTGAGGGTTTCTATTTCCTACATAAAAACTTTCAAACCAAGTGTGAACCTTTATTCCTCTTTTATGAGCTTCTTTAACCCAAATTCCCAAAGTATCAATTCCTTTAAAATCAGGATTTTGTTCTTCAAAACCGTATGATTTCATAACAATGGACGGATAAATTGTTCTGCCGTGGTAATAAGTTTCTAAAAATACGTTATTAATTCCCGTATCTTTGATTATATCTAATGTTTTTTGAATTCCTGCTATTGTATTGTCGGTTGGTCTTATCCAAACTCCCTTTATTTCGTCTTTTAAATACGGCAAGGTATATCTGAATGCTATAGAGGCATTGTTAATGGCTTCTTTGGCACAGTTTAAAGATACGTTTGAATTATCTTTTAAGGATTTTTTATATTGTTGTTTTGCTCTTTTAAGGTAGTAATAAATATATTTGTCATCTCTTGAATCGTATTCTGATTTTGTTGATACAAGAATGTCTTCTACATCATTTATTTTGGATTTAGCGTAATATCTGTAGCTATCTACTGTTGTATAGGCCGTTATTGTTCTATTTTCGATTTCAACTTTTGTTCCTATTTTTAGGTTGTCGGTTATCCACTTTTTTGCGCTTCCATGCCCTGAAATTACAAAACCGTTTCTTGGAATGTTGGAATTTGCGCCTGTTAGTTTGTCAACAACTCCGTCTATTACTACTGCCTCTTTTCCAAATTCGTTTGTTCCGGTTGTTCTTCCAAAATCTCTTGTATAAATAACAAGTTGATTAGGCCCTCTATAGCCGGGGTATGTGTTAGACAGGCTTACTTCGTCATCGGGATAAATTGCGCTTATTAATCTTTGAGAAGTTGAGATAATTCTGTCGTTAGCTTTTGTAGTATAGTTAACTTTGATTGTATCGGAATTTTTCTTTGCGATTTTTGTTTCATCAACTTTTATATTATTCAAATTTTTTATATCTTTATCTTGAGATTTTTGTATGTAATATGGGTCTTTTCTTTCTTTTTCATAGTACATGATTTTTTTTGATGGGTTTAATAAATCATCTGCGTCAGATTTTTTAATAGGGATAGCATCCGCTAATACAAAAGGCGTGTTAAAAATTAAAGATAGAACAAAAAAATAAATTAATATATTTTTTCTAAACATCATGTTTTTAAATAAACTTCCCATATAACAATAATAATTCTATAATAAAATTTATATAAATGCATTTTTTTGTAAAAAAATTATATAATTATATTAAATTTACTTTTGTTTAAGGTAAAATAAATAAGAAAGCATGCTGCTTTTATTTATGGTTAGACTAAAGTTATTAGGAATGGTGGCTTTTTTTGGCTGGTTTACAAGAACAAAAAGAAAAAGAAACTTGGGAAAATTTTATTGAAATTTTAAAAAATAAAGTATCCCCCATGGTTCATACTTGGATTAATTGTTTGGAACCGGCAGGCGATTTATTAGAAGGAAGCGAAGATGAAATCTTTTTAATAAAAAGTAATCAGAGTTTTGGCATACAAGTTTTACAGCAAAAACATTTAAAAGAAGTTGAACAAGCGCTTTTTGAAGCAACAAACATAAAAAGAACACCAAGATTTATTTTAGATGAAACAATAAAACCAAAGAAAAAAGCAAAACAAACCAAAGATGAAAAAGAGCATATTGAAATTGCTCAAAAAATGGAAAATTTAGCTCAAATGCACTCGTTTTGCGGGCTTAATTTAAAATATACTTTTGAAAACTTTGTAGAGGGGGAAAATTCTCGTTTTGCATATAAAATAGCTCAAATTATTGCTGAAAATCCGGGGCAGAAATATAACCCCTTGTTTATTTCAGGAACTGTTGGTTTAGGTAAAACTCATCTTATGCAAGCAATAGGGCACAAAATTTTAAAGAATTTTCCTAATTTAAAAATTCGCTACACAAAAGCGGAAGAATTCGGAAATAAATTAATAGAATCTTTGAATACTTGCAAAAATACTAGTGATTTGAATGAAAAAATGAAAAAATTCAGAGATTTACACAGAAATGTTGATGTTCTTTTAATTGATGATATTCAGTGGATAGATGGTAAAAAAAGAACCGAAGAAGAAATTTTTAATACTTTTGATGCTCTATATCATGCAGGAAAACAAATTGTTTTTGCCTCAGACAGACCCTTATCAGCCTTTGAATTAATTCCTGACAGATTAAGAAGTCGTTTTGAATGGGGTATTGAAGCTAATATTAAAATTCCGGATTTAGAAACAAGAATTGAAATTGTAAAACGACATGCCGTTTTATCTAATTATCCAATTTCAGATGAAGTTGCGTTGTTTTTAGCAAAAGAATTTAATACAAATATTAGAGAACTTGAAGGTGCTTATAATAAAGTCAGCGCAAGGGCTTCTATTGAAGGAGTTGAACTGGATGTTGACTTAGCTAAAGAATATCTTGATTTTAATTCTAAAAAGAAAAAAATAACCTTAGAAAATATTCTTGATACTTGTGCAAAATATTTTTCTGTTGAAAAAGATGATATTTTATCAACAGCCAGAGCAAAAGAAATAGTAAATGCAAGAAAATATGCAATTTATTTATCAAGAGAATTGTTAGATTTAAGTTATCCAATGTTAGCAAAAGAGTTTAGGAAAAATCATACAACAATTATGTATCAATATGATAAATTAAAAGACGACATAAAAACAAATAAAGCAATGCAAATTATATCTGATGAATTGACTGAGTTAATTAAAAAATAGAAATGCAAATAAAAGTTAACGGTGAAATTAAAATAGTTAAAAATAACATAACTCTAAAAGAATTTTTAGAGGATTTGGAGAATTTACCCAAGGTGTTTGTTGTAGAATTAAATAGAAAAATAATCAATAAAAATGATTATTTAACTACTATTTTAAAAGAAAATGACAGCCTCGAAATTGTTCATTTTTGTGCAGGCGGCTAAATTAAAAGAGGGAAAAATGAGAGCATATATTAGTGTTAGCGATAAAGAAAACATAGAAATTTTAGCTAAAAATCTTATAGATAAAAATTATGAAATTATTTCAACAGGTAATACTTATAATTATCTTAAAGAAAAGGGAATAAATGCCGTTGAAAGTTCTACAATAACAGGATTTAGCGAGCTTTTGGGAGGAAAAGTTAAATCTCTTCATCCTGAAATTTTTTCTGGAATTTTAGCAAATATAGATGAAAGAACGGATAAAACAATTAAGGCTTTTGATTTGGTAGCTGTTGATTTATATCCTTTTGAAAAATACATAGATAAAGATATTGAAGAAGAAACATTATTAAATAATATCGATATAGGCGGAGTTGCCTTATTAAGGGCGGCAGCAAAAAATTATCATAATGTAATAGTTATTTCATCAAAAGATGATTATACAATTGATCTTGATGAAATTGATGAAAATAAAAGGCAAGAGCTTGCGCTAAAGGTTTTTAATAAGACTTCAAAATACGATTATTTAATTTATAAAAAGTTTTCAAAATTATTTAAAAAAGAAGAAAATGATAAACTCTATAATTTCAATAAAATCCAAGATTTAAGATATGGCGAAAATCCTCATCAAAAAGCAGGTTTATTCAGCTATAACAAAGAGCTTGATTGGGAATTATTAAACGGCAAAATGATGTCATATAATAACATCTTAGATTCAACATCTGCTCTTGAAATAGCGGCAGAATTTTTTGATGTAGCGGCAGCTGTTATAGTTAAGCACACAAATCCTTGCGCTGTAGCATTGTCATCTGATATTGACTCCGCTTGGGATAAAGCGCTGGATTCTGACCCGATTAGTCCTTTTGGCGGTGTTGTTGCGCTAACTAAAGAAGTAACATTATCATTAGCTAAAAAATTGAGTTCAATGTTTTTAGAAGTGATTTTAGCACCGTCATATTCAACCGAGGCGCTTGAAGAATTAAAGAAAAAGAAAAATTTAAGAGTTATTAAAATTAACACGCCTTATGAAAAAATATTGAGTTTTTGTGATGAAGAAATAAGATTAACTCCTTTTGGTGCTTTAATTCAACAAAAAGATACAAAAGACCTTGATGTTTCAACTTTTAAGGTAATCACCAAGAAAAAACCGGAGCAAAATGAAGTTGAAGATATGATTTTTGCTTTTAAGGTTGTAAAACACGTTAAATCTAATGCTATTGTTGTTGCAAAAGATTTAAGAACTTTAGGAATTTGTGCAGGGCAAACAAATAGAGTTGCAAGTGTTGAAATAGCGCTAAATCGTGTTTGTGATTCAACAAAAGATACGGTTATTGCAAGTGATGGATTTTTCCCTGCAATAGATAATATTCAAGTTGCAGCACAAAATAGGGTGAGCGCAATAATTCAGCCGGCAGGCAGCATAAAAGATAAAGAGGTTATTGAAACAGCTGATAAATATAATATTTCTATGATAGCAACAGGTATAAGGCATTTTAAACACTAATGAAAAATGTATTTTCAAAAGAATCAAGAGCAATTTTCGGTTTAAGTTTCGGTCATTTTAATATTGACCTTTATGCAGCTTTATTGGTGCCTTTATACCCTTTAATAACATCAAACCTTGGAATTACTCTTGCTTCAATCAGCTCTATTATTGCCTTTGGGCATCTTGTTTCATCTATGATGCAGCCAGTGTTTGGCTTTTTTTCCGACAGATTGCGTCATAGAGTCTTTATGGTTTGGGGATTGGTTGTATCATCCATATTTATTCCTTTAGCAATAAAAGCAAATACTGTTCAATTGTTTTTAATGTGTCTTTTATTGGGAATGTTAGGTAATGCTTTTTTCCATCCGCAAGTGAGCGCTTTAGTTAAAGATTTTAATAAAAATAATCCTAATTTATCTCGTGCAATGGGAATATTTTTGGGTTTGGGAACTATAGGTTATGCTCTTGGACCTTATTTATCAACATTTTTAGTAGATAATTTTGGTGAAAACTCTTTATTGTACACATCAATTCTGGGGCTTTTAAGTGCTGTATTTATGTACTTTTTTGTACCTAAAAAACCATCAAGCGATTGTTATAATAAAGAAAATTTCTTCTTTATCATGAAAGAAATTTTAAAAAACAAAGTTTGTATGTTTTTGATGTTTATTTCCGTAATAAAATCAGCTTTGAGTATTTCTTTTGGGACATATATTCCTTTTTTGCTTAAAAAACAAGGCTTTAGCCTTGAAATAACAGGCTTAATTGTTACTTTATTTTTTATTTCGGGAGGTTTAGCTACAATATTTAGTTCAAAAATAGAGAAAAAAATAGGTACAAGAGGGGTTATTGTTCTTTCATTTATAAGTGTTTTACCTTTAATCTTGTTGTTTTTGCATTTTCTTAATTACAACAAATTGCTGGCATGTACTTTGTTTATTTTAACCGGATTTTTTATTTTGCTTTCAGTTGGTGTTATTTTGGTTAATGCCCAAAAAGCTATGCCAAAATATACAGGTGTCATAAGCGGAGTTATGCAAGGTTTCAGCTGGGGCTTAGGAGCTTTGTTTTTATCTCCTTTAGGTTTTATAGGTCAAAACTTCGGTATAGATAAAATTTTGATTTTAATGAGCGCAATTGCTTTTTTAGTTGGTTTATACACAATTAAAAATAAAGAACTTATTTAGTTATTCTTCTTTTCTTTTGCCAAAAATGATAAACGGGTATGCCGACTAAAGTAACTAAAAGCCCTGGAACCGTATAATGAGGTTTAAAAACAGTTAGAGTAATAATAATAAAGCTTGCTAAAATAACAAATAATATAGGTACAAAATCAGGTACTCTATATGTGTGGCGTTGACGAGGGAATAATTTTCTCATTCTAAAAATGCCAAAAATAGTTATAGTGTAAAAAATCAAAGATGAATAAATAACATAGTCTAATAATTGGGCGTAATTTCCCCATAAAATTAAAATACAAATCCAAAAGCATTGAAGCCACAAGGAATTTTGGGGAACTCTTGTTTTTCTGTCGATATAAGCTAATTTTCTAAAGAAAATTTTATCTTTTGCCATTTTATAATAAACCCTAGATCCTGTTAAAATCATGCCATTTGCAGACCCAAAAGCAGACATAACAATAATTAGAGCGATTATAATTAAGGCTTTTTGACCGAAAATATTACTCATTAATTGCGCTACAACAATATTTTCAGGTGCATTTTTTATAAGCTCTAAGGGTAAATTTGTTAAATAAATCATATTTAAAAGAAAATATAATGATATAACAAGCATTGTACCAATGAATAAGGCTTTTTTGATATTTTTTTCAGGTTTTTTAATTTCTGATGAAATAAAAGTTACATTGTTCCAAGTAATTGAAGCAAATAAAGCACCAACAACGCTCATTCCTATTGTTTTAATCATATTAAAATCAAAATTTATGGGATTATTTATTAGAGAAAAGTTTAATTTTACTGTTTCAAGGCTGAAACCAAAAAATATTCCGCAGACAATTATAGCTAAAATGGATAATACCTTTGCAACAGTAAAAATATTTTGGGTAAAAACTCCTGCTTTTATGCCTCTTGAGTTAATATAAGTTATAAAAAGCACGGTCAAAATTGCAAAAATTTGCTGAGTATTTAAACTAAATCCGCCGATGACAAGGACTTGATGCATCGAACTTATAAAAGGAAAAATAAGTCCGAAAAATTTTGCCATAGCAATGCTTACAGCCGCAAGTGTTCCTGTTTGAATAACCAAGAATAGTGTCCAGCCGTATAAAAATGCGATTTCTTCATTAAAAATTTTTTTTAAATAAATATATTGACCACCCTCTGATGGAATTGTTGAAGATAATTCGCCATAGCTTAAAGCACCCAAAAGTGTTATAATTCCTGCTAAAATCCAGATAATTATTAATAAAATAGCTGAATTTGTTTCTTTTGCAATGTGCGATGAAACAATAAATATTCCGCTTCCAATCATAGAGCCTGCTACGATTGAAATTGCGTCTTTAAGGGAAAGTACTCTTTTTAGTTCAGACATATAAAAATCATATCATAAAAATTTTATTATTGATTATTTGAGGAGTTCTCTTTTTTTGTAAGCGCTTTTACAATCATATATTGCACTTTTGGAATTAAATATCCAAGTGCAAAAATTGAAACAAATATACCCAATGAATATCTTAATAAATTAGTTTTTATATTTTTATTTGCAAGTTTTTGAAGAAAATCATTGTTAAATTCTCCGTTTTTTAAATTAGAATTAACTTGGTTCATATAATCAACAACAGATTGTCTTATAGAATCCAGTTTTTTAGCTGAAATATATTTTAATTTATCAGATGAAGCTCCATCTGTTGCTTTTTCAAAGACTGATTTTAAGAATTTTGGTTCTGTAATAAGTCCGTTTGATAAAACATCTTTTGCTTCATTTTTATCTAAAATCGGATTTTCTTTAAAAAACGGCTGCAGTTGAGTCATCAATTCCGCTTTTTTTGTTTTAGAAGGGAAAACTTTAGAAAATTCGTTTAATGAAACGGTTTTTTTATCTTTAAATAAACTATCTAATTTTTCTAAATCTTCTTTTGAAATTTCACCTATTGTTGATTTTAGAAAATCATTGAAATCAATTTTGTCTTTATTTTCTTCAAGCATTTGATTAATAACTTCTAAAGTTTTAGGGTTGATATCGGCATTTTTAGTTAAAAATGGCAGTTTATTCAGTAATTTTACCGTGTGTTTTGTGGCACATAAATAAAAATACATTGATGTAATATCTCTAAAAAGATTACCTATTTTCATCTGCGGAGTTTTAGCGTTTATACATCTTCCTGAAACCACTCCAATGTCTGTTATGAATAATCTTGCTGTTGAATTGTTTTCTAAAATATGAGCAGCTGTTGTTGCTTTATCCGCTAAAGAAGTAAATTTGATTTCTTTATTTTTTGAATTTAGGTTGTTTTTAAAATCTTCAAAAGAATAATTTTTTAAAAGGGTGTCTTTTTTATCTTCTTTTGAAGCTTTTTTGCTTAATTTGTAGCTTATTTTAGGCAAAATAAAACCTATAAAACAAGTTGCTAAAGCAGTGCTTAGAAGAATATTGGCTGCTTTAAAGCCGTAGGCTTTCGGATTTATTTTATTGTTTTTTATGGGATTTCTTAAATAATCAAAACCAATATCAAAATTTGCTTGCGGAATTTTAAGAATATTTTTTCCTATAAAATCTCCGATTTTTTTAAGCATTTGAACGCCATAAATCCAAACTACGGCACTAACACCCTGTTCAATTAATCTATCAAAGGCTTCTTGTTTGCCGAAAGTTTTATTTGCGACATTGGCTCTACCTAAAGTAACTCCTGTTTCAATTGCAAGAGTCGGGATTGTTGCGTTGGCATTATAAAAAGCACTAAGAGGCTTAGCCAGTGCTGAAATATTATCAAATTTTTGGTTTTGATTGTTAATGCGCATAACTTTTTATTAAAAACATATGAAATAAAAAGTTTGCTAGATTATTAGTTTTTGGTTTTATTAATTATAAATTATAAAGCATAAAGCATATGAAATTCGCCAAAAGTATTGTATAATGGAACCATGTCAGAGCGTATTAAGAAACTAATTGAACAAGGGGAAAATTCAAAAGTAGAATTAAAGCAGGCTTTATTTGAATTTCCAAGTGATGCCTATGAAACAATTTGCGCCTTTTTAAATTCTCAAGGTGGTACTTTAATTTTGGGTGTTAATGATAATTCGGAAATTATTGGTATTTCTCCTGATTGTGTGAATAATATTAAAAATGCTTTTACATCTGCTATGAATAATCCAAATATTATAAATCCAACTGTGTGCATAGAATTAAAAGAAAAAAATATTGAAAATAAAATAATTTTATATGCAAACATACCAGAATCATCTGTCGTTCATAGGCACAATAATAAGGTTTTTATTAGAAATGATAAATCGGATGTGAACGTTACTAATAATAATAGAATAGTGTCTGATTTGTATCGTTTAAAGGATACAACATACACAGAAAATGAAATTTATCCATATTTAAAAATTGCAGATTTGAGAAAGGATTTAATTCAAAGAGTTAAAAAATTAGCTAAACTTAATAATGAACAGAATGATTGGGCAGAGTTAGATGATGAGCAATTTTTAAAGCGTACTTCTTTATATAGAAGTGATTTTGTTACTGGAAAACAAGGTATTACTCTTGCTGGAATTTTATTTTTCGGTACCGATGAACAAATTGCTTCCGTTGTTCCTGCTTTTAAGTTTGATTTGATAAAACAAGTTGAAGATACTGAAAGATATGATGATAGACTAACTTTAAGAACAAACCTTTTAGATTGTTTTGATTCTGCAATGAAATTTATTTCCAATAATTTGCCGGCTCCATTTTACATGGATGGTACAAGGCGAATAAATCTTAGAGAAAATATATTTCGCGAACTTATTGCTAATATGCTTGTACATAAAGAATATATTGGCGCTGAACCAACAAGGCTTATTATTGGTCGAAATAAGATTATAGCTGAAAATACAAGTAAGCCATATAGAATAGGATATATTACTCCTGATAACGTTACAAATCATCCTAAAAATCCAAATATAATAAAAATTTTTAGAGGAATTGGATATGTTGAAGAATTGGGCTCCGGAATTTCTAAAATATTTAAATATTGTCGTGAATATGCTAAGCATAATCCAATAATTAAGGATGATACGCTTTTTACATTTGAATTAAAACATAATTTATTTTCCGTTAATATATCCCCAAGTTATTTCCAGAAAACTATCTTTGAGTTGGATGAGAAAATAAATCAAAAAACTGAGCAAGTAGGTGAGCAAGTAAATCAAAAAACTGAGCAAGTAGGTGAGCAAGTAAATCAAAAAACTGAGCAAGTAGGTGAAAAAGTATATTTTGAAAAGACAATTTTAGAATTTTGTGTAGAACCTAAATCCTTGAAAGAAATTTTAATACGCACAGGCTATACGAGTAGGCATCATTTTAAGAGTGCAATATTAAATCCTTTGATTGATAAAGGCTTAATTCAACTTACTCAACCAGAAAGCATAAATAGTCCTACGCAAAAATACATAACGATAATTAAAAATGAAAATAGTGAAGAGTGAAAATTTGGTTTTTTAGATTAATTAAGATTTTTATGTTTTGTTGTATGAAAATTATTTGATTGATTATTCAACAGCTTCTTTTAATTCATCTAAACTATCAACTATTTTATATAATTCATCTGTTGATTGAATTTTGTTTAAATATCCGTTTTTTAGCATATTTTGGTATTGTAAATCAATTTCTTTGAAAAATTCTTTGCCGACTAAAATAACGGGTTTTTTATCTTTTGAATAATAATTTTGAGAAACCAAAGTGGTTAATTCTTGCATTGTTCCGCATGACCCAGGAAAAATAACCATAGCATCAGAATTTTCTCTGAATTTTTGAATTCTTTCAGCTTCACTTGTTGTATAACCAAGAATTTCACAGTGTTCTTTATCTTCATCTCCCCATTCAGGCTGCATGATAAAAACTTTATTTTGTTCTTTAGAGCCGTTATTATAAGCACTATAATATGCTGCACCCATAATACCTTTGTCGCCGCAGCCTGTTATAATGCTGTCTTGGTTTTGCACGAGATATTTTGTGAAATCAGATGCCATTTGCATGTAGTTTAACAATTCATTTTTGCCTTTTTCATCTTTTGGAACGCTTGAAGCGCCTAGAATTGAATAGGTTTTATTTATACCAAAAATAGGTTTGTTAAAATTAAAGTTTTGAATATTTTGTATTTTCATATGTTAATCCTCGTTTTTATAATATTAGAAAAAACACAAAGATTTTTATTTGCTAAATTTAGTATAAAACTAAAAACGCCGATTGCTCGGCGTTTTTAGTTTATTGTAACTATTTTATTTTTTAACTACCTTAATTGCGCTATCAGGGCAAGTTAGAGCACATGTTCCGCATCCTATGCATAATTCAGGATCAGGTTCAACACAGGGAGTTTGATATAAACCAACCTCTTTTGACCATTTTAAGCATTTTTTAGGACATTTAACCATACAAAGGCCACAGCCTTTGCAAAGATCTGTGAACATATACCAATCAGCTTTTCCTTTAGCAACATCAGCTACTTTATAGCCTTTATATTGAATTTCTTCTGCCATTTATACACCAACTTTCTCTACCATAGCCATACCCATTTCAAGAGCTTTGTAGTTTAATTCTCTTAATTCGGGTTTAGCATCAAATTTCTTACCAAGAGCAATTTCCATTGCATTTTTAATATCTTCAAGTTTTAGTACATTTGTTGCTTTTAACAATACGCCTAAAATCATGATATTAAATACACGAGCACTTAATTGTTCGTTTGCAATTCTGTTTGCTTCAACAGCAATGATTTCCTTACATTTTGCAGTAGGTTTTGTATGGCAAACAGATGAATCATAAACTACTACAGAATCAGGAGAAGTATATGTTTCGCATCTTGCAATTGCTCTATCGGAAAGTGCGATAATGATATCGCCTTTTGCAAAACGAGGTTCGCCGATTTTTTCATCGGCAATTTGACAAAAAGCAACTGAAACGCCGCCACGTTGCTCAACGCCGAAGTTTGGAATGTATAGAATTTCTTTTCCTGCTTCGTAACCTGCTTCAACAAGGATTTTTGCAACTGATTGAACGCCTTGTCCGCCTTCGCCCGCTAAAACTATTTTTGTTCTTGCCATATTTTACTCCAATCCTTCTTTAACAAGAAATTCTTTTACTTCAAAACATTCTTCCATTGTTTTTAATCTTTCCCAAGTACCTTCGTTGTTTGTTCTCCAGTTCAAAGGACAAACAGATAATACTTCAACGAAAGAATATCCGCCACTAGCTACATTTTTAAGAGCTTTTTTAAATACTGAATTTAATTTTCTAAGGTTAGAAACAGAAGCTCTTGCAACATATGATTTATTAGGGTCAGCAATTGAAGCAACAAGTTCCGCTGCTTTAGCCGGTCTGCCTGTAACTTCGCAATCACGACCGTATGGTGTTGTTTCTGTTTTTTGACCAGGCATAGTGGTAGGGCTCATTTGACCGCCTGTCATACCGTAGTTTGTGTTGTTTGCAACAATAACAAGTAAATTTTCACTTCTTGTTGCAGCGTTAACAAGGTGTTGAGCGCCGATTGCAAGACCGCCGCCATCGCCCATGTATGCAATACCAACGGTTCCGGGGTTAGCTCTTGTAACACCATATATAACAGGGGTTGTTCTGCCGTGGTGTGTTTGAACGGTATCAAGGTTCATATAATTCCAAGATAGCAGTGAACAACCGATATCACAACCAAAAACGGTTCTTTCGTTTAATTCTAATTCATCTATTGTTTTAGCTAAAGTTTTTAAAATCATACCATGACCGCAGCCGGGGCAAAATTTTGAAGCGCCCGCAGCAGCATTTTGTGCTTTAGCTAAATCAGGTTTTACATCCAATGTTGTAATCATTTTATTTCCTCACTAATTATTTACACATTTGCCATTTCACGAACCATTGTTTCAACTTTAGCAACAATGTCATCACCTGTAACACCAACGCCCATTTTAAATAATGTTTGATATGGTGTTGTAAGTCCGTATAATTTTTCTAAGCACATTTGAGCAAGTTGTCCGTTTGCTGATTCGGTAAACAGAACTTGTTTTGCTCTTTTAACTGCTTTTCTCATAGGTTCTGTTGGCAAAGGTCTTATTGTAATTGGTCTGAATAAGCCTGCTTTAATGCCTTTAGCTCTTAATTCGTCAACTGCTGTCATAGCAGAGCGAGCAACGATACCATGGGCAATAATAAGCACTTCGGCATCTTCAGCTTTATATTCAAGATATTCTTCAACTTCTTTGCTCATTTTGTCATAATCAATTTGATATTTATCAAGTTGTTCCATTAATTCTTCTTCAAGATTGAATGTATTTCTTAAATGAGTTGCCTCTCTATCTACTCCGATTATTCCGGGGGCTCTAAGAGCAGCCGGAGTCGGTTCCATCGTAATACCGCGAGAAGCTGGATCATATAATGTAACAGGTTCTCTCATTTTTCCTTGGTAGCCGTCAGCCAGCATGAATGTTGGGAAACGATATTTCCAAGCTGTGTTAAATGATTTAATCATATAATCAAATAAATCTTGGTGTCCTGCTGTTGAATAAACAATTCTGAAGCCTTCGCCGTTTCCGCCAAAACAAGTTAAACGAGTTTCTTGTTGAGCATAAATTACGGTAGCTGTTGATGGTCCGCCTCTTTGCATAACAGCGCAAACAAAAGGTATTCTCATCATTTCAGCCATAGATTGAGCATCTTGCATGATAACATTTCCAGGGCCAGCTGTAGCCGTAAAAGCACGTTTGCCTGCTAAAATACCGCCTATGGTAGAAAAGCCTGCTGAAATTTCGTCTTCTGTTTGCAAAAAACCTGCTTCTGTTTTTGGAAGCAATTTACACCAAGTGTGCATAATTTCATTTTGCGGTGTAATCGGGTAGCCATACATAAATTCTGCTTCTGCTGCATTTGCCGCATAAGCAATAACTTCATTACCCGTCAAGAACATTCTGGTGTCTTGAGTGATAAGTTTTTTAACCATAATTAATCCTTAACCCTTATTTCGTAAACTATATACACTTTAAAAATACTACAAAGCTTGCGTTTCTTCAAGAAATTTTTTATTTTTCTAAGTATATATTAAGTTTTAGACAATAAAAAACCCTTTCAGTTTCTGAAAGGGGAGATTTTAGATATTGGTTTTCCTCGTATTTTGTTTTTACTTTCTCTCTTATATATATAAAGTATATATTGTGTATAGAATTGCTTAATATGTAATAGTTTGTTACATTTCTTAATAAATATCCTTAAAACTGCGATATATAAGGAAATTAGCATTATTAAGATATGTTAAAAATGCCTTTAAAAAAACAACTCTAACTTAACATGTCTTAATAAACCTCTTGAAAAACATGATTTTAGATGATATATTAAAGATATACAGTTTATATCTTATTTTAAATTTGTCGAAGCAGAAAATTTATTTAATGGTTAGACTAAGATTTATTAGTGTAGTTTCTTTGTGTTGCAAAGGGGTATTTATCATGCAAAATTTTAAAAATAACTATGAATTTTCTGAAATTGAATTAATTTTAAAAGCAAAACAAGGCGAAGTTTGGGCAAGAAATCAATTAATCGAAAAAAATATTCCTCTTATTCAAAAAATTGCTCAAAAGTCAATTCAATCAAGCTCATTGTCTAATTCTGATTTAGTTCAAGAAGGTATTTTTGGGCTTGTGGTTGCAATTGAAAAATTTAATCCATCATTAGGTTTTAAATTTGCAACTTATGCTTCTTGGTGGATTAAACAGGCAATGTTTAAAGCAATTTCAGAACAAACTTACGCATACAATATTCCTGTTTATATTCAAGAAACACTATCTCGCTATAAAAAAACAAAACAACAAATGGAACAAAAAGAAAATAGAGAAGTTTCTAAAAAAGATGTTGCAGATAAATTAAATCTATCCGTTGAAAAAATTGATACTTTTTTAAATGTTTATACTAGAGCCCTTTCCATTGAATCCGGTGTAACTTTAACACAAAACAAGGAATTAACTTTAAATGAAATAATTGAAGATGAAAAGCAAAACGTAGAGCGTGATGTTATTGATAATGAATTAAAAAAAGATATTAAAAAAGCTCTTGAAAATTTAAAAGAAAAAGAAAAAAATGTCATAGTTTTACGCTTTGGTCTTGAAGATAAAAACAAAAAAACACTTGAAGAAATTGGAAATTCTTATGGTGTAACTAAAGAATGCATAAGACAAATTGAAAAACGCGCGCTAAACAAATTAGCCCAAAGTGAATTTGCTAAAAACAATTTGATTTATTATGTTAGATAATTTTTTAATGCTAAAATTGTCTTATTGAAAAGGAAATAAGACAATGGAAGATTTAAAATTAAAAGCAAATGAAATAGTTGAAAGTGCGCAAAATTCAATTAAAGATATTTTTGAATATATTGATGAAATAACCGAATACAATCAAAAAAAAGTTTTAGACGCTTTTTATAATAATAAAATTGGCGAAGAACATTTTTATACTGTAACCGGCTATGGCCATGATGATATGGGCAGAGAAGCACTAGATAAAGTTTTTGCCGACACTTTTAAAACAGAAGCTGCAATTGTTAGACCTCATTTTGTTTCAGGATCTCACACCATAGCTTGCGCTTTATTTGGTGTTTTAAGATATGGCGATAGGTTGGTTTCTATTGCGGGCGAACCTTATGACACCATGCAGCAAATTATAGGTTCAAGGCAAAATTGCGATGATTTTGATACAAGCTTAATGGGTCATGGGGTTAAATATTCTGAAATTCCTCTAAAAGACGGGCTGGATGTTGATTATGAAAATGTTGAAAAATATCTTTTACCTGATACAAAAATGGTTTTAATTCAGCGCTCAAGAGGATATTCTCTAAGAAAACCTTTATCTATAGCTGATATTGAAAAAATAGTTAAAATTGTTAAAGCTAAAAATCCTGAAATATGCTGTTTTGTTGATAATTGTTATGGGGAATTTATTGAAAAACAAGAACCAACTGAAGTTGGCGCTGATTTAATTGCAGGAAGTTTAATTAAAAACCCCGGCGGCGGTATTGTTGAAGCAGGAGGCTACATTGCAGGAAAGAAAAAATATGTTGATATGGCAGCAAGAAGATTAACAGCCCCCGGTATTGGTGCTGAGGGTGGCGCTATGCATAATCAAACAAGAATTATGCTTCAGGGATTTTTTATGGCGCCATCTATAACATCAAATGCTCATAAAGGCGCAATTTTAGCGGCAAAAGTCTTTGAGGATATGGGATTTACTACCTTTCCATCATCAAGAACAAAAAGAACAGATATTATTCAAACTATTCAATTTAATAATGAAAAAGAGCAACAGGCATTTTGTGCTATGGTGCAGAGATATTCCCCTGTTGAGAGTTATTTAACACCAATTCCAGATACGGTTCCGGGGTATGATTGTAATCTTTTAATGGCGGGCGGAAGTTTTATTGAGGGTTCTACTATTGAACTTTCTGCAGATGGCCCCACTAGAGAGCCTTGGGCAATATATATGCAGGGTGGATTAAGTTATTTTCATGTAAAAATTGCTCTAAAAGGCATAGTGGAGAACCTTTTGAAGCTCGAGCATTAGTCTGATAGACTTAGCGAGAGCGAAAAAGGCATAAGGTGTGTACCGAGAACGTCGAAGCGTTGAGCTTTGACGTTTGAGAAACCGTACCCAAGTACCGTAAGAATTTGCGCTTGCGCAAATTCCACAGGAACAGAACCTTTTGAAGCTCGAGCATTAGTCTGATAGACTTAGCGAGAGCGAAAAAGGCATAAGGTGTGTGCCGATCCTTTGAAATTCGAGTCTTACTCCGACGGAGTTAGACGAGAATGAAAAGGCAAAAGGATGTGAGGGCGTGATGTCAAAACGTTGAGTTTTGACAGACAGCCCAATACTGGACTAAAGTGACGTGGGACGAAGTCCCACAGGAACATACGCAGGCAGGAGCGTTGAGCTTTGACGTTTGAGAAACCGTACCCAAGTACCGTAAGAATTTGCGCTTGCGCAAATTCCACAGGAACAGAACCTTTTGAAGCTCGAATTATAGCGCGGTTGAATTTAAGCAAAATAATAGCCGATGTTAATACATCGGCTATTATTATATAAATAAATTTTATAATGATTTAGCATAAATTTCTTTAACAGATTCTCTTGTTGCCATTGTTGGAGCAATTTGCAGCAATCCTTCTAAAGATGGAGTTGTATATGTTAATTCAACTAATCTGTCAAGGTCATTTTCGCTGAAGCCTTCATCTTTTAATTTATTAGGAACACCAACTGATTTTAGCCATTCATAAACCATATCTGAAGCTTCTTTTGCGCTTGTTGTTTCTTTGATTTCAGGTGCAATAGGTTGTAGAATGTGGGCTAGAGTTTGTTTTTTAGATTCCCAGATATTTTCAATAACTGCAGGTAAAATCATAGCTAAGCCCAAGCCATGGGATAATTCGTGTTTAACGGCTGATAGAGGGTGTTCCAATGCGTGAGTATAGTGTAATAAGCCGTTATCAAAGCAAACACCGCCAAGCATTGCAGCATAAGCTAGGAAATATCTAGCTTCAAGGTCATCAGGATTTGCATTAGCTTTTGGAAGATATTTTGCAATCATTGTTGCAACTTCATAAGCTAAGCAAACAGTGTATGGTGAAGCAACTTTGCTTGTAGCTGCTTCAATAACGTGATTTAGGGCGTCAATTGAAACATATTTTGTTTGTTTTGGTGATAATTTTGTCATTAATTTAGGGTCATCAATTGCATATGTAGGATAAATGCAATCATATGCAATTGCAGGTTTATAATCTTTTTCAACTAAAGTTGCAACGGCAAATCTGTTTGTTTCTGTTCCTGTGCCGTGAGTTAAATTGATTGCAACAATTGGAGCTGCTTTTGTGGGTGTAAAAGTAAATTCATAAATATCGTTAGCGTTTTTATCAGGGTATTCTAATAAAATTGCAACTGATTTACCGGCATCTGTTGGAGAACCTCCGCCTATTGCGATAACAGCTTTTGCACCAAATTCTTTAGCCATTTTGGCTGCTTCATTGATAGCTTCATTTGTGGGGTTTGGTGTAACTTTATCATAGTTGATGTATCCGATAGAGTTATCTTTCAAAGCTTTTTCAACGTAATCCCAAGCGCCTGTTGCTTTATAAGCGTTTCTGCCTGACATAACTATTACTTTATCAATACCTTTAGATTTTAGGTCAGCTGCAATATCATTTATTTTTTTAATTGCGCCAACACCAAAATAAACACAGGTTCTAGTTCTGATTTCTTTAATTTCATTTATGTTAATGTCTTTTTCCCACATAATGAAAACTCCTTTCTAAAAATATCATTACGCTTTTATTTTATCACGTTTTTCAAAAAAGAGAAAAAAAATTCTTTAAAATCCTTTTATGGAGCGGATTTTGACTAGCACGTAACGAAGTGAGTGCGCCTGTTTGAGTAATTTTATGGAGTGTCTGGGCGAAGCCCAAAAGCGGAATACTAAAATTACGAGTTGTCAAAATCCAAGACAGCGGATTTTGACTAGGGCGGAACAGAGCTTTAGCTCGTTGTGAGCCCGTATGTTTGAGTAATTTTATGGAGTGTCTGGGCGAAGCCCAAAAAACGGAATACTAAAATTACGAGTTGTCAAAATCCAAGACAGCGGATTTTGACTAGCACGTAACGAAGTGAGTGCGCCTGTTTGAGTAATTTTATGGAGTGTCTGGGCGAAGCCCAAAAAGCGAAGTATTAAAATTAATTAATGTTTTTACATAATTGTTCACTTTTCTTCTTTTTTCTCTCAAACGGCGAAATGAAAAAGAAGAAAAGTGAACCGAAAAGAAGAAAACTTCCGCCTGCCTCATAATTATCGGGCTTCGCCCAAGTTATATATGTTTTGCTAAAGCAAAACTTTTTAGGGGTAATAGGCTAATTTATATTAGTAAATTAGAAGCGGAATTCTAAAATTACGAGTTGTCAAAATCCAAGACGGCGGATTTTGCAAGAAAAATATTTTATTTTAAAATATTTTTATGAAAGAAATTTTAAGAAAATGTCAAGCTTGTCTTGAATTGAAAGATAGAGCACAAATGATTAAAATAACAAAATTACCTGATGGCACTTTGAAAGTTAATCCATCATCAAAAGAACTGGGCAGAAGTGTTTATGTGTGCAAAAATCCTGATTGCGTGAATATCTTTATTAAAAAGAAAAAATTAAAAACTGCTCTTCGATACTCAAATATGGATGAAATTTTAAAAACTGAAGAAAAAATAAAAAGCCTGCTATAATAGCAGGCTTTTTAAAAACTCATTTAAGAACTATTTTACTAATTCTTTGAATTTTTTACCAGCAGAAAAAGCAGGAACTGTTTTAGCGGCAATTTTAATTTCTTTACCTGTTTGAGGGTTTCTGCCAACTCTTGCAGCTCTTTTTCTAGCTTCAAAAGTACCAAAACCAACTAAAGTAACTTTTTTGCCTTTAGCAACTGTTTTTTGAATAGTTTCAATAGTTGCACCTAAGATTTCAGCTGTGTCTTTTTGTGATAATTTGGCACTAGCAGCAACTGCTTTAACTAATTCTTCTTTGTTCATATCTAACTCCTTTTTAATAACACCCCTCTATTATACACATTTATTGAACTTTGGCAAGGGTTTAACACTATAAATTAATAGAATTAATCATTTTTAAATTTAATTTGAGAAAAATTAATGTCTTTATAAAAATAATTCAAAATTTGTCTTGCGCTAAATCCTCTATTAGCAAGGTTATTGGCGCCATATTGGCTCATGCCTACACCATGACCATTTTTTTTAATTCCTTTATCAAAACCATCAACTGATTGAATATATGGTAAATCATGATTCCAAACTTTTCCTGCTGAGTTTGTTTTTCCTCCTGATGAGGCATGGTAGTATGCCGGAATGATTTTGTTATCGTAAGTTAAAACTTCGCCTCTTGTGGATAATACTGCATGGGTTGTTTGGGGAGTTTCGCTGCTTGCTCCCCCATAGGCTTGGTCTTGGGGGGTATCTTTTAAATCATAGCCGTGTGAACCTCTTTTATTAAGGTTAGCTAAAGCGTAGCTTCTTGCAGCAATTGCCTGCGCCCTGTGGGCTTCATAGTTCCACTTTGAAGGCATTTCAGACGGCACTACTCCCATTAAATATTCTTCTAGGGGCAGCGAGTTAACAATGGTTAAAGCACCATTTATGTTGTAAATAATTATATCGCCTCTATACCATTTTTTCTTTGTAGCTAAAAAACCTTTACTTTGCGGATTTTGGATAAATAATGCGTTTGTGGAGCAATCGTAGTATCTTCCTTTGACTTTAACAGCTATGGAATTGCCGTATGCTTTAATTGAATAAGGGAAAAAAGAACGAGAAATAAAAAGCAACTTTCCTGTATGGGCATCTGAAAATGTTGCATTTTGAGAGCTGCCTATATATGTTTTTTTAACGCCCTCATTTAATCCTATCCTGATTGCGAATGCTTTTTGTGAATTAAAGAGCATTAGGCATGATATAAAAAATAAACTCAATAGTTTAGCTATGTTCAAATTATATTTTTTCATATTCATAACAATTGTTTTTACAAGTAGAATATTAAAAACCATCTAGTTAATCAAGATTTTAGCACAGTAATGTAAACTTGTGTATATTGTCTTATATCGTGCGTTATTCTAATGAAAAGTGTTAATTGCTTAATTAAAATATAATTATGAATGGTGTATTATGAAAAGAATTTATACGATAGATGATGCTGAAGAATTAAAAGTTAAAGAATATATAAATAACTATATAAAAGAGCTTCAAAGGCATTTTGATGTTTCAGACAGACGCATGCGGGCAATATTATATAGTGTTTATAAAGACAGTGTTCCTGTTAGTTTTGTAAAAAATTTCGTTTATATGTTAAAATCCGAATATGAAAAATTGAAATTCAAAAGGAAATATTAATGAAAATTTTAGCATATCCAAACGGAATATTCGGTGCAACAACATATTTAGCCTATGATGAAAAATCTCTTGAAGGTGTTATTGTTGATTGTACCTCTTCGGTTGATGAAATTGAAAAAGAAATAAAAAATAAAAAAATTAAATTAAAATATATTTTAATAACCCATGGGCATTTTGACCATGTTTATTGTGTTGCAAAAATGAAAGAAAAATTTCAATCAGCACTTGTTATGATGAATAAAGATGATTTACCCTTGTTAAATCAAGTACCCTTGCAATGTTCTATGGCCGGAATAGATGAGATTAAAGTTCCTTGCATAGACGGTTTATTGGATGAAAACACTAAAAATTTGACTTTAGGAAATACGGAAATAAAAATTATTCACACAAAAGGTCATTCAAAGGGCGGGGTATGTTATTTAATTAATGATGTTTTATTTTCGGGCGATACTTTATTTAGGGCTTCAATAGGAAGATGTGACCTTTTTGGCGGAGATTACAAGGAAATCGAAGATAGCATTAAAAATAAATTATTTGTTTTGGATGAAAACATAACTGTTTATCCAGGACACGGCGATAAAACAACAATAGGTTATGAAAAAAAATATAATCCTTATTTTGGTTCAAATTATTAACTTTTTTTCAATGTAAAACCAAAAACTGTGGAGTTATTTTTTTGTGATTTAGCTATTATTTCCCATTTGTGGGCATTGATTAATTTTGAAGCAATGTTTAAATTAAGGCTCATGCCCAGTTGGTTAAAATCACAAAGATTTTTCTTGTCTTCAAAAAGACTTTTTAGTTTTTCTTGGGTCATATAAATTGATTTATTTTTAGTTAAAAAAGAAATATTATTTTTATCTTCTTTAATTCTGATTTCAATATCAGAGTTTTCAAAACCGCAAAAAATTGCACCCGATAATATATTGTATATTATTTTTTGGGTTAGTTTTCGATCTGCTTGAATTTTTATGTTTTTGTTGGCTTTGATATTAATTTTTTGACCTTTATCTTGGGCAAAATATTTTATTTTTTCGCAACACTCATAAACTTCTTTTAGTAGATTTATTTTTTCTATGTTAAAAACAGGTCTTTCGTTTTCATATCTTGCCATAAAAATAGCGTTTGAAATAACTTCCAATAAAAAATCGCTGGATTTAATTATTTCTTCAAGCATTTCTTTCTGAGAAATATTAAGTTCACCAAAATGATTTTGGCATAAGAGTTTGAGGGTTTGATTTTGTGCCAAAAGAGGAGTTTTAATATCATGGGTTAAAATACAGGTGTATTTATTTCTAAGATTTTTTAATTTTGTTTCGTATTTGTTTTTTATTTTTTTGAATTTTTGTTTTATTTTTTTTAATGATTTTTTCTTGTGAAACACTCTGCCTCCTAAAACAGCCCTGTTCTTAGTGCTTTAACTACAGCTTGAACCCTGTCTTGCACATTAAGTTTTTCTAATATATTTCCCACATGGGCTTTTATTGTATTGATTGAAACAGCCATTTTAGCTGCAATTTGTGTGTTGGTGTATCCTTCGATTAAATATTTTAAAACTTGAATTTCTCTCGATGTGAGGCTGTTTATAAATTTTTTATTTTCTAAGAAATTTTCAAGATAAATTGTTTCAGGCATGGGCATGTTTAAAAAAGCTTTTTGCAATAGTTTTAAATCAATATAAAATTTATTGTTTACTGCCATTTGTATGGTTTTTTTAATGTCCGTATTGTAGTTTTTTAGAATAAAGCCATCAATTCCATATGTTAAAAATGTTAAAAGCCTTTCATCTCTTAAATTTGAGGTGCCTATGATTACCTTTGTTTGGGGGTAATCTTTTTTCAATCTTTTAATTGCATTAGCGTCAATTTGATTTAAAAGTTCAATATCAATTAAAATCACGTCTGCCTCTTTTTTCTTCATATGTTTTAGGCAGTCTTGAGGGTTTGAAAGCTCGGCAAGTATTTCAAATGAATTATCGGTTGTAAAATATAACCTTTGTGAAATTCTGGTGAGCAGGTAATCATCAACCAGATATAACGTAATAGGTTTCATTTCAGCATTAATTCCTATTTCCCTAACAAGGCTATGATATTAAACAACTTTATTTTTGTATATTACCCTTTTGGGCAATTTGTTTGAAAGCTTTATTCATTTCTTCAATGGTTTTTTTGATTTCTTCTTGATTTTGGTCAATAAAATAGAATTCAAGCTTTTTTTCATATAGTTTTTTTGTGTCGGGATATTTTTTTATTCCGTTGTTTAAAGTTTTAATACCAAATTCTATTCCTTTTTCCTCAAATTGAACTTCTGACAAATCAAGATAATCAATCAGGGTTTTTGGCTTAATTTTTTTAAGCTCTTTAAGTTGAGAACTTGCTTGTTTTTCATTACCTTGTAATTTATATAATTTATATAAAATATATTTATATATTATTCTGTTTTTGTCAAGTTTTAATTTGCCTTTTAGGTAGTTTGCCGTGTTTTTTTCGTCTTCAAGTTTAATATAATTTTTCAGCATATATTCATCAATCGCTTCTTTGTCTTGAGAGAATTGATTTAAAGAAAGGGCATCTTTTAAATTAATAATTGATTGAGGGTATTTTTTTAAAATATAGTTTAGTTTTGCAAGTTTGATATAGTATTGCGGATTTTCATCATTTTTTATTGCTTCGATGATATAATTTGCTGCTTCATCATATTGGGCTTGGGATGTGCATATAAGTGCCAAAAGATATTGCATTTCGCTATTTTTGGGATTTAGCGTTATTGCTTTTCTTGTCAGTGGCAGTGCTTTTTCAATGTCATTTAATTGAATCAAAGAATAGATATAACCAAAATATGCTTCATACATTTCATCGTTAATATTGGTTAATTGTTCAAAATATTGTTTTGATGAAATATAGTCTTTTTTTTCAAGATAGTAATTTCCAAGCATGAGCAAAGTGTATTTATTATTGGGGTTTATTTTATATGCGTCTAATAGAGTGTTTTCAATTTTGTCATTTTGCTTTGTCAGCTTATATAGTTTGGCGCAAAGCAGTTTTATATTAATATTTTTTGAGTTTTGTTTTAAAAGTTCTTCAGATAGTTTTTGTGCTTTGTCTAAATCGTTATTGTTGATGTATAACTCTAAAAGCAGGGAGTTTGTGTCAATATCTTGGGGATTTTTTTCTTTGCTTTTTTCAAGATATTTTATTGCTGTTTCAATATTGCCGCTAAAATATGCTTCAAGAGCATATATATTATACATTTGTTGGGTTATTTCGGGAATTTCATTTATTTCCAGTGCTTTTGCAAGATTTGTTTCTATGTATTTATTATTAAAAATAATCGCTTGATTTATGTATTCTTTGGCTTTTTCTTTGTTGTTTTTCACAAGGGCAATTTTGGCTTTTATGAAATATGCGCTTGGAGATTTTGGATTTATTTTAAGCATTAAATCTGCATATTGTTCTGAAGTTTTAAGGTTTCCTTGTTCAAAATACATTATTGACATATCAAAATAATCTTCAATATTTTGATTTTTTGCTGAACTAAATGTTATTTTTTCTATGTTTTTATCGTTGAGGGTTAACTCATAAGCTTTTTTATAGTTTTCGAAAATTAATGGAGAATATTTTTTTATATCCAGTTTTTCAAGTGTTTTTGCATACCAAAAATAGCCGTCTTTATCATTTGGATTGTTGTTTATATAACTTATAAAATAATTTTTTGCAAAATCGTAATTGTTTAATCTGTATTCATTTAATCCCGTTTCAAGATTAAACAAAAGACTGGCTTTGCTGTAGCTTAAAAGTAATATTGAAATTATAAATAATGATTTTTTCATAGTATTTCATCTATTATTTTTTTAACTTGTTCAAAAACTTCTTCTATTGAAAGATTTGCATTGATTACTTTTATTCTTTTCGGGTATTTTTTTGCAAGTTCTAAGTATCCGTTTCTAACTTTTTTATGAAATTCTAAACTTTCTTGTTCTAACCTGTCTTTTTCTTTTCCGACTCTTTTTTGGGCAATTTCGCTATCTACATCAAAAACAAATGTTAAATCCGGTTTATAGCCTTTTGTTGCAATATTATTTAACAAATTGATTTGTTCTATATTTTGACCTCTGGCATATCCTTGATATGCAACTGTTGAGTCAATGTGTCTGTCACAAAGTACGATTTTATTTTTCTTAATGTTTTCTAAAACAACTGTTTCAATGTGTTGAGCTCTGTCGGCTAAATATAAAAACATTTCACAAATATCTGAAACATAACCGTCATAATGCAAAAGAATTTGCCTTAATTTTTTTCCTATATCAGATCCGCCCGGTTCTAATGTAACAATTGTTTCAAATTTTTTTGATTTTAAATATTTTTCCAATAACTCAATTTGAGTTGTTTTACCGCACCCGTCAGCACCTTCAAAGGTTATAAAAAGCCCTTTTTTATTGTCTGTCATTTTAATATTATCTCCTCACATAAAAAATTATATTACATTTTATAAAAATTTTGAAACATATTTTACCTTTTTAAAATTATATTTTATAATAGTTACCATAGATTAATTTGGTTGATTAAAAGGGGAGAGATTCGTGCAAGAATCGTTATTTAATACAGTTAAGAAGTTGCAAACAGAGCAAAGAGTTAATGTTGAAGAGCTAGAGGTTTTATTAGATAGCGATATAGAAGAAGTGGTTACACTGTGCAAAAAAGCTTGCCTTAAACCAAAAACAGATGAGATGGGGAACGCATATTTTACAAAAAAAGATGTAGATATGCTTAAAAAAATTAAAGAATTATATGCTCAAACTCAAGATATTCAAAATAATGAACATGTTTCTAAATCAGTGATTGAAGAAGCAAATAAAAATGAAATTAGTCTTGATACCAATAAAAAAATTAATTTTTTGCAAAAAGCAAAAAACAGAATAAAAAACGATACAACGCTTGCTCTTACAACAACTCATCCAATGTTTCAAATTTCGGAAAAATTAAATAGTTTGGAAACTAATTTAATTAACAAGATGAGTGAAATGTTAAGCGAAAAAATGGATGGTTTTGATGAAATCATCGTTGAATTAATTCGCGCAAAGACCGAAAATGAAAATTTAAGACAACAGGTTAACACCTTAAATAAGCAGGTTTTTATTTTGAAAAAAGAGCTTGCTTCTTTTAGTCCGCTTCCTTTCGGATTTTATGCTAAAAAAGATACGGACGATATGTAATTTATGCTATGAGTAATGCTTTAATTAGTTTTTACCATAATTTAGAAGAACCGATTGTAATTTATGATAAAAAATCTGATATTTTATATCATAATATTTCTTTTCGTAAAATTTTTGCTGAATTTAATAATTCAAAAGGTTGGGATTGTTTATCAAAATTGAATTATAAGTTTGCTTATCAGATGTGTTTTTTAAGATCTGAAGATTTGAGGACTTATAATCCGATTATTTATGCTATTGATAATGATTGCAATTTAACAACATTTGCTACTTATCAAAAAGATGAAAATAAATTTTATCATTTTATGATAAAAGCTTTTAGCGTTAAAAAGCGTTATAGAATTGTATATTTTTACGATATTACAAATGAATTGCGAAGTGAAAAATTAAAAGAAGAAAATGAAAGATTAAGAATACAAAATATTGAATTTGCGACAACTAATTCAAAAGCACAAAACCAAGCCGTTAAAATGGCTCTTTTGAATAGAATTTCAATAAGTATTAAAAATGAGCTTGATATTAAAACTTTAATTGAAAAATCTTTAAAGGAATTAAGTATTGTTTTTGGTGCAAGCAAAAGTTATTTTGCTGAGTATAACAAAGATTGTTTTGAAATTAAATACACTTATCCTGAGGTTTATGCACCTCAAATTAATGAGAAAGTTATATATTCAAAAAAAATTACAGATGATTTGCATTCAGGTAAAAATTCAATCCAGACTTGTTTAAAAGAACATGATGGGGCGTCAATTCCGCTGTTGAATTCAACAACAAGGATAATCATGCCAATTTTAAAAAATGCTCAATTGTATGGAATAGCGGTTATTTTTACTCCTAAAAAAGAAATAGGAGAAATTGAACGCGAGCTTTTGGTCGGGATTTCAATGGTTGTTTCATCATCTTTAATACAGGCAAGTTTGTTTCATCAAATTTCACAAAAAAAAGAAGAATTGGAAGCTGCTATTAAAGAACTCAAAGAAACGCAGCTTCAGCTGATAAATTCAGAAAAAATGGCAAGCTTGGGACAGTTGGTTGCTTCTGTTGCCCATGAAATTAATACTCCGTTAGGAGCGATAAATGCTAATAATGAAATGATGGAGAAAGTTTTTAATAATTTTGATATTAGCACACTTGATATTTTAAAAGAGATAAATATTGTTGATAGAGAAGCTATTAAAAGAATTACAAATATTGTGCAATCTCTAAAACGTTTTGTAAGGCTGGATGAGATGGTGCAGCAAGAGGCAAATATAAATGAAGAATTGGATTTAACTCTTGTTTTAATTCATCACAGGATTAAAAATGGTTTTGAAATTATTAAGGATTATGGCGATATTCCTCTTGTGGGATGTTATCCTAATATGTTAAATCAAGTATTCTTGAATATTTTGATGAATGCAGTTCATTCCATTGAAGAAGTGAAAAAACAAAATGTTGATTATGTCGGCAAAATTAAGTTGAAAACCGAAATAAAAGATGATTTTTTGGTTGTCAGCATTTTGGATAACGGTGCAGGAATTGATAAAAAGTTAAAAGATAAAATTTTTCAAGCCGGTTTTACAACAAAGAAAAAGGGGCAGGGAACAGGTTTGGGACTTGCAATTTGTAAAAAAATTATTGAAAAACATAAAGGAGACATTTCTTTTAAAAGTTTTGATGTACCCTTAGAGGGCGCTTATAGAACTGAATTTAGGGTTGAAATACCTTTATTTTAAAAAATGCTTGCATGGTTTGATTTATTTGATATTATGAATATACTGGTTGATTTATCAAAATGTAATTAAGCCCTGGTAGCTCAGCTGGATAGAGCAACTGCCTTCTAAGCAGTAGGTCATGCGTTCGAATCGCATCCAGGGTAGATTAAAAAAAGGATAAGTTTTTCTTATCCTTTTTTTAATACTTTATAGTGCGATGAGAACGCGGCGTTCGAGCGAATTTTGACTAGGGCGGAACAGAGCTTTAGCTCGTTGTGAGCCCGTATGCTCGAGTAATTTTTTGGAGCGTTTGGGCAAAGCCCAAAAAGCGGAATACTAAAATTACGAGTTGTCAAAATTCAAGACGGAGCATCCAGGGTAGATAACTTAAAAACTCCCATCCAAGGGAGTTTTTGCGTTATATAACCTGAAGGATTCTCAGCATCCCCCTACAATGCTTTAGTCTTTTTATTCAGGTTATGTGTGGGCTAGGGGTCCCTGTTCGAATCGCATCCAGGGTAGATTAAAAAAAGGATAAGTTTTTCTTATCCTTTTTTTAATACTTTATAGTGCGATGAGAACGCGGCGTTCGAGCGAATTTTGACTAGGGCGGAACAGAGCTTTAGCTCGTTGTGAGCCCGTATGCTCGAGTAATTTTTTGGAGCGTTTGGGCAAAGCCCAAAAAGCGGAATACTAAAATTACGAGTTGTCAAAATTCAAGACGGAGCATCCAGGGTAGACTTTATTTTTAAGAGTTTTTTCAATTTGATAATTTACTAAATTATATTATTTTCATTCATAAAATTATTAGCCAAAATAAAACCGTCAACAATAGGCAAAGGTTTGTTATTAGATGGCAATAATTTCAATTCATTATTTGCAATTTTTGTTACACAAATTTGCAAGCTTGCCTCTAAAACATCAATTTCATCTGTAAGTTTATAATTGCGCTTCTTTGAATATTCAAAAATCATATCAACCAGTCTTGCTAAATATGGCGTTAATGTAGCGTAGCTTATTGGTGCATGTTTTAGATATTGTTTTGCAAAATTTATAAATGTGCCTTGTTTATCAAACATAACACCTAAAAACCCAACTCCTGCAGTTAGTAGTTTCATTAAAAGAAAAACCATAAAAGCAACAATCAAAAAAAGCAATTTTAACATTAAATCATCCTATTCTTTTTATCTATTTTTCTTTTCTAATTTCTTCATCTCTTTAGTTGTATTAAACAAGAAATTTTGATAATAAACATTATTTTCATAAGCATTGTTTTTTAAATATTGAGGATAATTATTTGCAATGTATTCATAAATATTTACCATCCTCTTTGTTGCTAATGGATAATAATGACACCATTCATAGCGAGTTTGAGCAAGTGTTTTACTATAAATTGCAATTAACGCTAATGGGTTATAACCTGCTTTTGTCATATAATCCACCGCTTTTAAATCAGCTTTATTTTCTTTTGGTCTTGGAGAAATAATATAAGCAAAATGAGAGAAAAAGCCTCTAAATAAACCTTTGTATGAATTTTCACCCATGGCTATTGTA
Source organism: Candidatus Gastranaerophilales bacterium (assembly GCA_944327245.1). Taxonomy (GTDB): domain Bacteria; phylum Cyanobacteriota; class Vampirovibrionia; order Gastranaerophilales; family Gastranaerophilaceae; genus RUG14156. The sequence goes on from CALVHD010000017.1 coordinate 29,837, forward strand.
TGGCTTAAAAGTCCTGCTAATTCATCTTCATTATCAACTAAATCTAAAGCATCATCATACACCCATAAAACTCTGCCTGTATAATCTAAACCAATATTTTCCGGCTTATAATCCAGTGTTGCTCTAGGGTTTTTAATAAAAAAAGTATATTTAAATACCATTCTTTTTTGAATATTGTTAGCTTTTAAAATCTTAAATCCGATTGGCGCAATATCCTCTGAAGTAGGCTTTTTTGCTTCCGCTATTGATACAAAAAACATTAATGCAACAAACAAAATCAAAACTTTTTTCATAAAATCACCTTTCTAAAACACAAACAGTATTAGCTCTTAAAGTATTGCTATTTATATAAATAACCCATATAAACGCACGCTCAGTTTGTTCAATTAATCTCATATTACCACGAAAATTAAAATATGAGCAAGAGAGATTTACAAAAATTTGGCAAGCGATTAAAATCATTAAGGATTGACAAAAACTTAACTCAGCTTGAATTGGCTGAAATTCTTGATATGTCGCCTAATTTTATCGGTATGATTGAACGAGGCGAAAGAAATACAACTGTTGAAAATATTTTTAAAATAGCACGTGCCTTAAATGTTAAACCCTCTAATCTGTTTGAAGAACTTTAATTGCTTCTTCTAACTTCTTATTCAATGTTTTAAAAAGTATGTAATAATCATCGCTACATTTATTTAACTGTAAATTATCATCAATAATACCGGAATCACTAGCGAGGGCGCCGAGCTTAATGAATACTTGTAAATCGTATAAAATCATTCTTGCGTCCGAAAGTTTATTTTCTAATCGATTTAATGCGTTATTATCGCACATAAAAATTAACTCCTTTGTATTTGTATACGTGTATCTAGCTGTTTATGGTGTTTATAACAGGCGTCTCATTCTAACAATGAGCAATCCTTTCATAATTGCATATTAACGCAAGAGTAAATTTCTGTGCACCATGTTAATTTATGCGAGTAATAAACCTTAGAACTTGATCCTGAATCAAGTTTTCTATTTTATTTAGCAAGTTTGCAATTTGGCGCAAAACGAAATAATACTCTAGACTATCCTACAGCTGTAACTCTTCATCTATCACACAAGCATCAAAAGCTAACGCACTAAGCCTAGTTAAACGCTTGGTCTAGAGTAATATGTGACCCACTTCATTCAATTTATCTTCAATGCTGCTATTTGTATTTTCTTCCATTTCTTCCTCCTTTTAATTCATCATATCGGGAAGGGTTTTGAAATAAGCAACCTTGTTGCAAAAGTTAGGAATTGTCAGATTTCTTAATTAAATTAATGTTTAATATTTTTATGGTAGAATTCCTATAGGATGTTCGGAATTGCAGATATGCAAGAAAGTATGGTAGATGAAAGAGATTTTATCAATAATCGAAAGAGAAACAAAGGGAAAATGTTTTCGTTCTCAAAAATATTCTATTGATACTGAAAAAGTTTCAACAATTGATTATACAGAAGAAAAAGAAATCGTTGTTGATAAAAGCGGAGAAACTGAAAAGCAACAAGGTTATATTGATTTAAGAAAATTAGTTAAGGATATATCAAAAGATAAACCTCTGTTTAAATTTTTCTTAGATGGTTCAAGACGAGTTTATAAAATAGATGACATTGCATATGATCAGAAAGTCTATCCTATCATAACAGGACAAATTGGTGTTGGTTGCTGTAGACGAGATGAACGGAAAATCAAAAAATTAAAAGTTGTTAATGAAAATGTAATTGTGTTACCAATAGATGCAAATCCCGATAATACTCGACACGAACAATATTTTGAAAATATTAAAACTAAAATAAATTTATATACAAGTTCTTTTAATAAAATAAACATAAATATTGATAAAATTCTATTTTATACGCCTAAAAAAGATCAAGACTCTAAAAATCTTGCAGTTGCAAAAGTACAAGATCGGATGATTGAACTTGAAAAAGAATTAGTATCAAATTTGGCTAAAGAAAATTATTTAAGCAAAGATGCATATATGGTTAAAGATGGATCATTAGAATACAAAGAGTATGGTTCTAAAACGGTAAATAAATACTCGTACGCATCAATAAGAGATAATTATTCAGCAGTTGTTGGCATTTCAAAATCATTTAATCCTTCTTTGGCAAGGAAAAAGGATAAAACAAGCATGGCTAAAGATATTGCGGAATTACCAATTTACCACCGAACACCTGCTTTTATGTATGAATCAGAACATACAGGAAATGAAAAGTTTGCTATATGGTATGTGCGTATAAGATCTGCGGATCATTGTCAAGGTCCTTTTGACGGTGTTGTAAAGGTTGAGAAAATTCTAATGAAAGATACAGAACAACAGAAAGGATTAAATACTAACGAGATCAATTTGATTAGTGCCAATATAATTAATGAAAGAAACCCAGTATGTTATGGTAATGATAATAGATGGGCAAATCACATATATCCAATATATTTGACTGAAACTTTTGTAAAAAGTCAATATATAAGTAATACTTTTTTCTTGAATATGTTCTAAGGAGTAAATATGAGTAAGTTAATTGGAAAAATTGCAGCAACAGAAAAAAATCCTACAACTATAGATGAATTTCATTTTTGGACAGATACAAATTTAATATTAAATCCTTTTGATGTCGTGAAAGTTTCTCATATTAATGGAAGTTATACTTATGGTGTTATTCAGGAAATTTTTCACATAACGGATTCTACAGGATATTTAAATAATTATATTTCTAGCGACTTTGGGGATGCAAACATCCAACCAAATACATTAAGAATTGGCATGAATTATGTAAAAGCTAAATTTTGTTATAATGATAAGTCAATTTATATTCCAGTACAAAACGATGCTCAAGTATTTTTAGCTACTCAGGATGAAATAGAAGCTGCCTTAGGTTTAAAAGATGTTAAAAATCCAATTATTTGTGGATATTTAGAAATGTACAGTAATACAGATAATATTGATGATAAAGTTAAATTGCCAGTCAAATTAAATTCAGAATTCTTAATTGGACCAGAAGGTGCACATTTAAATATTTCTGGTATTTCTGGTCTGGCAGCTAAAACTTCTTATGCAATGTTTTTATTGAAATCAATTCAAGATAGAGCAATACAAGAAGATGAAAATATTGCATTTGTATTTTTGAATGTAAAAGGCAAGGATCTTTTATCTATTGATGAACAGCCAACTCAATATGAAAATCAAAAGTATAAGAATATACAAAAAGAGTATAAGGATTTAGGATTAGATACAGAGCCTTTTAAAAATGTAAAATATTTCTATCCGTATGATCGAAATAATGAAGGTACGTATGGTAAAGAAATCTTAGAAGACCAACTCCGTTGTAATAAAGCAGAAAAATATAAATTTATTTATGAACAAGATAAGGAAAATTTAGATTTATTATTTTCAAATATTGATGATCCAAATCAAACAATGGATTCAATAATAAATTGTATAATGTCAGGGCAAGATGGTTTTAACAATTGTCAAAGTTGGGAAGATTTCTTAGAGCATGTTCAATCAAAATGCGAAGCTGGTTCTAACAATAGAGATAAAGAAATAACTGTTTCTAGTTGGCGAAAATTCAAAAGAATAGTAACAAAATATTTGAAAAATGGAACAAGTGCTAATCTTTTTGCGAATAGACTTGTTCATGAAGATTCTGAAATTCGTTTAGAAGATGCTATTAAACGGATAAAAAAACACGAAATTTATGTTGTTGACATTGCCAAGCAAGAAGAAGATATGCAAGCATTTGTATTTGGGAATGTCATGAGGGCAATATACAACTTAAAACTTGGAGATTATGAAAAAGAGAATCCCCCTAGGATTGTTATTTTTATTGATGAATTAAATAAATATGCATCAAAAGATGTACCTAAAACATCTCCGATTTTGCGCCAAATTATTGATATAGCAGAAAGAGGACGTTCTTTAGGAATTGTACTATTTGCAGCAGAACAATTTAGAAGTGCAATTCACGATAGAGTTTCTGGAAACTGTTCTACTCATGCTTATGGCAGAACGAATTCGATAGAAGTTTCAAAGAAAGATTATTCATTTGTTCCTAAAGTATATCAGAATATGATGACTAGATTGAAACAGGGAGAATATGTCATTCAAAATCCAATGTTTAATTCATTATTGAGTGTAAAATTTCCTGAACCAATATATAGGCAACATAAATAAGAGGTTTAATATGCAAACAGAATTATACAAAATTGGTAAAAATATATTAGAGAATTTAACTTCCGGGATGTATACTGATTCGAAATTTATATATAGAGAGTACGTTCAAAATGCTGCCGATGCAATTGATGAAGCTATAGCAAACAATATATTAACTAAAGAAGATGCTAAAATTTTAATTAACATTGATGCACAAAATAGAGCTATACATATAGAAGATAACGCAACGGGTATTGATTATAGAAATGCATTAAGATTATTGGGTAATGTAGCTGATTCAGTAAAAGATAAAAATATCAATAAAGGTTTTAGGGGAATTGGTCGGTTGGGCGGATTGGCTTATTGCAAAAAATTAATATTTGAAACAAGTTCATTAGGAGAAGATAGAAAGACCATCATGACTTGGGATGCAGAATTATTGCATAAAATACTTAATGATCCTAATGATAAATCTGATGCAGCGACTGTTATTAATAAAATAGTGCATATAAATACAATAGAAGAAAAAGAGAATGAGCATTATTTTAGGGTTAGTTTATACGATATAAAACCAAGTAATAGTGATCTACTAGATAAAGGTTTGATAAGAGAATATCTTAGTCAAGTAGCTCCAGTTGATTTCGATTCAACAATTTTTCTTTTAAGCCGAAAAATTAAAGAAGAAATGAAAGCTAATTCCAAAAACTTAGATACTTACAAAATATATATTAACAACGATCAACTTTATAAAATTTATCAAACAAGTTTAATTGATACAAATGGATCTAAATATGATGAAATAGGTGATATTGATTATCACGAATTTCGAAATTCTAAAGGAGAAATTTTAGCTTGGAGTTGGATAGGTATTTCTAAATTTGAGAAATGTATTCCTGAAAAAAATAATCCTCAAAGATGTATTCGTTTGAAAAAAGCAAATATTCAATTAGGTGATGCCGAAACATTAAATAATCTTCATAAAGAACCAAGAGGTAATGGATATTTTGTTGGAGAAGTTCATGCAATTCATACTGATTTGACACCTAATGCAAGAAGAGATTATTTTAATGAAACAGGAACATTAAAAGAGTTAGAAATAAAGTTAAAGGAATACTTTAATTCCTTATACAATTTATATCATTTAGCGAATGATCAAAAGAATGCATTAAAAAAACAAAATGAATATGTACAAAAAAAACAAGAATATGAAGAAAAACAAAAAGCAGGTACATTTATTAATTCTGAAGATCAGAAAAAGTCATTAAAACAGCTAGAAGAACTAAAACAAAAAGCAGACAAAGCAAAAAAAGATTCTGACAGAATTAGTAAAAAAGCTGAAGATAATGGAACACTGAAAAGAGTAGTAACTTTTATAAAAAAAGATTATGGAAATGATATTGAAGAAATTTCAGATATTAAAGAAACATTACAAAATAATAAAAAAGCTTATCGTTCAAATAAATTAAATAAGTTGAATAGAGAAGAAAGAAAGTTAATTAGTAAAATATACGAAATATTGGAAAAAGTTCTTGATCCAGAAACAAGAGAATGTGTAATTAATAAGATTGAAGAAGAGTTTAGTTAGAGATGAAAAAAAGAAAAATATTATTATTAGAACCCAATTATAAAAATAAATATCCGCCAATAGGATTGATGAAAATAGCCACATATCATAGACTGTTAGGTGATGATGTTCATTTTTACAAAGGCAATTTAAATGATTTTGTTGTACAAGAAATTACCGAAGATGCTATTAAAAAGTTTACAGACATAGATTCCTCTGTCACCTGGCGACATTATTATTTCGAAATAAAAGATTATGTTAAATATGGACATGATGATAACCTAAAATTTATTATCTATAAAAGTAAAAAGGATTCTAAACTTATAGAGTTGTCATGCCATTATTTCAGAAAATATTACACCCAAAAAGAATACTTTAAAAATCCACGTTGGGACAGGGTTTTGGTTACTACTTTATTTACATTTTATTGGAAACAAACAATAGAAACCGTAGAATTTGCAAAGAAAATTGTCAAAGATATAAATAATGTTAAAGCAGGTGGAGTATTGGCTTCAGTCGTTTCAAAGGAGTTTGAGGCCGCTACTGGTGTTAAACCAGATGTTGGCTTATTAAATAAGCCGGGTATTTATGACGATAATGATTACATAATTGATGAACTGCCATTAGATTATTCTATATTAGAAGAAATTGATTATAAATATCCAGAAACAGGATCTTATTATGGATATATGTCAAGAGGGTGCGTAAATAAGTGTAAGTTTTGCGCGGTCCCTATAATTGAACCTAAGTATGAAAATATGATTACGATAGGTGATAAAATCAAAGCTACACGAGAAAAGTTTGGAGAACAAAAAAATCTTTTATTATTAGATAATAATGTTTTAGCCTCTGAAAAATTTGAGGAAATTATTCAAGAAATTAAAGATGCAGGATTTTATAAAGGTGCACAATTTGAAAGATCTAATTATTTAGATATATCAATCAATCGTATAAAAGAGGGTTATAATAAAAAAGCATATATTCGTAAAGCAACACGTTTATTTATAGAATTATTGGATAGATTACATGGTGAAGAAAAACAAAAAATGTTTGATTTACTAAAAGAGCATTATTTACTTAATGAATATACTGCAACAGAAAAAGATGTTTTAGCTGTATATAAAGAATGCAAAGATTTATATGAACAAAAACGTCTAAAATCAAAGATGAATAGATATGTTGATTTCAATCAAGGTTTAGATGCTAGATTAATGACCGATCAAAAAATGAAACGTTTAAGTGAGATTGCTATTCATCCTTTAAGAATTGCGTTTGATAATTGGAAACTAAGGGAAACATATGAAAAAGCAATAAGATTAGCCGCAAAACATAATATAAAACATTTATCAAATTATATATTGTACAATTTTGAAGATAAACCAGAAGAATTATACCATAGACTTCGAATTAATGTTGATTTATCAGATGAATTAGGAGTTAGAATATATTCATTTCCTATGAAATATCATCCCATTATGGATCCTAAATATTTCCAAAATAGAGAATATATTGGCACTTATTGGAATCGTAAATATATACGAGCAATTCAGGCTGTATTAAATTCTACAAAAGGGAAAATAGGAACTGGTAAAAGTTTTTTTAATAAAGCTTTTGGTGCAAATGAACAAGAGTTCAGAAAAATTTTATATATGCCTGAAACTTTCATTATTTATAGAATGAAATTTGAAGAATCTGGTTGGACTGATAGATGGTGGAACGCCTATTGCAGCTTAACAGATTCGCAAAAAGAAATCGCTAATAAGGTAATACATTCTAATAAATTTGAAAATATTCAAGTATATAGAAAATATCCTCAAGTATACAAAGTATTGCAATATTACACTATATCAAAAGATTTTAATCCAGAAATCTTAAACCGAACTTCTATAGAAGAGAAGGAACTACTAAAAATCTAGGTACCTTCTTTAAGTACATCCAAATACTCTTTATATGCAAAAGTTCGATTTCTTGATTGGGTTGAAGTTTGTTCAAGGACACCGATACTAGTCAGGTCTTTGACTATGCTTGACATTGTATTAAATGCTATATCAAGCTCTTTGGCTGTTTTTTGAATCTCAATAATAGGGTTTGACTCTAAATATTCAAATACTCTCATTGCATTTTTAGCTCTGCGTCCCAAGCACTCAATTTTTAGGCAATAGTTATCATGCAAAGAAGTTAATTTATCAATAGTTTCAACTGCATCTTTTGCTGATTCATAAACAGCTTCTAAGAAAAATTTAATCCATTGTTCATAGTTACCTTTCAGACGAACTTCATTCATACGGTCATAGTATTCAATCCTATTCTTTTTCAAGAAGTAAGAAATATATAATGCCGGTGTGCTTAAAACTTTCTTTTCCATTAAAAATAAAGTAATTAAAAGCCGTCCGATTCTGCCGTTACCATCCAAAAACGGGTGGATAGTTTCAAATTGATAATGAATTAATCCTGCTCTAATTAAAACATCAAGTTCATCATCACCATTAATGTATTTTTCTAAATCAGACATTGCCTGTATCATATCTTCAACAGACGGTGGAATATAGCGGGCATTTTGCAAATTGCAACCTGCTGCACCAATCCAATTTTGAGAGTGCCTAAATTCACCGGGACTTTTATTTTGCCCTCTAACACCTGATAACAAAACTTCGTGTGTTTCTTTAATTAAACGGTTGCACAAAGGTAGTTCTTTTAATCTATTAATTGCATAATCTGTTGCTTTTATGTAGTTTACAACATCACCAACAGGCCTGTTAGTGTTTTCTTCTAAACACGGGTCTAAAACATCTTCTAAAGTTGCCTGAGTTCCTTCAATTTGAGAGGACATAAGAGCTTCTTTTCTTACATACATAGAAATAAACAAATGAATATTGGGAATTCTGCTTGAGATTCCTTCAAGTAATGCAAGTTGCTTATTTGCTTTTACTAATAAATCTACAATATCCTTATTAAGTTCTATTGGCGGATTAGGCGGCAATACTGTAGGCATAAATGATTTATATGCCATATCACCTGATAAATTGTTTTTGTATATTCCTGCTCTATTATTCATGGCAACTCCGCAATTGAAATAACAAGTTTATTATAACACCTTTATTTCAATTTAGCAATTGGAATTGAAACAAGGCTAAATAATTTGTTACAGTATTTCAATCTTGTATCTAGTACAACGGAATTTGTCAAAAATACAGAATTTTTCTGTGTCTCAGATTAAAGGAGGCTAAATAGGGGATTTACTCCTCCCCCGTCCGTATGTAAAATCATAATTCTTTAATTTTCAATCTTTCCTTAATCGCATTAAAGTTGCATAATAGTTACAAAAATTCTGATAAATCAAGATTAAATCTAATAAAAATTAAGAATAAAAAATTGTTTCAAATTCATGCACCGTAACAAACAGAGATAAATTCTGATAAACCCTGAAAAATAGCGAAAATACTGCGTCATACAACTTCTAAGTAGTAGGTCATGCGTTCGAGCGAATTTTGACTAGGGCGGAACAGAACTTTAGCTCGTTGTGAGCCCGTATGCTTGAGTAATTTTTTGGAGCGTTTGGGCAAAGCCCAAAAAGCGGAATACTAAAATTACGAGTTGTCAAAATTCAAGACGGAGCATCCAGGGTAGATAACTTAAAAACTCCCATTCAAGGGAGTTTTTGCGTTATATAACCTGAAGGATTCTCAGCATCCCCCTACAATGCTTTAGTCTTTTTTTATTTAAAATAGATTTTATCTAAAAATCTTAATATATTCTTCAAACTCATAAAAGCGATTTCTGTTAAACCCAGTTTTTTCTTGCAATATTCCTATTTCTACAAATGCTTTGAGTAATCCATTTGCTGTTGCAGGAGTGATTTCAAGCCCTTCACTTACAAGTTTGGAATTAACTTTGGGCTTAGAATATAACAATTCTAGTAATCTTTGACCATTTGTTGCTTTTTTACCAATTTTAGTTAATTTATTTTCAACATTTTTTTTGAGCTTTAT
>CALVHD010000018.1 GCA_944327245.1 Candidatus Gastranaerophilales bacterium
TATATATAAAAAATTAAATATGCTAATGGTCTATCAAATGGTTAACAGATTATAAGAGGACCGGAACAATTAATACTATAATATACATTATTCTAGCTTTATTAGTAGCGTTTTGTGCTTTAATGACAATACTTTTTGTAAGACAAAAAGCTAAAGTAGAAGTGCTGGAAAAAAATGAACAAAAATATATCCAAGATTTTAAAGAAAAAGAACAATTCCTTAAAAAAGAGGCTTTAATTTCCGCTAAAGAAGAACTCCACAAAGAAAGAATGGAGCTTGATGAATTAACAAGAGAAAAAAAGCAAGAATTTGAAAAAATTCAGCAAGATTTGTTAAAAAAAGAAGACGAATTGGAAGAAAAATCTCAAGGAATTGTAGATAGAGAGGTTATTCTTTCTAAAAAAGAAGATGAACTTGAGCAAAAAGAAGATTATTTAGCTGATGCAATTGCTCGTCAGATAACCGAATTGGAACGTGTTGCTCAAATGTCCAGAGAAGAAGCAAAAGCTACTTTATTAAACCAATTAAAAGATGAATTAGCGCAAGAAAAAATTCAATTAATTCGCGAGAACGAAATCGAAATAAAAGAAGCAGCTGAAGAAAAATCTCGTGAAATCTTAAGCCAAACTATGCAAAAATGTGCAATTGAACAAGTTATTGAAACAAGTGTTTCGGTTGTATCATTACCTTCTGATGAAATGAAAGGAAGAATTATAGGGCGTGAAGGCAGAAATATAAGAACGCTTGAAACTCTAACAGGTGTTGATTTAATTATTGATGATACACCTGAAGCAGTTGTATTATCTTCTTTTGATCCTGTTAGACGTGAAGTTGCAAAATTAACTATTGAAAAACTTATCCAAGATGGCAGAATACATCCTGTCAGAATTGAAGAAGTTTATGAAAAATCTGTAAAAGAAATTGAAAATAAAATTAAACAAGAAGGTGAACGCGCAGCCGTTGACCTTGGAATTATGAACCTTAACAAAGAGCTAACAAAAACACTTGGACGCTTATATTATAGAACAAGCTACGGACAAAATGTTTTGAAACATTCAATTGAAGTTGGTCAAATAGCAGGTATGCTTGCTGCCGAACTTGGGTCTGATGTAAAAAGCGCTAAGCGTGCAGGGCTTTTACACGATATAGGCAAGGCAGTTGATCAAGAACAAGAAGGAACACATGTTCAACTTGGTGCTGATCTTTGTCGTCGTTTTGGCGAGAAAGAACATATAATACATGCTATTGAAGCACACCATGATGATGTTCCTTGTACTACTTTGACTGATGCTTTGGTAAAAATTGCAGATACTATATCGGCAGGCAGACCCGGTGCGCGTCGTGATACGCTTGAAATCTATATTAAACGCCTTAAAAAACTGGAAGAAATTGCTAACAGTTACGAAGGCATTAAGCAGTCCTTTGCTGTGTCAGCAGGTCGAGAGGTTAGGGTTATTGTTCAGCCAAATATGTTTGATGATGTTGCAAGTTCAAAATTGGCAAGAGATATCGCAAAACGCATTGAGGATGAATTGGAATACCCCGGACAAATTCGTGTAACGGTTGTAAGAGAAGTGCGAGTTACCGAAATTGCCAAATAAACCTTAGGCAACATTAATGCAAAAAGATTTTAAATTATTATTTATAGGTGATATTGTTGGCCGTTGCGGCAGAAATATCGTAAGTAATTTTTTAGTACAGAACAATAGAAAATCTGAATATGATTTTGTAATTGCAAATGTTGAAAATGCGAGTCATGGTTTTGGTTTAACAAAAAAAAATTACGACGAACTGCTAAGTTACGGCATTGACTGCATGACAAGCGGAAATCATATATGGGATAAAAAAGACATTTTGTCTTATATAGATGAAACAGATGTTTTAATTCGGCCATATAATTACCATAAATCTGCCCTAGGGGTTGGTTATAGAATATTTGATAAAATAGTTGTCATTAATCTTCTTGGTAAAACTTTTATGCCGCCAATTGATTGTCCGTTTGTGGCATTAGAGAATATTATAGAAGAATTAAAAAATAAAATCGATATAACTGATAAAATTATTTTTGTTGATTTTCATGCAGAAGCAACTGCCGAAAAACAGTGTTTTGCCCGTTTTGCTTTTGATATGGGCGTAAGCGCTGTTGTTGGCACTCATACGCATGTTCCGACTGCTGATGAAACAATAATTGACGGTCATGCTTTTATTTCTGATGTTGGTTTTTGCGGCAGCAAAATGGGTGTTATCGGCATGGAATATCAGTCATCATTAAAAAGATTATTAACCTCAATAAATGAACGGTTTGATGTAGAGATGGCGTTGCCATATGTACTTAATGCTTGCGAAATAGTGTTTAGCGGAAATTGTGCTAAGAGCATTAAAAGAATAAGTTTTGAATATAGTGAACAAGAGGAAAAGGAAAGTGAAGATTGATTTACATATCCATACAACTTATTCAGACGGAATGTTAAGTCCAGAAAAAATTGTAGATACCGCAATTCAATGCGGACTTGATGTAATTGCTTTAACAGATCATGATAATGTTCTTTCTCATAAAGTAGCGCATGATTATATTAAAAAAAATAATCTTAAACTTGAAGTTATTCCCGGAGTTGAAATTAATACAATATATAAAGGCTGGGAAGTTCATATTTTGGGCTATTTTGTAAATGAAGATAATCAGCAGTTTATTGATATGTTGAATTTTCAACAAAAAGCCAGAATTGAACAAACTCATAAAATTATTGATTTATTGGCTAAAAAACAAGGAATTAAAATAAAATTTGAAGATGTACAAAAGCTTGTAGCTCCAAAAGGTTCAATAGGAAGACCTCATATTGCAAGAGCAATAACTTCTTGCGGCGGCAGTTCAAATATCATGGAAGCATATGCAAAGTTTATTAATAATAATTCCGATGTTTATATCGAAAGAAAAACTGTTTCACCTCATGATGCTGTTGAAATTATTTCTGAAGCAGGCGGAATACCAGTATTTGCCCATCCAATTGATGTCGATATAGCAGACAGTCTAACGTGTGAACTTGTTAATTACGGCTTAAGGGGAATTGAAGCTTACCATAGGAAGCATTCTCCGGCTGCTGTCGAACATTTTTCCACTTTGGCTGAACAATATGGTCTGATTGTAACAGGCGGATCTGATTTCCATGCTCCCTCTATAAACCATGGAACAATACTTATGGGTAAAAATTTTGTTCCGGATTGGATTTACGATAAATTAATTCTCGAGAAAAAGAAAATAGATATGATTTAAAAATCATTTTCAAGATATTCAAAGAATTTATGGAATTTTTTATTTAAAAGTTCCATATTTTCTTCTTCGTCTATTTCGATTGTTAGTGTTGGAATTTGTCTTTCAATTCCGCAATATGTCCCAAAACTCCCCGGAGTAGGATAGCCGATATCATTGCTTGTAGGATATCCTATAATAGAGCTTGCAATTTCGGCCAGATTTTGCGCCGGGCCGTCAAAATTGACAACTTTATATGGTGAGTGGATGGTTATAATTGCACTAAAGTTGTTTTTGTTTATTAAATCCACCAAAAATTGAGTTTCTTTTTCGCTATTTGGTTTGTATCCTCCGAAATAGTCGCTGTTTAAATCATTTAATTCCCAGTTTTTGGTTGGAAAATTTCTGTTTAAATCAACATTGTTTAAATTTTTTCTTTTTTTGGATGGGTTTAGCTTTGGAATATAATATACATTATTTTTTGATGGAGTATTTTTTTTAAGATATGAATTTATAAAATATTCACCCTGTGTTTCATCTCCATGAAATACGCCAATAATGAGTATTTTTTTATTTGATAATTTATTTTCTTTTTTAATTAATTCTATATTGTTTTTCATATTTAATAATAAAATATGGCTTGTGTAAGCCACAAGCCATATAATGCAGTTATTTTATTAACCTATTCTTTGAAACATATATCCGATTCCTCGAGCTGTTAAAATAAGCTCAGGATTAGCAGGATCTGTTTCTAATTTTGAACGTAATCTTGAAATGTGAACATCAACAACACGTGTGTCGATTCTATGATCTGGCGGATATGCCCATACATGTTGTAAAATTTCATTTCTTGAATAAGCAGTTCCTGAATTGTTTACAAGTAATTCTAATAAACTAAATTCCATACCTGTAAGGCGAATTCTTTCATTTTTGCGATATACTTGTCTTCTTGCAGTATCAATTTTGATATTACCTGTTGTAATAACATTTTTTGTTGTTTTGCCTGTTGGAATTGTTATATCTTTGTTTACAGTTCTTCTTAAAACAGCTTTTACACGAGCTTCAAGTTCTTTTGGGCTAAATGGTTTAATTACATAATCATCGGCACCCAATTCCAAACCTGTAATTCTTTCTGATACATCTCCTAAAGCTGTCAGGATAATAATCGGGACATCTGAAACTCTTCTTATTTCTCTTGTTACTCCATATCCATCCATTTTTGGCATCATAACATCAAGAATTACTATATCGGGGTTTGTTTTGTTAAACAGTTCAACCGCTTCTTCGCCGTCTTCTGCTGTTACAACATTATATCCGGCCATTTTTAAGCGGGTTTCAAGAATTCTTCTGATACTTGCTTCGTCATCTACAACTAAAATCTTCTGTTTTGAATCGGTTTGCTCTTGGACGTCTTTGGTCATTTTTCTTCCTTACTTATTCATTACTTTTTAACATTACAAAATATATATTTTTTTTAACTAATATTAACATAAATTAATTTTTTTTGCAAAAAGATAAAAAAAATGCTCGCTTGTTGCGAGCAGTTTTGGTTATATTTAAATTAGGATTTGGAGTTAGCTTATTAGCTTAATCTTATTGTGCTATTTTGGATTTCTTGGCTTTGAGAGCTTTTTAGTTGTTCAAGCTCTGCTTGTTCTGATTCAACCAAGGTTTCTAATTCTGTTTGTTTATCTTGCATTTCTTTTTCTTTTTCATTTAGAAGCGGCATAAAGTAATTTTCTGCAAATTCTTTTAGGGCTTCTTCATAAAATTCTTGATACATTGTATCTGTATCTAAATTTCCGCTTTCATCATAGTATAATTGTGCTTGAGCTGTTAATGAAGGGTTATTGTAGTATTGTTCTTGTGTTACTGTATCATATGCTGATGCATAGTAATCAGTTTGTTCTTGAGCCATTTGAGAAGCTGCTTCATTAGAATAACCCATAAAGTCAAGCGCATCACCAAATAAATCTTTACCTACAGAAGCTATTTCTGATGGGGTAACTGAACCATCAGCAATCGCTGTTGAAAAGTTTGATAACCTTCTCATCTGTCTTGATAGCTGTAATTTTTCCATTGTGTGATCATTGATACTTCTTTGAAGTTCACACCTTCTTAATGACATAATTAACCACGCCATAATAATTACACTCCTAACCTAATTAAATTTTTAAACTAACCTTACAATATAATAAAGTAGTTTTTTATCTTAAAATTGCTCTTTATTTTTTATTTGCTTAACATTACTTAACAATAATTTTTCTTGTTTATAGTTTAATAGAGATATGATAGATGATAATTTTTTAGCTGAATATGAAAATATACTATTTCAAGTTGAGCGCCCATCCAGATACATAGGGGATGAATATGGTTCATATGATAAAGATTTCAATTCTGCGGATGGCAAATTTCTTTTTGTTTTTCCGGATAAGTATGAAATAGGAATAAGCAATTTTGGCCATAAAATAATTTACGATTTAATTAATAAGAAAAAAAATTTACTTTGCGACAGGTTATATGCTCCAGATAAAGATTTTTTAGAGTTATTAAAGAAAAATAATAAAGAAATTTATGCTCTTGAGTCTAAAAGAAAACCTAAAGAGTTTGATATAGTTGGTTTTGGACTTCAGTATGAAATGTGTTATACAACTGTTTTAAAATTGCTAGAAATGTCTGACATACCAATATTTTCTAAAGACAGAAATGATACTCATCCGATAATTATGGCAGGAGGGCCATGTACATCTAATCCTAAACCTATGAATAAATTTATTGATATTTTTATCATTGGAGATGGTGAGGATGTAAATATCGAAGTATTAGAAAGATATATTAAATTAAAAAATAAAATGCCAAGGAATGAAATAATTAAAGAATTGGCAAAGATTGAGGGCGTTTATGCGCCATTAGTTAATAATAAAGCTGCGAAAAGAATTGCCAATTTGACTTATGAAAATCATCCCGTAAATTCTCCAATTCCTCATTTTGCCTCTGTACACGATAGAGCAATAATTGAATTAAGACGAGGTTGCGGCAGATTGTGTCGTTTTTGTCAGGCTTCACACATTAATCTTCCGATTAGAGAAAGAAAAAAAGATGATATTGTGAAACTTGCTAAAGAATATGTTAAAAACACAGGTTATGATGAATATTCTTTATTGTCTTTATCTTCAAATGACCATGGAAAAATTGAAGAAATTTTAGCTGATTTAAGTTGTCATTTCAGAGGAACAGGGATTAATGTTTCTTTGCCATCACAACGAGCAGACAGATTTTCTTTGGAACTTGCTAAGTTAGCTCAAAGCGAAAAAAAAGCAACCGTTACTATTGCGCCTGAAGCCGGAAGTCAAAGAATGCGTGATGTTATCAATAAGAATTTATCTATAGAACAAATAATTAATGCAACAATTTCTTGTATTAAGAATGGCTGGAATAAAATTAAATATTATTTTGTTATCGGTTTACCTTTTGAAACTTATGATGATTTATCCGGAATTGTGGATTTAATTGAAAAGATTAATCTTTCCTGCCGAGAAAACGGTTTAAAATATCCTCAAATTACTTGTTCGATATCTGTTTTTGTTCCAAAACCGCATACTCCTTTTCAATGGGCAAGGCAAAACACTATTTCTGAAATACAAGAAAAGATTAAATATCTAAAGGAATTAAAAGATAAATTAAAAAATGTTAAATTCAATTTTCATAATCCCAAAATGTCGCAATTGGAAGCTTTTTTCACTCGCGGGGATGAAAATTTGTGTGATTTTATTTATGAACTATATAAACAAGGCTCATATTTAGATTCTTGGGATGAAAATATGGATTTTGATTTGTATCAAAAAGTTGCAAACAAATTGAACATAGATATTGAAAAAGAGGCTTCAAGAGAATTTTTAAGCGATGAAATTTTACCTTGGGACAATATTTTCTATGGTGTTAATAAATCTTGGCTTTTGACTGAGTACAATAAAGCAAAACAGGCGATTGCAACTGTTCCTTGTGAGGTAAAATGCAATAATTGCGGAGTATGTTCTAATTTTAAAACTAAAAAGATTTTAGATAAATAAATTATAATCTATGAAATATTGGTTTCATTTTGTCAAAGGTTGTGAAATATTTATAGCCTATTGATTTTAGAAATTCTTGCATGTCTTTGATTTTATAACCTAAGTGTTTTGTATTGTGTGAATCTGAGCCTATAGTTATAATTTCGCCGTTTAGCTCTTTGTATAATTTTAAAATATTTTTTGATGGCATTAAGTCTTTTAGATTGTATCTGAATGAAGATGTATTGAGTTCAATTCCTTTTTGATTTTCGATTATATGAACTAAAATTTTTTCAATTATTTCTTTTGAAAATTTAAAAGGATATTCGCCAAAGTCATCATATCTTCTTATTAAATCTAAATGACCTAAAACGCTGTAATTGTTAAAGACTTTAATGGTATTGTAGATTTCTTCATAATATCTTTGGTTGTATTGAGCTTGTGTTTTGCCGTTTTGAAAGCTTCTATCCCATAAATCTTTATCTTCAACAAGATGAAAAGACATGATTATAAAATCAAAAGAGTATTTTTTAAATACATTTTCAAAGTAATCTTTGTGATGGGCTTGCATACCAAATTCCATGCCTTGTTTAATTTTTATTTTGTTTTCATATTTTTCTTTTAATCTTTTTATTTCTTTAAAATAATTATTATAGTCGCAAATAACACAGGTTTTGCTGCCATAATCCGTATGGTCCGTAAAACATATTTCATCAAGTTTTAGAAATAAAGCTTGTTTAATATAGTCTTCCATTATTACATTTGAATCACAGCTGTAATTTGTGTGGATATGATAATCTACAAACATTAGAGTTTTTCCAGTTTTTGTTTAATTATTCTAACAAAATTATTTATGTCTATAGGTTTTGTTAAGTAGTCAGTGATGTTGTGTTCTTTTGCTTTTTGTTTGTCTGTATCCATAGCGCAAGCGCTTACTATAATTATAGATGGAGTTGGTATGTTTTCTTTTTTTAATTTTTCAATTAAGCTGAATCCGTCCAGTTTTGGTAGTTGTATATCCAAAATAATCAGGTCATAATTATTTTCTTTTATTTTATTGTATGCATCCAAGCCGTCATATGATTTTTCAACATTATACTTTTGATATGTTAATATATCATAAAATAATTTCATATTTAGTTCGTTGTCTTCAACAATTAATATTTTTTTTGTCATAGAATTATATTTTTAAACTCCAAAATAAAAGTTGTTCCTTTGTTGACTTCGCTTTCAAGTGAAATTTTACCTTTGTGCAGTTTTACAAGTTCTTTTGTAATTGTTAGACCAAGACCTGTTGAATTTTGATTTTTAGAGTAGACATTGTTGATATGAACAAATTTTTTAAATATTTTATTGTGAAATTTTTTATCTATTCCAATACCGTTATCTTTTATTTTTAGGGTATAATTTTTATCCTTTTTAGATTGTATGATTTCGATTTCTCCTTTTTCTTTTGTAAATTTGATTGCATTGGATAAAAGATTATAGAGAATTTGTTGAAATTTTTGGTAATCTGCTTTAATTTTGCATTCAAAATTTGGGTTGAATTTAACTGTAATGTTTTTGTTTTCATATAAAGGCTCTAAAATATTTACAACCTCTTGTATTGTTTGGCTTGGGTTTAATTCAATCGGACTGAATTTCATAGCATGGGCTTCAAGTTTTGAGATATCCAATATTTCATTTATCATTCCTAAAAGATGTAAGCTGGAAATTTGAATATCTTTGATATATTCAGCTTGTTTTTCATTTAAATCGCCAAAAATTTTACTGTCCAGTGCTTGAGAAAAACCGATAATCGCGTTTAACGGAGTTCTCAGTTCGTGTGAAATATTTGCTAAAAATAAATTTTTTGTTTTATCAAGCTCCTGCAGTTTTTTATGTTGTTTTTTGATAATTTCATATGCTTCTTGTTTTTCTGTCATAGCTTCTTGCAAGGCTTTAAGTTGGATTTTAAAGACTTCATTAAGCTCGTAATCTTTTATTTTATAGCTGATTATTTGAGATAGCGCCAAAAATGATGTTTTTATTTCAGGAGTCATTATTTTATCGCTGCTTAAAACGATAATTCCAAAGACCGATTCTTTGATTGCTAATTTTGAAAATAGAGTATTTGAATATAGCAAGTTATCTTTTTTTGTTTTAATTTCTTGGTATTTATTTTTTGAATTAAAAAAATTAAAAAATAAATCAACATTTGGTGAATAATTTTCGATAAAAGAGTTATTGTTAATTGCCTTTTTTGTTATCAGGCTTGAATTTTCACAAAAGAATATGCCTAAAGATGAGTCTTTATATAATGAAGACATCATTTTTAATACGGATTGATAAAAATTAAGATTTTTAACTTGTGTATCATTAATGATGTCATCTATTAAATTTAAACTTTCAGATAGTAAATTTTCCATACTATTAATTATAGAATACAATTATAATTCTACAAAAAAGTTAATATATTTTATAATTTAAAAATGTAACCGCCTTTTGTGGCATTTTCAAGAACATTTTGCGAAATTTTTGTTCTTAGATTTTTAATATATTTGTATACATAATCAGTTGGAAGTCCTAATATTGCAGCTAAATCTCTTGCATATACAATTTCGCCTTTATTTTGAATAAAATGATTTAGCACTAAGTCTTCTCTTTGTGTTAGTGTTTTTTTGTAGGTAAGTTTTGATTTAACTTCTTTAACTACAGAAGATTGAGTTTCTGATAGTATTTTATGTTGAATATTTTGTGATTTTTCTGCCAATTTTAGAATTTGATTAGGAGATTTTTCTCTTGATGAAAGTAATCTTTTTTCGTTTTTCATGACAATATCTATGATATCGCTGGTTTGTTTGTCTTCTTCTAAAACTTTACCGAGTTTTTTTGCATATTCTTCTAAAGTAATTTTTTCTAAAGAGCTTCTCCATTGTTTGATTTCTTCTTTGGTTAGATATTGGCTCATTTATTCCCCCATAAAATGATAATCAATCTCGTTTGTTATTTATGTTATATCATAATGAATGCTTGAAATCAGCAAATATTGCATAACGTAAATTTTTTTTAAAATAATTAATATTAGCTGTTTTTTGCTTGACAATAGTTTTTATGTCTGCTTTTCTTTTGTACCGTTTGTTTTAATAAAAAAGCAGATGAAATTTTTCATCTGCTTTTAAAATATGTTAATCAAAATGATTAGTCTTTAGCATGTCCTGCTGTACCTAATACATCTCTCATTTTATGCATAACCATTTCTTTAACGGCTGTTCTTCCTGGGCCCATGTATTCTCTTGGGTCGAATTTTTCAGGATGTTCAACAAAGAATTCTCTGATTGTTGAAGTCATTGCCAATCTTAAGTCTGTATCAATGTTGATTTTTGCAACGCCGTGTTGAGAAGCATATTTTAACATTTCTTCAGGAACACCTTGTGCATCAGGTAAGTTACCGCCGTATTTATTGCATTTTGCAACAAATTCTTTAGGTACTGAGCTTGAACCGTGAAGAACGATAGGATAATCGCCAAATCCTGCTTCTTTTAGTGCATCTTTAATTTCTTTTAATCTTTCAAAGTCAAGTTTAGCTTCGCCTTTGAACTTATAAGCGCCATGGCTTGTACCGATTGCAATAGCTAAAGAATCACAGCCTGTTTGTTTAACAAATTCAACTGCTTCTTTAACATTTGTGTATTTAGCATCTTTTTCGCTAACATTAACGTCATCTTCAACGCCTGCTAATTTACCAAGTTCAGCTTCAACTGAAACTCCTCTTTCGTGTGCGTATTCAACAACTTTTTTAGTTAGAGCAACGTTTTCTTCAAACGGGAATCTGCTTCCGTCAATCATAACTGATGAGAAACCGCCGTCTATACAAGCTTTACAAATTTCAAAATCAGCACCATGGTCTAAGTGAAGTGCGATAGGTACTGTAGTTGTAGCTAGGGCTGCTTCAACTAATTTAATTAAATATGTTTGATTTGCATATTTTCTTGCACCAGCTGAAACTTGAAGAATGATTGGAGATTGAGTTTCTTCAGCAGCTTCTGCAATACCTTGCAAAATTTCCATGTTGTTAACATTGTAAGCACCGATAGCATAACCGCCTGCTAGTGCTTTTTTGAACATTTCATTTGTTCCTACTAGTTTTCTTTCTGCCATAAGTTTTTATCCTTTAAATAAAATACCTCTACATATTTTAATTTATATCAAAAATATTTTTTCTACAAGAAATTTATTTATATGATATTATTTATAAGAGGTGATTATGAATAGAATTAAGCTTGCAATTGCATCCGATCACGGCGGATTTATTTTAAAAAATAATTTGTACAAAAATTTACTAATAAAAGGTTATGACATTGTCGATTTTGGTACAAATTCTTCTGAATCATGTGATTATCCTGTATATGCCAAAAAGGTTTGTGAGGCTATTTTAAACGAAGATGTTCATTATGGAATTTTGGTTTGTGGGACGGGCATTGGAATGCAAATGTGTGCAAACCGATTTAAAGGCATAAGAGCTGCTTGTGTATCTGATACATATAGCGCAAAAATGTCAAGATTACATAATAATTCAAATATTTTAACTCTCGGAGCTAGAGTGGTTGGAGAGGGCTTGGCATACGATATTGTAAACGTTTGGCTTAATACAAATTATGAAGGCGGAAGGCACGAAAAAAGAATTAAAATGCTTGATGAATAATATTTTTCATTGTAGAATTTGATAGTGGATAATTAACAACTTTTTATAAGGAAGTTTACATGTTTGAAAGATTTACGGAAAAGGCAATAAGGGTTATAATGCTTGCGCAGGAAGAATCTCGCAGGCTGGGTCATAATTTTGTCGGTACTGAGCAGCTTCTTTTGGGGCTTATAGCTGAAGGTACCGGAATTGCTTCTAAAACACTTAAATCTATGGGTGTTAATATTAAGGAAGCAAGAGAAGAAGTTGAAAAAATAATAGGCAGAGGCTGCGGTTTTGTTGCTGTTGAAATTCCTTTTACTCCAAGAGCAAAAAAGGTTCTTGAATTGTCTTGGGACGAAGCAAGACAATTAGGACATAACTATATTGGTACTGAACATCTTCTTTTGGGTTTAATTAGAGAAGGTGAGGGTGTTGCAGCAAAGGTTTTGGAAAATTTGGGCGTTGATTTGAACAAGTGTCGTTCTAATGTTATTAAAATGCTTGGCGAAACAAAAACCAGTTCATCTTCATCCGGTTCAGCTCTTGCTGCTGCAGGTGTTTCTCAAAAAAGCGCTAAAACACCATCTTTGGATGAATTTGGCACTGATTTAACTTTGGCTGCTCAAGAACAAAGACTTGATCCTGTTGTAGGCAGAGAAAAAGAAATTGAACGTGTAATACAAATTTTAGCCAGAAGAACTAAAAACAACCCTGTTTTAATTGGTGAACCCGGCGTTGGTAAAACTGCAATTGCTCAAGGTTTGGCGCAAAGAATTGTGGATTGTGAAGTTCCTGATATTTTGGAAAACAAAAAAATTATTCAGCTTGATATGGGCTTGTTGATTGCAGGCACAAAATACAGGGGCGAATTTGAAGAACGTCTTAAAAAGATAATGGATGAAATCAGACAAGCCGGAAATATTATTCTTGTTATTGATGAAATGCATACATTAATTGGAGCCGGTGCTGCTGAGGGCGCAATTGATGCTGCAAATATTTTAAAACCTGCGCTATCACGTGGCGAAATTCAAGTTATTGGTGCAACTACTTTAGACGAATATAGAAAATATATTGAAAAGGATTCTGCTCTTGAAAGACGTTTTCAAACAGTAATTGTTGATCAGCCTTCGATTGAAGAAACAATCGAAATTATTAAAGGTTTAAAACCAAAATATGAAGAACATCATAAATTAATAATTTCTGATGAAGCTATAGTTGCAGCTACGGAATTATCATCAAAATTCATAACAGAAAGATTTTTACCCGATAAAGCTATTGATATTATAGATGAAGCTGCTTCAAAGGTTCGTTTAAATGTTTCAACGCTTCCTCCAGAAGGTAAAGAGCTTGAGAAAGAATTAAAAGCAATTATCAAGGAAAAAGAAGAAGCTATAAGAAATCAAGAGTTTGAAAGAGCTTCTGATTTAAGAGATGATGAAGCTAATTTAAAAGAAAAAATCCATGAAATTTCTGAACAATGGAGAGAAACTCAGGATGAAAATAAGCCGACAGTTGGCGTTGAAGAAGTTGCTCAAGTTGTTTCAACTATTACAGGAATTCCTGTAACAAAAATAACCGAAGCTGAATCAGAAAAACTTTTAAAACTTGAAGAAACATTGCATAATCGTGTTATTGGTCAGTCTGATGCGGTTGTTTCGCTTGCAAAATCAATAAGACGTGCTCGTGTAGGTTTAAAAGCTCCCAATAGACCTATTGGAAGCTTTATATTCTGCGGACCTACGGGCGTTGGTAAGACTGAATTAGCTAAAGCGTTGGCTGAAGCTGTATTTGGTTCTGAAGATAACATGGTTAGAATTGACATGTCAGAATTTATGGAAAAACATGCAACTTCTAAATTAATCGGTTCACCTCCGGGGTATGTCGGCTATGATGACGGCGGAAACATGTGTGAAATTATTAGAAAGAAACCATACAGTGTTGTTCTTTTTGATGAAATTGAAAAAGCGCATCCGGATGTGTTTAATATTATGCTCCAAATTCTTGATGATGGTCGTTTGACTGATTCAAAGGGTCGTCATATTAATTTTAAAAACACAATTATTATTATGACTTCCAATGTTGGTGCAAGTATGATAACCAATACTCAAAAACTTGGTTTTTCGGTATCAGGCGATGATAAAAAAGACAAGTATGAAAAACTAAAAGAAACGGTTAATGAAGAATTAAAGAAAACGTTTAGACCTGAATTTTTAAACAGAGTCGATGATATAATTGTCTTTGCTCATTTAAGCCAAGAAGAAATCAGACAAATTGTTGAATTGATGTTGAAAGATTTATTTAAACGCTTATCTGAAAGAGATTTATCTATTGAAGTAACTGATGCTGCCAAAGATTATTTAGCTAAAGAAGGATATTCTGAAACATATGGTGCTCGTCCTTTAAGAAGAGTAATTCAAAAGAAAGTTGAAGATGTTTTAGCTGAAGAAATCTTAAGCGGTAATTATAAAGCAGGTTCTAAGTTTTTAATGGATTATCGTGATGATAAGATAGTTATTGAAAAAAAGGAAGATTAAGTCGAATTTTAAATAAAAAAAGGCTCTCCAATTGAGAGCCTTTTTTTATTTATTAAGAAATGTAACAAATAAAAAAAGATAAGCAATTTTTAATTACATATATACTTTATATATATGTAAGACATAAATAACCCCTTAAATAAAGTTTAAACACACTAATCACACACTAACCTTTCATCACGAGAATCAAGAAAACAAAGATTTTCAACCCTCTTAATTATTAAGAGGGTTTTTGTTATATTTATTCAATTTTAATATCAAATATATCATCTTTTTTAATTGCTTCGTAAGCTAGATTTTTAGCGTATTCAATAAATTCTTGGCTCATGGGGTCATCAATTATTGAAAAACTGAATTTTGAATTTGGATTTTCTCTTAAATAGTCAATTAATTTTTGATTTATTCTGCCGTTTCCTAAAACTGATTTAGGTGCACCATAACCAAACATTTTATTTCTTAATAATATTGAATAATTTGTTTCATTTTTATACGATAACGAGTTTGGTTTTTTTATTACTGATTCAACTATTTTTCTTAAATCCCATTTTTTATGTATATTCTTTTTAATAAAAATCAATGCTCTTATGTGATTTTCTATTGTTTCAGGTGACTGACAGAATAACGAAGGTTGCCTTAGGCAAGCTGGTATATAACTTTCGACGCTCAACCCTTCTTTTTCAAATTTTTCAATTAAACTTTTAATATTATTTTCTATTGTTTCAGGGGTTTGATAAAAAAGTGACGGTTGCTTTAAACAAGCAGATAAATAATTTTCAATAGTTAACCCATCATTTTCAAACTTTTCAACTAAACCTTTAATGTTGTTTTCTATTGTTTCAGGTGATTGATAGAACAATTGAGATTGTTTTAAACAAGCTGGTATATAACTTTCAACGCTCAACCCTTCTTTTTTAAACTTTTCAACTAAACCTTTAATATTATTTTCTAGGGTTTTAGGGGACTGACAGAATAACGAAGGTTGCCTTAGGCAAGCTGGTATATAACTTTCGACGCTCAACCCTTCTTTTTCAAATTTTTCAATTAAACTTTTAATATTATTTTCTATTGTTTCAGGGGTTTGATAAAAAAGTGACGGTTGCTTTAAACAAGCAGATAAATAATTTTCAATAGTTAACCCATCATTTTCAAACTTTTCAACTAAACCTTTAATATTGTTTTCTATTGTTTCAGGTGATTGATAGAACAGCGAGGGTTGTTTTAAACAAGCTGGCAAATACTTTTCAATAGTTAGTCCTTCATTTTCAAACTTTTTAACTAAAGACCTAACATTATTTTCTATTGTTTCAGGTGATTGAGTAAACAATTGAGGTCGTCTTAAACAAGCTGGCAAATACTTTTCAATAGTTAGTCCTTCATTTTCAAACCTTTTAACTAAAGACCTAACATTATTTTCTATTGTTTCAGGTGATAGGTAAAATAATTGAGGTTGTTTTAAACAAGCTGGTATATAACTTTCAACAGTTAACCCTTCATTTTCAAACTTTTCAACTAAACCTTTAACGTTGTTTTCTACTGTTCCAGGTGACTGGCAGAATAACGAGGGTCGCCTTAAACAAGCCTGTAAATAACTTTCTACAGTTAATCCTTCTTTTTCAAATTTTTCAACTAAAGATCTAACATTCTCTTCTGTTTTTTCAGGCGACTGAGTAAACAATTGAGGTTGTCTTAAACAAGCAAGTGTATAATCTTCAACAGTTAACCCCTCTTTTTTAAATCTTTCAGTAGTAGCTATAATGTTATTTTTAACTTCATCACTAAGAGTATTATTTTTAATTTGTATTTTATATATTGCTCTTTTAAAAATATTTCTAACGGTCGTATTTGAAACATTATGATTTTGCGCAATTGATTCATAGCTATTAACTCTATCATCTTTAAATCTTAAAGATAAGATTTCTTTTTCTTTATCTTTTAAACAAGCTCCATCAAGCGCTTTATCAACTTCAATTCTATATTTTTTTCTTTTTTCTTCATCAGGGGCTGAAAGATATCTTACTTTATATTTTTCATCATCAGCAATTATATCTTGAATTGTTTTTTTATCATCAAGTATTGGTGTATCAAGGCTTATTGACCTAAAATCACTAACATAATCACCTTTATTTGCTTTAATATTTTCATAAATTGCTTCAATACTTTTTATTAATTCATCTTTAGATATTTTTCCATCATTAAAATCTTGTAAAACAATTAAAATTTCAACTATTGCGCTTTGTACAACATCATCAATTATTTTATTATTAACCCCTTTTTCTTGAGCTTTCTTGTTTAATTTCTTTAAAAGAAAATCAAATAATTCGTTTTCATCTCCTCTGTTTAATAATCTTTCTAATCCAACACTAAAATTATCTTCTTTTCCTTTAAAATTAATCATACTTTTATTTAAAAGCATAAAATAGTTATCAAACAAAAGAAATGATTGATTACTTTGATTGTTGTGATTATTTTTTTGCGGGCTTTTTATTTTAGAATGATAAGTTAAATTGAAATTTTGCAACGGATTTATTTTCATACTTTTATTAAAACTTGTAAAAAATTTATTTGTTTTATAGGATTAAGTCAACAATATTTATTGAGATTTTTTAATAAATATGTAGAAAAGTGTGTAGAATATTTATGCATTTAGATAGTGATTTTAGAAATAAAAATATTTTAAGTTATAAAAAGAATATTGATTGCAAAAAAACAAGCGGATTGTTTTTTGTTTTTGGCAATTCCGGCGGGAGTGATGTTTTTTCAAGCTCAAAACCAAATGTAAAAAAAGGTTTTGTGTTTAAAATTTTATCTAAAACCTTTGGTCTAATGGATAAAATAAATGGTTCTTACAGGTTTGAATTATTAACTTATAAAGATGAAAACGGGCAAGATTTATTTAAAAACAGACAGGTGATAAAATCACTATTAAAATCAAGTGCTGAAGTTCAAAAAAATGCTCTACAATTGGCACAATTAAAAGATGAAAACGGCGAAAAGTTGTTTAGACGTGAACAAACTATTCAACTGTTGGCTGAAGCAGATGAAAAAACAAGAGCTCAGGTTGTTTCTTTTGCGCAAATTGAAGATGATAATAATAGAAGACTTTTTACAAATGAAACAAGGCTGGTTAATTTGGCGTTATCAGATAAAGATTCTTGTGATAGAATTACTGATTTGCTAAATAGAACAGATAATAAAGGAAAAAAGATATTTTCAAGCGAAGTTGCGATAAATTCAATTGTAGGAAGCGGAAATCAAACATATTTAAATGCTTTGAGTTTTTTAGATGCTGTTGATGAAAAAGGTGAAAAATTATTTCAAAATGAATGGGTTATAAAAGATTTATCAAGGTATGATGAAAAAACCTGCAGAGATTTAATTGAGCTAGCAAAATTAAAAAATAGAAAAGGTAAAAGAATTTTTTCTGATGAAAAAAAGCTTCGTGAACTTGTAAAAAATGATGGAAATGCTGCAAAGGCCGCTCTTGAAATTGCATCTTTTACGGATGAAAACAACGAGAAGCTTTTTGATGATGAATATTCAATTATGAAACTTTCTTTGTTGGATGAGGATATAAAAAAAGAAGCGCTACACTTTGCAAGTCTAAAAGATGACGATGGAAGAAGGCTTTTTGTAAATCCGAACGTGCTTATATTTCTTACAAAGCTAACAGATAACGGTAAACAAACCGCGGTTAAATTGGCAAAATTAAAAGATGATAATGGCAAGAGATTATTTTCAAATGAATTTTTCATATTTAATTTAGCAGAAACCGATAATTCAGTCATAGACAAAGCTTGCCAATTGGCAAGATTAAAAGATGAAAATAATGACAGATTGTTTTCAAATGAATCTTTGATAATGAAATTAGCACAAACTGATGATAATGTTGTAAAAAATGTTATCAACCTTGCAAAATTAAAAAATCATAACAATGAAAGATTGTTTTTGGATGATTTTGATTTATTGCATTTAGCTAAAAGAAACCTTAAAGTCCGACAAATAGCGATTAAACTAGCTTCTTCGGCGGATGAAAATAATGAAAGATTGTTTAAAAATACGTCTTTAATTGCTGAAATTGCAGTAAAATTGGGAATATTTGTCAATAATAGTCCATCTTTAGTTGATGATTTTATTAATATTTGCAAATTAAGTTGCGATGGTACTAAAATCTTTAATCCTAATTTTGCATTAAAAATGGCAAGAAATCATAAAAATTTTGATTTTGAAAAATCTCAAAAATTTATAAATCAAAATCGCGGCCTAATAAGTGAAATATTAAATTTAAAAACGGATGATAAAATAAAAAATGAATTGTTGTTGAGAGCAACAAAATTAAATGAAGATGACTTTTTTAGTTTAACTCTTGATGAAAAATTACAAAAAATTGATGTATTGCAGCAAATAAAAGAAGATGATGACATTAGCGACGCTATTAAAGATTTATTAAATATTCAGTCTGATTTAGATTTTTTAAAAAACAGTGTAAACCACGTAATTACTCCGACAAAAACAAAACAAGAAGACATAAACAGGATGTTTAAAGGTTTTTTTGCAAACAATAATCCCGATTTAGAAAATACTTTAAAGACATCTGATTTTACAATATACGGAAAACAAGGTCTTCCTCTTGCTTATTCAAAAAATGAGTTTTTGTCAGATCTGGATAGTGTTTTATCTGAAATGGATGAAAATTCAAAAATTAGATTACTAAACAAACTCCAAATAACGGAATTGAGGAATGAAAACGATGATTTAGCCGGTTATAACGGGGTAATTAATCTTGATTTTGTTTGTGAAAATGAATTTGAGAAAAAAGCTCTTGATTTAGCTAAAAAGTTTATTTTAAATAATGAAATAAAAACAGGCAGTTTCAAGCTTGATAATGCGCTTAATTCTTTAATTAAAGGCATGCCGGAGTTTATTAATGTTATTGGAAAAACTCAGCATGATACTCAGGATTATTCTGTAGATATTCATATTTTAACTGTATTAAACGGTGTTTTAAACAATCCTAATTATAGTCAATTATCTGAAATTGACAAAACAGTCATAAAATTGGCATCAATTATGCATGACATTGCAAAACCCCAAGGTGTTAACGATAAAAATCATCCCCAATATTCTGCTTTGTTTGCAAAAGATATTTTGGATAAATATAATCTATCTTATGAATTAAAAGATAGAATTTTCGAATTGGTTAAAAATCATCATTGGCTTGAATTATATAATACAGGACAAAAAGATGCAGAATATATTGCTTCATTATTTAGAAGAAAAAATGATATAAATATTGCAAGAATTATGACAGAAGCTGATTTGAAAGCTGTAAACAAATCTCAATCTTTTTATAATGCTTTTAAATCTGCGCTTGAATTTAAAATGCAAAATCCGATTGACGAGGCTTTGTTTTCAATAAATTCGCTTGGTCAAATGTTTTTAACGTCAAAAATTGTAAATAAATCTCTAATTCCTGTAAAAAAAATAAATAATGAAGAATATCAAATTATTGATTTTACACAATTACCAAATGATTTTGACTTATCAAAATATGGATTTTCTCCAAACACTACTCCTGAAAATTTGAGATTGTTGGTTCATTGTGTTGATGATAAAAAATTACAAATGCTTGAGGCTGCAATTGATTTAAGAAATCCTAATTACGAAGGATATCTTTGTGCTTCTTATATATCAAAGGATAATAAAAAAACATATTGTTCAAATGATTTTGGAGTAAGTTTAGAAGCTGAGAATGTTAATATTTCAAATGCTTATTTTTGCAATCAGGGTTCAGGGGCTCATAAAACTTTTTCTACGTTTAGTTTTGATTTAAACCAAGTTGATAGATACAGAAAATTTATCAGCGGATATATTAAAGAACAATTGGAGCTTACTGATGAAGAATATGTTGATTTATATTTAAAAATTCAAAAGCTAAAATATGTTTCACAATTAGATAATATTTCTTTTATAAGAATAAAAAATAAAGAATTAGACGCTAAAAAAGTTAAAGAAGCTATATTGAACGCTAATCAACAAATGATTGCTTATAAAAATACGCTGGATAATAATGAGTTAAACATATATTTACCAAAAGTTAATGCTCTTATTGCAAAAGTTGATTTAATTGATGAAATTCCAAGTGAAATGTTGGATATTGCCAAAAAATTTAATTTACCTATTTTTGTTTTAGGAAGTTGATTTTTCAATTTATATACAAGGCAAAAATTTTTTTTGACGGGTTTTAAAAAAGTACGCTACTAGATATAAAAAGGTTAAATATGTTAAGGATTACATCAGGTGTTGCTTTTAAATCGGTTGTTTCTCCGATAAAAAAAGATATTTGCTTTAAAGGTAAAATGCAAAAAGATAATATGCAAGATACTTTTCAAATGAGCGGAAATGTTTCTTCAAGAGAACAAGTTTTTTATACCATGGGTAAAGTGATGGCTAAACAAGGCCGATATAAAGAAGCTTTAAAAAATTATGATAAAGCGCTAGAATCAAATCCTGATGCAAATATTTATTTTGACAAAGGCGTAGCAATAATGAAGCTTGCCAAAAAAACAAAAAAAGACGGCGATGAGCCTTTGGCAACAGAATATTTTAATGAAGCATTAATTAATTTAAAACAAAGTAATAATTTAAGAGAAAATCCAAAAACAGCATATTATATTGCGATTGCACAATATGAACTTAAAAATTATTCTGAAGCACAAGAAGCTTTTGTGGTTTGCATGCCATATTTAAAAGCGGAGCTGCAAGAAAATCCTGATGACGAAAAAATAAAGGCAAAATTGTTTGATGTGTATATGAAAAAAGGTACTTGTCATATGCTTATGTCTAATTCTCGTTTATCTAAAGAAAGCTTAAAAGCATATGTTGAATTTAGCAGGGCTTTAAAAATAAATCCAAATTCAGATGCAGCATTATATGCAAGGTCACTTGTAAATTTTAATCAAGATGGTGCAATTGCAGATATTAAAAAAGCAATAAGTATTAATCCAAGTGTTGCTGAGTATTATGATGCTGCATGTGATGCTTATATGATGACAAGCGATAAGCAAAGTATTCAAAAAGCAGTTGATTATATGAGCCAAGCAATATCGTTAAAACATCAATATCATTATATTGTTTAGACTTAATATTAATTATTAACAATATCTGTTACGTTTTTCCAACCTTGCGGAGTTTTTCGTATTGCTTTGCCTACCGTCATAATGTTATTAATATTTTCAATGCGTTCTTTATAATATACAATTTCATTCATAACGAACGATAAGCTTTTATCGATTTTTTCATTGCTGCCATATGAATCATATCTGATACCTTCTCTATATGAGTTTATTTGCCCATCTTCATAAGAAATTGCTTTTCCGATAGTTTCTATTCCGTTTGTTGATTTGCTAATTTGTTCGTGGTAAAACTCAGGTTGATATTTATCAGCAAAACAGATGTGTTTAAAAATTTGCTGTGAACCTTTAGGGTTATTTCTTTCGCATTCTTTATAAAAGCCTGATACTTTGTTATCTGTGGTTGTAGAAACACAAAGTTGTCTTGTGGTCCACGAACTTCCGTCTACGCCTTGTTCTTGTCCTTCTTTGTATATGAAATAAGTCATTGGACGATTTTCTTCATTTTCCGGATTTTGAATATTGGCTTCATTGTTAATTTTATAGTATAGACTTTGAAGCGATGCAACTGTTCCGTCCTTTAATTCTTCTACTTTTTTTCTGTATGTGAAAGATGAATTGGCACTGTCAAAAAGTTTTGAAGTATCAATTTGCTTATTTATTTTCTTTGAACCGTCTATATGGTATTCTATTCCTTCTTCATATTGTTCGAGTGTTCCTGTGTATGCGTTGTATAAATATCTTTTTTCGATTTTTTTGCTTCCGTCGGGTGCTGTTTCTTCACCTTCTGTTATTTCAAGATATTTTCTTGATTTGTCAAGTATAGCAGTCTTTTCTATTTGGCCGTTTGATTTAAAATAATCTATTCTTATTGAATTGTCGTTTTTATTTCTTGTGTATTTTTTTACCAGTTTGCCATCTATATCTATTTCATTTCCGCTTTCAAAAAATCCCCAAACATTGCTGCTCATTATTTCTTTGTAGACTTTGGCAGCATAGCTTTGTGCTTTGTATGCTTCTGTTATAATCTCGTTTGCAAGTGTGAATATATCTGCTGATTTTTTTGTTAGCGCCTCATTGCATTGTTCTGCATTGTCATTTGTTGTAATGAAATTTTTTATGGTATCTTTAATTTCTTTTGGGAGTTGTTCTTTATTTGCTGTGTAAGTGTCGGTTTGATTGATTTTCCCAAATTTAATGTTTTGGTTTTTGTAGTTTGTTGTTGTTTGATTAACATTTGATTTTATGTTTGGATAATTGTTTATATTTTTTTGGATTGAAAAAATGCGCATATTAAATCTCCGAAATGTTACACTACCTATAACACACAAATATTAAAAAAGTTGCTAACTTTCTTTTTTAATATTTTTAAGATATGTTAAGTTTTTAAATTTTATATTAAAGTTTTATGCTTTAATGTCGATTTCTTAGTTGTGTGTAATTTTTATAAGGACTGATGGTGTGTTATGGCAGGTGAAATAGAACAAATTAGCGGTGCAAGAAATTTGGTAAATTTTCTGCAAGATAAAGGTATCGAAGCAAAAGAAGATGATATTAATTCTGTTTTTACCAGTTCTTTAGAAGATGGCGAAGATGAAGTAGATAATAGTGTTTTTATTAAAGCATTGTCAGATAATTATAATATTGATGAAGATGATGTTGAACTTTCAGAATTAGTTGAGTTAGTTAGTGCAACAGACGGTGTTCTTGAATCTGTTTCTGAAAAAGATTTAACACAATCAACTAGTGATGATAAGAACGCTGAAGATACAAACGATAAGGACACCTTACCTGATTGTTTTGTCGGTAAAAGTGCTGATAAAATTCAAAAAGATGATGACGGTAACTACGTTGTAAATGTCGATAGTTTTGATATAAATAAAGATGATAATATAGATTGTATTTCAAGATTAGTTTATAACATATATGGTGTTTCATTGTATTCTGATGAAGGATTGGAAATTTATCAAAAATTGGTTGAAGCAAATCCTGATATATTAAATGATGATTATAACCAAGCAGTTATTCATCCAAATCAGAAGATTAAATTGGTGGATACAACAGATAAATCTGATAAAAGTACACAATCTGATTTTGTAGATGAGACAAATAATACAAGTGAAACTGATGAAAGCAGTGAAACAAGTGAAACTGATGAAACCAGTGAAACAAGTGAAGCAGATGAGGCTGAAGCAACTGATAAAACAAGTGAAACTGATGAAACCAGTGAAACAAGTGAAGCAGATGAAACCAGCGAAACCGGTGAGGCTGAAGAAGAGCAAAATGATTCTCAAATTCCATTAAGTTCTCAAGAAATTGAAGAATATGCGGATAAATTGCACGGAATGATGCGAGGAGCGCTTTTGAGCAATCCGGAGGAAATAAAACAAACATTAAGTGATGAAAATATTTCAGCGGATGATTTTGTGTCTATTTTATCTTATTATAATTCAACATATGATGACAGTATTGTCCAAGAAATAGATAAATTGCCGCCATGGTCAAAGGATGAAATTTGTGATACTTTAACTAAGAAAATTCTTGAATCTGTTCACAATGGAAATGAAGAAGCGGTTCAATTGTTGTGCAATGAACTTTATAATGCAACTGCTGATAAATGGGGAACTGCAGATGAGTTTGTTGAATACTTGTTTAAAAATGCAACAGATCAAGATTTAGCCTCAATAATGGATAAATATAAAGAAGTAAATAATTCTGATATTTATACCGATATTAAAAATGATTTTTCGGGAAAGAAAGAAGATGAATATCTTCAAAGATTGGATGAAGCATATAAAAATGCAAGAGGAAAAGAATTCGAACAAAATTAATCACTGACTTGATTTTAAAATACGGTTCATTGATAAATGGCCGTATTTTTATATATAAAAAATATTAAATTAATACATTACAAAATAATTTATATAAAATATGTAAATTATTTTTATAAAAAATATACAAAATAAATTGTTTTATGTTATTATGTTTTTAC
Source organism: Candidatus Gastranaerophilales bacterium (assembly GCA_944327245.1). Classification (GTDB taxonomy): domain Bacteria; phylum Cyanobacteriota; class Vampirovibrionia; order Gastranaerophilales; family Gastranaerophilaceae; genus RUG14156. The sequence goes on from CALVHD010000018.1 coordinate 24,619, forward strand.
TCAATTGTTTGGTTGTGAATTAATTAGTTACTTATTATCCAAACAATAATTCAAATTGTTAAGAAATGTAAAGATTATATGAAAAAAAATTTATAGTTTCTTTTTTCTAAGCGAACTTTTTGGCAAAAAATATTAATATTTGTGCTATTATTATTTCATTTTGCATATATAAATATAATATGTCGTAGAATTTATTTATTATAATCTTATGCTATATTATAAAAATAGCAAAGGAAATACTAATGAAAAAGAAACAAAAAATCACAATTTCTTATGAAGGTTCTGATTACAGCGTTGAAGTTATGAAATTGTTAAAAGTAATTTCTTATTTAAAAGATGAAACCATCAAAGACGCCTCTGAAGAAAACATTGCAAAGCTGCTTGAGGAGCTTAAATTGTATGATGAAGTCTTTTTAAGAGATATTAATAAGGCTTAATTGTTAATATTTTGTAATTGGTTTTGCGATTTTTTGATTGCTGCTTGAATTAGGCCTCTAAAAAGCGGGTGAGGTCTTTGCGGGCGAGATTTAAATTCAGGGTGAAACTGACAAGCAATGAAAAAATCACAGCTTGGATTTTCAACAATTTCTGCCAATAATCCGTCAGGACTTGTTCCTGAAATTACAAGACCGTTTTTCATTAAAATATCTTTATAGTCATTGTTGAATTCAAATCTGTGTCTGTGGCGTTCATAGACAAGTTCTGAATTATAAAGTTCATATGCTTTTGTGTTTTTATTTATTTTGCAAGGATAACTTCCCAATCTCATTGTTGCGCCGTAGCCCGCTATATTCTTTTGTTCTTCCATTAAATCAACAACTTTATAGTTTGCGTTTTTGTCAAATTCGGTTGAGTTTGCATTTTCCAGCCCTGCAACATTTCTTGCAAATTCTATAACTGCACACTGCATACCTAAACATAAACCTAAATATGGCACGTTGTTTTCTCTTGCATATTGTATTACTTTTAGTTTCCCTTCTATGCCTCTAACACCGAAACCTCCGGGGACGATTATTCCGTCAATATTTTTCATAAGAATTGCTGCGTTTTCCATATCGCGTATGTCTTCAGAGGCAATCCATTTTATATTCACTTTTGTATTGTTTTCAAAACCTGCATGTTTTAAGCTTTCAACAACCGATATATAAGCATCATTTAATTCTGTATATTTGCCTGCAAGTGCTATATTAACGGTTTTTTGAGGGTGGTTGATTTTTTGAACAAGTTCTTCCCATAAATCAAGATTTGCTTTTCTTTCGTTTAAGCCTAAAATTTTGCTGATTTGTGAAACAATTCCTTGTTGCTCAAGATATAAAGGAACTTCATAAATTGATTTCATATCCTTGCACTCAATTACGCAATCTTTGTTGACCGAGCAAAACAGTGCAATTTTATCTTTTTCATTTTTGCCAACGGGAATTTGTGTTCTTAAAACTAACATTTCAGGTTGTATTCCGTAGCTTCTTAAGACGTTTACACTGTGTTGTGAGGGTTTTGTTTTTAATTCGCCTGATGTTGGTAAGTATGGTAATAAAGTCACATGGATTGACATTGAATTTTGAAGTCCGATTTCGGCGCGAAATTGTCTTATTGCTTCAATGAACGGCAAACTTTCAATATCACCGATGGTACCTCCGATTTCGGCTATTAATATATCAGGATTATCTTTTTTTGCTGCTTGAATTAATCTTGATTTGATTTCTCCTGTAATATGAGGAATCATTTGAACTGTTGCACCAAGGTATTCACCTTTTCTTTCTTTGTTTATAACTGTTTGATAGACTGAACCTGATGTAACATTATTAATTTGAGATAGATTTGTGTCTATAAATCTTTCATAATGACCTAAATCAAGATCGGTTTCGGCTCCGTCCTCGCAAACAAAAACTTCGCCGTGTTGAAAAGGACTCATTGTTCCTGGGTCAACGTTTATATAAGGGTCAAATTTTTGAATGGACACCTTGTAACCTCTTGAAACTAAAAGCCTGCCTAAAGAGGCGGCTATAATTCCTTTGCCTAAGGAACTAACTACGCCGCCTGTTATAAAAATATATTTTGTCATATAACCTCTTAATTTATTTTCGGAACTTTGAAATACTCACCCTCTATATCTGGTGCATTTGCCATAAGTTCTTCTCTTGTATTTTCATAAATCTTTTTATCTTCACGCATAACATTAACAAAGTCTATAGGATGATTCATCGGTTCAACCCCTGTTGTATCAACTTCATTCATTTTTTCCACGTGAGTTAAAACATCACCTAATTGGTGTGTAAACATTTCTTTTTCGTCTTCGGTTAGTTCCAGTCTTGCTAATTTTGCAACGTGTTCAACATCTTTTTTTGTAATCATAATTTTTTCCTTCAATTTATAACTTAACAAAAATCTTTAGATATTGCAATTTATTGTTAAGTTAATTTATAATATCTTTAAGTATGGATAAGAAAAGTAATATTTTAATTGTAGAAGATCATGCCCTGACTTCTTTTGCTCTTAAAACATCATTGGAAACACAGAATTATACTGATAATGTTTGGGTGGCGGAAACTGCCCAAGAAGCATTTGATATATGTGAAAAAAATAAAATAGATTTAATTTTAATGGATTTAGGTTTGCCTGAAATAAATGGAGTTGAGGCAACAAAAAGACTTAGGGCAAAATATGATGATGTTAAAATTGTAATACTAACTTCTCATTGTGAAAAAGATGAAGTTTTATCTTGTCTTGAAGCAGGCATATCTGCATATTGTACTAAAGATATAAAGCCGGATAAACTTAATGCAATTATAAAAGATGTATTGGAAGGCTCTATGTATTTTGATTCATCCGTATCTCGTTTTGTAATGCAGTCTACGGCAAAAACTAATTCCAAATTTGCAAATATTTCTATAAAAGATTGTTACAATTTGACTCAGCAGGAAAAAAGAGTGTTAATATTATTAGCAACGGGATATAATAATTCTCAAATTGCCAAGGAGTTATCTATATCTGTTAATACTACAAAAGTGCATGTGTGTTCAATTTTGCAAAAAATGAATGTCGAAGACAGAACGCAAGCTGCTATTAAAGCAATAAGAGAGAATTTAATTGTATGAGTTCACTGGGTCGTATTTTAATTATTGATGATAATTCTAAACTTTTAGAAGATGCCCTTCCAATGTATGGGTATGAAGTAAAAGCTGCGCATGACGGGCTTTTGGGTTTAAAGATATTGGATGAAGAAAATAATTTCGACTTAATATTGCTCGATGTAGTTATGCCAAATTTAGATGGATGGGAAACACTAAAAGCCATAAGAAAAAATGACAAAATTTCTCAAATTCCTATTATAATGTTAACATCCGTATCAGAAACAAATAAACAAATTTCAGGCTTGAAGTTTGGTGCTGACGACTATATCGTAAAGCCTTTTGTTTTACCTAATTTATTGGCGCGCATAGAAGCGTTATTAAGACGCTCAACGTGGAATAAGGATACTAAGGAAGTTAAACCCTTACCTTTTGTTACCGGAGATGAAATTTCTCCTTTAACAGCAAGAGAAAAAGAAATTCTTTCTTTGGTGGCGAAAGGAAATTCTAACTCACAAATTGCGCAAAAATTGTTCGTACGAGAAGTTACGGTTAAAACGCATCTTAATAGTATATATAAAAAATTAAATGTAGACAACAGAGTACAAGCAGTATTATTGGCACAACAGACGCAGATTATTTAAAAGGGCAGGTATATGGCAAAAGAAAATTTAGTTGATTTAATTTTAAATGATTATGATTCATTTGTGGAATATCATAAAGAAAATTCGGATTTAGATATTTCAGAAGCTGATTTTTCTCATCAAAATTTTGAAAATGCTGATTTTAGTAATATTGATTTTTCCGGCACCAGTTTTCAAGAGAGTAATTTAGCAAATGTTAGTTTTGTTGATTGCGACTTAACGAGCGTTGATTTTTCAAGAGCAGCAATAACCGAATGTGACTTTTCAGGAGCAATATTGAACGGAACAACATTTAATTATGCAACTGTTTCTTTTTGCAATTTTTCTGATGCGGATTTAGCAGGTGCAAATTTTTCTGAAGCAGATTTATCAGATAGCGATTTGTCAACAAGTGAAAATCTTGAATCTTGCCGTTTTGATGAATCGACCGTATGGCCTGATAATGATAAATTGCCGGAAGATTTTGACTGTACTTATAACTACGATTTATCATCTTTAAGGGAAGAAGATGATAATGCTTCAAATGACATGTATTAATCATTATCAATAGTTAATTCAAGGTTGTTTGCGCCTATTATTCTGGTCTTATCATTTTCTTTTTGGTAAGCACCTGATTTAATCATAAAAAGTTTGGTGTCTTGGTTATAGACAATATTGTGTCCGCCTTGATACAGTATGACAATGTCGTTTTTAAAAACCTCGACGCTTTTTATGTATGCGCCCTCATTATTGTAAAAGTCTATTCTCAGTGAACCTTCTCTCACAATAAAAATTTCATCTGTTTTTGTTGTTTCTTTATTGAGATGATTATGATAATGCGCGCCTGTTTTATATCCTTTTTTATGATTAACCATTCCAAATTGAATTTCATCGGTTTCATCCGTGAAAAAAGTTGTATCCTCTGGATATAAATCAGCTCTGATTATTTTTGCATAGATAATGTTGTTATCTTTGATTAATTTCATTTAAACCGTAATTAGTTTATTATTCTCATCCACGTGTGCAATTTTGGGTTCGAAGTTTTCTTGTTCTTCAAAAGTCATCATGGCATAAGCAACAATTATTACTTTATCTTTAACCTGAGCTTTTCTTGCGGCTGCACCATTAAGACAAATAATTCCGGAGTTTTCTTTCCCTTCTATTACATAAGTTGAAAATCTTTCACCATTATTAATGTTTAAAATTTCAACTTTTTGATTTTTCTTAATTCCGACTTCCTTTAATAGTGCTTTATCTATTGTAATTGAGCCGACATAGTCTAAATTAGCCTCTGTTACTGTTGCTCTATGTATTTTTGCATATAAAAATTCACTTATCATAAGTTTATTTTAACACAAAAAATATTTATTAAGCCTTTAAAAAAATAAAATTATAAAGATTTTCCCGCTGTACAAAATTCTTTTTCGCAAAGAAGATCATTGTCACATTTTAGTTGATTAATGCTGTATGTCATCAAAACTACGGAATTGCCAAATTTATCTATAACGCCGCAATGGTTTTTATCAATACATGCTCTTGTGTAATATCTACTACTTGGACAAATGTATGCATAATTCGGTTTAACAATCCAATTGCCTCTTTTGTCTATTGTTCCGTATTTTTCTCCATTGGATTTATTATAAATTGAAACTGTTGCATAATCGCCCATAAAGTCATATGCGTTAACGTATTTGGGTTTGATTATAAAATGTTTTCTATTGTCTTTGTATCCGTATTTTTTAATTTTTTTGTCATAGCTTTTTGTTAGTTTTTTATCTGTTAATTTGTATATTGCGTATTCATAAGGCAAAGCTAATTGGGCGTATAGTCTTTTTGAATACTTATTCAAAGGTATAATTGTTGCTCTGGATTTTTTTTCTATAAAACCAAAACTATTTTCTGATTTTATCGGATAAAAAAAATGGTCTGTAAAATAGGCAAAAGATAACTCACCTATAACAAAAAGCCCCAATATAAGAACTAAAATTCCGCATATTTTTTCTATAATTTTATTCACATGTTAATTTTAGCATGTTTTTTTAAAAAAATGAATAAAAAAAATAATGCGGTTTAAAAACCGCATAAGTCAAGAAAGGAATGGTTAGACTATTAACTTACTTGATTATTACACATAAAAAAATACTAATGCAAATATATTACTAAATTGTTACATATACTATACAAATCACATAGTAGTGTAGTAATTTTTGTATTAGTTAATTCCTCTTTCGTCAAGAAATTTCTCTACTTCTTCCATTAAGGATTTTCTGATTTCTTTGTATGAATTATTGTTTGTAACAAACACTTCTCCAATGCCCGAAATCACATAGTTTATGTTGATATTGTATTTTACAAGAAGCTTATCAAGAAGTGAAACGCTTGGCAGACACTTTCCTGTTTCGATGTTTGAAATGGCTTGTTTGGTTAACATAAGTTCATCAGCAAGCTCTTTTTGCGATTTGTTAATAAGTTTTCTTATTTGTTTTAATCTTGTTCCAATGTTACTCATATTTATTACTTTTTATAAACTACTACTTGACATATGTAAATTGTTAATGTACTCTATTTACATAAATGTCAATTATATTATAACACAATAAACTATTTATTGACAAAATTTATATGGAATTAAGAAAAATGAAAAAAAATATGCAGGATAGAATTATGCGCGAGCACAAAATTATTGCTAAGTGTATTTTTAAAGGTTTAACTATTGCCCAGATTGCACAAAAATTAAATTGTTCGGAGTCAACCGTTTCAAACAGGCTGAACGGATTATTTAAAAAATATAAAGCCAAAAATCGTTTTGAATTTATTATAAGCGTTTTCGGGCAAATAATAGAAAATCAAAAAAATATGTATAACAAAGTCTGTTTGGAAAATCTTAAATTAAGAAAATCAATTGAGACTTTACTCCAACAATAATAATATATGTTTTATTTTTTACTTTTTAACTCTCTACTTATTCGATTTCAGACCCGATTTTCGGGTCTTTTTTTAAAAGTTTTTCTTATTTAGAGCATCTAAATATAAGAATTTATATTTTTTAGCTGAATCTTCCCATGAAAATTTAGTGTTTATGCAATTTTTGATTATGTTTTTGAAATCTTCTTTTCTATCGTAATAAGTCCAAATTGCATTTTTAATTTCATTTAGCATTGATTGAGCGTCATAGGCTAAGAATTTAAATCCTGTTGCTTTTTCGTTAGGATATGCAACGATTGTATCATCAAGTCCTCCAACTGCTCTTACTATAGGTACTGAACCGTATTTCATTGCTATCATTTGAGAGATACCGCATGGTTCAAATAAACTCGGCATTAAAAACATATCAGAAGCTTTGTATATTTTTTCTGATAATTCCGGTTTAAAATCAATCCATGCCCTAATATTAGATGAATTATTAGAAGCCCAAATTAACATGTTCTGATAGCCGTCTTCACCTGTTCCTAAGAAAACAAAATCAGCCGGTTGATTCATTAAATCAAATTTGCAGAAGTCTATTAAATCAAGCCCTTTTTGGTAAACTAATCTTGAAATCATTGCAATTAGCGGGCGATTTGGGTTTATTGGCAAACCAAATGCTTTTTGTATTTCTGCTTTAAATTTTGGTTTTTCTTTGGTGTTGAATGGTTTCTTGTCGTAGTTTGTTCCGTTTAAAATACCGCAAAGTTTATATGTTTGACCTCTTAGAGTGTAGTCCATGCCTTCGCCGAAGTCTGAGCTTAAAATTTCTTGAGCATATCTCGGTGAAACGGTTGTAATTTTGTCGGCGCAGTAAAGAGCTCCTTTTAGCCAGTTTACTTTTCCGTAATGCTCAAGACAATTGTCACGGTATACATTATCCCATCTCATATTTGCAAAATCTATAATAGATTTATCGCAGCTGCCTTGATATGCAAGATTGTGGATGGTGAAAACCGTTTTTGTATCTTTATAAAATTCATCATATTTGTAGTTTGATTTTAAATACACAGGCAGCATTGCGGTGTGCCAATCATTGGCATGAATAATATCGGGTTTGAAATTGAGCAATTTTGCATATTCCAGTGTGGCAAGGTTAAATGCTACATATCTTTGCATTTCATACATCTCATCGCACCATTTTGGATATACAACATTAAAACAAGAAAAATATTTAGGGTTGTCTACAAAAAATACTTTAACTTTAGTTTTGGGAATTTCTGTCATTTTCAATTTAAATATATGCCTTGTGTGACCCATATCAATTGTTAGACTGGAATTTTCAAGTTCTTTTATGTTGTATTTTTCTTGGTCAATTGACCCGTAAAGTGGTGTAAATATTGCACATTCAACATCTTGCTTATCTAAATAAAGCGGCAGTTCTCCTACAACATCGGCTAAACCGCCAACTTTTGAATATGGTGCAACCTCTGCTGAGATAAATAATACTCTTAGTTCTCTTTTTTGTTTTTTAAATTTTTCCAGTTTCATATTATTCTATCCTTTAATTTATTTTAAAATATTGATAAGATTTTGAGTGCTTCTTTGATTAGTTCTTGAGCATCATCTTTTTTAAGTGCACTGAGTGCAGTTTCAAGTGCTGATTGATACTCGTTTTTGTCATAACCAAGAGATTGTAAGACAGTTATTGCTTGAGTTATTGTTTCGTTTGAAATGTTGTTGTCGGGTTTTTTTGAGGTAATGATTTCCGTTGTTATATCCATTTTTGTTAATTTATCTTTGATTTCAAGGACGATTTTTTGTGCCATTTTGGCACCTATTCCTTTTGTTCTTGAGATTGATTTATAGTCTTCTTCTATAACGGCATTTATTAATTCATTTGTTTCAAATTCATCCAAAAGCGAAAAGGCAACTTTTGTTCCGATTCCTGATACTGAAGTTAAAATATCAAAGATAATTCTGTCTTGTTTGTTGTAAAATCCGCAAAGGGTCATAGAATCTTCTTTATGAATTAATTTTGTATAGATTTTTACTTCGGAATTTATTTCTGGCAGCGCTTGAATTGTTCTGTAATTTACAAGCAGAAGATGCCCTATTCCGTTAGTTTCAACGGTGCAATAAGGAAAGTTTTTTGCCGTTAATAATCCTTTTATATAATCAAACATAAATTTAACTCCTGAATTATTATAAATTAAAATTTTTTTCTTAGCTTTTTGTTGAGAAAAGTTTACATTATTAATAATGTAAACTTTTTTATTAAATTTATTTTATTTGTTATAATTTATTAAAAGCTATACTAGATAAGGAAGGTATTAATGAACAAGATTATGTATTCCGGGGCGGAAATTTTATTAAAATCTTTGCAAAAAGAAGGTGTTGAAGAAATTTTCGGATATCCGGGAGGTGTTGTGTTGCCTTTGTATGATGCTCTGTATTTGCAAGACGATATAAAACATTATCTTGTTCGTCATGAACAAGCTGCCGTACATGCCGCAGAAGGGTATGCAAGAGTTTCCGGAAAACCCGGAGTTGCAATCGTAACATCAGGCCCTGGGGCATGTAATACAATCACCGGCTTAGCAAATGCATATTATGATGGTACACCTTTAATATTGATTACCGGACAGGTTAATTCTAAATTAATCGGCGGGGACGCTTTCCAAGAAGCTGATATTGTTGGAATTACCCGTTCTTGCTGCAAGCATAATTACCTTGTAAAAGATGTCAAAGATTTAGCCCGTGTTGTAAAAGAGGCTTTTTATATCGCCACAACAGGCAAACGTGGTCCTGTTGTTATTGATATTCCGGTTGATGTTTTTAATGCTAAATATACTTTTAATTATCCGAAAAATGTTGAATTAGTTGGATATAACCCAAACTATAAAGGTCATCCATTGCAAATTCAAAAAGCACTTGAAACATTATTTGAATCAAAACGTCCTGTAATTATTTCAGGAGGCGGTGTTGTTGCGGCAAACGCAAGTAAGGAGTTAATTGAAATTGCAACCAAGCTTCATATTCCTGTAGTTCATACATTAATGGGTGCCGGCACATATCCTGATAATCTCGAAACAAGCCTTGGAATGATGGGTATGCATGGAAATTATTGCGCTAATTTAACAGTTGCAAATGCTGATGTAATTTTTGCAATAGGTACAAGATTTTCTGATAGAATTACAGGCTGTCTTAATAAATTTGCTCGTGATGCACAGGTTATCCACGTAGATATTGATCCTTGTTCAATTTCAAAAAATGTAAAAGCTTCAATTCCTATTGTTGGCGATATTAAAAATGTTTTAACAACAATGCTTTCTCAATTATCAAAATCTCATCATAAGGTTAATATTGAATTAAAAGATAAATGGTTTAATGATATTAATGAGTGGAAAAAGAAAATTGCTGTTGCACAAAAAACATCAGATAAATTGAGTGCAATAACAGTTTTAGAGACAATTTATGAATATACCAAAAAAGATGAGCCTATTGTTGCAACTGAAGTTGGTCAACACCAAATGTGGACTGCGCAAAACTTCAAATTCAATCAACCAAGAAAATTGATTACATCAGGCGGTTTGGGCACAATGGGCTTTGGTTTTCCTGCTGCAATGGGTGCTTGTGTAGCTTCTAAAAAAGAATACGTTTTAAATATTGCAGGAGATGGTTCAATTCAAATGAATATTCAAGAATTGATGACTTGTGTGGATTATAAATTTAAAGTTATAAATTGTATAATAAATAACGGTTATCTTGGCATGGTTCGTCAATGGCAAGAGAAAATTTACAATAAACATTATTCCCAAACAAAAATTTCTTCTCCGGATTTTGTAAAATTAGCGCAAAGCTACGGCGCTTTGGGTATTAGAGTTGAAAAAGAAGAAGAAATTATACCTGCTTTAAAACAGGCAATTGAATACAACGGACCTGTTTTAATTGATTTTATCTGTGAAAATTTTGAAATGGTTTATCCATGGGTTCTGGCAGGCCAACCTATAGATAAAGTGCTATTATCAAGAGGAGAATGCTAAGATGACAAATAATCATACAATATCGGTTTTAGTATCAAATGAAGTTGGGGTATTATCAAGAATTGTCGATTTATTTTCAGGACGTGGATATAATATTGAAAGTTTAACGGTAGCCCCTGCTCTTGATAGTGTTTATTCAAGAGTTACAATTGTAACCCCTGCTGATAATGATGTTATAGAGCAAATTTGCAAACAGTTAAACAGATTAATACCTGTAATTAAGGTTGCCAATCTTTCAATAGGCGAGGCTATTGAGTATGAAATCGGCCTACTAAAGGTATATGTAAGTGATGAAAACAGGGCGGAATTTATGAATATTGTTGCTCAAGCAGAAGCAATGATTATGGATGTAAATGACAGAACTTACACGGTTAAAATTGATGGTGATGAAAAGAAAGTACAAACTTTTGCAGAACTTGTTCGTCCATATGGCATTAAAGAATTTGTTCGTTCCGGAAAAGTTGCAATAACTAAAGGAAATCAGTTTTCTAATATAAAAACAATTAAATCTGAATAGATTATTGTGTTTTTAAGTAATTTTCGCAAATTCTGCCATAGCATACCACTTTTCCTATGAGTTTTAATTTTTCAATTTGATTCATTTCAATATATTGAGTTTTAAAATCAGGATTTTCCGACAGAACAACAATCTGGTTAATATTTTTACAAAGACGCTTTAGATATATTTGTTTATCATAAAAAAATATATACAGCTCGCCATTTTTGATTTCCATGTTTGAATTGCTTTCTAAAATAACGAAATCATCATAGTTGATTAATGGCTTCATATCATACATTTTAACTCGACACATTGAATATGAGTTGTTAAAACTGCTATAGGGAAAAATGTTTTCCGGTAGTTTATATTCAATATATTCGCCTGAAATATTGAATTTATTATTGTTGTTATAGATTATATTTTTTGGAAAATATCTTAGTGTTATATAACCGTTTGACGGGTTAATTTTGATGTTATAATTTTTTTCAATTTTTTCTATTTCGTCAGAATTAAAATCACTGTTTCTTTGAACTCTGGCAGACATTGCGGTAGGCTTAATATCTAGAATTTTACACAATTCTATCTGTTTGGGTTCATAATTAATTAAATTTTTTAACGCATAAATTAATTCAGAATACTTCATTTTCCACTTTCTAAATAATAATCTGTATATTTATACACATATTTTGTTGACAACTTCACAATTATTGTGTATATTATTAGCATAAGTATGGAAAAGTTTTAAACTGACATATTTAGAGATATCAATTAACACTACCACGCAAATAAATAACCAATATAGCTAAGTTGCTTTGAACATCAGCTTTATTAGTATAATTACTCAAGATAATGCTTATTTTAATTATACAAAAAGCTAAGTTCTTATGCAATAAAATCCTGCAGCTATTGAACGCTCGAAAGGACTTGTATGAAAAGGGCTTTTTCTCTAGTTGAACTATTAATCAGTTTAATTGTAATTTCTTGTATAACCGCTGCTTTTACTCCTTTGATAACTAAAAAGTTTTCATCTGGTGTCTTTGGCGGCGGCGGTTCAGTTTCTGATATTAGTGCAGATTGCGATAAATTTGGTCCTAATTGTAATCTTTGTACTAGTAACTTTTGTCTATCTTGTACAGGGTTAACTTGTAATTCTGATGAATATAAAGATAATAAAAGTTGTAGTTGTAAAAAATGTATTGATAAATTTGGTGCTGATTGTACTAAATGTAATGAAGATAAATGTTTAATTTGTCCAGATGGACAATATTTAGATGAAAATCAAAATTGTAAACCATGTACAGATAAATTTTCTAATTGTTCAAGCTGCGATATTTATCAATGCACAGGGTGTAAGGATGGATATATTTTGACAGATCCCACATCAACTACCCCATGCAGTAGTTTTACTTGTTCAAGTCCTGATTTTATGCAGATTGGGAACCTTTGTATAACAAAGAAAAATATGGGGGATAGCACAGCACTAACTATACCAAGTGGAGTTAATATTGTAAACACTGGTTCAATATGTAACCCTAGCAGTGGAAATATGTGTTGTTGGAAAGGAAATACTGCTGATCAAACA
>CALVHD010000019.1 GCA_944327245.1 Candidatus Gastranaerophilales bacterium
AAAAATAGGGTATAATATATAAATGCGAGATGGAGATTATCTGCGCTAGAAACGGAGAAAACTATGCACATTCACGTTAACGGACGTAACATCGAAATCACAGATGCTATCAAAGCTTACGTCAAGGAAAAGGCCGGAAAAGTAGCTGCTCATTATGAACAGATTGATTCTATTGATGCTATTTTGTCGGTTATTAAAAACCCCTCCGTTAGTGATTCTCACATTGCAGAAGTTAATTGCAAAATTGGCGGTGAAACAATTCGTGTAGAAGAAAAAGCAGAAAATATGTATGCTTCTATTGACCTTGTTTGCGATAAACTGGAACGTCAGGTGAGAAAGTTTAAAGAAAAAGGTTTGTCAAAAACAAAGGGCGGTGTTGAATCAATAAGAACAACGCAGACAGAAGTTGAGGTGTAAATTCAAAAAGTTATAACATAAAAAAGCGGGATTAATTCCCGCTTTTTTCGCTATTATTTATTTCTTCCATTAAAATATTTCTAAATATTTTGGCAGGAAAATAATTTGGAACCATATTTAGGACCTTATTGACACTATCAAGGGCATCGGCTCTATTTTTTAATAAGTATTGACATTGTGATAAGATTAATAATGCCTCAGGGTCAGCATAAAAAAGCCTTAGGCTTTTTTTGCAAAATGTGACGGCAAGTTCAAAATATCCGTTAGCATATAAAGCTCTTGCAATAAATTTGTATGCTTCAGGATTTGCTCTATACAAAATATCGCAACAACTTACAAGATTTTGTGCCCATTCGATTAAATTGTTTTCAAAAAACAGGTTTAAATATACCTCTAAAAAAGCTCTTGTTTGGAAAAATGTGGCATTTCTTTCACTTTTTAGATTTATAAAACCTAAAATACAAAGCCCCCAAGCACACGCAGGGCAATGATTAAGTTTTTTTTGCCAAAATTCACGAGCGCTTTTTTCATCTTTTAATAACAGTGAACAAAGCCCTGCTTCATAGTATTTATTTTTTTTAGCGAAAATTTTGAGGGCTTTTTCATATTCGCCTTTATAGAAGTATTGTTTTGCTGTTTGCTCACTTCGAGTCATTTTGTTTAATTTTCTTCATAAGGTCAAAGCTTTTTGCTTTTTGAGTTGCTATATGGCTGATGGTATCAATATCAGCAGAATTTGCCTGCTTGTTTGACTTTTTAATTTCGTTATATATTTCTTCTCTGTATATTTGCACGTTATTTGGTGCATTTACGCCGATTTTGACAGAATTTTTATAGCTTTCTAAAATGACGATTTCAATGTCGTCATTGATAATTAGTTTTTGATTAATTTTTCTTGTTAAAATCAGCATTGTTTTATTCTTTCGTTTCTTTATTTTCGAATAATTTGTGTCTTACTTGAAAATCCGTGTTTTTAAGTATAATTTGCATTGCTTTTTTGTTGCTAAGATTAACCACAATAGGAGCAAGCATATTAACTGTTGCGCCTTGAGGATTAGAAGATGGAATATTTACTATATTGCAGACAAAAATATCGTCAGGGTTTTCAATTTCAAGCTTTTTAGCTTCTTCATCAGGAATATTAAATTGGTAGTCTATTCCAAAGAAGCTGCATAAAGTAATAGGGAATGCTAAATCCATATCTTCAATTGATTGAAGCCATTTAAATGGTGAATCCGGCTTATAATCTATTATTGTGTATTTAGTTAAATCGCTAAAGCCAATTATAGGCGCTACAAAATCAAAAATAGTGTTTTTATCTACTTCCACTTCTCCGAATTTTGTTGTTTTTAAAATGAGTTTATCGGTATTTTTATCCATTTTTATATTCCGTAGTTTAGTAAGTTGTTTTGTTGGTTTGTCATTTGATTGTATAAAAACATTTTTGCAAAGTCAGGATTGGTGTTATTTCCTAATAATGCACTATATGGGTTTGTATTCATATTTGAGAGGTATCCGAATTGGTTATATTGTCCTGCTTGCATCATCGGGTTTAGATAGGCTTGAGTTTGTAGTGGATTTAAGCCGATTTTAGACAATGTATTTAATGCTGAAGCAATTTCTTCGTTTGTTGGCATTGCTGCATCTGATTTTAATTTATTTTGTTCTTGTTGTTTTCTTTGATATTCGCTTTCTTGAAGTTTTCGCTCCATTCTTTCTCTTGTAATTCTATCCATTGCAGCAGGATGAATTTGTTTTCCGGATTGAATAAAGCGGGTCATTTCATCTGTTTCTTGTGTTATTTCTTCTGTTTTTGGTTTGCAGATTTCATTTTCCGGATTTCCCAAGCAATCTAATGCTCTTTGAGAATAGTGAACAAGCACTTCGTTATCATTTTTTTCTATAACTTCTTTATATAGATTTTGCGCTTCTGTTTGGTTGCCGAGTTGAGTATAAGTTAGTGCTGCATAATACTTGGCAAGAGTATTATTTGGTTCATTTTTTAAAATTTTTGTTAAGTCTTGAAGTGAACCAATAAAGTTTTGTTGTCTGTATTTTGCAATAACAGGTTTCATAGACTGGCTTACATATGGTGTTTTTGGCATAACTTTTTGAGTTGCGGCATTGGTTTTAGATTCTATAAATCCAATTGCCAGAGTTAAGCTCAAAATTATTAAAAAAGTTTTTTTCATGGTTCAATACATCCTCTATAATTAATTTAATTATTTTTTAAAACATGACAACATGCTTATTATATCGTAATAATAGATTTATACTTAACTTTAAAAAAATTTTTTCCTCTAAACAGTTGAAAAATATTTTGTTTTTTGTGGAAAACAACTAAAAATTAAGATATAATCAATTGATATGAAAATTAAAATTAAAGAAACCGCAAAACAAAAGAAAAACTATAGTCTTTATAAATTGGCAAAAGTTATGAATTTGCCTGAGCAAACAATATATTCTTGGGCAAAAGGAAGAACTCAGCCTTCATATATAAATTTAGATAAATTGTGTGATGTATTAGAATGTAACATTGAAGATATATTAGAGGCTGAGCCTGTTCAAAGTAAATTATTTTAATTATTTAAAAACTCCCAACTTTGGGAGTTTTTAAATAATTATCGATTAGCTGTTTTTTATATGACCTGTATTGGTATAATGATCAACATCAGCATTTTTCATATTTGCTGACATTTTACCTTTTAGGGTGTTAAAAGCTAAAACTGCAACACCGGCTGCTGTAGCAACTGCTGCAGTTGCTTTATTTCCTTTTAGATAATTTTTATAGAATTCTTTAGGTAGTTTTGAAAGTGATTTAACGTTATCAACAGGGGCTTTTGTAATAATGCAAGGTGCTGCTAAAATAGCTTTTGTTGCAACTTTTTGAACATCTTTCATTGTGCCTGTCAGTGTTCCTAAAATTTGACCTTTTGATTCTTTGATGTTTTTGCCTAAAATACCTACTGCGGCTGTTGCCAAAGAACCGCCTACAAGACCTTTGATGATGCCTGCTGTTGTATTTGTAGTTGTATTAAATGCTTTAATGGTGTTTATTGTTCCGTTTTTAATTTTTGAGAAAATATTTTCTTTTTGGGTATTTTCTTGATTAATTGCACTAAGCGTAGGTTTATCTAAAATAACGCTTTGTTCTTGTAAAACGGCTGCCGGTTTTTGAAAATCTTTGAATAGTTCTTTGTTTTTGTCTTGTTCGTTTGCACAAAATTTAATGCCGGAATTAAAATTTAACGGTTGAATCATGTTACACCACCTTTACCTATATATATCTAAACACCTAAACCAAAATAATTGCCCTTTTTAAAACATTTTATTTCTATATTTTACATAAATTTACATTAAATTTCAATCGGCATACTCTGTTAGTTTTATTTTGTTTGTTGTAATATTTGTTCGCTATTCAGGTATTAACAAAAAATGAATCAAGAATATAATATATACAGACAATTCATAAATCAAAATCTCGCTGTCCGTAAAAGTCAAGACAGCGATCCGTTGTCTAAGTTTCCGATGAGAGCTTGTACATACTCTAATGAAGTCGGAGCTGCAATAAGCCCGATAAATAAAACAGTAGGCACTTTATTGTGGGCGCCTGCTTTGCTTTATCTTGGTGCTGATATTTATGACAAATATAAAAATGAAAATACGACATACTCTCCAAGTATCAAAAGAAGTCTAAGGCAAGCTGTTTTTCAGGGCTTGGCAAGTATTATAATGCCTACTTTAGCAATTAAAGCAGGGCAAAAAATAGGTGTAAAAATAAACGGCAAGTCTGATTCTTTAAGTGTGAGCGATAAAAAAGAATTGGTTGAATTTACCATGGATTATTTAACTCACAGTGATTATCCTAAAGCCAATAATGCCGATTTTTCAGATGGATTAATAGGTTCTTTTAAGCAAAAAGCACTTGAAAACGAAAAACAAATCAATAAGAAAAATTTGTTTTCTAAAATTTTGGGTATTTTTGTTGAGCCGAGCATTCCGGAACATACTATAGAGACATATTTAAAATCTCCAAAAGATACTAATCCGGTAATTAAATATTTAAAAGAACAGGCGAATACTGCAAGCGCTATTATGACTGATGAAAAAGCTATTAAGGCAGATAAATATAAACAATTTTATGTAAAATCATTGATAAAATATGAAAACAAAGATTTAGCAAGAAAATATACTGTCTTAAAAATTTTAAAAGATAAAAATGTTGCAAAAAGTATTGTAGCTACTGCATCAGGATTTGTGGTGTTGTTTTTGTCAATTAAACCTCTTGATTATTTTGTTGAAAATATTTTAATGGATAAAATAGTTAATCCAATTTTTGATAAAATTCCATCAAAAAATAAACAAAATAATAAAAAATCGCAATAGTGTTTTTAGTCTTTTTTTGTGATATTTTTAAGATATGTTTACAGGTTTAGTTGAAAAAGTTTCAAAGGTTGAGAATTTAGTTTTTAGTGAACTTGGTGCAAAAGTTTTTTTTGAGTCAGATTTTGCTGATGTAAAAATTGGAGATTCTATTGCAATAAACGGTGTTTGCTTAACTGTTACATCAATTAAAAATAATATTTTTTCTGCTGACATAATGAAAGAAACATTAAATGTTTCAAATTTAAAAAATCTTAAAAAAGGCGATGAAATAAATCTTGAAAGAGCTTTAAGAGTAAATTCAAGATTAGATGGGCATATTGTATCAGGTCATATAGACACAATTGCTTGCGTAAGAAAAATAAAACAAGACGGATTTTCTAAAAGAGTTGTTTTTGATTGTAATTCGGATTTAATTATTAATAAAGGCTCTATTGCAATAAACGGTGTTAGTTTGACGGTATCTGATGTTTTTGAAAAGGGTTTTGAAGTTTCATTAATACCGACAACTTTGGATAAAACAAATTTAAAAAAATTAAAAATTGGTGATATAGTAAATATTGAGTATGATTTGTTGGGAAAATATGTTCATAAATTTTTGTCGTTAGATAAAGAAAAGTCCAAAATAACATTAGAATTTTTGAAAGAAAACGGATTTTAATCAAAAAAGGAAATAAAAATGTTTAGTTCAATTGAAGATGCTCTTATAGATTATGCAAAAGGTAAAATTGTCATAGTTGTTGATGACGAAGACAGAGAAAATGAAGGTGACATGATATGTAACGCCAAATTTGCAACTCCTGAAAATATTAACTACATGGCACAAAACGCAAGAGGTTTGATTTGTGTTGCAATAGATGGAACAATTGCCAAGAAAATGCAGTTAAATCAGATGGTGGAACAAAACACCGAAAGCATGAAAACGGCTTTTACAATTTCAATAGATGCAAGTGAAAAATATGGCGTAACAACAGGAATTTCAGCATATGACAGAGCAAAAACTATTGAAGTGTTAATTAATTCAACAAATCCTGAGGATTTAAGACGTCCTGGGCATTTATTTCCTTGTGTGGCTCGACAAGGAGGTGTTTTGGAGCGTATCGGACACACTGAAGCCGTTGTTGATATGGCAAAATTAACAGGTTTGCCTTTGGCGGGAGCAATGTGCGAAATAATGACACAAGACGGACACATGGCTCGCAGAGATTATATTTTAAATTTTGCTAATGAAAACAATATCAAGGTAATTACTGTTTCTGATTTAGTTAAATACAGAATAAAAAGGGAAATGATAGTTAAAATGGAGGCAAGTGCAAAACTTCCGACTCAATTTGGCGAATTTATAATATATGGTTATAGAAATATTTTGAATAATAATGAGTATGTTGCGCTTGTTAAAGACGATAATTCAAACAAAATTCCCATGGTTAGAGTGCATTCAGAATGCCTTACAGGAGATATTTTCCATAGCTTAAGGTGCGACTGCAATTATCAATTGCATTGTGCCCTAAAAATGATAAATGATTATGGAAAAGGTGCTTTGGTTTACATGAAAGGTCATGAAGGCAGAGGAATCGGCCTGATTAATAAAATTAAAGCTTATGCCCTTCAAGATGAAGGTCAAGATACCGTTCAAGCGAATGTTTCTTTGGGCTTTGCTCCTGATTTAAGAGATTACGGCATAGGGGCTCAAATTTTAAGGCAATTAGGATATTCAAAATTTAATCTTTTAACAAATAATCCGACTAAAATAATCGGTCTTGAAGGATATGGTCTGGAAATTAATGAAAGATTGCCGATTAAACCTGTTATCAATAAATATAACGAAAAATATATAAAAACAAAAATTGAAAAAATGCATCATTTGATTAAATAAAATTACTTTGTTTAAAAAACTATACACAACTTTACATAAAATTTGAAAAATTAATATTTTCCATGGTACAATTTACGAAAATCAAGAAAGTATTGCTTTTATGTATGAAACCGCTATATTAGAAGAAAAATATTTTAGAGTATTCCAAGGCGCATATAATGATTTCCGCCTCAAAGCCAGAACTGATTATAAATTTGAAATTGACCCTTTAACATATGAAGATTTTATTGATTCATATAAAAAGAATTTGATAAATTGTATAGTGCTTTTGGAAGATTCTATTCCAACAGGCTTTTTAGCTTATACTACAGTTCCTCATGATGTAATTGAGCTTTTTGTTATACATTGCTTAGGAATTGAAGATATAGCAGAAAAAAGAATTTGTTTATTTGATAAATTCATGGAACAAACTAAAGGACAAAGAAAACATTGTGTTGTTAGTTATGCAATGCTAGGAATACAGGAAACATTTAAAAAAGACCTGTCTTCATATGGTTTTAACTTTATTGATACAGGTGTTGTTGTTTTTGATATTAAAAATAAACAATTAATAAAAGAAATTTCTCAAAATAGTTTTTTAAGTTTGCCAATAGGATATAAATTAACTCCATATAGGGATATTTATTTTGAGGAATTGGCTGAAGTTATTTATAATTCGTTTAAGAATTCAAGCGACGTTAATTTTGATGTTCGTTTTTCATCCATAGAAGGATGCAGAGATATTACCCATAAAATTACAACATCTATATATGGAAGATTTTTGCCTCAGGCAAGTAAAATTTTATTATATGAGAACAGACTTGTAGGTTTTAGTTTAGCAAATGTTACCGGTGATGGTATTGCGAATTTGCCTTTAATTGGAATTTTAGATGAACACAGAGGACAAAAACTTTCTATACCAATGGTAAAAGCCTCGGTGCTTGATGTTGTTAAATTGCACCAAGGCGGGATAATCGAGTTGAATGAATTAAATGCAAGTTTAGATTTAAATCTTCAAAGTGCAGTAAGAATGTATGAGTCTGTTGGCTTTGTTCAGTCTTACAGGTATTCCCAAGCTTATTTACCAAGAGGATAGTTAATAAATAGGAGAAAAAATGTTTAAAGTATTGGTAACAGACAAAATCAATGATTTGGCTGTAAAAATTGTAGCACGTGTTGCACAGGCTGATAATCTTCCTACTATGGATGAAGATAAATTATGTGAAATAATCGGTGAATATGATGCACTATTGGTGCGTTCACAAACAAAAGTAACGGCAAAAGTTATTGAAGCCGGAAAAAAACTTAAAATCATAGGCAGAGCCGGTGTTGGTGTAGATAACATTGATGTTGCGGCTGCAACCGAAAAAGGTATCATTGTTGTAAATTCTCCTGATGGTAATACACATGCCGCCGCAGAACATACAATAGCAATGATGATGGCTATGTCAAGAAATATTCCGGCTGCTGACCATTCTATTAAACAAGGTTTGTGGGAACGCTCTAAATTTACGGGTGTTGAAGTTTATAATAAAACTCTTGGAATAATAGGGCTTGGCAAAATAGGTTCTCATGTTGCTCAAGTTGCTCTTGCTTTGGGAATGAAAGTTGTAGTTTGCGATCCTTATGCAAATAAAGAATTTGTTGAAAAGATGGGCGCAACTTATATTCAACACTTGGATGATTTCTGGCCAATATGTGATTATATAACGGTGCATACTCCTAAAACAAAGGAAACTACGGGATTAATCAGTGTTAATTCTATAAACAGAATGAAAAAAGGCGTTAGAATAATAAATTGTGCAAGAGGTGGAATTGTGGATGAAAAAGCCCTTGCGCAAGCGCTGGAATCAGGCTGGGTGGCTCAGTGTGCAATTGATGTTTTTGAAGATGAAAAAAATATTTCTCAATCTCCTCTTTTAAAGTGTAAAAATACTGTTTTAACTCCGCACCTTGGTGCAAGCACAGATGAAGCTCAAATTAATGTTGCGCTTGATGTTGCTAATCAGGTTGTAGATGTATTATCAGGAAGAAATGCCACAAGCGCCATTAATATCCCTGCTCTAAAACCTCAAAAATTAGAAGCTGTTAAAGAGTATATGGGCTTAGCGGAAAATATTGCTTCTATCGCTTCTCAATTATCAAAAGGTGCAATTGTAGAGCTTGATATTGCGGTGAGCGGAAAATTAACCGAACTGGATGTATCTCCTTTGGAAATTGCTATTTTAAAAGGAGTTTTAAGCGCAAACATGGTAGGAATAAATTATGTTAATGCTCCTTATGTTGCAAAACAAAGAGGTATTCAGGTTAAAACTTCTAAGTCAAACGGTACGGATAATTCCATAACAGTTAAAATAATATCAAAAGAAAATGAAACTCTTGTTCAAGGTGCCCTAATAGCTAAAGGAATAAAAAGAATTACTCAAATTAATGAATATTGTTCAAGCATAGAGCCTAAAAAACACATGCTTTTTGTTCCTCATATTAACAAGGTTAATATGGTTGCTCTTGTTGCAGGGGTATTGGGTGCTGATAATGTTAATATTTCAGGCATGAATGTTGTACAAAATTCAAACGATGAAAATAAATCAATAATGATATTCAATATTGATTCTAAGGTTGATAGTGCAACTTTAGATAAAATTGCACAAATAGACGGTGTTGATACTGCTAAATATGTTAGCATTTAGTGTTTAAGGCATAAAAAGACCTCTCTTTTAAGAGGGGTCTTTTAAGCTTTCTGCCGCATGATGTGCAGCAATAGCCAAGGAAGATATAATGCCGCATATGCCGCCAAGTATTATAGCTCCTATTAACATTGCTCTATGGCTTTTGTATTGTTTGTTGAAAATAAAATTTTTAAATCTTTGAGGGCTGTCATTAATTACATTGGTCATGCCTTTTAATAAATCTTTTGTTTTTTGCCAAACAGTTAATTCAACACCTTTTTCAGGGATTGTTTTTGCTTTTGTAAATGAATCGGTTAAGAAATTTTTAATTTTTGCTTCTTCTAAAGCTGCAATTGTACAGCCTGCACCAAATGCACCAATAGCACAACCTAAGGTTGTGTTTCTTACAGGATTTACTCTTGACATAGTTTCCCCCTTTTTTTACACACAACAACACAAATTTTAATAACACAATCTTTTTTTATGATAACTCTTTTTTGATAAAAATACTAGTCTAAATGGGCTAAATTGTTAATATTTGTATGTTTAAAATGTCTTTTTCATATAAAATATAACTATGTTCGAACTAAATAAGACACTAACTTATCAAGGTCTTTTGCTTTTATGGAAAGAGATAAAAGACTTTTTAATAACTCTGGGCGATATCGGAGTTAATTTTTCACGTGTCGCAAAATATATTATTAATCTCAGGATAAATATTTCAGAAACAATTGAACAATCAAAAAGGTTTGCTTTTGACAGTTTACCCATAAGTCTTACAATTGTTGGTATGACATCTGTGATTATAGCTATGCAGCTGGCTCCTGAGTTAGCTCGCCAAGGCGGTGCGAGTTATACAGGCATGTTATCTGCGCTTGTTATGGTTAGAGAGCTTGCTGTTGTAATGAGCGGTTTTGCGATTATTTCAATGGTGGGGTCTTCTTTTGCATCTGAAGTTGCTTCTATGTCTGTTACAGAACAATTAAACGCAATGAGAGTTTTACATGTTGATCCTATTGAATATTTAATTGTTCCAAGATTTTGTGCAGGTGTTTTATTTATGCCTGTAGTATTTATTATTTCTGCGGTTTTCGGGTTAGCTTGTGCAGGGCTTGTTTCTAATTGGACTGCAGATTTGAGCTTATTAAATTATGTAACTTCGTTGTGGCATGGATTATATGTCAGGGATATTTTTATCGCAATATTAAAGAGCTCTTTTTTTGGAGGTACTATTGCGCTAATAAGTTGTTCTTGCGGATATACTGCAAGAGGCGGAGCTAAAGAGGTCGGTTTAGCTACCACCAAAGCGGTTGTATGGTCATTTTTGGCAATCGCTATGTGGGATTTTATTTTTGCATCAGTATTTTATCTATAGGAATAAAAATGACGCTTGAAGTTAAAAATCTTGTTAAAACTTTTGATTCAAGAAAAATATTGGATAATATATCCTTTAAAGTTGAAAATGGTGAAACTTTGGGGGTAATCGGATTTTCTGGAAGCGGCAAATCAACGTTATTAAAAATAATAGCAGGAATTTTATATGAAGATTCCGGCGATATAATTTTCCCAAAAGATTCCGAAGTTGCTATGGCTTTTCAATACAGCGCTTTGTTTGATTTTTTGTCTGTGTATGATAATATTGCTTTTCCGTTAGTAGAAAGAAAAGAATTCAGAGGAAAATATACTCAAGATGAAATATCTAAAATAGTTCATGAAAAATTAAAAATGGTTGGATTGGAAGGAATTGAAGAAAAATACCCTTCTGAATTATCCGGCGGTATGCAAAAAAGAGTCGGATTTGCTCGTGCAATTGTAACTAATCCGAATATAATTTTATATGATGAGCCGACAGCCGGACTTGATCCTGTTACATCAACAATGATTGAAAATTATATTGTTCAATTGAAAAAAGATTTAAACGCCGCATGCGTTGTGGTAACACATCAACTGTCAACTATCAAAAGGGCAGTTGATAAGGTTATTATGCTATATCAAGGGAATATTGTGTTTAGAGGAAGCGTAAGAGAGCTTTTAACAGGTGAAAATCCTTATGCAAGGCAGTTTGTCAGCGCTTCAATACAAGGACCTATGAATATAGCAACATAAAAATTAAATAAAAGGAATAGAAAATGGATAAAAAAAGGAAATATTCTTCATCATTAAAAGTAGGCATTTTGACATTAAGTGCTATATTTATTTTGATATTCACCGTTTTATGGATTAAGGGAAGAAGTCTGTCAAACGGAGAAAGAATAGATGTTGCTTTTAAAGACATTAACGGCATAAGAGCAGGCTCTCAAGTTCAAATGATGGGGCTTAGAATAGGTCAAATTGAAGAGATTACTCCTATAGTTAATGGCAAGGACAGCTATATTAATATTCGTTTTGTTGTAACAGAAAAAGAAATTAAAATTCCTTATGCTTCAACCATTTCTATCCAACAATCAGGTTTAATCGGCGAACAGTTTTTAGAGGTTACTCCTCCAAGGGCAGAGGTTATATATTCGCCTTTAAAAAACACTGCAAAAGTTGTTTCAATAAATGACCCGATATATATGGAATTATCTGACGGAATTGTTCAAATAGGCAAGGTTAGCGATGTTGAAATATTAAAAAGAACTCAAATTCCATATATGGAAAAACAAAGAATAAATACTAAAAATGCGCTGAAATTATCATATGTAGTTGAACTTCCGGGCTTAATCATAGATAAAGATATGATTGATGTTAAATTTAAAGACAATAAATTAATGTTTGTTTTGGCAGACGGCGAGATTTTGCAAACTCCTAAAAAAGACCTTAAATATACCGTAATTGAGCCCATGAGAATGTCTGAATTTATGGATTTAGGATTTAGAGCAACAAGGGCAATGCTCGAAACAAACGATAAAATTTCTGAAATTTTATCTGATGAATTTATAGGTTCAATTAAAAGTTCAGCTCAAAACATTAAAGAGCTAACGAAAAATGCAAACACAACCTTGGATAAGGCTGCATTGTTGATTGATTCAAGTAAATCAGAAATTGAAGGATTGATTAATCAATCTGAAGATTTGATTGATAGCTTGACTCAATTATCTAACAATGTAAATAGTATTGTGAGTGATGAAAATCTTAAAAACGATGTTGTAGGAAGCATTAAGTCTGTTGGTAAAATGTCTGAAAATATCAATAAAATACTTGAAGATGCTCAAAGCAGAGAAATAATAGATGATATTGATGAAACAATGCGAAATTTAAATGAAATTACAACATATATTAATGAATATACAAAAGATGAAAAGTTAAAAGAAGATATAACTAATACAATAAGTAATTTATCTAATATTACGGAAAATATTTCCAAAATAATGGATGATTATAATAAGCTTGAAGATAGTGAAAAACTGAAATTAAAATCAACTATTAAAGATGTTTTAATAATTACTAAGAATGTGAAAAAATTCTCTGAAAAATTAAATAAAAGATTTTTATTGTTTAGATTGATGTTCTAATATGACAAAGAATATAAAAACATATTTTCAAGATATACACTACTCAAGGCAAAAACCAAATTTTGCCTTGAGTAGTTTGTTAAAAATTGCAGAATTTTTTTATAAAAATGTAATTAATTTTAAAAATTTTTTATATGAGAAAAATATTTTAATTGAAAAAAAAGTTGGCGCTTATGTGATTTGTGTTGGTAACCTGACAACAGGAGGAGTTGGAAAAACTCCGATAGTTGCCGCTTTAGCAGACGAAATATCTAAAAATAAGAAGGTTGCAATAATTTCAAGAGGTTACGGCGCTAAATTATCAAATAAAATTCCTAACGTAATCAAAGATAGTAAAGGTTTGAAATTTAAAGACGGTTCTATGTGTGGGGATGAACCCTTTCAATTAGCGAAAAAAGTAAACGATAGTGTTATTGTCATTACATCAAAAAATAGAATTGCGGCTTGTGAATTGGCAATTATAAAATATGGAGCCGAGGTTATAATTTTAGATGACGGTTTTTCAAATCGAACATTAAAAAAGGATAAAATATTTTTAGCGATTGATTCTAAAATGCGTTTCGGTAACAATCATCTTCTGCCTTTTGGACCTTTAAGAGAACCGATAAAAGAAATTAAAAGAGCTGATGAAATTATTTTAGTTAATAAAGGTGATAAAGATTTTTCTGGTGCAGTTAATTGGGTAAAAGATAATTTTAATTTGCCAATTAAACAATGCCAGATGTTTCCTAAAAAGATTTATAATATGCAAACAGGCGCTTTGGTCAAAAAGAATACAGATAGAGTTATTTCTTTTTGTGCCATAGGTCAACCTATACAATTTTTTGATTTTGTTGAAAAATTTTATCATCAAGAATTAAAAATTGCTTTTGATGATCATCATCAATATACCTTTGATGATATTAAAGATTTAATTAAAAAGGCTGATGAATTAAATATAAAAGTATTTGTTACAACTCAAAAAGATGAAACAAAGATAAAAAACTTGATAAAAGATATTTCAAATTATTCATTTTGTACTTTAGAGCTTGAAAATATAATCAAAGAAGTTAACTAGAAATTAAAGTTATTTCTTTCTATATACTCAATTGCTTCTTCCATAGTATTGAATATTTGAATTGCATCTGTCAAAAAGACATATTCAAGCGCTTTAATAACATCATCACAAGGCTTGATTAAAATAAACATGCCGTCTTTTAGGCTTGTGGCTTTATAGACTTCAGCGAATAAATTAGCAAAATTATCAGAAAATATTTTAATATGTTCCATATTGAAAATAATATTTTGCTTGCCTGTTAAAACATTTGCGTTAACTTCTTTGATTATTTTATCAACATATTTTTCGTTGTTAACTTTGTATAATGTTAGGGCGCAAATGTTGTCATTTATGTAATATCTTGTAAATTCTTCGCTTGCAACTTTGCTAACAGAGTTTGAGATGAATTTTAAAACTTTTTCATGCCATTGAGGAGCTTTAGGTATAAATTCGTCAATAGCAAGATTATATGCTTCTTGTATAATCTTTGGATTGTCTGTTCCTGAAATTGCAATAATTTTAAAATCTTTATTTTCTTTATTTTTGATTTCATTTGCTACTTTTATAAGTTCAAAACCGTCTTTGTAATCAGGTAAATAAAGGTCTAAAACTAAAAAATCAAAATTTTTCTTTTTAAATTCAGCCAGCGCTTCTTCTTTGTTTCTTGCAACATAAACATTCATGCCGATTTTTTGAAGCATAACAGACAGTTGAAAAATTGATAATTCCGTATCATCAACAATCAAAACATTGGTAACTTCGGCAGTAAAAAAACTCAGCGGAGTGTTAAAATAGTTTAGTCTTCGCTCCAGTGCAATTAAGGCTCTGGAAATTAACTCCTGATAATCTTCTTGAGTGTCTGCCGCAATTTCTATATTTGATAATTTTAATAAATCATCGAATTGTTCTTTAGTAATCTTAATTTCATTTTCCATATGGTAAATTATACAATTAATTTTAGAAAAATGCTACAAAATAATTTTTATTATATAATAATATCCGTCAAAGACTTTAAGGAGGATGAATGGATAATACATTAAACACTAAGGCTTTTGGTAAAAATGACATAAGAGGAATATTTCCTTCTGAAGTTAATTCTGCTTTGTTTTTTGCCTGTGCTAAGGGTTATGTTGCTTTTGTACTTAATCAATTGGAAAAAATGGGGCAAAAAAAGCAAGCAAAGGATTTATTGTTTAGTGTTTGCATGGACGCAAGGACTCATTCTCCGGAATTAAAAAAAGCTATCATCCAAGGAGTAAATTCCATGGGGGCAAACATTTTAGATTTAGGTCTAGCTCCTACTCCACTGGGCTATTTTAGTGAATTTGCAAAGATTGAACCTGAAATAACGGAAAATAAAAAAGTTATGGGTGCTTTAATCGTAACAGCTTCTCATAATCCAAGCGAATATAACGGTTTAAAGATGACTTTTAATAAGAAAAGTCTTAGTGAAGAGCAGATTAAGGAAGTGAAAAGATTAACAATAGAAATAAATGAAAAAAGCAGCGGCTATCGTCAGGCGATTAGCGGTTTTTGCCATCCATACAATATAATTTCAAATTATCAAAACAAACTTTATGATATGTTTGGTTCAATAGGAAAATACGGTGATAAAAGAATTAAAGTAGTAGTAGACAGTGCAAATGCAACAGGTGGAATTGTTGCTCCTCAATTATACAGGGACTTAGGCTGTGAGGTTGTTGAATTATATTCTGAACCCGATGGCACTTTTCCTAATCACCATCCTAACCCATCTGATATTAAAACTCTTGATGATATTAAAAAGGCAGTTGTTGAAAATAAGGCTGATATAGGCATAGCTTTTGATGGTGATTCAGACAGAATTGGCGCTATAACTTCACAAGGAGAAGTTTTGTCTGGCGATAAATTGCTTTTGATTTATGCGATAGATTTAATTGAAACGCTTAAAGTCCATGATGAAAAGCCTACAATTGTTTCAGAGGTTAAATGTTCTCAAGTTTTATATGATACAATCGAGCAAATGGGCGCAAATGCAGTAATGACAAAAACAGGTCATGGTTATATTAAATCTAAAATGAGAGAAACAAATGCTTTATTAGCAGGTGAAATGTCCGGTCATACATTTTTTAAAGACAGATATTACGGTTATGACGATGCTATTTATGCGGGCTGTCGATTAATTGAAATCGTTGCAAAAAATAAAATGAAAAATCCTGACTTTAAATTATCAGATTTATTAGAACCATTTACAAAGGTGTATTTGTCTGATGAAGTAAGACTAAAATGTCCGAATGAATTTAAAAAAGATGTTTTAGAAAAATTAAAAGGCTTAATTAATTCAGAATTATTTAATTCAAAAATCAAAGAAATTATTACAATAGACGGGCTTAGAATAATTTTTGAAGATGGTTTTGCGCTAATCAGACAAAGCAATACAGAGCCTGTATTCACTTTAAGATTTGAAGCAAAAACAAAAGAAAAATGCGAAAGCTATAAAAAAATTCTTGTTGATTTGACAAATAAGTTAGTAGAAGAATATATAACTCAAAAAGTATAATATTTAATAGTACTTACTTCTAAGAAAAAAACTCTAAAGTATTGATATAATATTGAGTATGAAAATATTGAAAATAAATTTAATAGTTTTTATTTTGATGTTGTTTGTGAATGCTAACATTATTTGTTTGGCTCAAAACCCTCAAAATGCTCAATTATCTAAAATTGAATCTTCAATATGGGGTTTTGATTATCAAAAGGATGATGTTCAAAAAAGATTGTCAAGAATTGAAAACAATGTTTTTGGTCAAACATCAGGCGGTTTATCAGTTGATAAAAGAATACAAAAATTAAATGAAGCTTTGGGTTTTGAATCTTATGAAGACAGTAAAAAACAAGCTTATGAAATTGATGATACGGAAGTTGCCGGAGTAAATTATCCGCAAATCGATGCTCTTGAATATCAAATGTTTAATACAACATATGAAAAAGAAAATATTTATAAAAGGTTAGACAGATTAGAAAAGAAAATTTTTGGTTCAAGTCAAGATGGCAACTTAGCTTCCAGAACAGAAAGACTAAAAGCGTATGTTAAAAAAGATGCAATTGCGCAAGACCCTTCATATCACTACGAAAAACCATATACTATGACTCAAGATATAGAACAGTACATGGGATCGCAAAATAAATATGAAAATTCTGATATTTTTATTCAGCTTGCAGGGCTTGAAACAATTCTTTTTTCGAAAACATATTCTCAAGACCCTGTTGGTTTAAGATTAAACAGATTGGAAAGAAAAATTTTTCAGCGTGATTTTTCATCAGATGATGAATATTTAAGGCTTCAAAGACTTCAGGCTGCAGCTAATGCGCAACAAACCGCAAAACTTTATGAAGCAAATAAATTTCAAAAATATACTTCAACCGGTATGCAAATCGGCTCAATTATCCTGATGATTTTAGCTTTAATATTATAAAATAAAAGCCGCTATAAAGCGGCTTTTGTGTGTCGGTTTAATTTTTTATTATACTGTTGCCATAGTTTTTTCAACACATTTAATTAATGTTTTGGCTACTGTTTCTTGTTCTTCTTTAGTTATTTCAGCGAACATAGGCAAAGATAAAACAAGTTTTGTATCTTTTTCCGTATTTGGAAGCATACCTTCTTTGAAGTTATATTTTGCGTGAACTTTTTGAAGATGTAATGGAATCGGATAATAAATCATTGCGCCTATGCCTTCTTCAGCCAGTAGTTTATGGACTTCATCTCTGTTTGGAACTTTCACTGTATATTGGTGATAAACGCAATATGTATTATCAAGCTCTTTAGGGGTTTCAACTAAATTGCAATTTTTAAACAATTCATTATAATAGCTTGCATGTTCTCTTCTTAATTTATTCCATTTGTCTATATAAGGAAGTTTTACTCTTAAAATAGCTGCTTGAATTTCGTCTAATCTTGAGTTTACACCGATTTCATCGTGATGATATCTAATGGCTCCGCCATGGTTTCTAAGAGCTAGTATTCTATCTTTTAAGAATTGAGAATTTGTTGTTACCATACCGCCATCGCCCATTGTACCAAGGTTTTTAGTGGGGTAGAAACTAAAGCAGCCAATGTCGCCTATTGTACCCACCTTTTTGCCTTTATATTCAGCTCCGATTGCTTGACAAGCATCTTCAATAACAAACAGATTGTGGCGTTTAGCTATATCCATTATTACATCCATATCGCAAGGTTGACCGTATAGATGAACCGGAATAATTGCTTTTGTTTTTGGTGTAATTGCTGCTTCGATTTTGTTTGCATCAATATTAAATGTGTCAGGGTCAATATCAACAAAAACTGGTTTTGCCCCTACTATTCCTATTGATTCAGAGGTTGCAACAAATGTAAATGCTGTTGAAATTACTTCATCGCCTTCACCTATGTCAAGTGCGCGAAGTGCTAAATGAAGTGCGTCTGTTCCTGAGTTTAGTGCTACTGCGTGTTTAACATCAAGATATTCACACATTTCTTTTTCAAATTCTTTATTGTTGGCTCCAAGAATGTATGAACCGCTTCTCATAACTTCTAAAACTGCTTTTTCAGCTTCTGAAGCTATTGTTTCATATTGTCTTTTTGAATTAATAATAGGAATTTTCATTTTTATCTCCTCAATTGTACTTGTCTTGCATATTTATAGTAGCATATATTTTCGTGATTTCTTATTAAGATTAGATAAAGATTTTTATTAACAAGAATATAATTTTTTTTGTGTTATAATTTTATCGAATATAGACGTTCAAAAAAAGGAGAAAATAAAATGACATTTAAACCAGGTAAATGGCAAACTGAAATTAACGTCAGAGATTTCATTCAAAGAAATTATACTCCATATGACGGTGATTCAAGTTTCTTGGCAGGTCCTACCGAAGCTACTAAAAAACTTTGGGAAGAATGTTGCGAATTATTTAAAAAAGAAAGAGAAAACGGCGGTGTTCTTGATATGGATACAAAAATTGTATCTACAATAACTTCGCACGGTGCAGGTTATATTGATAAAGACCTTGAAAAAATTGTCGGTTTGCAAACTGATAAACCTCTAAAACGTTCATTACAACCATTCGGCGGTATAAGAATGGCTGAAACTTCATGTAAATCATACGGATATGAAGTTGATCCTGAAATATCAGAAATTTTCACTAAATACAGAAAAACTCATAACCAAGGCGTATTTGATGCTTACACTCCTGAAATGAGAAAAGCTCGCCACGCTGCTATTTTAACAGGTCTTCCTGATGCATACGGTCGTGGTCGTATTATTGGTGACTATAGACGTGTAGCTTTATATGGTATCGATAGATTAATCGAAGATAAAAAAGAACAACATGCTTCAGTAGATGGCGAAATGACACCTGAAAAAATTCAATTAAAAGAAGAACTTATGGAACAAATCAGAGCTCTTCAAGAAATGAAAGAATTGGGCGCAATTTACGGTTATGATATTTCAAAACCGGCTCAAAACGCTAAAGAAGCTGTTCAATGGTTATATTTTGGTTATTTGTCAGCAGTAAAAGAACAAAACGGTGCTGCAATGAGCTTAGGAAGAACATCTACTTTCCTTGATATTTTCATTGAAAGAGATTTACAAAACGGTACATTAACCGAACAAGAAGCTCAAGAATTAATCGACCATTTCATTATGAAATTAAGATTGGTTAAATTTGCAAGAACTCCTGAATATAATTCATTATTCTCAGGCGATCCTACTTGGGTAACTGAATCAATTGGCGGTGTTGGTATTGATGGCCGTCATATGGTTACTAAAAACTCATTCAGATATTTAAGAACTTTGGAAAATCTTGGTACTGCTCCTGAACCAAACATGACTGTACTTTGGTCAAAAAGATTACCGCACAACTTTAAACAATATGCAGCTCACATTTCAATTACAACTTCATCAATTCAATATGAAAATGATGATATGATGAGAGTTACACACGGTGATGATTATGCTATTGCTTGCTGCGTTTCATCTATGGTTGTAGGTAAAGAAATGCAATTCTTCGGCGCTCGTGCAAACTTAGCTAAATGCTTATTGTATGCAATTAATGGCGGTGTGGATGAAAGATTAAAAGAACAAGTTGGACCAAGATTCAGACCTATTACATCAGAATATCTTGACTTTGATGAAGTAATGGAAAGATATGAAGATATGATGGAATGGCTTGCAGGCTTATATGTAAATACTTTAAACGTAATTCACTATATGCATGATAAATATTGCTATGAAAGATCTCAAATGGCACTTCATGATAGAGATGTAAAACGTTATTTTGCAACAGGTATTGCAGGTCTTTCTGTTGTTGCAGATTCACTTTCAGCTATTAAATACGCTAAAGTTAAGACAATCAGAGATGAAAATGGCATTGTAGTTGACTATGAAGTTGAAGGCGATTATCCAAAATATGGCAACAATGATGACAGAGTTGACCAATTTGCAGTAAATATCGTTAAGAAATTCATGGGTATGATTAGAAAACACTACACATATAGAAATTCTCTACCTACAATGTCAATTTTGACAATTACATCTAACGTTGTATATGGTAAAAAGACAGGCAACACTCCTGACGGAAGAAAAGCCGGTGTTCCTTTAGCTCCGGGTGCTAACCCAATGCACGGACGTGATACAAACGGTGCTGTTGCTTCATTGGCTTCAGTTGCTAAATTACCGTTCAATGATGCTCAAGACGGTATTTCAAATACATTCTCAATCATACCTAATGCTTTAGGAAAAGATGAAGTATTTATGGGCGACATCCAACTTGATTGCGGATGCTGCGCAGGTAACGTACAATAGTTTCAAAAGGCAGATATCTGCCTTTTGAATTTTAAATAAAGGAATAGAA
The DNA here is from genome assembly GCA_944327245.1 of Candidatus Gastranaerophilales bacterium. Classification (GTDB taxonomy): domain Bacteria; phylum Cyanobacteriota; class Vampirovibrionia; order Gastranaerophilales; family Gastranaerophilaceae; genus RUG14156. The sequence continues at coordinate 20,728 of CALVHD010000019.1, forward strand.
AAATGACTACACAACAAGAAGAAAATTTAATTAACTTATTAGACGGTTATGTTGAAAAAGGCGGACACCATCTTAATGTTAATGTATTTAATAGAGAAACTTTATTAGATGCGCAAGCACATCCTGAAAAATATCCTCAACTTACAGTTAGAGTTTCAGGATATGCAGTTAATTTCATTAAATTAACAAAAGAACAACAAGATGATGTTATCTCAAGAACATTCCATGCTAAATTGAGTTAATAATATAATAAAATCAATAAAAATAAGGCAGATTTTTATTTATCTGCCTTATTTTCGTATTAAGAATATGTAAAGCTATTATTATTTATGTAAATATTTGACTCTTTTATAATATAATTATCTTATAGCTTTGGAGCATTATATTGAAAAGTTCTAAAAAACTTACATTACATATTTTTATTGCGTTAGTTTTAGGCATTCTTTTCGGATGGCTTTTGCCTCAGTATGCAGTCAAAATGCAGCCTTTGGGTGATATGTTTTTAAGAATGGTTAAGATGATTATTGCTCCTTTGATTTTTGCAACTTTAGCTGTCGGTATAGCAGGTCATGGCGATGTTAAAAATTTAGGCAAAATTGGGTTGAAAACCATAGTTTATTTTGAAATAGCAACAACAATAGCTCTTATTTTAGGACTTGTTATGGCGAATTTATTGAAGCCGGGGGTTGGTTTTAATATTGATACAAATTCTGTTTCAATGGCTGTTGTTGAATCTATGAAGACTGTTCCTCAAGGGCATTCTTTAATTCAGATGCTTGTGGATGCTATTCCTGTAAGCATAGTTCAATCTATGGCGGAGGGAGATTTATTGCAGATTGTTGTTTTTGCAATATTCTTTGCGCTTGCTGTTTGTGCTGTGGGTCCGAAAGCAAGACCTGTTTTGGATTTTTTGCAAAGCACATGCGATGTTATGTTTAAATTTACGGAATATGTAATGAAATTTGCACCTGTTGGAGTTTTTGGTGCAATTAGTGCCACAATTGGTCAAAATGGTATTGGTGTTTTATTAAGTTATGCGAAATTGATTTTTATTACATATTTTTCATTGATTGCTTTTGTTGCTTTGGTATTAATAGTTGCCTGTAAAATTATTAAAGTGCCTTTTATGGGTTTATTAAAAACAATTAAAGATCCTGCGCTTTTGGCTTTTACAACTGCTTCATCAGAAGCTGCACTGCCTAAGGCAATGAGTCAGATGGAAAAGTTCGGCGTTCCAAAAAGTATCGTTAGTTTTGTTATGCCCATGGGTTATACTTTTAATCTTGACGGGTCTACTTTATATTTGACACTGGCAACGTTGTTTTGTGCTCAAATAGCAGGTATTCATCTTTCAATTGAGCAGCAGCTGATGATTATGTTTACTTTAATGCTTACATCAAAAGGTATAGCGGGAGTGCCAAGAGTTTCTTTGGTTATTTTAACAGGAACTTTGACAAGTTTTGGTTTGCCTTTGGTTGGGGTTGCAATATTATTAGGGATTGATCAAATCTTGGATATGGGAAGAACTACTGTTAATTTAATAGGCAATTGCGTTGCAACAGCTGTTGTTGCTTATTGGGAAAATGAATTTGACCATAAAAAGATGGATAAGTTTTTAATATCACAAGATAGTTAATTGATATTAGCCATAAAACTAATATAAAAAATAATGTTTGATAATATATTTTTAATATGAAAATATTATTTTATGATATCAGAGATTTTGAATTAGATTTTTTATTGGAACAAATTCCAAATACGATTGAACCTTATTTTTTTAAAATACCGTTAGAAAAAAATACTTATGTTGATTTAAAAAACCAAGATGCTGAGGCATTGAGTGTTTTTGTTTCATCTCAATTAGACAGTGAAATTTTATCAAAATTTAAAAATTTGAAATATATATTTTTAAGGTGTGTAGGTTTTTCTAATGTAGATTTAGATTATTGCAAAGAACACTCTATTTATGTTTTTAATACTCCCAATTACGGCAATTCAACCGTTGCAGAGTATGTTTTTGCTCTTATTTTAGCGCTAGGCAAAAAAATAATTAAATCAACGATTTCATTAAAAAACGGTGATTCTGATGCTGTTGAATTAATGGGGATAGAGCTTTTGGGTAAAACCATGGGTGTAATTGGCGCAGGAGCTATCGGCAGAAAAGTTATAAATATTGCTCATGGGTTTGGCATGAATGTGCTTGTTTATGATATAGAAAAGAAGGGTGCATATAATTTCGTGTCTTTAGATGAGCTATTGGAAAAATCGGATTTTGTTTCAATAAATTGTCCGCTAACCGAACAAACTTATCATTTGATAAATAAAGAAAATATATCAATGATGAAAAAAACGGCATTTTTAATCAATGTTGCAAGAGGAGAAATTATTGATACAAAAGCTCTTTATATGGCTTTAATGAATAAAAAAATTCAAGGAGCGGCTCTTGATGTTGTTGAATGTGAACAACTGCTTTGTTCAAATTGGACTAAATGTTCGAATACTCAAGATCTAAAGTATGTCTGCCTTAAAAAATATTTCTTTATAGAAAAATTAATGCGCCTTGAAAACATATTAATAACTCCTCATAATGCGTATAACACAAAAGAGGCAAATGAACGAATATTAAAAATGACTTTGGAAAATATTAAAGCTTCTTTTGATATAAATAGTAGCACTAAAAATCTTGTTTTGATATAATAATTTTGTTATGCAAACAATTAATAATTATATCGAACATACTGTTTTAAAACCTGATGCGCTTAATTCAGACATTGAAAAACTTGCGGCAGATGCCATTAAATATAATTTTTTTGGTGTATGTATTAATCCTTGTTATGTTGAATTGGCTCACAGTTTATTAAAAGATTCCGATACAAAGGTTGTGACTGTTGTGAATTTTCCTTTGGCAAATAATACTATAGATATGACATTGTATCAGGTTGAAAAATGTTTAAAAATGGGGGCGGATGAGATTGATACGGTTTTAAATATTTCCGCTTTAAAAAATAAAAATTATAAAAAAGTTGAAGATGACATAAAAAAAACAAAAGAAGTTTGCGATGAGCATAACTTAAAGGTTATCTTAGAAACAGATTTATTAACAAAAGACGAAATAATTATTGCTTCAAAGTGTGCTGCAATCGGCGGGGCTAATTTTGTTAAAACTTCAACAGGATTTGTTAAAAACGGTGTCGGAGCCACAGTTGAAGATGTTAAATTGATGTATAAAACAGTTTCTTCTCTTGGGCTTGAGGTAAAAGCAAGCGGGGGAATAAAAAATTATATTCAAGCAATAGATTTAATAAATGCCGGTGCCAGTCGTTTGGGCACATCAAGCGGTGTTGATATTATTTTAGGAGAGGTGCAAAATGTCTAAAGAAGAAAACAAAATCACAATACGTTCAGACAGAGATACGGATTACACCTTTATGTATAAAGGCGAAGAAGTGGTTTTGAAAGCGGGCAGTGTGGTTTCCGTTGCAGACGGGCTTAAAAATGTTGTTTTCCCTACTGTTGCAATGAAAATTATGAATAATTTAATTGTAGTTAAGGGTGATGTGAAATAATGGAAAATAATGAAAACAATCAAATTATCATTACTGTTACCGGAAAAGACAAGGTTGGAATAGTTTCTTCTATATCTAATTCTTTGGCCGAGCATAAAGTAAATATTGAAGATATTAAACAAACAATTATGCAGGATAACTTTGTTATGATTATGCTTTGCAATATTGAAAAAATGGAAGTTTCTTTTAAAGAATTTAAAGATGATATTTTAAAATTGTCAAATGAACTTGGAATGGAAATTTGGGTTCAAAAAAAAGAAATTTTTGATAAAATGCACACTATTTAGGAAAAACAATGACTGCAAATTTCAACCAAAAACAAATTCTTGAAACAATAAGAATGATAAAAATCCATCATTTAGATATTAGAACAACGACTCTTTCTTTAAGTTTGAGAGATTGCTGCAGTTCTGATGTTAAAAAGACGGCGTCAAAAATATATGACAAAATAATTAAATACGCTTCTAATTTGGTGAAATTTGCTAATGAAATAGAAAATGAATATTCCATTCCTATAGTAAATAAAAGAATTGCTTTAACGCCCATTTCTCTAATCGGTGAATCTTGCGATAACGTTGATTATGTTTATTTAGCAAAAGTGATAGATAAAGCAGGTTCTGAAGTCGGAGTTGATTTTATAGGAGGATTTTCTGCTTTAGTTGATAAAGGTTTTACAAAAGGTGACTTAAGATTTTTTGAACAAATTCCCGAAGCATTGGCTCAAACAAATAAACTTTGTTCATCTGTTAATCTTGGAACATCAAAAGCAGGCGTTAATATGGATGCTGTTTTAAAAACAGCGGATGTTATTAAAAAAACAGCAGAGTTAACTAAAGAAAACGATAGTATTGGCGCAGCTAAATTTGTGTGTTTTTGTAATGCAGTAACTGATAATCCTTTTATGGCGGGTGCTTTTTGCGGTGTTAATGAGGCAGAATGTGCGCTAAATATTGGTGTTTCAGGTCCGGGGGTTGTATCAAGCGCAATAGAACAGATGGATAAAACAGCTGATTTTGGTGAAGTTTCTAATATAATCAAAAAGATGGCTTTTAAAATCACAACAACCGGTGAATTGATAGGTCGCAGGCTTGCCAAAAAATTAAACATTCCTTTTGGGGTAATAGATTTATCTTTGGCGCCGACTCCATTAAGGGGTGATAGCGTTGCTGAAATTTTTAAAGCCATGGGTTTAGAACAAGCAGGAGCGCATGGGACAACAATGGCACTGGCTATGTTAAATGATGCGGTTAAAAAAGGCGGCATTATGGCTTCAAGTTATGTCGGAGGATTGTCAGGTGCTTTTATCCCTGTTTCAGAGGACGCCGGCATGATTGAAGCAGCAAAAATAGGGTCATTGACCATAGATAAATTGGAAGCCATGACAAGCGTTTGTTCTGTCGGGCTTGATATGATAGCAATTTCAGGTGATACTCCTAATTCAACAATAGCGGGTATAATTGCTGATGAAATGGCAATCGGTATGATTAACAAAAAAACAACAGCAGTTAGAATAATTCCGGTTATAGGCAAAAAAGAAGGTGAAGTTGCCGAGTTTGGAGGGCTTTTGGGTTCAGCTCCGATAATGAAAGTTAATCCTTATTCATCTGAAATTTTTGTAAACAGAGGAGGCAGAGTTCCGGCTCCACTCCACAGCTTAAATAATTAAAAGAAGAAAAAATGTTAATAGATACACACGCCCACATTAATATGTCTGATGACCCTAAAAAGGTTATTGAAGAATCAAGAAAAGCTGATGTTGGAATAATTATAATTCCAAGTGCTTCAAGTGATGAATTTGAGCCTATTTTAAAAATATGCCATGAAAATGATAATATTTATGCGCTTTTAGGGGTTCATCCGGAGGATTGTGAAAAGTTTAGTGATGATACGGCAAAAAAAATAATTGAACTTGCAAAAGATAAAAAAGTTGTGGGAATTGGCGAAATCGGACTTGATTATCACTATACAAAAGAAAATAAAGAAATTCAAAAAAGGTGTTTTATAACTCAAATCGAAATAGCTAAAATGCTTGATTTGCCTGTTGTGGTGCATGATAGAGAAGCACACAAGGATACTTTTGATATTTTAAAAGAAACAAAAATAAAACGTGTCTTATTGCATTGTTTTTCAGGTTCAACCGAATTTATGAAACAATGTTGTAATGAGGGTTATAAAATTGCTCTCGGCGGAGTTGTAACTTTTAAAAATGCAATAGAACCAAAAGAAGTAGCAAAAGCTGTTGATATTAAAAATTTAATGCTTGAAACCGATTCACCTTATTTAACTCCGCATCCGTTCAGGGGGATGGAAAACTCGCCAAAATATATCGGTTTTGTTGCTAAAGAAATTGCTAAATTAAAAAATATACCTTATGATAGTATTGTGTTTGAAACATCTAAGAATGCAAAAGAATTTTTTAATATAGTAGAGGAGTAAAATAATGTCCCAACAACAAGTTCAAGGAAAAGTAATGATAAGAACAGCTATATTGTTATTTTGTAAAGATATGGCACAGCCTTTGGTTTTATATTTTGACAATGCTCAAAAAGTATATGAAGATATTAAACTTTTAATTAATTCAACTGATGTTAAGATGGTTGAGTTTGAGCCATTGGGGCCAATTAAAAAAGCTTCTATTTTATCTGATAAAATTGTTGCGGTTGCAATGCAAGAAGAAAAATATATTACGCAAGGGTAAAAAGTGACAAAAAAAAGACTTGATTTGATTTTATTTGAAAGAGGTTTTTTTGATACCAAGAGTGCTGCAAGTGCGTCTATTTTAGCTCATAATGTCAAAATAAATGATGTAGTTATATCAAAAGCAGGCGAAATGTTTGATGAAAATGTTTTGTTTGATGAAAATAATCCTGCAAAAATAGATATTAATTTAATCCCTTATGTTTCAAGAGGCGGGTTAAAGCTTGAGGCTGCAATAAAGGCCTTTAATATTGACTTAAAGGATAAAATTTGTATTGATATGGGCGCTTCAACGGGCGGTTTTTGTGATTGCATGTTGCAGCATGGCGCCAAATTTGTTTATGCGCTTGATTGCGGATATAATCAATTGGCTTGGAAATTAAGAAATGAGCCAAAAATTAAATCAATTGAAAAAATAAATGTTAAAAATTGTACTTTTTTTGATGTTTATAATACCGAACAAATGCCAAAAGAGGAATTGCCGTCTTTTATGAGTATGGATTTATCTTTTATTTCCATAAAAAAAGTGCTTGAAAATTGCAAAAAATTAATAAGAGATGATGCAAGTGCCGTTTTATTAATTAAACCCCAGTTTGAAGCTCAAAGGGAAGATATTGAAAAAGGCGGCGTTGTTAAAGATGAAAAAGTCAGAAAAAAGATAATAAAAGATATTGAAGAATTTTGTGTGTCTATTGGGTTTATTTCTCAAGGGGTAATCGAAAGTCCCATACAGGGCGCAAAAAGTAAAAATACGGAGTATCTGATTTATTTAAAAAGGGGAAATTAATGCCAAGTGTAGTCGATAGTTTAAATTTAATCAGCAAGACTATGGAAAATATTCTTGATTTTGTAGCTCAAGATGAAACTTTGTCTAACGATTTTAGAGAATATCTTGAATTGAATAATATTGAAATTGAATCAGAGCGTGAATTTAATAATGTTATTATTCAATATATGCTTGATATGAAGATGCAAAACGGTTTAAGAGTTTTAGAATATTACAGAAGAAATAATAAAACTTATGATGAAATAATTGATGCGCTTTTAAATTCTTTTTGCGGAGTTTTCAAGATAGAAAAAATATTATCTAATGCTTATGATGTTGAATGTTTAACTTCAGGAGCTAAATTAACCCTTATTCCGATGGTTAAAATGAGTCATTTAAAGCAAATTGGCAGATATGACTATATTCAAGCAAGAATATTGGAACTTGACAGTGTGCAGTATATTTTAGAAATTTATGATGTTATTTCAGAATATAATGTTTACGGCGCAACAACGTCTGCAATAAAATATATGCTGCAAAATCCAAAAAGTGCATATTTTAAAAACGAAGATAAAAGGAAGCAGTTAGAAAAAAGCGTAAATGAATTTTGGGAAAAATTTAATGATTGTTTTAATTGTCAATTTGTCATTACAACAAATAAGAAAATTGATAAATTAATTGAATATTTTAATAAATTCAGATTAGATAATCAAAAAGAAGATTATTCAAACTTAATTGAAAAAGTTGAAAAAAATAAATATATAAAAGTTGAAGAATTGAATTGTGATGATGAAACATTTATGCAAACTGCAATTGGCGGTTTTTCATCTCATAAGGAGATTTATGATGTTGCTCTTTGGATGGATAAAAAAAGAGGCTTATACATTATTCCTTTCTTTGAAACTTTTATCAAATGCTTTAGTGAAGAAATTGAAAACAAAAATGAATGTATAAAAGAGTTTTTAACAAGCGATAAAATTCCTCCGAGCGTCATAAAATATGCAAAAGAAAATAATGAAAATTTCTTTGATGTGGTTAATAAGGTTTTAAATACAAATTTTTCAAATTTAGAAGAGCTTTTGTTTAACACAAAAACGGCTTTTATAGATAGCGGAGTGTTTTCACCTGTTGTTATTCTTTTTAATTCAGATTTATTTTCAACTTTGATTGGTATTGAAGAAAAATCTCAAGACAATAAAGATGTTCTTGAGGTAGGAAGAAATGATTTGTGTCCGTGCGGTTCGGGGTTGAAATATAAAAAATGCTGCGGAAAAAATAGTTAAAATGTGCTTTTAAAAAAATAAAAAATATGATATAGATATTAATGTATAAAAAGGAGTTGAAAATGTCAGAAGAACAAAAAGAACTAAAAGAACCAAAAAGTCATGAAAGATTATTAATTATTTTAACAATAGTTTCATTATTATTTTCAATCAGCGCCTTGACTATTTCAGCGCTGAATACAATGAGTTTTGATTCAAATTCTCAAGGTCATAAAGTTGTGATTTCGCAAAAATATGACAAAGGTAAATCATTACAAAAAGCTTTAGACACAGGAAAGCCTGTTTTAGTATTTTTCTATACAGACTGGTGTGGTTTCTGTCAAAAATTTGCGCCAACGTATTATAAGGTTTCTAAAAATTCAAAAATCAAAAAGAATTTTGCAGTTGCTTATGTGAATTGTGAAAAAGATGAAAATAGAGCCTTAATGGCAGAATATGGAGTTCAAGGTTTTCCGAGTGTGTTTGTAATAGATAAACAAGGAAAAAGAACTCAATTAGATAATAACACTTTCTTTAACAGTGATTCAAAAGACGTGGTTGCAAAAAATGCACTTGAATTAATTGGTGAAGATGATTAATAAAATTAAATATAAAAAAAGGTTCTGCATTTTGCAGAACCTTTTTTGTTGTTAGCCCAATTTAGAATGGAATGTTCTTGAGATAACATCGTCTTGTTGTTCTTTTGTTAATTTAATGAAATTAACTGCATATCCTGAAACTCTAACTGTAAGTTGAGGATATTTTTCAGGATGTGCTTGCGCATCTAATAGAGTATCTCTGTTAAAAACGTTTACGTTTAAATGGTGTCCGCCTTTTTCTACGTAGCCGTCTAATAAGTTAATTAAATTTTCTTCTTGTTGTGTAGTAGTCATATTTATCTCCTTTTATTCTTTGTCAAATGCGTCTTTTGTGGCTAAGCATAGGGGGCAAACCCAATCAGAAGCTAAATCTTCAAATTTTGTGCCTGCTTTAATGTTGTTTTCGTTATCTCCCAAGTTTTCGTCATATTCCCATCCACACAGTGTGCATATATATTTTGCCATATTTGTTTTCCTTTTTTTATGTTTCCTTTTTTACATGTTTATTATACACTTGTTTTAACAACATTTCTGTTGTTTTTACAACAAAAGGAAAAAATATGCAAAAATATTATCAAAAAATTAAAAATTCTCCGATTTTTTATGGAATGGCAGATTTTGAGCTTGATAGAATGCTTGAATGTTTTAGGGCTGTTATTAAACATTATGAAGCAGGAGATACAATAATCAGAAGCGGTGATATTATAACAAAAATTTATTTAATATTAGAGGGAGATGTAAACATTGAAAAGGATAGTTATTGGGGCAGAAGAATAATTATCCAAAAACTCCATGAGAACAATAATATAGCATTGTCTTTGGTTGCTTCAAAGAATACCGAATCAAATATTAACGCTGTTTGCACAAAAGATGCAACAATTTTAATTCTTAATTATGAAAAATGTTCGGCAATGTGTCAAAATGCTTGTATGCACCATGGTGCATTTATTAGAAATATGTTTAAAATTTTGTCAAAAGAAAATGTTGAATTAATTGAGAAAATTGAAAATATTTCTCAAAAATCTATCAGGGATAAATTATTAACATATTTATCAAATGAAAGTCAGAAAAATAAATCAAATATGTTTGAAATTCAATTTAATAGGCAGGAGTTGGCGGATTATCTGAATATTGACCGTTCTGCCATGTCTTTTGAGTTGTCAAAATTGAAACAGGAAGGCTTTATTAACTATAAGAAAAATAAATTTATATTAAAGGTTCAAGTTTAAATATACATTATATTGACCATGTTTTTTGTTTTTAGTTTATAATATATTATACGTAAAATATTATAATTGAGAGGTGCCATGACAAATACAGTTACAATCGATGATAAAAACATCGCAACAATAGATATAACAATTGATGCAAACATTGCTAAAGAAACATATGAAAGAACTCTTAAAGCATATGGGGCAAATGTTAATATTGCGGGCTTTAGAAAAGGAAAAGCTCCAAATAATATTGTTGAAAAATATGTGGGCGAAGAAAGAATTAAAGCCGAAGTTATTGATAGACTTTTCCCTACGGAATTTCAAAAAGTTATTGATGAGAATAAGTTAAATATTGCTTTTCGTCCTGAAATTGAACATATTGATTTTACTGTTGGCAATGATTTAAAACTAAAGGCAAAAGTTGAATTAAAACCTGAAGTTAAATTGGGTGCTTATAAAGATGTTGAAGTTGAATATAAAGAAGTTAAGCCTGAAGATGGTGCGCTTGAAAAAGAACTTGAACAAACAAGAAGAAGATTTTCAACTTTAGAAAAAGTTGAAAGACCTTCAACAGATAAAGATACAGTTGTATTTGATTTTGAAGGTTTTGTGGGTGAAGAAAAAATTGAATATGGCGAAGGCAAAAATTACAGTTTAGACCTTGCTAATTCAAATTTTATCCCCGGATTTGCAGAAGGTTTAGTAGGTCATAGTGCGGGTGAAGAATTTACAATTGATGTAGTTTTCCCTGAAGAATACCATGAAGAAAAGCTAAAAGGCGCAAAAGCTCAATTCAAAATTAAGCTTCACGAAGTAAAAGAAAGAAAAATGCCTGAGCTTGATGATGAATTGGCTAAAAAAGCAGGAAAAGATACCCTTGAGGCTTTAAAAGAAGATATTCAAAAATATCTTGATACAGTGACTAAAAATCAAAACGACAGACTGAAATCAGATGCTATTTTTGAAAAAGTATCTTCAACTACAGAAATTCAAATTCAAGATTCAATGCTTGACAGGGAATATCAAGCAATAATGGATGAAGCAAGACATACAGCCACTCAACAAGGAGCTGATTTTGATAAATTAGTTGAACAAGAAGGAAAAGAAAATGTTGAAAAGCGTTTCAGAGAAGAAGCGCAAAAAAGAATTAAAAATTCTTTAATTATTGAGAAAATCGCTCAAGAGGCTGATTTAAAAATCGAGCAAAAGGATATAATGGAACATATTAATCAAATGGCTGCAATGTATGGAATGCCTGCAGTTCAGTTGTTTGAGGAAATGAGAAAAAATCCTAATTCATTTGCTGCTATTTCTCAACAAATTACAGCAAATAAAGTGAATGAATTTTTATTAAATAATAATAAATTTATAGCAAAATAGAATACAGTTGAAAGGATATAAAATAAGATGAGTTTCGTTCCTGTAGTTATAGAACAATCTTCACGAGGTGAAAGGTCATTTGATATTTTCTCAAGATTGTTAAGAGAAAGAATAATTTTTCTTGGAACTCCGATTGATGACATGGTTGCAAATTTAATTGTTGCTCAGATGTTATTGTTGGATAGTGAAAATCCTGAGAAAGATATTATGTTGTATATTAATTCTCCGGGCGGTTCAGTAACGGCAGGTTTTGCAATCTATGATACAATGCAGCATATAAGAGCGGACGTTTCAACAATTTGTTTAGGTCAGGCTGCTTCAATGGGTGCATTCTTGTTATCTTCAGGTGCAAAAGGCAAAAGACTTGCTCTTCCTCACTCAAGAGTGCTTATTCACCAACCGTTAGGCGGAGCACAAGGTCAAGCAACAGATATAGAAATTCAAGCTAATGAAATATTGAGAATAAAAAAATCTTTAAATGCAATTTTGGCTTCAAATACAGGTCAGCCTTTAAAGAAAATAGAAAAAGATACCGATAGAGATTATATCATGACAGCTCAAGAAGCAGTTGAATATGGTATGATTGACAAAGTTATCACTTTAGACGATAAACAATAAAAAGAAGGTGTTATAAATGGCAAAACCTACTGATTCAAATTTAAAATGTTCATTTTGCGGTAAAACTCAAGATCAGGTTAAAAAGTTGATTGCCGGTCCTGATGTTTGTATTTGTGATGAATGTATTGAATTGTGCAATGAAATATTGGATGAGGAATTGTTTAATTTTAAACAAGATGAAAAAGAACAAACTTCTGAAATTTCAGTTGAATCAATTCCAAAACCGCATGAAATTAAAGCATATTTGGATGAGCATATTGTAGGACAGGATGATGCTAAAAAGGTTTTAGCCGTTGCTGTTTATAACCACTATAAACGAATTGCTCATAATATGGAATCACCTGAGTCTGATATTGAAATTCAAAAAAGCAATATTTTGCTGGTAGGTCCGACAGGTTCAGGTAAGACTCTATTAGCGCAAACTTTGGCAAAAATGCTTAATGTTCCTTTTGCGGTTGCAGATGCTACAACCTTAACAGAAGCCGGCTATGTCGGTGATGACGTTGAAAATATTCTTTTAAGATTGTATCAAAGCGCAGATTATGATGCCAAAAAAGCGGAACGCGGTATAATTTATATTGATGAAATTGACAAAATTGCCAGAAAGTCTGAAAACCCTTCAATAACAAGAGATGTTTCAGGTGAAGGTGTTCAACAGGCTTTATTAAAAATGATTGAAGGTACTGTTGCAAATGTACCTCCGCAAGGCGGCAGAAAACATCCTCATCAAGAATTTATACAGATTGATACAAATAATATATTGTTTATCGTTGGAGGGGCATTTGTTGGTTTAGAAAAAATAGTTGAACGACGTGCCGGCTCAACTACAAGCATAGGTTTTGGCTCTGCTTCTTTATCTGCTGAAGAAAAAGAAAGAGAAAGCGCTAAAATACTTAAGAAATTACAGCCGGATGATTTATTAAAATTCGGCTTAATACCTGAGTTTATAGGTAGAATTCCTGTATATACGGTATTAGACCCGCTTGATGAAAAAACTTTGAAAATGATTTTAACAGAGCCCAAAAACGCTATTGTTAAGCAGTATGCTTGCTTAATGGGTATGGATGGTGTTGAGTTAAAATTTGAAGATGAAGCAATTGAGTTAATTGCAAAAGAAGCTTTAAAAAGAAAAACCGGAGCACGTGCACTTCGTTCAATTGTTGAAGAGATTATGCTTGATGTTATGTATGATGTTCCATCAAAAGAAGATATCAAAGAATTTGTTGTAACAAAGGAAATGGTTGAAAAAAAGCAGCAGGAAAGTCAGGGAGGAGAGGTAGTCCAGCTCCCGACAAAGCATAGAGAAGAAATAGCATAATTGAATTTATTTAAACCCTTGCATTTGCAAGGGTTTTTTAGTTTTTATACTAAAGTATGATAAAATTGATACTTAGCTGTAATTCTAAAATACTCTAAAAAATTATATATTTACAATGTAATAAGGATATGAACCGCAAGGATGTAGCAACAATAATTCCCCATTATTTTGCCATGCGGTTAGAAAGAAATAAAGGAGTATAAAAGATGGCAGTAGTTATCAACACAAATGTGGATTCAATTAAAATCCAAGGACTTTTAACCAATTCAACAAATGGTCTTTCTCAAGCAATGGAAAGATTATCCTCAGGTTTAAAAGTAAATTCTGCAAAAGATGATGCAGCAGGTACAGTTATTGCGGCTCGTATGCAAGTACAATTAGACGGCAACAAAATTGCTCAAAATAACGTACAAAACGGTAATGCAATGTTATCAACAGCTGAAGGCAATCTTGATGTTGTTCAAGATAACTTATCAAGAATTCGTGATTTGACTCTTCAAGCTAAAAACGGTACTTACTCAGCTGAAGAAATTCAAGCTATGCAAGATGAAGTTTCTGAACGTATTGCTGAAATCGATAGAGTATCAACTTCATC
>CALVHD010000020.1 GCA_944327245.1 Candidatus Gastranaerophilales bacterium
TTATAATTCTGCCATATTTTAGTTTAAATGATTATTCTAAATTATAGCATTTTTATAATTTAGTTTCAATAGATTAAGCAATGCCTTTAATTAACCAAGTTCGAAACTCGACAACTCTATGGTAGACTTAAAAAAGACTCTCTAAATGAGAGTCTTTTTTGCGTTTAAGTCAACCTTGAAGTATTCTCAGTTTTTTACGGTGTTTTATCTATTTTTATGGCATTTACACTTGCAATATTGACATTTGCCGTTTTTATCAAGATTTAAGATTTCATTTGTAACATATTCAAAATCGAAATCATAAATTTTAGCTAATTTTTCAACTCGTTTTAAATACATTATTTCTTTTGGTTGATTAATAATTAAAACAACTTTTGCTTTTTTACCCGTAATTGCGCCATAATAAAGAGCTTGACCTACGCTTTCAGCCCATTTTTTAGCAAAATCAAATTCAACAGCGTGAGTTTTAGTAAGGCAGTCTATTCTTGTTTGGTCATTATTCCTATATTCCTCAATTCCGTTATTTAAGCTGCACCAAGCGTATTGATAACTTTTTTCTGAGTGTTGGCAGATTGTAGCGGCTTTTGTATTTGAAAATGCAAAACACAAAAGGCTGATTAAAAATATGAATATTTTTTTAAATAAATCCATAATTTTTTTTAATTTAATTTGTAAAAAAAGTTTATTCTTCAACCGTCTAAGATATTTATAAGTTTACATTATTTTTTATATTATTTATATAAATTTAATTTATATACAACATATAAATTATATTTTTATATAAATAACAAATTATTTTAAAAGCGGTATTTTGCCTGAAAATAACTTTTTATTGCGTGAAAAATTGATTTATTATAAAATTTTCATATAAATTAAGGTTATAAAAAAGAAAGAAGAAAAAGATGTCAAACAAACCGGAAAGCAAAAAAATGATTCTAACGGTTGGTGGGAAAACCGTTGAAGTTGAAACAGGAAAGTATGCTAAACAAGCAACTTCTTCTGTTACTGTACGTTGCGGCGATACAATGCTGTTTGTCCATGCAACAGTTAGTAAAGAACCTCGTGTAGGTATAGATTTCTTCCCTCTTTTGATAGATTACGAAGAAAGAATGTCTGCAGTGGGTAAAATTCCAGGAGGTTATACAAGAACCGAAGGAAGAAGTTCCGAAAAAGCAATTTTAATTTCAAGATTAATAGATAGACCTATAAGACCTTTGTGGCCTAAAGGTTATAGAAATGATGTTCAAATTGTTTCTCAATTATTCGCTTATGATGAACAAGAACAACCGGATATCTTATCAATAATCGGCGCTTCAACTGCCCTAATGCTTTCAGGCGCACCTTTTGAAGGTCCTGTCGGCGCTGTTAGAGTTGGAAGGATTGATGGTGAGTTTATTGCAAATCCTACCCATTCTCAAGATGAAAAATCAGATATGAATATTGTTATTGCAGGTACAAAAGAGTCTGTAATAATGGTTGAAGCAGGTTGTAAATTTGTAACTGAAGATGATATTATGGCTGCTGTTGAATTTGCACAAGTTGAAATTGCTAAACAATGTGATGCTCAGATTGAATTTGCAAAAGAATGCGGCGTTGAAAGACAAGAATTTGTTAACCCTTATGACACTTCTGAATTAGCTTCAATAATTAAAGAAACAGCCTATGACGCTGTAGTTGATGCATATCACACTACAGACAGAGACCAAAGAAGTGAAAAATTAGACAAAATCAAAGAAACTGTTAAAGAAAAAATCGAAGCTTTAGGCGAAGATCATCCTATTGCTAAGATGATTGAAGAAACAGGAATTGATTTTGTTGCTGAAGAATTCAAGGCTCTCGAAAAGAAAATTATGCGTGCAATGATTAAAAATGAGGGTATTAGAGCAGATGGCAGAACGGTAACCGAAGTTCGTCCAATTTGGTGTGAAGTTGGTGTTCTTCCTGTTGTCCATGGTTCAGCAGTATTTACGCGCGGTCAAACTCAAATTTTATCCGTTGCAACTTTGGCTGGTCCCGGCATGGCTCAAGAGCTTGATGGTGTTGATCCTGTCAAAACAAAACATTATATGCATAAATATATTTTCCCAGGGTTCTCTGTTGGAGAAGTTAAGCCTCTAAGAGGTCCTGGACGCCGCGAAGTGGGTCATGGTAACTTGGCTGAAAGAGCTAATGTTCCTGCGCTTCCATCACAAGAAGAATTCCCGTATTCAATCAGAGTTACATCTGATGTGTTGGAATCTAACGGTTCAACTTCAATGGGCTCAACTTGCGCTAGCTCAATGGCATTAATGGACGCAGGTGTACCTGTGAAATGCATGATAAGCGGTGTTGCAATGGGTCTAATCCATGAAGAAGATACTGATATTGTTTTGACGGACATTCAAGGCATTGAAGATTTCTTGGGTGATATGGACTTTAAAGTTACAGGTAATACTGAAGGCATTACTGCCCTACAAATGGATATGAAAATCAAAGGTATTTCAAATCCGACTTTAAGACGTGCTTTGGCACAAGCTAAAGAAGGCAGATTGCATATTATGGAATGCATGAAAGAAGCAATTAGTGCTCCAAGACCTGAAATATCACCAAATGCACCAAGATTATTAACCATGACAATTCCTCAAGAAGACATTGGAACAGTAATCGGACCTGGCGGCAAAATGATTAGAAGCATAATTGATGCTACCGGCGCTGAAATTGATATTCAAGATGATGGCAAAGTTACTATAACATCAAATGATAAAGAAGGCGCAGAATTAGCTAAGAAAATGATTCGCGATTTAACCTTTAAACCTGAAGTAGGTATGATATGCAAAGGTAGGGTTGTAAGAATTATTCCAATTGGTGCTTTTGTTGAATTAGCCCCCGGTAAAGACGGTATGGTTCATATTTCACAAATTTGCAATGAAAGAATAGAAACCATTGAACCGCACTTAACAATTGGTCAAGAAGTTGTTGTTAAAGTTCAAAAAATCGATGATAAAGGCAGAGTAAATCTTACAATCAAAGGTTTGACAGACGAAGAAAGAGCTTCTTTGGGCTAAAAATTGATTATGTTAAAAGTGAGCCTGTCTTTAGATGGGCTCATTTTTTGTGTTAAAATATTTTAGTCTTAAACTAAAGGTTAATTTTGTGAAATACGATGTTATAACTCTTTTTCCTGATATTATTAATAATTATTGTACTCAATCCATTACAAAAAGAGGAATTGAGATGGGTTTAATATCTGTTAAAACCCATAATCCAAGAGATTATTCCCTCGATAAACATAAAAGAGTGGATGATACTCCTTATGGCGGGGGTGATGGCATGGTTTTAATGTGCCAGCCTGTTTTTGATTGCTATGAGGCAATTAAAAAAGAAGATGATTTTGAATTTATTATGTTAACTCCCCAAGGGGAAAAATATAATCAAAATATTGCCCTTGAATTATCTCAAAAAAAACAGATAATTCTTCTTTGCGGACATTATGAGGGATTTGACGAAAGAATAAGATTGGGTTTATCTCCAAGAGAAATTTCAATTGGTGATTTTGTCTTAACAGGAGGAGAATTACCTGCTTTGATTTTAATAGACAGTATTTCAAGAAATATTCCTAATTATTTAGGTAAGGATAAATGTGCTTTTGATGATAGTTTTTCTAATGGACTGGATGGGCTTTTGGAATACCCGCATTATACAAAACCTCGTGAATATAAAGGCATGAGAGTTCCCAGTGTATTATTAAGCGGTAATCATAAAGAAATTGAGGAATATAGAAAAAAAGAAAGTCTTAAAAGAACAAAAACAAGGCGCCCTGATTTGCTAAATTGATTTTTTTCTACACCATCACTCCTTTTCTTTATAATAAAATAACTGCTACATATTTTAGTATAGCAGATGTTTTGGCAAAAACCCCTATTTTAGTCCAAAATTTGGAAGGTCTTACAATTTTATTTAAAAGGATTAACCTCACCTTTTTTTAGTTTATAAATCATACCGCACTTTGAACAGGCCAAAATTCTTCCTGTCGAATCAATTGGGACAAACAAATGGTCGCATTTTTCAATTTCTTCGGTTTTTTTGGGCTGTTTTTTAAATTTACCGTTTTTTATATCGTCTTTAATCTTTAAAAAAAGTTCAATAATATACATTTTAATTTTCTTATTTTTTAAACTATAATTTAATTATGAATAATAAATTAAAAAGATTTATATCTTCAACGGTATCATACCATGATTTTTTACAAGCAGTTAATATTGCGCAGGAATTAAATTGCGGAATTGAGATTTCTCGTTTTGGAAGATTGGCTGATATTGAAGTTGATTTTGAAAAAAATAAAAAAGAATATAAGGCAATTTTAGCTGATTTTGATAATGAAGTTACTCTGCATGGCTTTTTTTCAAATCTTAATATAGCAGCAAAAGATCCTCTTATTGCTCAAGCAAGTCTTAAAAGATATTATCAAAGTTTGGAACTGGCCCAAGAGTTTGATGTTTCTTTGGTTGTTTTTCACACTTGTTTTAATAACCTTTTAAAGCAAAAAAAATATAAAGAAATGTTTTTTTTAAAAAATCTTGAATTTTTTAACGATTTTATAAAAAACTTTGAAAATTCAGGAATAACGGCAACTTTGGAAAATGTTCATGAGCCTGACCCTGAATTAATAAGGTCAATTGTGGCTGCGGTTAATTCAAAAAATTTTGGAACAACAATTGATATTGGTCATTGTAATTTGCATTCGGATTTGACTGTTTCTGATTGGATAGAAGAATATGGAATAATGCTAAAACATATGCATTTTCACAGTAATTTTAAAGATGAAGATTCACATTCATCTTTGCTAAAGGGTGATATTAACATAAAAGACATTTTATTAACCTTAAAAAAAATGCATTTATATCCAAAAATTACTTTTGAAATTTTTGACAAAGAAGCTTTATATGAATCAGTAAAATATTTTAATTCTTTGTGTGATGAGCTTGAAATTCCTTATGAATAAGTAATTTTGCTCCTTGCTATAAAAAATGATATAATTTATTTTGATGAAAGAAGAATTAGAATATAAACTTCATAACCTAAAACAAAAAGCTTTTCAAACTATTGAAAATGCTGATTTGTATAAATACAAAGGTGTTGTTTCAAAACTTTTAGGTTTGACTGTTGAAGTCAAACTTCCGGGGCTTAAAATTGGTGATTTATGTTATATACAAACCTACACCGGCGAAAGAAAAGCGGCGGAGGTTCAGGCTTTTAAAGGTGATGTTGCTCAATTATTGCTTTTGTATGACGGAGAAGGGATAGGTCAGGGTTCTTTGGTTGAAACAACAGGGGCGCCGATATTATTCCCTGTTGGAGATTTTTTATTAGGCAGACTTGTAAATCCTTTGGGTGAACCTATGGATTCAAAACCTTTGGATTTAACAGGTGCTAAATACATGAATATAAACGGCACAATTCCAGACGCTTTCCATAGACCGATTATAACTGAACAAATGTCCACAGGGGTTAGGGTTATAGATGGACTTTTGACCATGGGTACAGGTCAGCGTATGGGGCTTTTTGCCGGCTCCGGTGTTGGTAAATCAACTCTTTTAGGTATGATTGCAAGAAACTCGGATGCTGATGTTAATGTTGTTGCTTTGATTGGTGAACGCGGCAGAGAGGTTAAAGAGTTTATTGTAGATTCATTAAAAGAAGAAGGCATGAAAAAGTCTGTTATAGTTTGCGCAACAGGTGATCAGCCTCCTTTAATCAGAATGAAGTGTTTGCTTGCGGCTACAACAGTTTGCGAATATTTTAGAGATCAGGGAAAAAAAGTTTTCTTAATGACAGATACAATAACCCGTTGTGCTATGGCAGGGCGTGAAGTGGGTTTGTCTTTAGGTGAACCGCCTACTATGAAAGGCTATCCTCCGAGTATTTTCTCTTGGCTTCAAAGAGCGCTTGAAAGAACAGGAAATTCTGAAAAGGGTTCAATTACTGCGCTTTATACGGTTTTAATGGAAGGGGACGATATAACAGATCCTATTGTAGATATTGTGCGTGGTATTGTGGACGGGCATATTTTCTTATCAAGGAAAGTAGCAGAACAAAATCATTATCCTGCTGTTGATGCGCTTGGTTCAATTTCAAGGTTGATGAGTGCAATTTGTGATGATGAACATAAAGAAGCCGCAGGCAAAATGAGAAATTTAATGGCATTATATAGAGAAAATAAAGATTTAATCGATGTTGGTATGTATCAGGCAGGGTCTAACCCTAAGCTTGATGTTGCAATTGAGCTTATGCCCAAAATAAACGCATTTTTGCAGCAAAAAACAACAGATATTGTTTCAATGGATACAACTATAAAAACTCTAAAAGATATGATGAGAGATGTTACTGTCTAGTTATTTTTGTATTTAAAAGATTAAAAATTATGAACTTTTTTATATATATTTCTTGTTTTATTGTTATTCATTGTATAATTTAGCTATAATATGCATTGTATAATGCTTTATTTATATAAAATTATGGAGAATATAAATTGTTTGATTTTAATTGTGATGTAGCACAATCATATGGAATTTATAAAAATGATTTAGAGCTTGAAATGGCTAAATATGCCAGCTCTGTTAACATTGCAGCCGGCTTTCATTCAGGCGACCCTATTAAAATAAGAGCAGCATTATTATTCAGCCAGAATAATAATTTAGCTTTGGGTGCTCATATAGGTTATCCTGATATTCAAGGGTTTGGCAGAAGAAAGATGGATTTATCGAAAGATGAATTGGAAGCTGTTGTTATATATCAAGTTGGGGCAATTATTGCATATGCAAAAACCATGGATCTTGAAATTGAACAGGTAAGATGCCATGGTGCACTAAAAGATGTGTTAAATGAAAATGCGCAAGAAACAGAGGTTATAGTTGAAGCTGTTAAAAAAGTTTCTCCTTGGTTAAATTTAATTGTACAAAATCAAGAAACCAAAGAATTTGTTCAAAGTCTTGGTTTAAAAGCTGCTTATGAGAAAGATTATTCTGAAGGAATATTATTAAATAAAGAAGATAAGCCGGATACGATACATTTTAGAACATTGGAAGATATTAAAGAAGCATATGAAATTATAAAACCCTCTCCAATTAATTACAATAGAGTTCAAGAACAAATATAAAAGGCGAAGCAATGAAAATATTTGATAAAAAGGTAAAATTTCCAAAAGATGCAATATGGCTTGTGCCCGGATTAAGAGTTAAACGCTGGTTTGCATTGTCTGTTATGGGGTCTGTTTTAGCGGCAATTGGCGCTACTTTTATATTTAAATTAGAACCTTTGTACTACATTGTAAAAGCAGCAAAAGAATTGTTTCATGTTGTGCCTCCTGAACCAATCGGGGTATTGTTTGTATTTGTTGGTGCTATTTTATTCCTTTTGGCATGGAAAAAAACAAATCTTTCTATGATGGATGTTGATGACGTAAATCAATTAAGAAAAAGAAATTCCATAGGCGAAGTTTTATATAGAAGAATGAAGCTTGACCATGGTCCGAAAATTGTTGCAATAGGTGGAGGAACAGGTTTATCAATGTTGCTTCGCGGTATTAAAAAAATTACAAATAATATTACAGCGGTTGTAACAGTTGGCGATGACGGCGGTTCATCAGGCAGATTAAGAGAACAAATGGGGGTTTTGCCTCCGGGGGACATAAGAAATTGTATTGCAGCATTGGCTGATGATGATGATATTGTAACAAAATTATTCCAATATCGTTTTAAAACGGGTCAAGGACTTGAAGGTCATAGCTTCGGCAATTTATTTATTACTGCAATGACGGCTATTTGTGGAGATATGGTTTCAGCTATTAAAGAATCATCTAAAGTTCTTTTAATTAGAGGAAGAGTTTTGCCTGCAACATGCGATGATATGAAATTATACGCCAAAATGGAAGATGACTCTATTGTTAGAGGCGAAAGCAATATTCCTGAAGCAGGTAAAAAAATTATGCAATTATGTTCGGAGCCTGCTGATTGCAAGCCTGTTCCTGAAGTTATTGATGCAATAAATGACGCCGATTTAATTATAATGGGGCCGGGAAGTTTATATACATCTGTTATTTCAAATTTTCTTGTAAAAGATATAACAAGAGCTATTTGGCGTGCTAAAGCAAAAAAAATCTATGTATGTAATGCAATGACACAGGTGGGTGAAACTGATAATTATTCGGTTTCTGACCATGTTAAAACTATATTTGACCATGTAAGACTTGATGATATAGATGATTCAAATAAAAATTTCTTTGATGCTGTTTTGGTTAATAATTCTATGCCAAGAAATTTAGCCGAAAAATATGAACAAGCCGGCTCTTTGCCTGTTGAAATAGATATTACAGAATTAAGAAAATTAAATGTTGAAGTAGTTCAAAGCAGTTTATTGGAAGATAATAAAGAGGGGTTTGTGCGTCATAATTGCTCTAAGGTTGCAAGAGTGATTTATCTTTGGTACAAAAAATCAATTAAAAACAAATAGGATAGAATGTTCTTTTAAAGAACAAAATTTGCGATGGTATGAGAAAAAGTATTCAAAAAATACAAAATTTTAAAAAAGAGGGTAAAAAAATAACAGTTTTAACTGCTTATGATTACTCTACCGCAAAATATATTGATCAAGCCGGAGTTGATATGATTCTTGTGGGTGATTCTTTGGCTCAGGTTGCGCTTGGATATGAAAATACAACTGATATAGGCATGGAAGAAATGCTTGTTTTTACAAAAGCAGTATCTCGCGGGGTTGAGAATGCTCTTTTGATTGCCGATATGCCATTTATGAGTTTTCAAGTTGATAAAAATGAAACAATGAAAAATGCTTGTAAATTAATAAAGGCAGGCGCAAATGCCGTTAAAATGGAAGGTATATCAGATTATTTAATTGATACTATAAAACATTTGACTCAAAACGGAATACCTGTAATGGGACATTTAGGTTTTACTCCCATGAGTATTAATTCTCTGGGCGGTCATAAAATCCAAGGAAAAGATGCAGATAGAACTATTGATATCCTTAAAGATGCGCTTAAATTACAAAATGCGGGATGTTTTGCAATTGTTCTTGAGCTTATGCCATTGCAATCCAGTCAATTTATCTCTCAACGATTAAGAATACCAACTATAGGAATAGGCGGCGGAAAATTTTGTGATGGGCAAGTATTGGTTTCTGATGATTTATTGGGAAAATTTGACAGATTTAAACCAAAATTTGCACGTCAATATTCAAGTTTAAAAGATATAATATTAAATGTAGCAAAAGCGTATTGTCAAGACGTTGAAAACGGGGTATTCCCAAATATTCAAGAGTCTTTTTCACTGGATATAAAGGAGATAGAAAAACTTGAAAATTATAGATAATATTAAGGAATTAAAAGAAGAAATTAAGAAACTAAACGGCTCAATTGGTCTTGTTCCTACTATGGGCGCATTACATAGCGGTCATAAATCATTAATCGATAGAGCAGTTAGCGAAAATGACAACGTTATAGTGTCTATATTTGTAAATCCTATTCAGTTTTGTGCCGGAGAAGATTTAGATAAATATCCAAGACAACTTCAAAAAGACGCTGAACTTTGTTTGAATGCAAATGTTAGTATTATATTTGCGCCAAAAGTTTCTGAAATGTATCAGGAAGATAAAAATAATTTGACTTTGATTTGTCCGCCTTATTCCGTTGTGGATAAATTATGCGGAAAATCACGTCCAGGACATTTTGATGGAGTTTGCAGCGTTGTAGCGAAATTGTTTAATTTGACAAAAGCAAATAGGGCATACTTTGGACAAAAAGACGCTCAACAGCTTTTTATTATTCAAAAGATGACTAGAGATTTAAATTTTGATATTGAGATTATTCCTTGTCCGATAGTTAGAGAAAAAGATAATTTAGCGTTATCAAGCAGAAATAAATACTTAACCGAAAACGAAAGAAAAATAGCTCTTAATATTTCAAAATCTTTGTTTGAAGCTAAAAGACTTTATAAAGAAGGTGTTTTAACAAAAAGAACAATAATAGATAATTCATTAAAATTGATGAATGATTTGGATGTCGAATATATTGAATTTGTTGATAAAAATACATTTATTGAGCAAGATGAAATAGATAATAACACACTTATTTTGATTGCGGCAAGAACTCCTGAAACTCATACAAGATTGATTGACAATATTTTATTATGGGAATAATTAAAGCAAAACTTTTATTCTTTTTTCAGGCATTAAAATTCATAATGTCTTTTATGGCATTTGTATATTTTTCGGGCTGGATTGTTCAAATATATTCGGATAATTTTTTTGAAAAATTAAATGGTTTTCTTGGTTTATTGCCAAATTATTTTGATGAAATTATTTATATGGAAGCAATTATAAATCAAAAGGCAGTGACCATGGGTTATGTATATTCTGCCCTATTGATGATTTTAGCGGCTTTAATTGCTATGTTTTGCGTGAGAGTTTTGTCTTTTGAAAAAGCAGAAAATAATGATAAAAATGAGATATCAAAAAAAGAAAATGAAATTATATTAACCGAAAAAAAAGTTACACATACTGAAATTAAAAACGAAGAACAAGAAGAAAAGCTCGATTGTTTTTGTGCGTTGTTTGAATTTATATTAAAGCCGGTTGATGAAAATCAAAAAAATTATAACGATATAAAAAAATTAAAAAATGAGTATTCTAAAATAATAAAAAGAAAGTTAAGCGAAAAATATTCTTCTAATTTGAAGTTTGCCATAGCCGATAGAGTATTTTTAGTTTGTAATGATTTTTCTTTATTAAATTCAATTGTAGTTGATATTTTAAGATTGTATAAAGTAATAAGTAATATTGATAATCAAAAGTTAATCAAAACTGATTATTTATTTTCTTTTTATGCTTCTTTGGATAGAAAAAATATAAAAGAAAATTTAAAGATTTTATATAAAATTAATGAATATAAAAATATAAACAGAGTTATTGTAAATCACGATATATATATGCAATATTGGGATTTAGAAGAGAAAATTTTTGATTTCAAGCCAATGGAAAGTGTAAAATTATCCAATATTAACTCTAAAAATGAAGATTTAGAGGTAGACTTATATTATATAAAAAATATTATTTAACTTTTGAAGAACCAAAAGGAATTATAAACGTATCTTTCCCAAAGATTCCATCGGCATTTATATAAGAATATAATATATATCCGCAGGCATTATTGACCACTCTGGCATTAGAAACAGGAAGAGTTGTTTCTTCTGTTTCTTCTTCGGTTTCTTCTTCTGTTTCAATTTTTTTATCATCTCTTGCAAGGTATTCTTTTGCAACAACTTCAAGAGAACAATCTTTGTCGTAAACAAAAGCTGCTTTAATTTTGGGCATAAAATAAGCGCATTGTGGATCTAGGGAAGAATTAATATATTCTTTAATTGAATCAGAATTTATTGAAATTTCAGAACAATCTATTGTATCTCCATCTAAATATTTAACAAAATAATTTCTCAAATCAACCGAATCAATAAGTGTATCACCATTTTCATCATTTAAGTTTTTGAGGTCAAAATTTTTAGTGTTGCTAAGCAGAATATTTTGTAATGTGGCTATAACGGTTGAATAAAAGTCTTGGCTGATTGATATTGTTTGTTTTGTTTTTAGGGTTTCAACATTTACATTTGTAGCTATTGTTAGTATAGATACAAAACCTATAACAACAAGTACTATTAATGATTCTGAGATAGTAAAAGCTTTTTTTCTTTTAAAATTAGACATCTTGCACCAATTTGATAATACATATTTTTGCATAAAATTTTAATTTGCTGTTCATATAAATAGAGGACTTGCAATTGAATATTAAAAGCTAGTTGGTATAATGATTTTGTGGCCAAGTACAATATAAGAAAAAAAGCATTTACAATTTCAGAAATGATAATCACGATGGTGATTATCGGAGCTATTTTTGCAATTACTACAGCCGTTATAAAGATTGCTAATCCTGTTGAAGAAGGTTTTTTGACTCTTTCAATGAAAACAGAAATTGCTATAGAACAAGCAAGCACAGCGATTTTATTAAATAATGCGGTTTATGATGATTATAAAAGAATAAAAGATTCGAAAGGCTATTTTTCTATTGAAGATAAAGATATAGATAAAAGAATGGTTAATTTGTATGCAAGATATCTTCAAAAGGTTGATTATGGCGTAGATTTATCAGAGGAATATTTTTTAAAAAATCTTAAAATTTCAAATAAACAATTATCCAGTGTTCCTCTGAAAGATATATACGGTAATTTTATTTTTATACAAGACGGGGTATTGCTTGGATTTAGATTTTATAATTCTTGTTCAGCTACTGAAAAATGGGCTTCCCCGTCTAATTATAAAGGAGTTTATGAAATAAAAAATGTTTGCGGTTCTATTTTTTATGATGTAAATTCTTATGCTAAACCTAATAAATTAGGTTTAGACCAACATATTATAGCAATATATAATCGTGGAATTAAATATGATGAGAACTAAAGGAGATAAAAATGAATTATAAAAAAGCGTTTACAATGGCAGAAGCGATTTTAGTTATGACCATATTGGGTATAATTGCAACCATTATGATTACTTCTTTGAAGCCTGCCCAATTTAAGGATAAAGGTTTTTCCATTATGGCCAATAAAGTTTTGTCTGAAATTGATACAGCTATGACACAAATTCTTGTAAACGATTCAAAATACGGTCAGCTTTCTAATTTGATTGATGGTAATGTAATGTTTAGCTTTGCAACTACAGATAAATCTGCTAATCTAAAAAATTTATTTAAAAAATACTTAACTACAACAAGAAAAGATATTACCGGAACATATTGCGCTACAGATACAACATTTTCTTTTTCTTTAAAAGATGGTGCTTGTATGGGTGTTAAAATGGGAAAAGTTGACAATGCTGCTACTATATTCCCCGGTGAAGATACAACTACAAGTACAACAGCAACATACGGCACTATTAAATTTGATATCAATGGTGCCGAAGAGCCAAACGCTACAGGAAAAGACCAGTTCTTGCTGCCTATTGGTGTCGATGGCATAATGTATTAATTTGACAGAGGTAAAAATGGCAAAAAATGGCTTTACATTGTTTGAAGCTATGATTGTAACGGTCATTGTCGGTATGATAGTCAGTATAATGCTGGTTAATTTAAGACCAAATGATATCAGACAAGAAACCTTGCAAAAAGCCGCTTTAGCTTTATATAGGCATATTGATTTTGCAACTAATCAGATAATAGTTAAAAATTCACCTACATATTCACTTGATAACGTAAGGGCTCTTGATGGAACCAGTTGTTCTATTACTAAGGAAGCTGATGAAAAATATTTTTTAGAATTATATAAAAAATATTTAATTGCAAAACGGAGTGATAAAGCTATCACCAGCGGAGAAATAACATTAAGAAATAATGCCACTTTTAAAATAGAATTGAACGGAGATTGCACCCAAGAAGCCACAGGTTTATATAATCCCATGCTTCCTAATACTTCAACATCTAAAAGGAGCTGCGGGTTAATATATTTTGATGTGAATGGAGAAGATTTGCCTAATACATTAGGATTGGACAAATACATTATTTCAATAGGAAAATTAGGTTTAAGATAATTTCATCTGATTAGATGATTTAATCTTGATGATATTAAAGCATAATTTTGTAAAATCGATAGCTAAGACAGTACGAGTTTTTGTCAAAGCAAGGATTAAAATGTTAAAACATAAAGAGAGTTTCCCCATAAAAGAAGATAATAAATCAATGATACAGGCGCAAGATACATTAGAAAAAGCAGTTCAGGCTCATCAAAGGTATTTGTTAAAAGAATCCAATGAGGATTTAAGTGCTGCAATTAACGGATATATTGAAACAATATCAGAAAATCCAAAGCAAACAAGCGCATATTACAGACTTGCGACACTTTTACACAAAAACGGACAAATTGGAATTGAAAGTGCTATACAACAGTGCAGAAAAGCTGTTGCAATAAGTCCTGATGATGCCAATGCGCACATGTATTTAGGATATTTTCTTTCTTTAAATGCTGATTTTGATGAAGCAAAAGATGAATTTAAAAAAGCGATAAATTTAAAACCTGCTGCTTCAAGAACTCGCATTGTAATGGCGTTAACTTGTATTGAAAAAATAAGAAATACAAATGATAAAAATGCACTGAGGGATTTGACAGGTGCAATATATTATGGACTTACAGGGACCATAATGAGTATTTTTGATAAAGCCAGCATAAAAATGCTTTGTCAAAATATAAAAGATGATATTAATTTTATAAAATATAAAACAAAAGGCGAATTTTATGAAAAAATAAATTCGCAAAAAAAAGCTTATAACATATATTTGAGCGCTGTTGATAATTCAAAAAAATCAATTTCGTTGTATGAGCGCATGGCAAAAATTGCTATCAAAAAAAATCGTTATGATATAGCTTTTGATTGCTTGAATAACGTTGTTATATTGTCTGATAATGACCCTATGAAGGTTGTTAGCGCAATAGAATTTGTTGAAGAATATCAAAAAGATAAAATAGATGAATTAATCGATTACTATACGATTTTAGTTAATAAATATCCTGAGTTTTCTAAGTGTTACTATGAACTTGGACATTTATATTTGAAAAAAGATGAAAAAATTAATGCGCTTTCTGCTTTCAAACTGGCGCTTAAATATGATGAAAATAATCCGTATTATCAAAATTCTTTGGCATATGCATATGTTCAATTAGAACAATATGACAGTGCCATAGAGCTTTATAAGAAAGCTCTTGAAACAAATCCTAACGATGAATGGTCGGCTGTTGTTGCGCAAGCCCTTGCTGCTATATACCATCAAATTAAAGGTAATTCCGAAGCTGCAATATCAATGTTGCAAAGCAGCCTTTTATTAACAAAAAATAAATCGCAAATCCATGAAGCGATTGCTGATATATATTATGATAATGAAAATCTGGATAATGCAGTTGAATATTATCAATTAGCTTTAAAAGAAGATAGTGAAAATCCTAAAATTTATTCAAGACTTGCTATGGCATATTGGGAAAAAGATTGCATTGAAAAAGCTATTATTTATTATTCAAAGGCAATCGAGCTTGATTCAAGTTATGATATAGCATACAATAACCTTGGCGTAGTATTTTTAGACGGATTGGGCGATGCTCATAGAGCTATGGAATATTTTAAAACAGCGGTTTCTATTAATCCGATGTATGTTCTTGCATATTTTAATTTAGCAAGAAGCCATGAAGCTCTGGGAGAAAAAATCCAAGCTGCAAAGCAATATCAAAAGGCACTAAATCTAAATAAAGAAAAGAATGAAATGGAGCAAAGAATTATAGAAGACAGGCTCTATAAATTATTTGAAGCGTAGAAGTAATAAGCCATTACCAAGATGTATAAAATAAAAAAGATATTTCAATCAACTCTAGTTCGTGTTATGAGCCTTGTGCTCATAGTTTCTTTTGTGTTGAGCGGATTTTTCTTTTATGATTTTTATAAAGTTCAAATCAATAAAATAAAAGGTTATTATTGGATTTATCAGGGTGATTTGGCCTATAAAAAAAGAGATTTGCAAAAAGCTGTTAATTGCTATGAACATGGCATCAAGCTTCATCCCAAGCATTATAAGGCAATGTATAATTTAGCTAATATTTATGTTGCTTATGAAGATTATTATTTGGCTTTAAAAAACTATGAAAAGGCACTTTTGGTTCGTCCTGATTATGAAGTAGCCAGAATTGACTATGCAATTATTTTATCTGAAACATATAGAACCGATGAAGCAATAGAGCAATATAAAAAAGTAATTGATAACAAACCTCGATTTTATAAAATACCTTTTATTGTTGATAATAAAAAATCTTATAATTACAACAGGGGTGTTGCATATTATAATATGGGGATTGCATATAGAACGAAGTCTTTATTGGCAGGTTTGAATAAAACAACAAGCAGAGAATATCTTAATAAAGCTTCTGAATCATATGAAGAAGCTGTTGATATTTTAAAAACATATAATTCAAATTATAATCTTGGTTTAATAAACCAATTGTTGAGAAACACAAGACAAGCCGGTTATTATTATTGCAGGGCTATGGAAATAGAGCCTATGGAATATGAGGCGCATTTTAATCTTGCAGTTTTATTAAAAGATATGGAAAAATATCCTCAATCGGCTGAAGAATTTAAAAAGGCGGGTTTACTTTTAGATTCTATATCAGATAATGTTAAATCAAGATATTTGTATGATATTTTATCTGATGTTAATCAAAAAATTGCAATCACAAATGATGAAAGCTATTTCAAGAAGTTGAGAGAGGAAGAAGAAAAAAATCTTTCTTCAAAATATAAAGCAGGAAAGCTTGTAATAAACACAGACTCAAAATCAAAAGATGATGAGTTTATTAAAAGTTTTTCAAATTGCGAGGGAAAAGAATTTTTCATGGGGGTTGGTGAATAATCATGGAAAGATTATTGTATGATTTTATATACCTTTTGATAAAATCAGCGCAAGATGGGCAAGACAGGTCTTCTTTGTGCGAAGGTTTTTTAAAGGCATTATCTTTATATTTTCCGGTAATCAGTTTGAGAATTTTTATGATGGATGAGTATTCTTTTCAATTGAAAGATTTTGTAAAGCCTTGGGAAAATTTATCTAATATTGAAGAAAGTGAAAATATTAAAAAGAAATTTGATAATTTTTTAATTCAAAAATCAAGCTATGAAATTGAAAAAGATATTTTATATTTTCCGATAGTTCAAAAAAACAAGACCCTTGGGCTTGTTGAAGTAAAATCAAGGGAAGATTTTGATAATCAAAATGATTTTTTTAAGATATTGCCTTTAGCTGCTGCTCAAATTTCATTGTTGTGCGGAGCGCTAAAAAGCGAGGAACAAATTAAAATCAGCTCTAAATTTCACCAAACAGTAAGAAATATTGCAAAAATAACCGAAACTCAATATGAGCTTGATTATATTTTGCCCATTATGGGCGAGATGATAGACGGGTTTATTCAAGAGCATTTAATTTATATTTTTATAAAGAATAAATCCAAAAAAGAATATAAGTTAATTTGGCCTAAAAAATGTTCAGATGATAGAATTTACTCTTATTTGGAAGAAATTAATTCAAAATCTCAAACTTTAATAAAACAAGACGGAAAAATGGGCATTTTTCCTTTAATTATTGATTCTAAGCCTTATGGAGCAATCGTGGCTTATAATCATTTTGATAAAATAACAAAAAAAGAAATCGAATATCTTGAAGAAATTAAATCCCAAGCGCAAACTACATTGGAACGCGCTAAATCATATATTGAGGTATTAGAATATGCAACTCTTGATGCTTTAACCGGATATAATAATCGTCATCAATTTGAAAAAAGGTTAAAAGAAACTATTGCAGCAGCTAAAAGACAAAATCAGCCTTTGTGTTGTATTATGTCTGATATTGATTATTTTAAAAAAGTTAATGATACATACGGGCATGCTGTCGGCGATTGTGTATTGAAAAATGTTGCTAAAATAATCAAAAAAGAGCTTCGTGAGTCTGATATTCCATCAAGATATGGCGGAGAGGAGTTTATTTTTCTTCTGCCTCATACAAATCTTGAAGAAGCTGAAATTGTAGCTCAAAGATTGAAAAATGCCGTTGAAAATAAAAAAATTAACATTGAAGAATATAATATAAAAGACACTAAAGAAATCTCTGTTACTGTTTCAATCGGAGTTTCCGAGTATGACAAAACTGATAAAGACCCTCAAATGTTATATAAAAAGGCAGACAGCGCTTTGTATGAAGCAAAGGAAACAGGCAGAAACAAAGTTGTTGTCTTTGGGGATTAATAAATTATTTTTTTTCGTTTATTCTGTCATAGAACCAAAATGTGTTGATTGAATAAAAATAAATATTCAATAAAAGCATTAAAATACCTTGTAAAACAGGATTTATAAGCCCCGGAATACTTGAGATAATTGTTATTGAAAAAGCTATTATAATTCCATCTTTATTAAGGTATTTATAACAATTAATAAATGCATCACTGAATGTTTCATAGTCTTTTTTATAGAAAAATGCTTGAGTCATAAAATTTATAAAAGGAATTAAAATTATTGAATTTATTAAAAATATAATAAATGTGCTTATAAATTTGTTTAGCATTGTCATAATTCCCGCCGGATTTGTAAACAGCGCGCCCAAGATTGATGTTGAAGATAAGATTGTAGGCAAGAATAAAACTATGCTGACAATAGCGCAAAATGAAAGGTATAGTGCAAGATTTTTTTCTTTTTCTTTGTTTTGTTCAATAAATTCTAAAAGAGTGTAATCACTTTCGTCATGGTAAAAATCATAAGCTGCATAATTTAGGGCATAAGTTATAACATAACCTCTCCAAAAAGCCCAGAATATACAAGGAAAAGTTATTATAAATACAAAAAATATAAAAAACGGATTTTTAAGCGCCATTTGAACAAACATATAGCCAATAAGTCCGATTGCAATAGGTTTTGTCATCAAAATGAGATATTCTTTTATGTATTTTTTTGCAAATTTTTTGCTTAGTTTTAGGTATTTATTAATTTTGCTCATTATTTTTTCCTTTGGCTAAATCTTTAAGTAAAATTGATTGAATGGCTATGTACAATGGTGCTAAAAGATATAATCCGAGATTGTTAATTATTGCGTGGAATGATTCAACGAAAAATTGTGTTAAGGGAATAAATTTTGCAATTACATAAAAACATATTGTACAGATTAAAATTACTAAAATTTGTCCTATTATGTAAATAAAAAGGTATAATGGCGCTGTTTTTAAGATATTTTTAATTGTGATTTTCATTGATTTTAATATTGAAAAAAATGGATTTTCTTTTTGAAAATATACTAAAGAGCTAACAGATAAAAATAATGACAGATAATATAAAACAGTGAATATGTTAGCTATGATTTGTAAATACAGAATTATGGAGTTGTTGAATTTTGCAAGAGGAATAATCAAAAGAAAAATTACCATAGGAATTATATTAAATAATCCTAAAACCAATAATGACTTTACTATTTCAAGATTATTTAACATATCTTTTTCAAGATAACCGGAAGCTAAATTAAAAACTTTTTTAAACATAAAAAATAAACAAGGAATATAAATTAAAGCGCCTAAAATTGAGATAACGGCAATAGTTGATGTATTAATTACACCGTATAATTTCATTGGTATAACTATCATTAAATAGCCTATAACTTGTGCAATAATCAAAAGCCATATTATTCCTTGGGTTTTTATATTGTTTTTAAAGAAAATTAAGCCCTTTAAAATAGTGTCCGATAAATATTTAAAATAATTTTTAATTAATTCCATTGTACTATCTCCCATAGTTGAATTATACTATTAGAGTGTAATTAAAGGCAATTAATTTATGGAAATCAGAGAATTATTTAAAAGTTTTAATAAAGGGGATTTTTATAATAAGGTAAATCTTCATATTCATTCAAATTTTTCTGACGGTAAAGAGGATTTCGATGAACTTATTTTGCAAGCTAAAAAACTTAATATGAAATATATTTCAATAACTGATCATAACTGCATTAAAGGCTATAAAACATCAAAATATAAAGATGATTCTATTTTGATTAAAGGGGTTGAATTTGATTGTTTTTATAAAATGTCATTATTGCATATTTTGGGTTATGGAATAGATGTGGAAAATGAAGAATTGAATAGTTTGTGTGCTAAAAATGAGCTTGAACAAAAAAATGATATAATTCGTCTTTTAAAATCCCGCCATCCTAAAAGAGTAATTGAAATAATACATAATTCGGGCGGAATTGCTGTTTTGGCTCATCCTTGTTGTTGTAATGTTATATTTTTAAAAGATTTTGTGAAAAGACTGAAAAATTACGGTTTGGATGGAATTGAGGTTTATTATCCGTATGACAGATTTAGGGGGATAGTAAAGTTTTCATCAAGACAATATCCTTTTAAAATTGCAAAAGAGCTTGATTTGTTGCAAACAGGCGGAAGCGATGAACACGGAAGCCTAATATAATAATTAATGAATTCTTTGATATAGAGTTGAATATTTCATGTAATATTCTTCGGGGTGTTCTTTTGCGGCTTCAATAATATCTTGAATTTCTATGAATTTTTTGGCTAAAACGGGGTCAAATTGTGTTCCTGCACATTTTTCAATTTCGGCTATAGCTGTTTGATGGCTTAGAGCAACCCTATATGAACGAGTTGAAGTCATAGCATCATAGGTGTCTGCGATAGCTATAATTCTTGCTGCAAAAGGTATATCTTCTCCTTGCAATTTATCAGGATAGCCTTTGCCATCCCATCTTTCGTGGTGATGTTTAACTCCTGGGGAAATTTCATGGAGTTTTTTAATGCTTGAAATTAATTTTTCAGAATTGGCAGGATGAGATTTCATAATCATAAATTCATCATCGGTTAATTTTCCCGGTTTACATAAAATTGATTCAGGAATGGCAATTTTGCCTATATCGTGTAATAATCCTGCTGTTTCAATTGCTTCTAATTGATTTGAGGGTACATTTAATTCTTTTGCTAAAATAATTGAATATAATGTAACTCTCATTGAATGCCCATGGGTATATGGGTCTTTAGCGTCAAGCGCTGAAGCTATTGATTTTATTGTTTTATAGAATAATTCTTTTAAATCTTTTAATATAATGGATTTTGAAGATATAAGGTCGAATTTATCAAGTCCGTTTTTAACTACTTCTAAGAGTTCTTCCGGATTAAAAGGCTTTAAGATATATTGAAATAAATTACATTTGTTTACTGCGTCAGTGATAATTTCAATATCGGAAAAGCCTGTTAAAAGAATTTTAATAACATCAGGAGCAATTTTGTTTGCTTCTTCAAGAAATTTAGTTCCCTCCATAATCGGCATTTTGTGGTCGGATACGATTAAGGAAATATCATCAATATTATTTTTTAATACTTCTAAACCTTCAAGTCCGTTTGAGGCGGTTAAAATTTTGTACTTATTTCTAAAAGTTCTTTTTAAAAGTTGCAGATTGTTTATCTCATCATCTACAATTAAGATAGTGTGTTCATTATGAATACTTGCAGCGCTGATTAAATCTCCGACATTACTTAAAAAAAAGTCGTTCTTCACATTTAACACGTGTTTTTCCTCTTAGAATTTTATATAAATCAGTTATCGACACAAAGTAGAAAAACTTTAACTACATTTTAATCTAAATGTAAAGAAATGTAAAATATTTTATAATAAAACTGTTGTAATTACGGGCCCGTCTTGGGTTGCAACGACAGTATGCTCAAAGTGTGCAGATGGTTTTTTGTCATCTGTTACAACTGTCCATTCGTCAGCCAAGGTATGGACATCATCACACCCGAGATTAAACATAGGTTCAATTGCAATTGCACAGTTATTTTTGATGATTATATCGGAATTTGTTCGGTAATTAAACAAAAAAGGGTCTTCATGCATTTCTCTGCCAACGCCATGACCGCCATATTGCCTTACAATTCCGACTTTTGCTTCAAGAGCTACATCTTCAATTGCCGCTGAAACGTTTTCTAGGGGGCTATCCGGAATCATTTGCTCAATGCCTTTGAATAAAGCTTTTTCAGTTACTTTTAACAGGTTTTCAACTTCAGGAGCTATTTTACCTACAGGATAAGTCCAAGCGCCATCTCCTACCATACCTCTAAAAGTAGCTCCGACATCAATAGAGATAATATCTCCTTCTTTTAAAACAGCATCAACGGAAGGAATTCCATGGACAACTTGCTCGTTTATTGAAGCACAAATTGAATTAGGAAAGCCGGCATAACCTAAAAAAGTTGGTATTGCTTTGTTTTTTTTAATTATGTCATAAGCAATTTTATCCAATTCAAGAGTTGAAATTCCGGGCTCTATTACTTTTTTCATTTCCTGATGAACAAGAGCCACAATATTGCCGGCATGGCGCATTAATTTTATTTCTTCTCTTGATTTTTTATGTATCATAATAAAATTCCTTATACTGTTTTAGGCGACTATATTATATAACGGGAAAATTGTTTTTTCAAATTAAGAATTTTCTTTTATTAAATTTTGCACAAAATTGCTTTTATGAAATGGCAGCTCATCTTTTTTGTTGAATAAAATATTTTTAATTGAGTGTGTTTCTTTGTCATAATGTTTAAAATTGGTTTCAAGATTTTTGTTTATAATAATTTTGCTAAAACCGTAGTTTTTGGTTGAAATTGTGTTGATTTCGTTTTCTGATAATAAAATTATTGTTGAATAATGAGGGTGATTAAATTTATTTAATCCTGTTGAAATAAGCGCGTATTTTGGTTTTAATTTTTTCAACATTGATTTATTTATGACGTTTTTGGCTCCGTGATGACCTATTTTTAATATTTCAATATTTCCTTTAATATATGGTTTTATTTTATTAAAGCCTTCAATTCCGCAATCAGCCATAAAAAGATAGTTTTTATTTTTATAAGTCATAAGGGTAATAATAGATTCTTCATTGTCATATTTATCGTTATTTTTGTTAAAATTTGCTCTAAAAGTTTTAATTTTGAGGTCTTTCTCTTCATAAATTAAATCATTATTTTTTGCGGTTGAATAATTGATAGACTTGTTTTTAATATATTCCATAATTTTGGATGAAATTTTTGATTTTGTTTGTTCTTTTTGGATAATTACTTTTTTTATTTTGATGTTTTTTAATAAATCTAATGCACCTCCGCAGTGGTCAGAGTCAAAGTGAGTTATTTCAAGGATTTCTAGTGACTTTATTCTTTCATTTCTAAAATAAGGCAGAATGACATTTTGTGCACTATTTGTTGATTGAAAAATAATCTTGCCGGTATCAATCATTATATATTTGTTTTTTGGGGTTTTAATTAAAAAGCAATCAGCATTTTCAACATCAAACATTGTAATTTCAAGATTATTTTGAAATTGGGAAGGTTTTATAAAACTCAAAAGAAAAACAAAAATACAAAAAATAAGAACAATTATGTGTTTTTTCTTTCTGAAATTATTTTTTAAATTTAACATAAATAATAAAATTAAAATCCAAAAGCTTAATATTTGAAAAATATTAAAGCCCATTGTTGCAATAAGTGAAAATTTAAATGATGAGAAAAATTCGCTTATTTTAACCAGTAAGCTTATTAAGGGATTAGCAATAAAATCAAAGATTGCAGTGCTTATATTTGAAATTTTAGGTATAAGTGCCAAAATTGAGCTTAAAAATCCAATAAAACTCAATATTCCAATAAAAGGCACAACTGTGATATTTGCTAAAATGCTTAAGGGTGCAAGATTGTTAAAATAATGCATTTGTAAGGGGATTACCCATAATTGAGCAACCAATGGAACACTTATTAAAGAAGCAATGTTTATGGGTGAAAATAAGAATAAAATATATTTTTCTAAGCGGGTTTTGTTTTTGTGTTTTCCTTTGAATTTTTCATCTTGTTTTTTGAATTTATCGATAATTACAGGACAGCATACGATTAGACCAAAAGTTACAACAAAAGACAATTGAAAACCAATATCAAAGAACATTTTTGGATTAAAAAGAAGTATCAAAAATCCGACAAAAGAAATGAGCGCAACTGAATCTGCATCTTTATCAATTAATTTACCGAATAAAATAAATAAAAGCATTAAAGAAGCTCTTAAAATAGACGGCGGAAAACCTGTCATAAAAGTATATAAAACAACAAAAGCGCCGCCTGTTAAAATCGAGAGCTTATAGGGTAATTTTATTAAGCTTGCAATCCACCACCAAATTCCGTATATTAGGGCAACATTTAGACCGCTTGCGGCTAAAAGGTGAAGCAAACCTGAATTTTTGAAATTTTCTTTTATATTTTCATCAGGATTAATTGTTTCATTTCCGAAAACAATTCCTCCTAATACTTCTAAATTTGGTGATTTAATGTTTTTTGAGTGTTGTTTGATGATTTTTTCTCTTGTTTTTTCAAAATTATTTAAAATATGATACCAATTATTTTCAAGATGATGATTAAATTTTGAAGCTTTTATTAATTGAATTTCATTATTTGAATAAAATACGCTATAGCAATCGTTGTTTGAAAGATATTTTCTATAATCAAATTGATAAGGGTTTGTAGCTTGTTTTGGCGTTCTTAATTTGCCTTTTATTTTAACTTCATTTCCTATTTTTATTATATTTTCAAGATTTTTTTCATAATCAAGACTTACTAAGATTTTAGAATTAAGATTAGAAAAAGTTTTATTGAAAATTTCAGCTTCGTTGGTTTTAATATAAAATTTAATTTTATGATTTTTGTATGAAATATTTTTAGGACTTATAATCTTGCCTTTAATTGTTGCATCGGAGCAATTTATTCCTTTTAGCATGTCGTTATTATTTGTTAAATTGACTCTGATAAAGCCGACAAAAAATATTAAATATAAAATTATGATTTTCTTTTTGTCATAGTTAAAAAATAAGATTAAAAAAGATAGAATAATAAATGCGATAAAAGCGCACAAAATCTCATGATTATAAAAACAGCCTAAAACTCCAAAAATGTAGAATAGTGAAAATAATACGGTAAAATTTTTCTCATATAGAAAAGTTTTTGTGTTTTCTTTCATTTTAATCAAACAAAGCGCTTATAAATTCATCTTTATTAAATTCTTTAATGTCATCTATGCCTTCGCCAATTCCGATTAATTTTGTCGGCAGTTTAAGGTTTTTGGCAATTGAAAAAATAATTCCGCCTTTTGGTGTGCCATCAAGCTTTGTTATGGCGATTGCCGAAATATCAACAGCTTCATTAAAAACCATAGCTTGATTTAGCCCGTTTTGACCTTGGGTGCCATCCAGTACAAGAATTGTTTCAAGGTTATCATTTTCAAGTTTTTTAGCTATTACGTTTTTAATTTTTTTCAGCTCTTCAATTAAATTGAATTTATTTTGCAATCTTCCTGCACTATCTATAATTACGACATTATAATTGTCTTTTCTTGCCATATCTATGGCTTTATACGCCAGCGAAGCACTGTCGGCTTTATCTATTCTTAAAATATCAACATCGGCCCTTTTTGACCAAACGTCCAGTTGTTCTTCGGCGGCTGCCCTAAAGGTATCTCCTGCAACAAGAAGAACTTTTTGTCCTTCTTGTTTAAATTTATGAGCAAGCTTTCCAATCAGGGTTGTTTTTCCTGCGCCGTTGACTCCGACCACGAAATAGATATTTATTTTATCTTTATCAAATTTTAGTTTTTCATCGGGTGCATTATTTAAAATATTTATAAATTCTTCTTTTAAAAAAGGCTTTAGTTGAGAAGATTTAATTTTTTTATCTTTTAATTTTTCAACAAGCTCAACTGACAAATCAACTCCTAAATCAGCCTTTATAAGCATAGATTCAATATCATCAAACTCGTATTCATTAATAATTTCATCATTTGTAATTGATGTAACATTATTGATTAATGAATTAATTGTTTTTGACAATGCGTTTTTGAGTGAGTTTTCTTTTTTTTCTTCACCTTTATTTTTTTTAAAAAAATTAAACATATTTTTCAACTACTTTAGCTAAAATACCGTTTATAAATGATGGTGAATCATCTGTTGAATATTTTTTGGCAAGCTCTAAAGCTTCATCTATAACAACCTTATGAGGTGCGTCTTTAATAAATACAAGTTCTGTAATTGCAATTCTTAAAATGTCTTTGTCTATTTTAAATAATCTTTCTATATCCCAGCCAAAGGCAAATTCGCTTATTATTTTATCGATTTCCGTTTTATTTTTTTGAAAATCGCTGCAAATTTTTAAAATGTAGCTTTTGACATCTTCTTGAGATGATAGTGTGCATAATTCTGCTATATCCAATGCGCTCATTGTTTTTTCGCTTGCATTTAATAAAACATCAATTTTGGCTTCTAAATCAGATGTTAAAGGGAGCGCAACAGGGATATTTTCACAATCAATCGGACGAGAAAGGTTGTCGGGATGATTGTTTTCAAATTCGATTATTTGATTTTTAATTTCATTTAATTTAGATACACACATTGAAATTTCGTCAGCTGATGATGAAATTAGTGTTCTTACTGATTTTAGTATAATGGATGAAAAATCTTCGTTTTTATATTTTTCTAAATTTTTATCTAATTGGGAAAATAATATTAAAGCTAATTCCCTGCTTGCTCTTCTTGCTTGCATTTTTAATTCCTTTTTTATTTATATTTTTAATTATATTGAAAACACAACTATTTTCATAGAATTTTTTTAATTGTTTCAACATATTTTGTTATAATTTTTTCTTTTTCATAATTTTTTATTGTTTTTAGAGTATTTTTTGAAATTTCTTCTTTTTTTTCTTTTGAAAGGTTTTGAATTTTTACTAAAATTTCTTTTATTTCTTTAACATTGGGATTAATCAAAAAGCCGTTTTCATTGTTTTTTATTATGCCGTCTATTCCTTCTTTTTTTGTGCCTATTGTAATTAAGCCTCTTGCCATGGCTTCAAGATACGATAGTCCAAAAGTTTCTTTTATGGATGGAAGAATAAAAACATCATTTTCATCCAGTTTTCCATAAATTAAGCTATGGTCTATATATGGCATAATTTTAATTTTGTTTTTAAGATTTAATTTTTTAATTAAATTGTTCAGTTTTTTAAATTCTTTCCCTTTACCATAAATTATGTATTCAAAATCAAAATCAACTTGGGCTAATGCTTTAATAACAAGATTAAGATTTTTTCTTTTGATTAATTTAGACAGAGTGATTATTTTCAATTTTTCTTTATTGAAAGATTTTTTCTCTTTTATATTTTCTTTTTCAATGAAAGATGGAAGTGTGAAATCTGCCTTTAGTTCTTTTTTTAAAAATTCACTTCTTGCGCCTATTAGGGTTGAATTTTTAAGAGCTTTTTTTAATTTATTTTTAAAATAAAAACTGTATTTAAATTCTTTTAAAACCCTGTAGTCGCTATAATGCAGGATTGAAATTCTCGGAAGTTTTAATTTTTTATTGATTAAATCGGCATAAATATGTCCTAAGGGCATATGGGAAATGATTATATCAAAATCATTTGTTATTTTCAGATTATTGAATAAAAAGGGTATAAAAAAATTTTTGTTATATATTTTTATTCCTTTTTGCAGATATTCTCCTGATTTAAAAATTTTATGACCTCTTATAAAGGTATTAAACAGAAAATTAGGACGAATAATTTCAATAATAATATTTTTTTCTTTTAGCGCAAGCGAAAAATCCTCTAAAACTGATGGAAGTGTATTATCAGATTTTAGAGGATATAAATCGCTAATTAATAATATTTTCATTATAATTTTTCAAAATCGCAAACTATATTGAATTTTTCATTTAATTTTGATAAAAGTGCCAGTCTGTTATTTTTGATTTTTTCATCTTTATCCATAACAAGAACTTTATCAAAGAACTGAACAATCGGATTTATTAAAGTTTTTAGGGATTGAATATATAAATCGAGATTTTCTATGTTTGTATTGTGATTATTAATTGCCTCATAGAGGGCTTTTTCTTCGTCTAAAATAAATAAATCCGGCGAAATATTGTCATAAGAATTATCTTTTAATATTCTTTTAACTCTTGTTGCATTTTCTTTGATTAATTCAAAATCAGGATTTGTTTGATATTTTGTTAATATCTTTGCTTTTTCAATAAAGCCTGTCAAATCTTTTAGAGAGTTAAATCCTGAGATTGAATTTATAATTTGAATTTGAAAATCTTTTTCATACATAAATAGTAATCTTTGTAAGAAAAATTCTTTTAATTCATCTAAAATTGTATTTTCAAGTTCAATATTGAATTCTTTTGATAATAAATCAAGAGAATGTTTAATTATGGCTTCTAAATCGAGATTTAGATTTTTTTCGATAACCGTTCTTAAAACACCTATTGCTGCACGTCTTGCACCAAGCGGGTCATTAGAACCGGTTGGACGTTTTTTCTTTTTATCACCTTGTGTTGAAATAAATAAAGCGCAAATTGTGTCTATTTTATCGGATATTGAAACTATTTGACCTGTTATTTCGCTTGGTAGTTCAGAGTTTGCACCAAGGGGAAAATAATGTTCACAAATTCCTTTTGAAACGGATTCGTTTTCATTATCAATTTGAGCATAGTTTTCTCCGATAAATCCTTGAAGCTCGGTGAATTCAAAAACAAGCTTGGTAGATAGATCGCATTTTGATAATAAAGCACATCTTAAGATATCTTTATCATCTTTAATCGATAATTTTTCGCAAATTAATTGAGATAGATTAATCATTCTTTGAGTTTTATCATAAAGAGAGCCAAGACCTTTTTGGAAAGTCATTCCTTTAAGGTTATCAAGTTTATCTATTAGTTTTGTTTTGGTGTCTTCATGATAGAAAAATGCGCCATCTTCAAGTCTTGCTGTTATAACTCTTTGGTTTCCGGCTTTAATGTTTGAAAAATCATCCCCAACATAGTTTGCCATTGTGATAAATTTATTTGATAATTTTCCGTTTTTATCCCATAGAGGAAAATATCTTTGATGTTGAGTCATAACAGTTGTTGTAACGATAGAGGGAATTTGAAGATATTTTTCATTGAATTCACACAAAACTGCTTTGGGCCATTCTGTGATAAATGTTATTTCTTCTAATAAATCTTCCATACTTTCAAATTTTATTTCAAGATTGTTGTCTTGAGCGCATTTTTTGGCAAGATTTATAATTAATTCTTTTCTTTCA
Organism: Candidatus Gastranaerophilales bacterium; assembly: GCA_944327245.1. Taxonomy (GTDB): domain Bacteria; phylum Cyanobacteriota; class Vampirovibrionia; order Gastranaerophilales; family Gastranaerophilaceae; genus RUG14156. The sequence continues at coordinate 28,763 of CALVHD010000020.1, forward strand.
TCTTGATTGGCCACAACATTACCTTTTTTAAGAATTTCAAGATAATTTTTTGGTTCATCTATTGTTAAATATCTGTTTGTTGAATATCTGTGCCCTTGCGTTGTGTTTGTTGCTTTTTTATCAAGAATGTTAAGGTCAACAACTTCATTTCCTAAAATTGCAACAACATTTTCAATAGGGCGAGAGAATTTTTCCGTATTATCCGCCCAGCGCATAAAGTGCGAACCTTGCATTTTCAAAATTAGTGATTCAATATTGTCTTTTAAAATTTCAGCTGTAGTTTTGCCTTTTATTTCAATTTTTGCCCAAATGTAGTTATCTTTTTCATACAGCATTGAAGTTTCAATATTGTTTTTCTTTGCAAAACCAATTGCAGCAGGGCCGAGTGTTCCGTCTTGATTTTTGGCAACAGATAAAATCGGGCCTTTGACATCTTTTTCAATGGTTTCTTGTTTATCAGCCAGATTTGAAACGATTATTGCCAATCTTCTTGGAGTAGCATAAACTTTAATATCACCGTAAACAAGGGCGTTTTCTTTGAATAATTTTTCAAAAGAGCTTTTTAGCTGCGCAATTGCGCTTGGAATGAATTTATAGGGAAGCTCTTGAACCAATATTTCCAGTAAAAAATCTTTTCTCATAATACAAAGATTATATTATAAAAAATCAAAACAAAATACAGACCCAAAAAAATATATTAAGAAAATGCAACAAAAACGTAACAATAATAAAATTTTTTTTGAAAAAAAATCCATTATGTGTCAAATTATAGGTAAAGAGATTATTGGGTTTATAAATTTTGTTAATACAGGATGTGGAAATAGTTGAAATAGCTGATGAGCAGGCATATGACGCCAAGCTGTTAGCGAGCGCATTATCTGATGCCAAAGCAAGAAAAAGAGCAATGATAGACATGCTCGGGATTTCTTGTGCGGCGAATTATTTAAATGCTAAAAAAATCCGAATTAATACTAAAAGAAGTGTTTATAAAATCCCTCTTTTGTTTGAAGAATTTAAAATTACCGATATTTATTACGGTAATTACAGGATTGATGTTATAACTCTTTATCGTGAAAAAACGATAAAAATTCCAAAAATACACTCCGAGATGGATATTTTGCCTCATTTTTATTTTGTTGTTCAAATAGGAGCAAAAATAAAAGAAGCAAAAATGATTGGTTTTATTGATTCAAAAAGTATCAGTAATTGTTCTTTTGATTCCAAATTTTATTATCCTACTTTGGATATGATTTTTGATGTAAACAAATTTATTGCCCTAACGCGTCATTCTGTTGCAACTAAAACTCTTTTAGGAAAACACATCGATTGCATGGGTTTATTTTTGAAGTTTATTGATAATGACTTATCTTCACTTTATAAAAGACAAATGATTCAACATTTGATGAACTGTGATTCTTGCAGGGCTCGTTTTATTGATGTGGTTGAATTTGAGAAATTGGCAAATAATATTAAATATTATCCTGATGTTATAAGAAAAAGCGAAACAAAAATTAAAACCCAAAATTCTTCATCTGAATTGCAGCCGCCCCCTAAAGCAATGACTTTAGAGGAAAGTCTTGAAAATGTTGCGCTGGACGAAGAAGATAAATCCCAAGATGATGCTTTTATAGATATCGAACAAGACACTGAAGCAAAGAAAGAAGATTTTTCCGATAAGGAAAAACCAAAAACCGTTCAAATGTTTGATTTGTCTTCTGATGAATTCAAAAAACAGACAAGTAAAAAATTAATAGAGGGAATTTTTAATGAAGTTCCAAAGTTGGAATTGCCTCAAATAAAGACTGTAATTAGTGCAAAAAATAGAAGAACAATATTGGTTATAGCATTAATTTTTATTATTTTGGGCAGTTTTGCATTAATTTCCATAAAAGGAAGTACTGAATCTTTTGAGCAAAATCAGCCATTGGCGGATTTTGAAGAGGTTGATGAAAATTATGCAGATTCTTATATGCCTCAAATGCATGTTCAAGGACAAGCTCAGCTTATTCCAAAAGAAACAAGTGTGAACGATTTTGTTATAAATCAGCCGATTTCAACTAAGCCTACATATACACCTTCGGTTGCAAAGATTTCTTGGGAGGCGCCTGAAAGCGTAGTTAAAAAAGACAATTATATTAAGTTTTTGCAATTAGTGGGTAAAAATATTAAATTGAATTTGCAAAATGATTTACTTTTGGTTAATGATGTTCCGATAAATAAAATTGTAAAATTAGATTTAAAAATTGCTCCAAACGGTAATATAGATGATATTAGGCTGTCATCTTCATCAGGAACAGTTGCAATTGATAATGCAATTAAAAAAGTAATAAATGATACTTTGACATATATGAAACCTCCGAGCAACGGTATAATTTCAAAGCCTGCTGATGTTACTCTGGTGGTTGAATTAAAGTAGTTTAGTAAATATTAGTTGAGGCAAATATGGAAGTTAATAAAAATTATAAAAATCTTGAAGCAAGTTATCTTTTTTCAACAATAGCAAAAAAAGTAAATGAGTTTGTTGAAAAAAATCCCGATAAAAAGGTAATTCGTCTGGGTATCGGCGATGTTACAAGACCGTTGTGCAAAAGTGTAGTGGAAGCTATGAAAAATGCCGTTGATGAAATGGGAACTTTTGAAGGCTTTCATGGTTACGGCCCTGAGCAAGGGTATGATTTTTTGAAAGAAAAAATTCAACAATATTATAAAGATAAAAAAGTTGATTTAAAGCTTGATGAAATATTTATTTCAGACGGCGCAAAGTCTGATTTAGGAAATATTTTAGATATATTTTCAAAAGAAAATACGGTATTAATTCCTGATCCTGTTTATCCTGTGTATGTTGACACTAATATTATGCAAGGTAGGAAAATAGTCTTTGCTCAAGCAAATCAGAATAATAGTTTTCTTCCTTTGCCGGATGAAAGTTTAGCGGCAGATATTGCTTATATTTGTTCTCCAAACAATCCGACAGGAGCTGTTTATAATAAAGAACAGCTCAAAAAATGGGTGGATTGGGCAAATAAAAATAATGCCGTAATTCTTTATGATGCTGCTTACGAGTGTTTTATCAGTGATGATAGTTTGCCAAGAAGTATTTTTGAGATAGATGGCGCAAAAACTTGTGCAATAGAGTTTTGTTCATTTTCAAAAACGGCCGGTTTTACAGGTACCCGTTGCGGTTATACGGTTGTTCCTTTTGAGCTAAAATTTGGCGATATGAGTTTAAATAAAATGTGGTTAAGAAGACAAACAACAAAATTCAACGGTGTTCCATATATTGTCCAAAGAGGTGCCGAAGCAGTGTTTAGTGAACAAGGTCAGAAAGAAATTAAGGAAAATATAAATTATTATAAAAAGAATGCTAAAATAATTGCTGATACATTAAAAAAACATAATATATGGTTCACAGGCGGTATTCATTCACCTTATATTTGGTTAAAATGTCCGAATAATATGACAAGTTGGGAATTTTTTGATTTTCTTTTAGAAAAAGCTCAGGTTGTAGGTACGCCGGGAGCAGGTTTTGGTAAAAATGGCGAAGGGTTTTTCCGTTTAACTTCTTTTAATACAAATGAGTCTACAAAAGAAGCAATGGAAAGATTGGATAAAGTTTTGCTTAACTATTGCAAATAAATTTTGTTTATAGCAAAATAATCTTGTAGTTGCGGAAGTAACTCAATTGGTAGAGTACCTGCCTTCCAAGCAGGCTGCTGCGGGTTCGAGCCCCGTCTTCCGCTCCAATAAAATGCACCCACAAAGGGTGCATTTTATTTTATGAAATCAACTTAATATATTATATATTTTGCTGCGGCTTGAAAAATTTTTTGTTTTAATATATAACGTATCTACACTGGTTAATAAATATGATATTGTATGCTTTATGTAATTTGTTTAATGAGTCTTAAAATTGTTTAAAATTATATAGTGAAAATGCGTTAGTGTACTTCTGTTAAAATTTTATTAAGAAATGTAAAATTTTATGTTAAAGTATTTCTTATCAGCGCAAATATCATGGTTTATATAACTTCTATGGATAGTACTAAAATTTGGGAGTCATTGTATATGAAAATCAATGGAATATCTTCAGTTCAGCTAAACAAAACCGAAAAACAAAATTTTAACAAAAATAATGTTCAAAATCCTATATACAGGAGCGGAATTGCTGCTGATTCTGTTTCTTTTACAGGTAAAAAAGGCGGCTTCAAGCAACGTTTGGCTGCAAGAGTTGCCTCCATTGTTCTTGCAATAACAGGTATGTTAAATATGGTTTCATGCGGTACTGCTAAAAATTCTGAAACGGAAGCGGATAAACCATCTTCATCACAAACGTTGGTTGAAGATACCGATGATTCTCTTGATTTGGCGCAAACACCTGAATCTGCAAGCTCTTTGACAGATACAGAAGATGAAAAAACAACCGAAGATACTCTTGATGTTGATACAAAAGAAATAGATGAAGAAGCTTTATCAAATGAGGCTGAAGAAGTTGACCCTTATTATGAAGAATATATTTTACCGATTTATGACGAAATCACTGATCCATATAATATCGTAGATGGAATTATAAGAAGTGAAAGAGCCGGTGATGCCGACCATTTCGTAGCAGAAAGCGGACTTGGTGCCGATGGCGAGAGAGGTGGTGTTGCTTGGTGTGCTGCATATGTAACATATATTAATGAAAATTCTGGAATAGATTTACTTCCTTGGTATGAAAATATATGTCAAGATGTTAATCGTGACGGCGTTAAAGACTCTTGGACAGTTAAATATGTTAGACAGGCTGCAGAGGCAAATAATGCCTTAATATCAGGTAATAAAGCCATGGTAGGTGATATTTGTTTTATAAATTCTCACCATATGGGTATTGTATGTAAAGTAGAAGATGACGGCACAATATTATTAATTGCCGGCAATAGTGCTGACAGAACTTTAATATATGCTGTTCAACCGCAAGATTATGATAAAGTTGCATTTGCAGATACAACAGGTAGAGATAGAACAAATGTTAATAATTTAGATGGTGCTGTATACGGTAATTCTATTGATTATAACGTATTTACAAAAACACCTGATAACATACTTCCTCTTGATGATTATAATCCTTGTGATAATAACACTAAAAGAGAATGGTATATACCGGGAGATGGTTTTTCAGACTTTTTAGAAGATGAACCTGAATGTCCAAATCCAAACCCAAATCCAACACCGGATCCAACTCCAAATCCAAACCCAACTCCGGATCCAAACCCAAATCCAAACCCAACTCCGGATCCAAACCCAAATCCAAACCCAACTCCGGATCCAAACCCAAATCCAAACCCAAC
>CALVHD010000021.1 GCA_944327245.1 Candidatus Gastranaerophilales bacterium
AAAAAACAGAGATGAAGGGATTCGAACCCTTGGCGGAGTCTCCCCCGCACAGTCGTTCCAGGACTGCACCTTAAACCACTCGGACACATCTCTATTGGTTTTATAATAACATAACAATTATTTATGTCTAGTGAAGCGTGTCTATATATATTCTATAAACTTTTCCTTCTTTAATTTTTTTGAATTCTTTTTTATTTTCCAAATCGTTAATTTTAACTCTAGTTAAAATATATACATTATTTTTTTTGTTTTTCTTAATATATTCAACCATTTCATCAAAATTATCTTTGTTATTTGTTACTATGTATTTAATTTTTTTCGTTGGATTTAAAATTGAATATTTTGCGCTAAAGCCGTATGTTACAATTTTTGAATTCTTTTGATCATTTATAAATTTTGCATATTGTTCTAACTCATCTTGCGCAAAGCTTGTATAATAAGGTATTCCGAAATCACAAGTTACATAGACAGTACAGAGCATTAAAGCCAAATGCCATAAAAATATTCTAAACAGGCCTTCTTTTTTTATCAAAACAACAACCCTTAAGGAAATTAAAAATATAATCAACAACAAAGGCCCTGCAAATATTGTAGCATCAGTAACATAAAATTCGATATTTTCAGGTAAAATGGGCTTATACACAAATGCAAAAATCAAACCCAAAAAAGATAAAACCAAAAACATTATTGCATTTATATAGTTTGAAATTTTTAATTGTTTTGTTAATTCATCTTCTTTAATTGCCTTATACCATAAATGCCCCACAATCAATGCTAACGACGGAAACATTGTCAAAATATAAGGAGGCAATTTTGTGCTTGCACTTGAAAAGAACAAAAATACACAAATAGCATATATATAACAAAACGCCATTGCTTTTTTTTCATCGGTTTCGATAACAAAAAAAGCACCCAATGATTTTGTAAATCTAATCTTTCTTATTAATCTTTTAATATCTCGAATTAAAATCACAACAAAATTAAAAGTCCAAGGAATTAATCCGACTAAAATTATTGGAACATAAAACAAGAACGGCTGTTTTCTTCCTAAGCCTTCAGAATTTAAGAGCCTTGCAAAGTGATGTTTCAAGATATACATATTAACCCATTCTTGATTATATGCTTGATAAATTAATATATGCCAAGGCAGTGCAACTATTACAAAAATCAAAAGCCCCGGAAGAATATATAAAGGTTTAAATATTTCTTTTAATTTTCTTAAGAACAAATATGTAAAAAATACAACCATACAAGGAACGGCTAAACCGATAAAACCTTTGGCTAATATTGATAAAGCCATAAATAAATAACCAAAATACCAGCAATATTTTTTATTTTCTTCTTTTTCAATAAACAAAGGTAAAACAGCACTATAAATGGCTGCAGCCGAAAATGCCATAAAATTTAAATCTAAAATAGCAACGTGAGTAAACACTAAAAACCAAGCACTGGCAAGCAATATCGTTGCTGACAAAAACCCGTACAGTTTGCTTTTTAAAAGCGTTTTTGCAAAAAAGTAAGTATAAAAAATTATAAAACTACCCACAGCTCCGGTCATAAATCTGGCCGCAAAAATACTGTTATACCCAAAAAGTTTAAAAGAAATAACATTAAGCCAAAAATAAAGAGGCGGTTTTTCCAAAAACGGTTCAAAATTTAATATAGGAGTCAGATACTCCTTTGTTAAATACATATACCTGCTCATATTGACATATCTTGTTTCATCAATATCAATCAATGGATATATTCCTATATTTGAAAATATAAATAAAATACACCCTAATAAAAGCAATAGTAAATAACAAAGTTCTCTATGCTCATTATAAAATACTTTTAGTTTTTCCATTTTTATCCTCTTATTTTGTTTCTTCTTTTGCTTTTTGCCAAAGTTCATTATACTCTTCAAAGTTTAAATCACTTAAGGGTTTATTTGCAATTTGTTCAAGCTTATTAAATCTTTTTATAAATTTATAATTCGCCTTAGCTAATGCTTCTTCAGGATCTATATTATTCCATCTTGCTATATTAACAAGAGAAAATAAAATATCACCAAATTCATCAAGTTTTTCATCATGGGTTTTAGCATTTTTAAATTCTTCAATTTCAGAATAGAAACAATCCTCCAATTGTTTATAATTTTGCCATTCAAACCCTGCTCTAACAGCTTTTTTAGATATTTTCATAGCTTTTAACAACGACGGAAGATAATTGGGAATACCATCAAGCGTTCTTTTTCTTTCTTTCTTTTCTTCTTGTTTTAATTTTTCCCAATTTTCAAGAATTTTTTTTGTATCTGTTGTTTTATTTTCACCAAAAACATGAGGGTGTCTATGGATTAATTTATCATTCAACATTTTTGCAACATCTTGAATATTAAACTCATCGCTATCATCTGCAATTTGACTATGAAGTACAACCTGCAACAATACATCGCCCAACTCTTCTTTTAGATGATTAATATTATTTTCATCGATTGCTTCAACTGCTTCGTATGCTTCTTCTAACATATTTTGCCTAATAGAATGATGGGTTTGTTCTCTATCCCATTGACAGCCTTGAGGAGAGCGCAAAATTTTAACCGTTTTAATTAATTCATCTAAATAATTTATCATATTATTTTACCATTTGATCTACACTTAAAATTAATATACCTTCTCCGCCAATTTGCTTTAGATTATCAATAGCATCAAACACTTTGTCTTCATCCACTACAACATGAATTACAACCTTATTGTTATTCTCATGCAGAGGAATAACAGTAGGAGAAGAAAGCCCCGGAAGAAATTTTTTAACTTCTTCAAGCTTATCTTTTGGAATATGTGCCATAAGATATTTTTTTGCTTTAGCATCAATTACAGAATCAATTGCTCTTATTAGAGAACGAAGCCTGATTTGTTTTTCTGCTTCCAAATCTTTTCTTGCACATAATACCGTACTGGAAGACAAAATTTTATCTATAATTTTAAGCCTGTTTGATTTTAAGGTAGTTCCTGTTGAAGTAATATCAATAACCACATCACAAAATCCCAACGATGGAGTAATTTCAACAGCTCCCATAATTTCAGAAATTTTTGCATTTTTCCCTAATTTTTCAAAATATCTTTTTGCAATATTAGGAAATGAAGTTGCAACTCTTATATCATCAGGTAATTGAGATACATCATTTATATTTAATTCTTCAGGCAATGCCACAACCATATCGCATTTACCGAAAGAAAATTCTTTAACGATATCTAAATCTATTTCTTTTTCTACAATTATGTCTTTACCTGTAAAACCAATATCAGCCACTTTTGAATCTAAAAAATTCGGAATATCGGCAGCTCTTACAAAAATAAGCTGAAATTTATTATCTTTAGTGTCTAATTTTAAACATCTTTCGTCTTTTAAATCAAGGTTTAAACCCGCTTTATTTAAAAGTTCATAAATTTTTTGTGATAATCTGCCTTTATTAGGCAAAGCAATTTTTAACATATTTATACCCGCTGTAACTTTTGTAATATTGTTTTTTTAATCTTAACATAAAACCAAATATTTGTTACTTTACTTAAAGCGTTTTTAATATAAAATTAACGTATTCTAGTTTATTATAGGGGAAACAAATGGAACATTTACATCAATTAGTTGCAAATAATGCAATAGTTGTATCTGCTGTAATTTTACTTATAGCATACGTATTTATTGCATGGGAAAAAATCCCCAAAGTTGTAATCGCACTATTGGGCGGTTCATTAACTTTGTTCTTGGGATTATTAGCAACCGAAAAAACACACGACAACTTAGCACAATATTTTGTATCATTTATTGATTTTAATGTAATATTTTTGCTTGTATCAATGATGATAATTGTGCATATTGCCTCTAAGTCAGGAATGTTTACCTGGCTTGCAAATGAAATTTTAAAAAAAACAAAAGGTAAACCAAAACTTGTGCTTGTGGCACTGGCTGTTTTTACAGGCGTAGCTTCAGCATTTTTGGATAATGTTACGACCGTAATTTTAGTTCTGCCGATAACATTTGCCGCTTGCAAATTGTTGGATATTAATCCAATTCCTTTTTTAATAACAGAAGTTTTCTGTTCTAATATTGGCGGTACTGCTACTTTAATCGGCGATCCTCCAAATATTATTATTGGTTCTGCTGCAGGATTTAGTTTCATGGATTTTGTCAGAGAATTAACAGGCATTGTTGCAATAATTATGGTAGTAGTTATTGCGTTCTTAATTTTCATATATAGAAAAGATTTGAAATCTTCACCTGAAAAAATGGAACTTGTTTCAAAAATTGACAACTCTCATTCAATAACTGATATGAGTTTAGCAATTAGAGCAGGTGTTGTTCTTTTGCTTGTAATCTTAGGTTTTATTTCACATGATTTAACACATATTCCAACATTCTTAATTGCAATGATTGGCGCTTCTGTGTTATTAATCTTTGAAAAACCTGCTGAAGTTTTAGTTGAAGTTGAATGGAATACAATTTTCTTCTTCGTTGGCTTATTTATCATAATCGGCGGACTTGAAGCTTCAGGTGGTATTGCTCTAATGGCAAAATGGCTGCTTGAAGTTACACAAGGTTCTCAAACAGCTACATCAATGATTATTTTATGGGCTTCAGGTATTTTATCAGGAATTATTGATAATATCCCATATACTGCCACAATGGCACCAATGATAGCAGCAATTGAACAAACTATGGGTCATGCTTATGCTCATCCTTTGTGGTGGTCATTAGCACTTGGTGCATGCTTAGGCGGCAACATGACAATAATTGGTGCAGCAGCTAATGTTATTGTTTCAGAAAATGCCCACAAAGCAGGCTATCCGATTTCATTTATGCAATTTTTAAAATATGGTATAATTGTTACTATGATATCCTTGGCGCTATCAGCAATATACATTTATTTTAGATATTTAGTTCATTAATGATTATTTCAGACAACAATAAAAATAACTTTAAAAAAGCACTCAAGAAGGAGCATAATCCTGACTTGAGTGCTTCATTTATTAATAGCGATGATGGATATGAAAAAAATATCCGCCCCTTAAATTTTGATGATTACATCGGTCAAAATTCTTTAAAAGAAACTCTTAAAATTTCAATTGAAGCAGCAAAAAAAAGAAATACATTTTTAGATCATCTTTTGTTTTATGGCCCGCCCGGGCTTGGAAAAACCACATTAGCAGGAATTATAGCTAATGAATTAGATACTTCAATTAAAATTACCTCAGCTCCTTCAATAGAGCGCCCGAGAGATATTATAGGAATTTTAATGCAATTAAAAGAAGGCGATGTTTTATTTATTGACGAAATCCATAGATTAAATAAAATTGCGGAAGAAATCTTATATCCTGCTATGGAAGATTTTTCAATTGACTTAACCACAGGAAAAAGTCAAAGTGTTAAAACAATGAGAATACCTATTCCAAAATTCACTCTTATCGGCGCAACAACAAAAGCAGGGGCATTATCTGGACCTTTAAGAGATAGGTTTGGAATTATTCACAGATTAGAATTCTACACTCCTGAAGAATTATCAAAAATTATTAAAAGAACAGCCCGTATCCTAAATTTTGATATAGATGATGATGGTGCAATGACTATTGCAGAGCGTTCTCGCTGTACTCCTCGTATAGCTAACAGATTAGTCAAAAGGAGCGCTGATTGGGCAATAGTTAAAGGAAACGGAAAAATTACACAAAAAATTGCAAATGATGCACTTTCAGCTCTTGAAATTGATGAAATAGGTTTAGATGTTACTGATAGAGCCCTATTAAATTTAATAATAAATTCATTTGACGGCGGTCCGGTGGGAATTGAAACTTTGGCCGTTGCATTGGGTGAAGACATTAGAACAATTGAAGATGTCTATGAACCTTATTTAATTCAAAAAGGTTTAATCACAAGAACACCAAGAGGTAGAAAAGTAACAAAGCTAGCCTATAAACACTTGGGAATCAAACAAAATTCTTCACAAATGGGGTTGTTTAATTTATAGAATCAAAAAAAGGGAAGGTAAAAACCCTCCCAGTATCAAACACAAAAAATAACATAAAGTTAGTTTAGAGTTCTGTTACACAGCGAACAGAAAAGGGATCATTAGAATAATACGACAATTTTCGCCAATTTTTACTACTTAAACAATACACAAACATTTTGCTGCCACTAGGGTCTTTGGTCCATACTATGCTTGGATAACAATTATTACCATAGCTGCCAAAACAATTCTTATTGTAGTAACATTGTGCAGACGAATTACCTGAGTTTTGATCGCATAACTGAAGACCATTTGTGCCAATTTCAATAGAATATATATTCCAATAATTCATTTCGTTTGCTGTTGGTAATCTCCAAGTTTTTCCATTGTAATTAAAATTTTTGCAAATATAATCAGCAGAATACCAATCGCAAACCGTTCTGTTACATCCTGAATAACCTCCACCATTTTCATTATCACAAGAACCTGAAGTACTACCTTTCCAACAACACATATTAGAACTGCTAGAATTACATGTTGAACCCGCATTAATCACATTTACTCCACTTGGAATTTTTAAAGTTGTACTGTCACCCATATTTTTTCTTGTAACACAAAGATTTCCAATAAGCATAAAATCACTGCCTTTACAGAAAGTGCTTTTGCATTTTCCATTTCTAAGAAGATATCCGTTGTTTGAATCACATGACAAACATTGAGTATTATTACAGGATAAACATCCTGCGCCATATTTACTTTCGCAACTTTGTGACATCGGAGTAACACAACGTATTGAAAAAGCTGTTGCCCTATCAATAGGAGAAGTATATTCCCACAAACCTCTTGTTAAATAAAAATAATTTGCTTGATTTGTTCCATTTAAATTACTGCTCCATACAGCATTTGGGGATACCTTGATTGTACTTGCACCTGTTCCCACATTTGCAGGAAAGCATTGTGCTGAAAGATAGCCTGAATAACCATTACAAAGCTGAAGTCCGTCATTTTTAATTTTAACAGAGCTTAAATTCCAATTTTCCATTTCAGTTAAAGTAGGCAATCTCCAAGTATAACCGGCATAATTGAAATTTTTACAAGAATAATCAGCTGCATAATGGTCACACACCGTTCTATTACATCCTGAATATCCGCCATTTTCCGCATCACAGCTATCAGCCGTATTTCCCCTCCAACAACAAAAATTTGTACTGCTTGGGCTACAAGATATTCCGGCATTAACAACATTTACTCCTGTAGGAATACTAAGTGCCGAACTATCACCTAAATTTTTCTTTGTTACACAAAGGTTTCCAACTTGTATAAAATCATCGCCTGAGCAATCAAATGCTTCGCATTTTCCATTTTTTAATACATAACCTGTACCACAAGATAGACAAGTTGCTCCATCACAAGCTAAACACCCTGTGCCTAGTCTATCAGCACAACTTTGAGGCATTGTAGCTACACAGCGAATCGAATATGCATATTTTCTGTCAACGCTACTTGGACGCCATTGATCGCCACCAAGATAATAATAATTTGCAACATTTGAACTAACCAACTCTCCACTCCACACATCACGCAATGAACAATTATTATCTGCAGAACCTGGACACAAATTAAAAGACATTCCACATTCCGGTGATAAATAACCTGAATAATGATCACATAATTGTAAACCATGTGTTCCAAGCCCAATAGAATAATTACCCCAAATGCTCATTTCGGATTTAGTTGCCAATCTCCAATTGTATGCTCCTGCATGAAAATTATTACAAATATATTCGGAGGCATAATTATCACAAACTGTTCTGTTACAGCCTGAATACCCTCCACTGTTTTCACTATCACAACTAGTGCCAGCTGTATTGCCTTGCCAACAACAAAAATTAGTTGAGCTTGGTGAACAACTTTGTCCGACTTGTTTAACATTAACGCCACTTGGTATAGTAAGAGTTGTGCTATCCCCCATGTTTTTCTTTGTAATACATAAATTCCCAATCTGCATAAAATCAGGACTTGAACAATTAAAACTACTGCATGGTGTCGTAGATGTTGGATTAGTTAACATACCTCCATCTTTACAGCTTAAACATTGATCCTCATTGCAGGTAGCGCAATCATTAAATTTAGTTGTACAAGATACACAATTATCATCTCTATTTAAATATTGTCCATCTGGACAAATTAAACATTTATCTTCATTACATTTAGTACAATCAGCACCAAATTTATCAACACATTTTTTACAACTACAACTTTTATTATCTTTATATTCATCAGAATTACAAGTTAACCCTGTACAAGATAGACAAAAGTTACTAGTGCAAAGATTACAATTAGGACCAAATTTCTCACAATCTGCCGTTATATCAGAAACTGAGCCACCGCCTCCAAAGACACCAGAAGAAAACTTTTTAGTTATCAAAGGAGTAAAAGCAGCAGTTATACAAGAAATTACAATTAAAGATATGAGCAGCTCAACTAAAGAGAATGCTCTCAAAGAATGTGTTTTGATAATCATAAATTTACCTATTTATAAGTAATATTAATTTCTAAACATGTTACACCATGCTATTGATTATAGTCAATACCTTTTAATCAATAAATATTAAAATAATTATATATGGACGACGATATTAAACTAATAAATCAAAAGAAAAAAATTCTCTTAAAAGCAATTGGCGAAATTGTTTTTGAAGAAAGAGCCAAGCTAAAAAAGGGGATAAATAAATTTTCGTTTGAATATGATATAGGTAACGGTCTATTATCACGACTAGAACATGGCACAACAGACGCAAAAATAACAACACTGTGGAAATTGGCAAATGCTTTTAATATTAATTTTTCACAACTTGCACTAAAAATAGAAAAAAGACTACCCGAGGATTTTAATTTTTACGAATAAAAAACACCCTCTTTAAATAAAGAGAGTGTTTTAATATAAAATTATAAAATTCAATTTTACACAGTTGCAGGCATAGCACCTTTAATTAACTCAACAAAACTATCAGCTTTTAATGAAGCACCGCCTATTAAACCGCCATCAATTTCACTTTGAGCCATTTGTTCAACTATTGTAGAAGGTTTAACTGAACCGCCATATAAAATTCTGATTTTATCAGCAACATCAGCTGAGTATAATTTAGCAACAACTTTTCTAATTTCGCCGATTGTTCTGTTTGCTTCTGTTGCGTCACAAGATTTACCTGTTCCAATTGCCCAGATTGGTTCATAAGCAATTACAGATTTAGCTGCATCTTCAGCAGAAATACCATCAAATGCTTTAGTAATTTGAGAAGCTAAATGGCTGTCTGTAACACCTTGTTCACGTTGTTCAAGTGTTTCACCGCAGCAAATAATCGGAATTAAACCTTTAGCTAAAATAGCTTTAGCTTTTTGATTAATAAATTCATCTGATTCATTAAACATTTGTCTTCTTTCAGAGTGACCGATAATAACAAATTTAACATCAAAATCAGCCAACATATCCAGTGAAACTTCACCGGTATAAGCGCCTGATTCGTTAGGATTTACATTTTGAGCACTTAGAGCAATTTTAGGCTCGTTTTTAATACAATCATGCACTTGCCATAAAGCAGTAAAAGTAGGTGCAACAATAACTTCTGGCATTAATTTGGCATCTAGAGATTTTATACCGTTTAAAATACCTTCCATTAATTCTTTTGCGGCAGCTTTATTATTATTCATTTTCCAGTTGCCGGCAATAATTGGTCTTCTTGCCATATTCAACTCCTTAAATTAAATACTTACAAGAATTATTTTAACATAAAAGAAATTAATAAATAAAAAATTAAATAATACTTCTGCTCAATCTTTCGCTTCTGTTTGCCGACAAGATATTTCTAAGCTTCATAATCGCCTGAGCATGAAGCTGACAAACTCGTGATTCAGAAACATTAATTGCTTCACCGATTTCTTTTAGGGTCATATTTTCATGGTAATAAAATACTAATAAGGTTCTTTCCCTTTCTGGTAATTTCTTTAGTGCCAATTCCAATTCCTTTTTTGCATCAACTTTTTCAATTTCTTCATCCGGTCTGGAAGAATTTACATCTTCTATTGTATCAATTATTTCTACGCTGTCTTCGCCTGTACCTTTCTTATCATATATAGAATTGACACTAACATCAGATGACATTATTTCGTTAACCTTTTCTTCGGTCAAACCCATAACATCTGCTATTTCTTTTGTTGTCGGAGCTCTTCCTATCTGCTGTTTAAGACGCTCTGTTGCAATTTTAACTTCCTTAATCTTTCTTCTTAGAGTTCTTGGGAGCCAGTCCGACGACCTTATTTTATCAATTATTGCGCCTCTAATTCTCATAAGAGCATATGATTCAAATTTTGCTCCTTTATTGGGATGATATTTTTCAATTGCATCAATCAAACCCTCAATACCAAAAGAAACAATATCTTCAAAAGAAAAGCTTGGCGGCAAATTTACTTTAATTCTGCCTACAACATACTTTGCCAAATATATATATTGAACAATTAACTTATCTCTATATTCTTTTGATTCTCGATTATCAAGATATAACTGCCATAACTGAGATAATTCTTCATCTGAAAGTCTGTTTATTTTTTTATATGAATCAATGTCTGTTGTCTGACTCATTTTTTAGCTCTTGTTTCCCCAAAGTCAATAAAGTTTAATATACTGTCTATTTTCCAAAAAGGACACTATAATGTCATCATCTATATAATTGAATGACTATTGTGCCGTTTCAAGATTTTTATTTATCATCTTTTTAGATTTATCAACATTTTTCATTTTCTTATTTATAGCTTTTATTTCTTTTTTTAAAGCCTTGCAATTTGCTTCAACTCTTTCTTTTTCATTTAAAGCTTCATTATATTTAGAAGTAACAACTGCAAGCTCTTGTCTTAATTCAACCTGTGCATCATCCAGATTAATTAAAGCATTATTGAATTTTTGTTCTTTAAGAGTTGTTGATCGATATGTTGAATTAACACTTGTTGTGCTTGTTGAACTTGTTGTATTAACAGCAGGTTGAAGTTTAACTTCTGTTGCTTTATCCATAGAATCAAAAACTGTATCCATAGCATATGATGCTTGTATGGTCATAAATAAAACAAACGTATATAATAATGCTTTTTTCATGGTTTCTCCAAAACTAATTCATATCTATAATCTTATTTTACTAAGTGAATAAATGAGGGTCAATTTAAAATCAAATAATTACACTTTTTATTTGATTTAATTTTTTTAAAATACTATAATTGTGCTATGAATAAATCGTATTTAATGGCATTACTTTTATCAACACTTGCAGGACTCTCAACAGTCATTGGCGGATTTGTTACTTTTTTTATAAAAGAAAACTCTCTTAAATTTTTGTCTTTTGGATTGGGACTATCCGCAGGGGTTATGTTATTTATATCTTTAGTTGATTTATACCCAAGTTCTTGCGAAATGTTGAAAACCCAAATGGGCGAAAATTTCGTATGGCTCGCAATTATATTTTTCGCACTTGGAATATTGATAGCAGTTTTAATTGACTATTTTATTCCTGACCATATACAAGGACAAATGTTCACAAAGCAAATCGGCGCAAACGAAAAAAAAATCGACAGCGTTGATGGTGAAAAAGATGAAAATGCAATCATTTCAATAGGAAAAATAAGAAAAGCAGGGATTTTAACCGCAATTGTAGTTGCAATACATAATCTTCCCGAAGGTTTAGCTACATTTTTTATGACCACACAAGACGTTATGCTTGGTCTTGGTATTGTATTGGCAATAGCAATACATAATATTCCTGAAGGTATGGCTATTTCAATTCCTGTTTATCAAGCTACCCATTCAAAAAGAAAAGCTTTTTGGTATTCATTTTTATCAGGTATGGCAGAACCAATAGGCGGTGTTGTTGGTTTTATTATAATCAAAGCACTTTTCCCAAATCTTTGTATCGGGGTTTTATTTGCCCTTGTAGCAGGAATTATGACCTATATTTCAATTGATACTCTGCTTCCCTTATCAAAAGACTATGACACAGGACACTACTCAATTAGCGGTGTAGTTTTTGGCCTTATTATAATGGGTGCAACTTTAATAATATTGGATTAATATTTTCTTATTAACTTGATAAATGTATCATAATATGACTTAAACTTGGTAATAGAATTAATAGAACAAGCCATTTTCAAGATATATTTTGGTCTTAGATAATATTCTTTATTAAATTTTTTATTATATTCATAAATTTCATCAGCAGTTAAGCCATATGATTTAACACTTGGAAAATAATACGGCTTTTCAAAATTTATTTCACCGAGTCGATTTTTTAAGGCATAATCATAAAACTTTGTGCCTTGCAAAGCTGTGGCAGTATAAAAACTTGCAAATTCCGTGTTTAGTTCTTTTGCCAGCTTATAAGTTTCAGCTATTGTATCTTTTGTTTCCCAAGGCAAACCTAAAACATAATATGCATAAACTTGTATTTTATGTTTTTTAATCAAATTAACCGCATTTTTAATCTGTTCTATTGTAATTTTTTTGCCCATCTTATCAAGAAGTTCCTGAGAACCACTCTCAATACCCATAGACAATAAATTACAGCCTGCTTTTTTTAATAACGCAAGCGTTTGTTCATTAATTGTATCAGCTCTTGTATTGGCGCTAAAGTTAATTTTTAAATTATTCTCTACAATCATTCGACACAATCTTTGAACCCAAAGATTATCCTGATTAAAAATATCAGACCAAAAAATAAAATCTTTAATATTATATTTTTCAACACACTCTTTAATTTCGTCAATAATTAAATCGACACTTCTGTATCTTACTTTTTTGCCGTTTAGAGGCGTTGCAAGGCAGAAGAAACAATGATTCGGACATCCCTTTGAAACCCTGATAATAGTTTGCGGTTTTCTTGTGTCGGGTCTTATATATATATTATTATCGATTAAATCTCTATCTAAAAATGGAAGATAATCAAGATTTTTTGATAATTCCCTATCAGGAGTTGAAGTAATTTTATTATTAATTTGATATGTAATTCCTTTAATATCTTTGAAATCGTTGTATTGAATAATTTCTTCAAATGCAGGCTCAATTTCTCCTCTTAAAGCAATATCAATTTCAGGATATTGCTGCATAATTGAATAAGAATTAAAGTTAAAAATTGCCCCCTTAACAATAACAACCGTATCCTCTAAAAGCTCTCTTGCTTGAGTTAAGATGGATAAATCTTCTTCAAGATGAGTAGACGCAACGTTAATAACTAAAAAATCAGGTTTAAAAACTCTTATATCTCTTAAAAAGTCATATACATTTTCATTTTTTAGGCTGTAATCTTTAAATTTTGTTTCATATCCGTATTTTCTAGCTATTGAGGACAAACTCATCATATCAACAGGAGGCAGCGGAGGAATAATCAATAAATCCCCTGTTGGTTGTTGACACCTGTCTTCCCTGTTCATAATCGGAGAAGGCGGATATATAAAAAATATTTTTTGCCTTTTATTTGTCATTATTTATTTCTTTTTATTCTTAATTTGAGAACACTTTTCACAATAAGATTCATAACATCCTGCGGCAAAAAGCGGCTCAATTTAGCAATTTTAGCATCCGTACCGATATTATAAACCGCTTTTGGATTTTTTAGCTCAATAATATGCGCAATCTTTTTTGCAACATATATCGGATTAGTTGCTTTTAGAGAGTTTTTATTTGCATTTTCAATAAGAAATTTTTTTGCTTCATCAAATTTTTGATTTGACTTATTTAAACTCTCCTCGTTGATTTTTATTGAGCCCTCCCAGAATTTAGTTGCTACTGCCCCGGGTCTTATTGAAACTACTTTTATATTACTTTCAACAGAATATAAATTCAACAGAATATCTGCACTGTGCTTAGATATACAATATGGACTCAAAAAAGGAAAAATGCCATATGTAGCCATAGAACTGATATTTACAAGTTTTCCGTTTTCTTTTAAAGAAGAACAAAAATATTTTATTATTCTTAACAATCCAAAAAGATTAATATCTAATTGTTTTTTTAATTCTAATTCATTTAATTCTTCAACGGCACCTGCTATTGCAATTCCTGCAAAATTAATTATCGTATCAAACTTAATACCGCTTATTTTTTCTTTTAAATGCAAAAAATCCATTTCGTTTGATATATCAAGATAAAATTCATGAATTTTTTCATCCATAACGCCTGTCTGCCTGCTTGTGGCATATATCTTAAACTCAGGCTTTCGTTTTAATTCCTCTATTGTATATTGAGCAAGCTCGGAATTTGAGCCGATTATTAAAATATTTTTATCCATAACAAGACTATTTTATTTTAAAGATAAAAAATATTCAAAAATAAATTTACAATCTTACAATAAAACAAATTTTATGCTATATTTTAAAGATATGAAAAAGGTTTTAGTGTCCGGATATATTGGATTTAATAACTTTGGTGATGAAGCAATTTTTTTAGCCCTTTCAACTCACCTAAAAACCAAAGGGTATGCTGTTAGCGCACTGTGCAGCAATAAAGAAGAAACAAAAAAGACATACGATGTTATAACATATAATTTTAAAAAACCTTTTGATATATTAAAAGCAATAATTTCTAACGATATTCTGTTTTCTGGCGGAGGCAGTCTTTTACAAAACAAAACAAGTAATTTTAGTCTGATTTATTATCTTTTTATAATTTTCTTAGCAAAATTATTTAATAAAAAAGTAATCATTTTCGCTCAAGGAATAGAACCTATTAGAGGAAAATTCTTTGAATTTTTAACAAAAGCCGTTTTAAAAATGACAAATTTTATTACAGTCCGCGATAAAAATAGTCAAAATTTGTTAAATTCGTGGAATATAAAATCAGAGCTGGTATCTGATCCTGCTTATTCACTTATTGAAAACGTTGAAATAAATAATAAAAATAAAAAAGGCTTAATTGTCCAATTAAGAAGCTTTGAAAGAATAGATGACAAATTTGTTTCAGATTTAGCTGAAATTATTTCAAAATATTATACAGAAGAAATTAAAGTCTTATCTTTACATAACGAATACGATAAAAATATATGTTTAAACTTTATAGAAAAATTAAAAAAATATAATATAAATGCAAAATTTATTTCCTATCAAGGAATTAAAGAAACAATCGATATTATAAATAATGCCAAATACATTATATCTACAAGACTCCACGGGTTAATTATTTCAAACGCACTTAAAGTAAAAAGTTTTGGTTTAATATATGACGATAAAATAAAAACTCTCTGCGATGAATTAAATATTGAAAATATTGAAATTAAAAATTATCAAAAAAATGAACTTGATTTAAGGCTAAATGCCTTTTTCAACAACAACTTAAACGAAGTCCATCCATACAGACCTTTTGTTTGGGATTGTATAGATAACGTTATAGAAAAATAAAAGGAGATAATTATGATAGTAGCAAGTATAGATTTGATGGATGGTAAAGCAGTTCAACTACAACAAGGAAAAACCAAAGTACTGGAACGTGAAGACGTTTTAGATTTAGCAAAATATTATGCTCGTTTTGGAGAAGTTGCCGTTATTGATCTTGATAGTGCAATGAATACAGGAAAAAACAATGAAGAATTAATCAAAAAAATCTGTAAAATTGCTCCTTGTAGAGTTGGCGGCGGAATTAGAACTATTGAAAAAGCAAAAAAAGTTCTCTCTTGGGGTGCTAAAAAAATAATAATCGGAACAGCAGCAAGCGAAGACTTTTTATCTAAACTTCCAAAATCAAGAGTCTTAGTTGCAATTGATTCTCGTGACGGAAAAATAACCACAAAAGGATGGCAAGAAGTTAGCGAATTTTCAACTCTTGACTACGTAAAAAGATTTGAAAATTTCTGCTGCGGTTTTCTTTTTACAATTGTTGAAAGAGAAGGCATGATGCAAGGAACAGACATAGAATTCATTAAAGAAATTGCTTCATCAACAAGAAAACCAATAACTGCCGCAGGGGGCATTTCCTCTATTAAAGAAATTGTTGAACTTGAAAAAAATAATATAAGCTGCCAATTAGGAATGTGCATATATACAGGAAAAATAAATCTTGAAGATGCATTTTGTGCTTGTTTAAATTTTGAA
Source organism: Candidatus Gastranaerophilales bacterium (assembly GCA_944327245.1). Classification (GTDB taxonomy): domain Bacteria; phylum Cyanobacteriota; class Vampirovibrionia; order Gastranaerophilales; family Gastranaerophilaceae; genus RUG14156. The sequence continues at coordinate 16,097 of CALVHD010000021.1, forward strand.
AAACAAGGCGGTTTAATTCCTACAATTGTTCAAAACAAACTTACTAAACAAGTTCTTATGCTTGCTTATTCAAGCCCTGAATCATTAAAAAAATCTTTTAAAGACGGATATGCAACATATTTCTCTCGATCAAGAAATGAACTTTGGACTAAAGGAGAAACATCAGGCAATACACAAGAATTATTAAATGCAAAATTTGATTGCGATAAAGATGCAATATTATTCACGGTTTCTCAAAAGGGTAAAGCATGTCATTTAGAAAGATACAGCTGTTTTGAAGATAAAAACTTTACTTTAGAAGAACTTTTTGAATTAATTGAAGACAGAAAAGAAAAAATGCCTTTAAATAGCTACACTACAAAGCTTTTTGATGATGAATTTTATCTGAAAAGAAAAATTATGGAAGAAGCATTTGAAGCAGTCAATTTTGAACAAGGTGACGGCTTAGGCTGGGAAGCAGCTGATTTAATATATCATTTATTTGTATTTATGGCTATGCATAATACAACATTTGAAGATGTCAGAAACAACCTAAAATCAAGAGCAAAATCATGAGAACAATAAAATATAGTGAAATCGACGAAATTTTTTTCCAAAAAATTGATTTTGAACATCTCAACTCAGTTGATGAAATAATTAAAAAAGTCAAACTAAAAGGCGATAGCGCCCTAATTGAATTATCCAAAAATTTTAATGACGGAATATTTAACTCAAGCAATGATTTTTTTGTAAGCGATGATGAAATTAAACTCGCCTACAAAAAAACAGATAAAAAAATTCTGGATGCTATAAAAATAGCTATCAAAAATGTTGAAGAGTTTTCTCAACAACAATTAAATTCAATTAAAGAATTTGAATTTCAAAAAGAAAATTCAATCTTAGCTCAAAAAATAGTCCCCCTAAAAAGAGTCCTATGCTATTGCCCCGGAGGGAATTATCCGCTTTTAAGCTCGTGTTATATGACAATTGTTCCGGCTAAAATTGCAGGAGTTGAAGAAATTTACCTTACAAGTCCAAAAATCTCGCCCGAAGTAATAGTAAGCGCGCACTTATCAGGTGCCACAAAAATATACAAACTGGGAGGCGCTCAGGCAATTGCAGCTTTTGCATACGGCACAGAAAGCATTAAAGAAGTTGATAAAATAACCGGCCCCGGAAATAAATATGTTGCAGCTGCTAAAAAAGCAATATATGGACAATGCGACATTGATTTTATAGCAGGGCCGTCTGAAGTTTTAATTATAGCTGATGATATTAATGATTCAAAACTAATTGCAGCAGACATGTTAGCTCAATGTGAACATGATAAAGACGCAAGAAGTTATCTAATTACAGATAATATAGAACTTGCAAAAAAAGTGGAATTTGAAGCACAAGAAATCCTAAAAACCCTAAAAACAAAAGATATCGCAAAAATTTCATTTGAAAAATCAATTTGTGTTATAGTTGATAATATAAATCAAGCAATTGAACTAACAAACAAAAGAGCTCCGGAGCACTTAGAATTACTTACTAAAAATGCTGATGATATAAAAAACTCATTCACTAACTACGGCTCTTTGTTCATAGGAAAAAATTGCGCAGAAGTCTTTGGGGACTACTGTTCAGGCACAAACCACGTGCTGCCCACAAATAAATGTACCAAATACACAGGCGGATTGTCTGTTTTTGATTATATAAAAATATTAACCTATCAAAAATTATCAGATAAATACAGCAAAGATTTAGCTAAAACCGCTTCAATACTGGCATCAAAAGAAGGTTTATATGCACACAAGCTTGCGGCAGATTTAAGGAGATGATATTGAAACTTTTAAAAGGAGAATTTAAGGAATTTAAAAATAAATATGCATTTGAAATTATTTCAATGTTTGTCAATTTGTTGTTTAAATTTGAAAAGATATTCTACAGTTGCAAATGTATAAACTACCCAAAAGAAAAATGCATTTTTGCACTCTGGCATGCACACCAATGCGGAGTATTTTCTTGTAATTTAAATCGAAAAACCTGCATAATGGTTTCAAGCTCAAAAGATGGAGAAATAATCTCAAGAGCGGCAAATGCAGTAGGAGTTGAAACTGTTAGAGGTTCAAAAACAAGAGGCGGAGTAAAGGCAAGTTTAGAATTAATTAAAAGAATAAAAGAAGAAGATATAAATGGCGCCCTTACTATTGATGGACCTAAAGGACCAAACAGAATTGTCAAAAAGGGGATAATCGAAATAGCTAAAATGGCACAAGTTCCCATTGTTCCTGCTGTTTATTGGAGTCCTCAAAAATTATTTTTAAAATTCAAGTCTTGGGACAGTTTCAGATTTCCTCTTGTCGGAACAAAGCTTGTTATGGTTTTTGGTGAGCCGATTAATGTACCTGAAAATCCAGATGACGATACAATTGAACAAATCAGAAAAAAAATCGAAGATAACTTAAACAGTTTATATGAAGATTTAAAGAAAAATTATAAAAAATATTTAACTCAAAAAGACTAAAATAAAAGCCTGAGATTACCTCAGGCTTTTAAGATATTATAAATTTTCTTTTTCAAATTTTTCCATAAACTCAACAAGCTTAACTACACCCTCAATCGGCATAGCATTATATATTGAAGCCCTCATACCGCCAACAGTTCTATGACCTTTTAATTGAACAAGACCTTCATTTTTAGCTTCTTCAATAAACTTCTTATCCATTTCATCATTTTCCGTAACAAAAGGAACATTCATCAATGAACGAGAATTTTTTTCAACCGTACCTTTGAAAAGTTTTGATTTATCAAGAAAATCATAAAGAATTTTTGCTTTCTTTTCGTTGATTTCTTTCATTTTTTCTAAACCGCCTAATTTTTTAAGCCATTTAAATACCAATCCGCAAATATAAATTCCATAAGCAGGCGGGGTATTATATAAGCTGTTGTTATCAGCATGAATTTTATAGCTTAGCATTGTAGGGCACCAATTTGGCAAATCATCTGTTAACAAATCTTCTCTGATTATCACAATTTGAACACCCGCAGGACCGACATTTTTTTGTACACCTGCAAATATTAAACCATATTTTGTAACATCAACAGGTTCTGATAAAAAGCAAGATGACATATCCGAAACTAAAATTTTGCCTTTTGTGTTTGGTAATGTATGAAATTTTGTACCATAGATTGTATTATTTTCGCAAATATATACATAATCTGCCTCAGGCGAAATATTTAAATCAGAACAATCCGGAATATATGAAAAAGTCTTATCTTCGCTTGTTGCAATTTTATTTATTTTTCCGTATTTTTGAGCTTCAACATAAGCTTTTTTTGCCCATTGACCTGTTACAATGTAATCTGCTACACCGTTTTTAAGAAGGTTAATAGGTACCATTGAAAACTGCAAGTGTGCTCCGCCTTGTAAAAATAATACTTTATAATTATCAGGAATATTCATTAATTCCCTTAAATCTTTTTCAGCTGTTTTTATAATTTCATCATAAGTTTTAGACCTGTGTGACATTTCCATAACACTCATGCCGGAATTATGATAGTTTAACATGTCATCTCTTGCTGTTTCTAGAACCTCTATTGGTAAAACAGCTGGACCTGCAGAAAAATTATAAACTCTATTATATTTTTGATTCATGATATTATCCTCTCATTTTATCTATACACTTTTTGCAAAACAGCACCACGTCGAGACTCTTTCAATTTTTACATTTACAAAATCACCTATATTATATTTTTTATTATCCAATATATGAACAACTTTATTGTTCCGCGTTCTGCCTTGATAAACCCCGTCTTTAACCTCATCAATTAATATTTCAAGGGTTTTTCCAATGTATTTTTCATTCGACTTCAAACTTGCTTCTTTAACTTTATCATTTAAAATTTGAAGTCTTTTCTTTTTTGTTTCTTCATCAATAAATTTATCAACCATCTTGCCTGCTTTTGTAATTGGTCTTGGCGAGTATGCTGCAGTATTAGAGTAATCAAGCTCTAATTCTTCAATAGCCTTAATTGTATCCAAAAATTCTTCTTCTGTTTCAGAAGGAAAACCTGCTATAAAATCAGATGTAATTGTAACATTTTCAATAGAATTTCGAATTTTTTGAACAATTTGCCTATATTGTTCAACATTGTATCTTCTGTTCATTTCTTTTAATATTCTATCGTTACCTGATTGCATAGGAATATGAAAACATTCGCAAATATGAGAAGAATTTTTTACAACTTCAATAACTTCATCGGTTATATCGGTAGGATAAGATGAAGTAAATCTTATTCTAAAATCGCCCTCTAATTTATCCAATTCTTTCAATAGTTTTGCAAAATTTTCTCCATTTTTCAAATTTTTGCCGTAACTATCCACATTTTGTCCTAAAAGAGTAATTTCTTTAAACCCTTGAGATAAAATATTTTTTGCTTCATTAATAACAGCTTCAATTGTTCTTGAACGTTCCCTGCCCCTAGTATAAGGTACAACGCAATATGAACAAAAATTGTTACATCCTTCCATTATAGGAAGCCACGCATTAACGCTCTTTTGCCTTATTATATTGTAATCATTCTCACAAATAGGTTCATCATCAAGATTGCACACTCTTTTTTCTTCAATTTCATTAAGCAATTTTGGAAGCTCGTATATATTTCTTGTTCCAAAAACTAAATCAAGATAAGGGAATTTTTTTAATAAACTTTCACCCTCTAATTGAGCCACGCAGCCGCAAATTGCTATTTTTACAGATTTACCTATTTTTTTCTTTTCTTTTTTAATTCTTCCCCAATTACCAAGTCTTGAATATGCTTTATCAGCAGACAACTGCCTTATAGCACAAGTGTTAACTATATATAAATCAGCATCATCTTCTATTTCAGTTTGTTCCCATCCAAAATGAGATAACATACCCAATATTCGCTCGGTATCTGACTTATTCATCTGGCAGCCCAGAGTATCAATAAATATTTTTTTCATAATCTTCCTACACTATCTTAGAGCCTGCAACACGCTCTAATCTTTCCATTCTTTCTTTTAATGCCCCGCTTGGGAAATAAAAGGGATTAACTGTCATAATTTTTGCAGCAATATTAGGATAAAAATAAATAAACCTTAATTCGCTGTCTACCAAAGGTTTTTGAGTATGTACATTTGCATAACGGCACAATTCCAAAATATTTCTTGCTTCATTTTCGTCGTGAAATTCTAATTCCAATCCGTCAAAAACATTTCTAAAACCTCTAATTCCGCCATATTCGCCAACTGTAATCATTCTGCCTGTTTCAATAATTTCAGGCTCACCTCTGCCAAGTTCCTCATAATCATAAAGTTCATAATTTCTTCTGTCCTTTAGCGCACCATCTGCATGTATTCCTGATTCATGAGCAAAAGCATTTGCACCCATTGCAACTTGATTTACAGGTATTGGAACACCAAAAGCATATGATGTATATTTAGCCAGTTTCCATGCTTTTGATATGTCTATTTGAGGGTCAATTTTATATTTATCTTTAAATCCGCTTGATTTAGTTATAGCCAAAATACAAGAAACTAAATCAGCATTGCCCGCGCGCTCGCCCATGCCATTAATTGCAGTATTAATCCAAGCATCAACACCGGCGTCAATTGCGGCCTTTGCTCCCATAACAGAACAACCGGTTGCCATACCTAAATCATTATGAAAATGAAGTTCTATATCCATTTGCGTTTCTTTAGCTAAAAGATAAATTCTGTCATAGGCAGTTTTAGGATCATCAAAACCAAGAGTATCACAATATCTAAAACGAGTTGCACCATATTTTTTGCATTCTTTAGCATATTCAATCAAATAATCAATATCAGACCTTGAAGCATCTTCAGCATTAACGCCGATTACTTTAGCATTTTGGTTTATTGCTTCATTGATTGCCTCAAGAGTAGAGTTTAAAACATCTTTGGGAGTTTTTTTGCCTTGATATTTTCCATTAATCATCTGCTCAGAAGTTGATTGAGATAAATTAATATATTTTAATTTTGGAACATTTTTAAATGACTCAATAACATCGTCTTTTATTGCTCTCATCCAGCCTGAAAGAATTGTTTTATTTATAACACCTCTTTCAACCAATTCTAAATTACCGTTTAAATAATTAATCTCGTGTTGCGTTGTAGGAAAACCAAATTCAGATTGATTAATTCCCATTTCATTAAGCATAAGATTTATGATTGTTTTTTGTAATTTTGCCAAGCCCAAACGAGAAGTTTGAACACCATCTCTGTTTGTTACGTCAACAAATTTAATATAATTCATCGCTCCCCCATAAGATAAATAATAAAGTAATTATAGCATAACAATATATTTATCTTGTTTTATAACAAAAGATAGTAAACATTTGTAAATTTCAAAAAAAGATATTGATTTATTTATAGATTGATATAAAATGATTATATTCGGTAATGTAAAATAGAGATAAAATTCTCGTGAGGAAAAATGCAAATTAACAGCTTAGATTGTTGTAGACCTAAAAGACGCATTAACAATTTTACAGGCAACTATGACTCGGACAAAAAACGAATGCCGCATAAACACTACGAACAGATGAGTGATGATATGCTGGGAATTAGAAGCGTAATTAAAGCGCATAATGAAGTGAAGCACAGTCCCAAAGGGCAATTACTAAAAAATATGCCAAAGATTACAACAGCATTCGTATTAACAAGTTTAGCACTAACCCAACCCGGAAAACTATCAGCAAAGGCTGCAGCAGGGTTGGGTTTTTTAACTCTTTTCAAAAGTATGGATATAACTTATAACGCAGTTAACCAAACCATAGATGAACACTATAAAAATGCTGAGCCCACAAAAGAAAATGAAAAAAATAAATTTTTCCTAAAAACAGGCTCATTTCTATTAACAACAGCTATTTTATCAGCAAGTGCAGCCGTTGGTCTTAAAGCGGGTAAAAAAATAGCAGATAAACATTTTGGCACTGTTGCAAATTTTGTAAAAAAAGAGGCTGCAACTCTTGCAAACGAAATAAACAATACAAAATTAGGAAAATTTTTCAGCAACGTTGTCGAACCGTTTGCAAAAAAACACCAAAAAACTGCAAACGCCGCTAAAACAATACTACCCTTCGGGTTCTTAGCTATAGGCATGGGTACACAAAATATTCTTTCAAAAAGCTTTAAGGAAGATGTTAAAAACAAATCATTTGACAATTTTATCAAAGGCAAATTAATTCAAGCAAAAGCAAGAGAAGAATTTGATAAAATTGATGCCGAAGAAGTATAGGGGTAAAAAATGCAAAGCTTAATCGCCGTTTTTTTTGGTGGCGCCATTGGTGCAAGCTTGAGGTATTTAACGGGACTATTAATTTTAAAAACTTTTGGTCTTATATATATTGCAACTTTTTTAGTAAATATCATAGGATGTTTTTTAATTGGAGCAATGTATGCGCTATCCACTAAATTTGCAATTCCTAATAATCTCAAATTATTCATAATGGCAGGATTTTTAGGCGGATTAACTACTTTTTCATCTTTTTGCCTTGAAAATCTGGTCTTTTTAAAAGACGGAAAATTTATACATTTTACTATCTATACCTTACTGAGTTTAATTATAGGCATGACTGCAACTGCCATAGGTTATTATATTTTTTCAGGAAAATAATTATTCATTTATTGCGCTCAGCATTGCAATATTTATCCAAAACAAGAATTGTAATTGCGGTCTGAACCAAATTGTATCAAACAAACCATGTCCCATTACAGCTAAAATCATCAACACTATACTTAAAGACAAAATTTTAGTATTAATATTGTTTGAATTTACACAGTACTTTAAACAAATTTTAATAACCAAAAACAGAAAAACTAAAAATGCAATCAAAGCAAATATTCCGCTTTCAACCGCAATTTCTAAAGGTATGCAATATGAACCCAATGCATCAAAACCTGATTTCATATATAGTCCATAAATTTCTCTAAAGTTTTGATTACCTACTCCTATCCCAAAAATAGGATTATCTAAAAACATATGCATTGCAGACTCATAAACATTTAGTCTGAATGAAATAGAGCTATCTGCTCTCAAGGCAAATATTGATTCTATCCTCCTTGATATTGCCGGATTAAATGCCATAAAAGAAACAAGCATTAGCACTAAAACAGCCGTAATATTTTTGTATCTTTTTTTAATATTGGACAATCCGCCCAGTTTTTTATGTATGTAATATATTAAAGCAAAAAACAACATAGGGAAGAACAATAAAAAGCCCAAATATGCTCCTCTGCAGCCCGTTAAGATTATTGCAAGTATATTTATAAAAAACAATCCGCAATACAAAAGAGCTCTTTTTTTATTGTTTTTAGATAAACTGTTTAAAATCAAATATACAAAACTTGATAAGCCACATAATAAATATCCTGCCAATAAATTCGGATTATAAGGTTTCAATGTTCCATATGCTCTTGAAACAATTTCTTCAGGATTAATGTTTGTTGTATCTTGCCAGCCTGATATTTCAGATACTCCGCACATATTTTGAATAATAGCAATAAAAGATTCTATACTCATTAACATTGCAACAACAAAAATAGTTAAAAATATTTTATTTTTATTGTCTTTAAAAAATAACGATGCACTAAAGAAAAAAAGCGTATAAATAAATGTTTTAATATATCCATGAAAACTCAAGGCAAATAAAGTTGAAGCAAATAAGCTAACCGTTACAATTAAAAAATAAACAAATAAAGCTTTGTGATAATTTTTAAATTTATAATTGTTATCAAAGTTAAATACATTTTTAAATATAACAAGCGCACTGAATAAAAGCGCCAATCCGCCGATATATTCGCTGTTTAATATTGTAGAAGAAATCAATATTGATAACATAACAATATAAGCTATGTTATCAATATTTTCCATAAAAAAACTGTTGTTAATGAATTTTTTTATACTATTGAACATCTTGATTTATCTTTGTATGCTTATCTAAATCTTCGTGAACATTGTCTTTAGGCTCAGGGCTGACCGTAATATTGGAAATAACTCCGTTTACCTTATATTTTGTACCTTCAAGCGTTATTGGTATACCAATTTTAACCTTATTTCCGCCTACAACAGCATCTCCATCTTTTGTAATTTTTGCACTGTCTACAATTTTAACAATATAGTCATATTGATATGGTGTTGTTTCATCATTTACAATAATATATGGTTTTTTAGAATTAATTGCAGGCAACATAATTTTTCTTTTATCAAATTTAACATCTTTAATTTTTAATTTAGTATAAGGAACATTTCTTATGGTTATAAATGTTTCATCACCTGCTCTAAAGAGTTGATCTTCTCCGGTTAAAGAAACGCCTCTTAAATAAATTTCCATTTCAATATCCGTAGTTGCTTCAATTTGATTTGATGAAGTTGCTCTTTTACCGCTGAATGTCAAAAACCCAACAATCAAACCAATAAAAATAATACCGATAATCAGATAATCAAAAGGTCTTAATTTTTTTATAAGATTCATGGTTTTTATCCTTTTTCTTTCTATACATTTATTTCTTCTTTTATATCTTCACAAGTTACCGTATGACATCCAAAATATCTTATTACAATACTTGCTGCAAGATTTCCCAATTTCATTGCAATTTCACCATCTAAACCCGCACACAATGCAAGTGTAAATGTTGCAACAACCGTATCTCCCGCGCCGGTCACATCAAAAACTTCTTTTTTATTATATGCAGGCACTTTTTTATAAATTATTTTATCATTTTCTTTTTCAAACAATGCCATTCCATTTTCGCCGCGAGTCAAAAGAACTTTTTGTAAATTTAATTCTTTTAATAATTTTTCTCCTGCTTTGTATAATGTTTCATCATCTTTTATAAAAAAGCCTGTCTGCTTCTCACTATCAGGCTGGTTTGGAGTTATTGCATATACCCCTTTATACTTTTCCATGTCTTTTTGAATATCTGCAATAACCAAAACATTATATTTTTTTGCTTCTTCAATTACTGCTGTTATTATATTTTGAGTTAAACAACCTAAATGGTAATCAGATAAAATTACACCGTTAAAATCTTTGATTGATTTTTTGATGTTTTCAATAACCTTTTTTTCAATTTCAGAATTCAAAGGAGTCTTTGTTTGTCTGTCTATTCTGACTATTTGCTGAGTAATGCTTTGATTACAAGAGCCTGAAATTCTTGTTTTAGTAGTGGTTTTTCTGGTTTCATCAAGAACCATTAACTCGGTATTTATATTTTTTTCTTCTAAAATTTTAAGAAGCTCTTTTCCGTAATAATCATCACCGTATACCCCAAGAGCACTGACTTTACCGCAATTTAGAGACGAAACATTATTTGCCGCATTAGAAGCAGCCCCTAAAATTTTTTTTGTTTCATAATGCTCTAAAATTAATACCGGTGCTTCTCTTGAAATTCGCTCAGTATTTCCATAAATCATCTCATCGAGCGCAAAATCACCTATAACAAGAATTTTTGGCTCTTTTAATTTATCTATATATTTTATTAAATCTTTATTTTCCATAAAAATCCTCTAGTGGTTTTATATTACCATAAAATTTATTTTTTGTATTTTTCGCATCTTAATTTATATTGAATATCTTCTAATAATTTTCTGTTAATCGAAAATAAATCACCAACAATTGCAAGTATAAAAGACAAAAAAGATATAATAAAAATAATCAAGCACAATATCAATGATTGTATATGACCGCTGCCGTCGTTATGAAAATAAAACCATAAATATCTAAAAGCAATCATAAGACCTATAATAAAAAATAAAAAAGCATTTAAAATAAAAAATCTTGCAGGTCGATATATGATAAAAAATCTGATTAAATTTTTTGCTTGTTTGAATATATAGTCAAATTCGTTTTTGAAAAGCTTTGATTTTCGATTTTTTTGTTCGTTAACTCTTATATTGACATTTTCCACCTTTAAATTTTTATTTTTAGCTTGAACAATAGTTTCAATAGTGTAGCTAAAAGGATTAAACACATTGAGATTTAACAAAGCATTTTGCGAAAATGCCCTAAATCCGCTTGCTGCATCTTTTACATCAATTCCTGAAATTAATTTAACCATTAAAGAGCCTAATTTTTGCATCTTTTTTTTGAATAAAGAAAATGTTTTAATGTTATTAATATCTCTAGCACCAATTACAATATCACAAGAATTTTCAATAATCGGCTTAATTAATTTTTCAATATCATTTGCACAATATTGATTATCACCATCAATATTAACTAAAATATCTGCACCGATTTCAAGCGCATAATTTACACCAGCCATAAAAGTATATGACAATCCCCTGTTAATGGAAGATTTTATTATTTTATTTACACCAAAATCATTTGCAATTTTTGATGTATCATCACTGCTGCCATCATCAAGGACAACTACTATAATCTCATCTATTCCATCAAGCTTTTTTGGTAAACTTTTTAAAACCTCTAAAATGCAGTCCTGTTCATTATAACAAGGTATTTGAATTATTAATTTCATAAATGCATTATACATCAAATAGAGGATATTTAAAAATAAATGTTAAAGAATTAAAAAAGTTGGTACGTAAAGTAAAATGTAAATCAAATTAAAAAATATACACACCATATAACTTTATTGTCATCCTTATTAGAGCCTATTGTATACACTATACAATAGCTTTTTTTTATGGAAATGCACTAAAACCGTAGCGCGATGCCCACAATCCCTTAGCGAACTTGTGAGCTTTAGGGATTGGAAACACCCTTGGGGTGCGCGCTTAATGAAAATAAAAAAGCAAAAGCGTGTGAAAACCTATAAAATTCGAGTCTTAATCCGATAGGACTTAGATGAGTATGAAAAAGTAGAAGGATGTGAGTTCGTGAGGGCAAGCAATTAAATCTGGCTAAATTCAAATTCAAAAGGTATGTTCCTGTGAAGTTTTGCTAAAAGCAAAACATATATAACTTGGGCGCAAGCCCAATAATTATGAGGCAGGCGGAAGTTTTCTTCTTTTCGGTTCACTTTTCTTTGTTCCTGTAAAATTTCTGCTATAGCAGAAATTTCTACGTCACAATTATAATGTTGTTGTGTTTTGCTGAACGCAAACCACAACAACACCGGCTCACGCTTTCTTTTGCATTTCGCCGTTTGAGATACAAAAGAAGAAAAGTGAACAATTGCTTAAAAACAAAAGTTGTTTATAATAGATTTTAAGTCAAATTCACCTTACGGCAAAAATTTGAAACGTCGCTGTAGTAAGCACTTCGTGCTTTGCGCCAAGCTCAACGCTTGCCTTTATTTTCACACTCTGGCTTGCGCATTTTGCTCCTGTCAAATTCGCCTTACGGCAAGAATTTGAAACGTCGCTGTGGTAAGGTATTCGCTCTGTCCGCCAGAGCTCAACGCTCTGCCGTCACGAGCTTCACACACCTATGTCCCAAACTTCGCTCACTAAGCCAAGTCTGGCTAAGTTCGCTTGTTTAGGGTTTTAAAAAAAGGGGAGCAAAATGCTCCCACGATATCAAAACACAAAAAATAACATAAAATTTGCTTATATTTCAGTCACACAGCGAACAGTCTGCGCATATATTTTGGGATTTTTGCCGACAGTCCAATAGCCCATATCTAAACGCATTTGTTTTCCCATAGTTTCATCATATATATCACTAAGCCATACGCCACAAGGACTACACCAGTTATTATTCATTGAACCTGGGCATTTAGTTGAATGGTAGCAATATGCAGATGAATAACCAGATCTATAATCACATAATTGAAGCCCATTAACACCTTTTGCTGCTGAATAGGTTTTCCAATTGGTTACTTCAGAAGTTGATGCTAATCTCCAATTTTTTCCTGCATAATTAAAGTTTTTACATATATAATCCGCAGCCCACCAATCACAAACCGTTCTATTGCAACCTGAATAACCACCTCCGTTTCCATTATCGCAACTACTTGCCGTTCTTCCTTTCCAGCAACAATAATTTGAACTGCTTGGATTACATGTTGTACCTGTACTTACAACGTTAACTCCGCTAGGAATAGTTAGTACACTGCTATCACCCATATTTCTTCTAGTTACACATAGATTGCCTATTTGCATAAAATCAGTTCCCGAACAAGAAAAGGCACTGCAAGCAGGTTTAGAAGAAGTATTAGAATTTAATAAATAACCTTTAGAACAGCTTTTACATTTTGAATTATCACAAGTAGCACATCCTGTGCCAAATTTATACACGCAATCTATTTCGCATTTGCCATCTTTTAATACATACCCTGTATCACATGCTAAACAATTATTCCCTTCGCAAGATAAACATCCTTCGCTAATTCTTTGAGCACAGCTTTGGGGCATTGTAGCTACACAGCGAACGGATAAAGCAACAGCAAATTCGCTGTATTTGTTATACCAGCCACCACCAGTTAAATAATAATGATAAGCTGTATTTGCATTATATAAATCTTCACTCCACACATGTCTTGGATAACAATCTCCTGTGCTACTTGCAGGACATCCGCCTTGCCTATTATCGCAATAGGCAGATTTATAAACTCTGTAATAATCACATAATTGAAGCCCACTAATACCCATATCTATGGAAAATGTATTCCAGTTTTTCATTTCATTAACTTTTGGTAATTTCCAAGTATAATTTCCTGCTTGAAAGTTTTGGCAAATAAGATTTGCTGCATGCCAATTACAAACCGTTCTGTTGCATCCTGAATACCCTCCACCGTTTTCATTGTCACAATTATCAGAGGTATTTCCTTTCCAACAACATTTATTGCTGTTAGTGCAACTATGGCCTACATTAAGTATTGTTATATCGTTTGGAATTGTTAAGCTATCCCCATCCCCCATATTTTTCTTTGTAATACAAAGGTTCCCAATCTGCATAAAATCAGGGTTGGAGCAATTAAAGTTGCTACAAGGATTAGATGAAATAGGATCAGTCAAAATATATCCATCCTTACACCCTGTGCATTGATAAATATCGCA
>CALVHD010000022.1 GCA_944327245.1 Candidatus Gastranaerophilales bacterium
CCGGACCCAACACCGAGTCCTACACCGGACCCAACACCGAGTCCTACACCGGACCCAACACCGAGTCCTACACCGGACCCAACACCGAGTCCTACACCGGATTGTCCTCCATTACCCGATGTTTCAGGTGATGATGATAACATAGATTTTCCTGAACCAACTGCAAATCCACCTGTAGACCCGAGTCCAAGTCCGACTCCTTCTACACCGGATAGTTCAGATGATGATAACGATGCAGGTGATAGTGGCGTAGATTTTGATGAAGAAACACCAGCTCCAACACCAGCTCCAACCGAAGCTCCTGCACCTACATCAGCTCCAACTGAAGCTCCTGCACCTACATCAGCTCCAACTGAAGCTCCTGCACCTACATCAGCTCCAACTGAAGCTCCGGATAGTTCTAATAACAATAATAATGCAGGTGATAGTGGCGTAGATTTTGGTGAAATTACTCCAACGCAAGCTCCAACTGAAGCTCCTGCACCTACACCAGCTCCAACTGAAGCTCCTGCTCCAACGCAAGCTCCAACTGAAGCTCCTGCACCTACACCAGCTCCAACTGAAGCTCCTGCTCCAACGCAAGCTCCAACTGAAGCTCCTATTGCGACTGAAGCTCCAAGTATTTCCGATAACGAAGATAATAATGCAGGCGACAGTTCCGCAGATTTCGCTTCTTACTCAGCGGCAGAAACAGTAGCGCAAAATGCAGCAATGGAATTTGAAAATGCGTTGCAAGAATTTGATGATATGATGCTTGATTCATACTAAGAAGTACTTAATATCAATATTTAAAAGACTTCAAGAATTACACTTGAAGTCTTTTTTATTACATTTCACAACATTTGAAGGCAAAAGCTTTGATGTGTTTAGATGGTATATTTATCCACTTGTATTCTTTTCGGTATTCATTTTCATGCCATCTTACAACCGCATCTTTAAGGGTAATTATTCCTTCATAGCATTTTTCTTGCCCCATTTCTTTACAACATTTATATAGTTGACCCTCGATTTTTAAGTTTCCTAAACTGCATATTAAGATGTCGGATTCGGCATGTTTTGACAATTCGTATATTGCATTATAAGTTTTACACATAAAAACCTCCTTTTAATTAATATTAAAATAGAGGTTTTATTAAATCATTAGATTAAAATTGTAGCCTAAATACGAACTAAAGACAGGTTTTTTGCTTTTGTTATATATTCGTTAATTTCAATATCGTCGTTTAGTTCTGTTACGCTTACCAAGATGTTGTTTTCATCTAGTTGTATACCTGCAAGAATACCTTGTTCTTTCATATGGGCTAAAAATTTTTCGCTATTTCCAACATTAATTGTAAATTCATCAAAAAATTCTTCATTTTTAAGTTCAAAGCCTAATTCTTGCAATTTTTTTGCTAATTTATGAGCGTTATTATAAGAATTTTGCGCAATTTTTATCAAATTTGTTTTACCGATTTTTCTTAAATACAAATTAGCACAGAATGCAATTAGTGCTTGATTTGAACAAATGTTTGAAGTTGCCTTTTCTCTTCTTATATGTTGTTCTCTGGCTTGTAGAGTTAGACAATACGCTATTTTGCCGTTTTTGTCTACAGTTTTACCGCAAATTCTTCCGCTTAATTGCCTTTTATATGCGTCTTTACAAGCAATAAATCCGGCATATGCTCCTCCGAAATTAAGGTCAATACCGAATGGTTGAACATCGCCAACAGTTATATCAGACTTTGGTGGTTCAAATAAAACTAAAGACATTAAATCAACGCAGGCTATAATTAATTCTTTGGAATTTTTCTTTGGCATATCAACAAGTTCACCAAATTTGTTGGGTGTTTGATATAATTTTGCACATAAATCTTCGTCCGCACAATCTTTTCCGACTATTAGTTCTATATTGCCTGCCCAAAGATATGTTTTAATTACTTCTAAATAATTTGGATTAATATTTTCATTAACAAATACTTTGTAATTTTTTGTTATTCTTGCGGCCATTAATATAGCTTCAGCGCAAGCTGTAGCGGCATCATATACAGACGCATTTGAGACGTCTTGATTGGTTATGGTGCACATCATAGATTGAAATTCATACATAGATTCCAAGGTGCCTTGGGAAATTTCTGCTTGATATGGTGTATAGCAAGATAAAAATTCAAATCTTGAGGCAACATCTCTAATGCATGATGGAATATATCTTTTTCTTGAGCCTTGCCCCAGAAAATTAAGATAATCTGTTTTGTTTGTAGTGCTTAGCTTTTTAATTGCTTTTTGTGCTTCAATTTCATCGTGCCCGTCATCCAATGCAAGATTTGACATTTTTGCTTTTTCAGGAATTGAGTCAAAAATTTCATCTATTGAATTAACCCCAATGGAGTTAAGCATTTTTCTTCTGTCTTGCTCATTTAATGCTTCAAAATTATACATTTTACCTTCTTTTATTGAACTTCGTCTTTGTAGTCATCGTATTCAAGCAAACCTTCAGAATCCTTTTGAAAATCTTGAGGTTTAACTTTAACAAGCCAAGCAGCAAAAGCGTCATCGTTAATTAGCTCTGGCGAATTAATGAGTTGTTCATTAATTTCAACAATTTCGCCTGAAATTGGCATATATATTTCGCTTGCTGCTTTAACAGATTCGACTGTAGCAAAGACTTCATTTTTGTTGAATGTTGAACCGATTTCAGGCAATTCAATAAAGACAATATCTCCAAGTTGTTCAACTGCCCAGTCTGTAAGCCCTATGCTTGCGCAATTATCTTCTTCCAGCACCCATTCATGGGTTTTAGAACATAAAATTCCGTCAGGTATATTCACTTTATTTCTCCTATTATTTTTTGTAATTTTTTCTAACAAAAGGTTTTTTTACTATTGTTGCATTATATAATTTATTTCTTACCATAATTTGTATTTGAGTGCCAATACTTTCTTTAGTATTGTTAAGTTTTGCTACTAAATCAGATGGAAGATTTTTAAATTCTATCATACAAAAACCTATATTTTTTCCTAGGGTTGGACTTGGGGCACCAGAAGTAACAACGCCTGTTTTTTTATTGTCAATATAAACTTCATATCCGTTTCTTGCAATTTGTCTGTCTTCCATAATAAATGCAAAAAGCTTTCTTCTTAAGGGTATTTGATTTAATTTTTGCCCTAAGATTAAACTTTTTCCGTTATAATCAGCTTGTTTTTCTTTTGGAATAAAAAATCCTAATGAGCTCTCAATAGGCGTTGTGTTTTCGTTTAATTCGTGACCGTATAAAGGTAAGCCTGCTTCTAATCTTAGGGTATCTCTTGCCCCTAAACCAACGGGAACAACTCCAAATTCTTCTTTATAAGATAAAATTTTATTCCATAATTTTGAGGCATATTTGTGTTCAAAGATAATTTCAAAGCCATCTTCACCTGTGTAGCCTGTGCGAGTAAGAAAAACAGGACAATTATCAAGCAGAGCTTTTTTGAAAGTAAAAAATTCCGGTTGTTCGTTAATGTTTATTCCCATTTTTTCTATAATATATTGGCTGTTTGGACCTTGAAGCGCTAACATCGAAAAATCGCTGCTTTTATCAATTACTTCAACGTCAAAGTTTTGCGCTTCTTTTTGCATAAAGGGTATGTCAAAGTCTATTCTTGAAGCGTTGATTACAATTAAATAATCAATATCATTAATTATATTTTTGGCGTTGTATATAATTAAGTCGTCAATCAAACCGCCTTCTTTGTTTGGTAATTGGCAATAAATTGCTTGGCCTTCTTTTAATTCTTTAAGATTTTGAGGAACGATTGATTCTAAAAATTCAAGGCTCTGTTTGCCTTTTATGTAAACTTCACCCATATGTGAAACATCAAAAAGTCCTGAAGCGCTTCTTGTTGCATTATGTTCTTTAATTATTCCTTCGTATTGAACGGGCATAATCCAGCCGCCAAAAGGTACCATTTTGGCATTTAGTTTGATATGTTCATCATAAAGACTTGTCTTTTTTTCTGTTGTCATTTTTCTACCTCACATATATTCTTGGCAGGCGCATTTTCAGTCTGCAAGTTAATTCATAGTTAATAGTATCAAGTTTTTTAGCCCAAGTATCAATTGTGTCTTTTTGGTTTTCTTCTCCCAAAAGAGTAATAACATCTCCTACGGCACAATTAACATTTGTTACATCAAACATAATTTGATCCATGGTAATTCTTCCGATTTGAGGAATTGTTTTGTTGTTTAAGGAAGCATAAATTTTTCCTGAAAGTTTTCTGTCTAATCCATCGGCATAGCCGATTGGAATTGTGGCAACTTTTGTGTCTTTATCAGCTATATAAGTGTGTCCGTAGCTGATACCATCTCCTTTTTTAAGTATGTGAATGTTTGTAATTCTTGCTTTTAAACCCATAACGGGCAGCATGTTTTTCATTGTGTTGTTTTCTTTTGAAAAAGGACTTAAGCCCCACATGATTATTCCCATGCGCACCATATCAAAGCAATATTGAGGATATAAAAATATAGCAGGGGAATTTAGACAGTGAACTTTAATGTTTCTTTCTTTAAATTTTTCAGAAAAAGGCTCGACAATATTTTTAAATTCGGCTATTTGTCTGTTAAAAATATGAGGGTTTTCTACATCGGCAAAGTGCGTGAAAATTCCTTTCAAGTCTATATAATCGGCGTTTAAAACTTTATTGGTAAATTCAGATGCATTATCATAGCTAATTCCAATTCTATTCATGCCTGTATCAATTTTAATGTGGGCTTTTAATTTTTTGTTAAGTCTTTTGTATAATTGTTGAGCTGTTTCAAGATGTTCATCATTGAAAATTGATACTGCTATGTCATATTTTATGGCATTTTCAAAGGCCCATAGGGGACTTGCTCCTAAAACAAGGATTGGAGCGGTAATTTTGTTTTCTCTTAATTCAATTCCCTCATCTATGCTTGCAACGCCAAAATGAGTTACACCGCAAGCAATCAAAGTTGGAGCACACATTAGTGAACCATGTCCGTATCCGTCTGCTTTTACAACCGCAAAAAGCTCGGGAGGATTGTTTTTGTTGGGACAATGCTCTAAAAGGTAGTTTTTAATGTTTAATACATTGTTTTCTAAGTTTCCGAGATTAACCTCAACCCAAGCATCTCTGTTTTTGTTTACAAATGTTCCTCTAAAGTTTTGCATTATTTTTATTTTGCTCCAAAAATAATTCCCAAGTATTTTCCATTAAACAGGCTATTGTCATCGGCCCTACCCCTCCGGGGACGGGTGTTATATAGCTTGCTGTTTTTTTTACTTTTTCAAAATCAACATCTCCAACAAGACTTCTGTCAAATTGTTTAACTATTCCAACATCAATTACGACAGCACCTTTTTTTATCATATCTCCTTTAATTAATTTAGGACAGCCTGTTGCTGAAACTATGATATCCGCTTTTTTGGTTATGGATTTTAAATCTTTAGTTTTAGAATGCGCTAAAGTAACTGTTGCATTTTCATTTGTTAAAAGGGCTGCTGTTGGTTTGCCTACAATATTTGAACGTCCTATTACAACGGCATTTTTGCCTTCAAGCTCAATATTATAAGCTTTTAAGAGTTTAATTATTCCTTTCGGGGTACAGCAAGTTGCATAAGGTTTTAAACCGCAATTTAGCTTGCCTACATTAATCGGGTGAAAACCATCCACATCTTTTATCGGATTAATTAATTCGATAATTTGATTAGCATTAAGATGGTTAAACAACGGCAATTGTACCAAGATTCCATTTATTTGTTCATCTTCATTTAATTCATGAATTAATTTAATTAATTGTCCTTGTGTAGTCGAACTATCAAATATATAGACACTTGATTTGTACCCGAGAATGTTAGACTGTCTTTCTTTATTTTGCACATAAATCTTGCTTGAAGCGTTGTCATTCGCCAAAATAACCGCAAGACCCGGCTTTTTTTCTGACTGTTGAACTTTCAATTTGAGGCTTTCAAGCAGTTCTTTTGCAACTTTTTTCCCGTCTATAATAACAGCCACCAATTTCTCCTTTATTCTTCTTCAATTTGAGGTAAATTCATTCTTGAATAAAACACTTCTAAATTTTGTGCTATTTCGTCATAATTTATCTCATCTTTTAGGTTAATTGTTCCGATTAAATCTAAATCCAGATTTTTAACCAGAGTTAAAGTGTCATTTAGTTTTTCTTTTTGAGCTTTATTTATAATTATTCCTAATTGACCGTTTGCGGCATATTTTTTTGATGAATCTGCAATTTTTGCGCTTAGTGCAATACTGTTTTTAGAACAATCGGATACAATTATTGCTTCGTCAATCGGGTAATCTACAAGAGAATTCAAATATTTTAAATCATATTCGCAATCAAAAATAACAAAATCATATCTGTCTATTAATTTTATTAAAGAATCTCTCGTTAATTTTGTGCTTGGACATTTGCAATCTTTTGGTGTAACAAGCCAAGAAGCAATCATGTCAATATTTTCATCAACCTCAATTATAATATCTTCTAGCGCCCATTCGATAAACTCTTGTTTGGTCATTCCGTCGGGAATACCTGTTTTGTATTCATGTTTACCTGATTTTATCCCATAGATTGTATTTCTTGTTTTAATTCCGAAGCTGTCAGATAATTCTAAAGATAAATCATTATCTATTAAAAGAATAGAGGAATGTGAAAAATTTTTTCTTAATAATCGTGCAAAAGCTCTGGTTAAAGTAGTTTTGCCGTTTCCAGATTTACCAATAAAAGCAATAGTTGATGTCATTATTTTTCCTTATATTATTGCTTTTAGATTATATTATAAAATTAATATAAATTAAAGATAGCTTGGGTCTATAAAAATTATTCTTAAAAACGTATATTTGAATTATTGTTTTTAATTTTAATAAAAAGTAAAATTAGAAAGTAGAAAAATAGGTGTTAATATGTATCATGACAAAGTTTTAGCAATGGTTTTAGCAGGCGGACAAGGAAAAAGACTCTTTCCTTTAACAAAAGACAGAGCAAAGCCTGCCGTTCCTTTTGGCGGAAGATATAGAATTATAGACTTTGTTTTGAATAATTTTATTAATTCGGGATTTCATAAAATCAAAGTTTTGACACAATATAAATCAGATTCTTTAAATAAACATATTTCAAGAGGGTGGAATTTGTGTTCATCGATTGATCAATATGTTGATTTGGTTCCTGCTCAAATGAGAACAGACGGCAATTGGTATAAAGGCACAGCAGACGCTATTTTTCAAAATATTAACCAAATAACGGATGAAAGTTTTTCTCATATTTGTGTGTTCGGCGGCGATCATATTTATAAAATGGATATTCGTCAAATGTTGAATTATCACATTAAAAAGAATGCTGATTTGACAATTTCGGCTATTGCAATTCCAATTGAATTGGCCGGCGAATATGGGGTTATAGAGGTTGATGATGATTGGAGATTGACTGCTTTTATTGAAAAGCCGAAACAAACGCCAAAACACATCCCTAATGATCCTACAAAATGTCTTGTTTCGATGGGTAATTACATTTTTCAACCGGATAAATTGGTTGAGGAATTAAAAAAAGATTCACTGGATGAAAATTCTTCTCATGATTTTGGAAAAAATATTATTCCAAATATGCTAAAAAACGGTTCAAGAGTTTATATTTATAATTTTTCCGATAATGTTTTTGACGGTATGACAGAAGCAGAAAAAGGCTATTGGAAAGATGTAGGAAATGTAGATAGCTATTGGCAGGCTAATATGGATTTATTGGCTTATTCGCCTGAATTAAATTTATATTCACCTGATTGGCCTTTAAGGACATATAATTATAATTTTCCTCCTGCAAAGTTTATTTGGGATGAAGATGAACGTGTAGGCGTGGCTAAAAATTCATTGGTTTCAGAAGGCTGCATTATATCAGGCGGTATGATTTCAGGGTGCGTTTTATCTCCTAAAGTCAGAATAAACAGTTATTCAAGCGTTTGCGATTCAATTTTAATGGAAAATGTTACTATAGGACGACATTCTCAGATTAATCGAGCTATTATTGATAAAAATGTTGAAATTCCACCGTATACTGAAATAGGTTTTAATAAAGAAGATGACCTAAAGCGTGGTTTTTATGTTTCACAAGGCGGAATAACAGTTGTTCCAAAAGGTGCAATCGTGGATTAGCGTTTTTGTGTTTATAAAATTGCATGCTTGAAAAACTTCTAAAAACAATATAAAATGACAATAGGGTAATATAGGAGAATATGCTATGAAAAAACTATTGTCTGTATCGTTAATGACCTTGTTATTATGCGGCGCTTCATTTGCTGCAACAAATTTTGGTCAATCTTTTAAAAATGCTGTTAAACAAGATATTCAATCTACAAAATCTGATGTTAAACAAGCAATTAAAAAAGATATTAGCACAAAAACACAAGCAAACACCCAAGCTGCTCAAAATAAAAAAGCGGCAAAAATCAAAGAACTTGATAACAAAATTAACTCCTTAAACAAAGAACTTACTTCAGTTAAAAACGACAAAAATATAACTGAAACTCAAAGAGTTCTAAAAGTTAGAAATTTAGAACGTCAAATTAAATTTTATCAAGAGCAAAAATCTGCTTTGCAATAAAATTGTAATTAAATAAAAAATACTCCTTGTAATTACACAAGGAGTATTTTTTATAGTAAAAATTGAGTACCGAGAATTATTCTATGTGAATCGTCTGCCGCAACATTTTGGCAATATACATAATTTAGCATTATTCTTGCTGTTTGACCTAAGATAAAATAGTTTATGCCGGCGGTATACTCTCTTGTATTATTGTTTGCTTTTGATTTATCAGGGTCAAAATCATCATATCTTAAAAGGAGTTCTATTTTTTTTGTAATACGATAAGCAAGGGTTACATTATAGCCCCACCTTTTTTTATCGGTTAAGCCTGATGAACCGTTTGAACCGTCTGCATTTTGAAATTCTGCCCTTAACCAGAAATTCTTATAATCGTATCTTAAGGCAGCTGATGTTACAAAGAAGTCTTGTCCGTTTCTTCCGCCTGCTTCAATGCCGCCTCCTATGTTCAAATTGCCGATTTTATCTTTAACATTTGCAAAAGGTTTGAAATTTACCCACAAATCCGTTTCAACTCCGGGGAAAAACTCCGTGTACCAAGTGTCAGAGCTATAGCCTCCTAAGTCATAATCAATATATTTGTAGTCACCTTTTAAACGGATACCTGTTTTTCTTATGTTGCCAAAATTTCTTGCTGTTTGGCTTCGTGATAAGAACGGAACTAAATAAGGGCTCATGCCGCCTTCATAACCTACATTAGGGCGAGATGTACCAAACATAAGCGTATGGTGAGGAATCCTGTTTGTTTCAACCCATGCATCTAAAACTAATCTGTGGAAGAAGTTTTCGTGCATATTTGGGGTTAAGTCAAACAATAAATTATAACCTTCTTTTTCGCTTCTGAATTTACCTTTTACCCCAACATTTATTAACTGAGGGTTAAATTTAAAATCAGCGTCATTTTCTCCTATTGTTTCACCTATTGTGTTGATGAAATTTGCTTGTAAGCCAACATCTTTAATTGGTCCGCTGTTAAATTCGGCTCTTAATTGGTTATGAAACATTCCTTCGGGCGAATCAAGATTATATTCTTTTTCGATAATTCCTTTTAAGGCTTTTTTTGTATAGGGGTTAATTTTTTCGACTTGTTTTTTTTCTTCAGGCTCTAATAATATGGGTTTTTCAAGGATTACTTCGTGTTCGTGCTCCAGTAAATCTTTTTTGTGTTGAGTTTTTTCAGCTTCTGGAGATAAAATAATATCGTCCAATTCATCGGCAAAAACCGATTGGAAGTTAAAAAAATATATTATTAAAGCTATTAAAATAAAAAACTTTTTCATACCGAAATTAGAGAAAAAAGAACGGCTGTATAATAAGCCGTTCTTTTATATATAGTTAACTATTTGTCTTCTTCTAATTGTTTATTGTGATCATCTCTTAAATAGGCCATCCAGAATAATAATACAACAAATACTAAAGCGCCTACAATGTTTCCTAAAGTAACAGGGATTAAATTGTGTAAGAAAAATGATTTCCAAGATAATGTTGCTAATTGAGCTGCATCAAGACCAGACGCGGCAACAACAGAAGGAACTGATTTCATTAAAATTCCGCTTGGAATAAAGAACATATTTGCAACAGAGTGTTCATAACCTGAAGCAACGAATGTCATAATCGGGAAGAATATTGCAAATATTTTACCGATAACTCTTCTTGAGCTTGTAGCCATCCAAACTGCTAAACAAACTAACCAGTTACACAAAATACCTCTGCAAAATGCTTCAAGGAATGATAAATTAACCTTCATATGGGCATTTGTTAGAGTATTTACTCCAAGAGCATCGTGTGCATTGTGGCACATAGCGCCATAATAAACCAAAAATGCTAATATGATTGAACCTACAAAGTTGCCAAGATAAACTATTGACCAGCTTCTGAATAATTTTGCCCAAGTGATTTTCTTTTCGATAACAGAAAACATCATCATAACATTACCTGTGAATAATTCTGCTCCTGTCAAAACAACCATCATCAAACCTGCGGCAAAAACCATAGCGCCGATTAATTTTGTAGCGCCCCAGCCAAGAAATTCTGTTTCGCCTGTTGTAACCGTTAAGCTAACTTGTGCACCATAGGCAATGAATGCACCTGCAGCAATTGCTAAAACGAACATTTTTGATTTTCTATATGATGCTTTTGTAGGCATAACTTTTTCAGAAAATCCGTGAGCTACCTCATTTGGAGCTAAACAATCTTTGTTATCTATTGTCTGATTTGACATAACTTCTCCTTAATTCATACTATAAAGACCTTTTCATATTATTTTGCAAAACAAAAAAGTGAAATATTTCACTTAGTTAATTTGTTTTGGCTTCCAATATGCAATCGGTAATTAAAACTTTACCGAAAAAAATTGTATTCCTTTAAAGTGATTTTTCAAGCATTTTTTGTAAATTTTAAAATTATTTTTTTATATATACGATATAAAAAGTGTAAAATAAAAAAACAAGATTAATATAGGTCAATTTTTGAATAATAATTTTTTTTATTTTAGTATGGATACTATGAAAATTACGAAAAATATTGTTCCTCAACCTATTTTAAAAACAAAAGATTTTATTAATGAGCAAAATGCCATAAAGCCAAAAATAGAAGACGGCGAAAAATTATTGTTCGGTTCTTTAGATTGCATTGCCGGTGTGTCGAAAGCTCAAATTGGAAAGCATAAAATTCCAAGATTTTTGTATCATCTGACAACGCAAGAGGCTTATGAATTAATGCTAAAAGATGGTTGCATGAAAGCTGCTGCAAAAGATGATTTATTAAGTCATAAAGCGCTTTTTATGTTTGATTTTGTTAATTTCTTAAAAGATTGGAAAAGCAATCCCGATTGGAAAAATTATGATATAAGACTTTCTTTAATTGCTCAAGTTTCAGGTGATACATCAAAAGACTTGGCGCTTTTGAGAATTCCTACAAGAAGCCTTGATAATATACAAGATTTGAGAATAAGAAGTCAAAATAAGCTTTTTAGCTGGGGCGGATACGGCGCTTGTGCAACAGACAAAGCTGTTGCATATCTTACTATGCTTATGCGTAATGGTGATGATTATGAGGTTGCGATAAGAAAATTGTTGAAAATTGTTGCGCCAAAATCTTATTTGCATTTAACACAGGGAGATTTAGCAAAATGCTCTTCGTTGTATAAGCAAAGAGGTGAAGCAATAGAATATATTTATCCTCAAGATATTCCAATAAATATTGTTCAAAAAATCGGACAAGCAAAAATTGAAGATGTCGATTCTGTTGTTCTTGGTGATTGTTTTGAACAATTACTTAAAGATACTCCGGAATTAAACATGTTGAAATTATTGGATTAATTTTTCTTGTCTTCATCCATTTTATTATAGGTAACAAAAGATGGTGGTTTTATTACCGTTCTTGCTATTAGTTCACCTTTTTTATTGTATGTTGTTAAAATAACCATGGATAAATTGTCATTATATTCTATGCTGTTACAAGCTTTGCAGTTAATATCAAAAGTGTATGCTTTAGCATCTTTATCATATGGATTTTTTGCAACAAGGTTTAATTCATCGGCTATTTTTTGAGTTACCATAGAGGGCTTAGCGTTTTTGTTTTGTGCAAATTCTTCAAGAACTTTTGAAGCAAATACGGCGTTGTCGGCTTTGATTTTTGCAGCTTTCATTATTTCTTGTTTTTGCATAAATTTGGGTGAATAATATACTCCTAATGCAATAAAAGCCAGAAATATCGTGGTGAGTTCTATAGCTGTTATTTTTTTAATTTTGCATAAGTTAATTTTTGGAAATTTCATTTTTTACCTTTCTATTATAAGAAAAGATTTAACTCTTCTTTGATATTTTCCCAATGAGCCGATTGAGATGTCTTTATAATTAATTGCTGTTGATAAACCTCCGTCAAAAGCCAGAGCTTTTTCTAGCTTTAATTCTTTAAGCAAATAGTCTTTCATTTCTTTAGCGTCAACTTTATTGTCTTTAGTAAAGATAATGATATATAGGTATTTGCCTTTTAAACCAATTGCAGTTCTTTCTCGTCTTTTTAGAATGTCTGCACTTTGGAATTTTACCATATCTTCATCATAAACAACAAACCCCTCTTTGACTAAATCCATCTGGGGTAATAACATAGGACCTGCTTGTAAAACGTGTTTAATTTTGTATTTTTTTTCTACAGGGTCATTATGATAAGCAATATCAAATTTTAATTTATGTCTTTTGGTTTCTAAAATTCTTAATTCAGCTCTTGATAAAACTTTTTCAAGTCTGTTTTCTTGTTTTAAATTTTCGGTTAATTCAGAATTATCTTTAGGGTCTGAAATTAATTCATTATCAATTACAATATAAGATACGCTTTTCCCGCTTTTAACATCAAAATATCCGGCATTAACAACTAAATCAAAACATTCATCATCATAAATTTTTTGAGGTGTGGTTAATTTCCTTGAAACATAAGGTTTTATTTTTGAGCCGTATTTTTTTGTATTAATTTTAAAAATATAAATTCCCGCTCCATCTTGTGTCATTTCAATTTTTTCTTTAGCAAGAACAGGACTTAGGGAAAATATTAATAATAAAATTAAAATAATTATTTTTTTCATTATAAATCCTTTACTTTTTTAATTACAAAAATAGATATTATGAATAAAAATATTGGTAATGCCGCTGCCACAAAAGAAGGTAAAACTCCTTTTTGGGCTAATAAATCAAAAAACGGCAAGGTTATATAATAGCCAAAGATTATGCCAACTGCAATTGTAAAACCGATAAGCCTTTGAGAACGAGGCGGTGCAAAACCCAATAGGCATCCTATAATTGCAAATAAAATACAAGTTAGAGGATGAAGATATCTTTGGTATAATTTTGTTCTAAAATAACGATATTCATCAGAAAAATTAGCTTCTTTTAACAATTTTGCATATTTTGAAATTTGATGATTAGTAAAAACTCTTTCTTTTCTTGTTGTATTGAGCATTAAATCGAATACATCTTGTGCTTGTGTTCCTTCGGTTAAAATCGAATATTTTTCTTTTTTTTCAACTTTTCGATAAATGCCGTCATCATCGATATAATAAATTAAAGCATCATCTAAAACCCAAGCTTTATCTTTCAAGTGTGCAACAGGCGCAAAGACAATACTTTTAAATGTTGTTGCATCTTGATATTTGGCATTTGAAAAATTCATAACCGTAATATCATAAATTTCGTCCGGTGAGAAATTTGAAACAATTATGTTTTGCTTAGGTGTTTTATCAAGGTTTTCAACAATATATACAAAATGGCTTCCTCCGCCTCTGGATTCACCTAGTTTATTGCTTGCAATGGGAACGAGTTTATCATTTACCATATAGCAAAAAATTGATAATACACATCCAAAACAGATTACAGGTGCCATAATCCTATTAAAAGATATACCTATTCCTCTTAAAATTGACAGTTCAGAGTTTTTTGAAAGTCTGTCAAAAGTGAAAATTGAACCTAATAAAATTCCAACCGGAATTGCTTTTGCTAAGACTTTTGGAATTTCTAAAACTAAAAGTTTACAAGCCATGTATAAACCGATATGATCATTTAAAACTTTTTTAATTATTTTAAAAAGTGTTTCAGGTGCAATCCATACAATAATGAATAAAATAAGGCAAACTAAAGTAGCGCCGAATACTTGAGATAAAATAAATTTATCTAAAAGTGAAATTTTATAGTTTTTTATTTTGTTTATTATATTTTCCATTACAGTACAAAATCTTTTCCAAGATAAAACTCTTTTGCTACAGGGTCTACGGCTACATCTGTGCTTTTGCCTGAAATTTTGATTTTTCCGTCAAATATAACATTTGCTCTATCTGTGATAGATAGGGTTGCTTTAGGGTTGTGGTCAGTGATTAAAATGCCTATACCTTTTTGTTTTGCAAGTTTATATATGTTTTCTTTAATTTCTCCGATTGCAATAGGGTCAATCCCTGTAAAAGGTTCATCAAGCAAAATAAAAGATGGAGTTGCAGCCAGCGCTCTTGCTATTTCAACTCTTCTTCTTTCACCCCCAGAAAGAGCAACAGAAGGTGCTGTTCTTAATTTTGCAACGCCAAATTCTGTTAATAAACTTTCTAATAGTTCATTTTTTTGAGTTTCATCAAGTTTGTCATTCATTTCTAAGACAAGTTTTAAATTATCTTCTACATTTAATTTTCTAAAAATTGAAGTTTCTTGAGGAAGATAACCTATTCCCAATTTCGCTCTTTCGTTCATGGGTAGTTCTGTTATATCAATTGTATTTCCGTTATCTTCTTCAATTAAAACTTGTCCTTTGTTTGCTCTAACAAGCCCTACAACCATGTAAAAGGTTGTGGTCTTACCGGCACCATTGGGACCCAAAAGCCCAACAACTTCTCCTTTTTTAACGTCAAAAGAAACATCATTTACAACTGATCTGTCGCCATATATTTTAACTAAATTTTTTGCTATTATTCTCATAATTTCTCTCTTTTTAATAGATTATATTATAAATTTTTTTAAAATAATCATTTGTGGACTTTTATTAAAAAATCATATCCTTTTAAAATAAAATATTTTTTATTATTTTCTATAATTTCATATGGTTTTTTGTTTTTTGATTTTTCATCAACTTCTAAAAATTCATAGTTTGGAATTTTAACATATCTTCTTGCAATTTTTACATAAGGGCAAGCCCATGGATAAAGTGCTCTTAGGTGTCTATAGACTTCTATTTTTGGTTTAGATAGGTCAACTATTACTTCTTTTTCAGATAATTGAGGCTCATAGCTTGCAAATTCTTCATTTTGTTTTATGGGCTGGAGCTGTTTTTTGTCAAATAAATCTAAAAATTCTTCAACCATTACTTTAGCTAAAGCAGTTGTTTTATCTTTTAGGGTTTCACCTGTTTCGTTTTCATCAATGGTTATTGCTTCTTGCATGATGATATCGCCCTTATCAAACTTTTCATTCATAAAATGAATTGTAAGCCCTGATACTTTTTGGTTTAAATAAATTGACCAAAAATAAGGGTTAGCGCCTCTATTTTTAGGTAATAGGGCAGGATGGAAATTAACGCAAGGAACAACAGATAAAATATCTTTTTTGAATTTTTCAGCCCAAGAGCCTACGATTATTAAGTCGGGCTTTAGTTTTTTAATTTCATTTATAAATTCTATTGAATTTACACTTTGGGCTTTAATATCGTGAAGTTTAAAGGATTTTATAATTGTATAGTCTTTGGATGGGTTAAAAATGTCTTTAAAAAATAATTCAAAGGGTGAATATTTTATTCTGTCGTTTCGAAAAACGCCAAGTATTTCGTTTTTGCTGTTTAATACTCCTTCTATTAAAGAATAGAGCATTTGACCATATCCGACTAAAACTACGCTTGCCATTTTATGATTATACAATAAATTTTTATAGGAAAAAAGAACCAACCAAAAAATTAAAATATAGCAAATTTTAATTTTTATAGGATTTTACAAAGTATGAAAATTAATAATATACTCAAGAATATAAATTTTAAAAGCGCAACAATTAATCTAAATGTTCTATCTGATACCCATGGCAATTTGGAGCTTGTAGACAGGGGTTACCAAACTCTAATGCAGCAAGAAAATGATGTATTTGAAAAAGAAGAAAAAGGCAAAAAAAATTTTTTAATTATAGGCGGAGATTGGTTTATTTCTGGAGCAAAAACAGGTTATTTAACCAATCCTAATAAGCCTTTAATGGAATTTCAAGGAGAAATGCTTAATAAATTTATTGCAAAAATCAAAGAAAAGTATCCTTTGACTCAAAGCATTTTTGTTCCGGGAAACCATGAAACAGACGGCGGTGTTGAAATTTTTAGTAATGCTATGAGAAATATTAACGCCGATGTTATTATATCAAATCTTGATTTTAAAAATTCAACCTTAATGAAAGAAGCGATTGAAGAAGGAAAAATTATTTGTGAACAAATTACGGTAGTTTGTGATGATAAAGACCCCAACAAAAAATATCCTGTTTTAAATTTGGGTGTAATGCCTGTAAATCTTGAATATTATTTAAATAATCATAGTGGCTTAGAATTAATTGAAAATTGTAAATTTCCACAAAAAAATATCAGCTCTAATCAGACTCAAAAAACAAGAGAATTAATTAAAGAAAGAATTGTGCAATTTAGGAAAAATAATCAAAACGGAATTGTTATTTTGACTTGTCATACAGGGGTAAATTTAGCTGATGAATTGGCAAAAGAATCAGATATTGATTTAATTTTTGATGCCCATGAACACAAGGACGAAACAAGATATGTAAACAAAACTCCGATTGTTGCTTTGTCGCAAAATTTTAAAAAAATAGTAAATGCGAAAATAATTGTAGATGATAACGATAAAAAAGAAATTAAAATCAGAGAATTAAGACCTCTTGAAAGTCAAATTCAAAAAGGAGAATTGGACGAATTTTATAAAATCCTTTTTGAAAAAGATGTGGATATGATTTATTCAATAACTTCTGATTCACTAACTTCGCTTTCAACGGATAATATAAGAAATAGAAACAATCATCTTGCTAATTTTGTTTTAGATTGTATTAGAGATGAAATCAAAGAACATGACCCAACAGTTCAGATTTTTGCTCTGAATTCAAGTTCAATTAGAAACGGATTTAAAATTTCAAAAGATAAGCCTAAGACTTCACCTATTGAAATTGCAAATTGCTTAGTCGGAATAAATCATAAAGTTGCAAATGTCGTTGTGAACGATGTTTCAGGTAGTGAACTTGCATATATGATTTTAGATAATTTTTTATTTAATAGAATAGATACAGAAAAAAATTCTTTAATTCATTATTCAGGTTTGAAAATAGATAAAACAAATTTATTAAAAGCTTATGATAGAGGTATTATAGGTTCAAGATTATGTCAATATATAACTCTGGCAGATACAAACGAGCAAATTGACCCTGATAAAAAATATAGAATTGCAAATGTTGAAAAATATTTTATAAAATCACAAAATGAAAAAATTAAAAATATGTTTTCTTCATCAAAACCATTAAATATAAACATTCATGATTTATTTAAACAACATTTTGAAAAACACCCTAAAGTCTGTTATAATCCAGACATAAGGCTTTATTAATAAAATAGCTCCTAAATTAGGAGCTATTTTATTAATTGTAGTTTATTTTAAACTTCTTCGGTTTCTTCTGTTATTTCATCTTGAATTGTGTCTTCTTCGTCAATATCGGTTTGAGAAGTTTCTTCAAGAGCCTCTTGAGCTATTTCATCGATTTCATCTTCTTCTTCAATATAATCTTGTTGTGGAATTTCTTCTTTTTCATATTGAACATCAGATATTTTATTTTCCATTTCACGTGCTTGAGATTCAGATTTAATATCGATTTTCCAGCCGATTAATCTGTGAGCAAGACGAACATTTTGTCCTTCTCTGCCGATTGCAAGAGATAATTGATCATCCGGAACGATAACAAAAGCTTCTTTTCTGTCTTCTTCATCAGCTAAAATGTCAACAGAAATTATTCTTGCAGGACTTAGAGCGTTAACAATATATTCAACAGGATCTTCAGAGTATCTTACAATATCAATTTTTTCATTTTTTAATTCGCTTACTATTGTTTGAATTCTTGTGCCGCGAGGTCCGATACAAGCACCGACACAGTCAACGGAAGGATCATTTGACCAAACGGCAAGTTTTGTTCTAAAGCCGGCTTCACGAGCTATTGATTTGATTTCAACAATTCCATCTTCAATTTCGGGAACTTCAAGTTCAAACAATTCTCTAACAATTTCAGGATGTGCTTGAGAAACAATAACCTGAGGAAGCTTAGATGTTTCTTTAACATCCAGAACAAATACTCTGATACGGTTTCCGGGCTTATAATATTCTCCGGGGATTTGTTCTCTTGTTGGCATAACGGCGTCAATTTTACCAATATTAACAATGACTGCTCTATCGGTTCTTCTTTGAATTATGCCTGTGATAAGAGTGCCTTTTTTAGAAACAAATTCGTCTAAAACCATCTTTCTTTCGGCTTCTCTTATTCTTTGAGTTATAACTTGTTTAGCGCTTTGAGCGGCAACCCTGCCAAAATTTTCAGGAGTTACTTCAATTTTAACTTCGTCATCAAGTTCAACATCTTCATCTATTTCTTTTGCGTCGGTTAATGAAATTTGTGTGTTTTCATCTTCAACATTTTCTACAACAACTTTTGTTCTGAAAACTCCGATTTCGCCTGCTTGCTCGTCTAAAATAGCTTCAACATTTGTTGCATCTTTATCTCTGATATGTTTTTTGTATGCCGCAACTAATGCATCACACAATGAGTTAACTAAAATTTCTTTAGAGATGCCCTTTTCGCGTTCAAATTGTTCTGCTGCTTCAAACAGGGCTGTTCCTATTTTAATCATCGTTCTCTCCTTTGTTTTTATTTATTTGAATTTTGTCATTTAACTTGGTGTAGTGAATTTTGTCCATTGGAATAACAAATTCACTGTTTTTATATTCAATTTTTATTCCAAAACTTTCATTATAATCAAGAAGTTTGGCTTCAAAAGTTTTTTCTTCTATTCCTTCAATCGGATTTTTTAGTTTTATTATTACATCGTGACCTTTGAAGATAATATATTCTTTTTCGGATTTGAATTTTCTGTCCAGTCCCGGAGAAGAAACTTCAAGATAATATTTAAAGGGAATAAGCTCATCCAGCATATCTCCTAAACCTCGAGACATATTTTCGCAATCCAGATGTGAAACATTGTGGTCATTTGAATATATAAAAATTCTTAAAAACCATTTATTATTTTCTTTTTCAAAGGCAATTTCAATGGGAATAAGCCCGTATCTCATTGCAGTATTTTCAATAACAGGAATTATAGTTTCAATTATTTCTCTTTTATTAAAAACTTCTTTCATATTTTATCCCTGATATAAAACAGGAACGCAGCGTTGTTCGTGCGTCCCAGTTTCAAAACTTATAAAAACCAGCGTGAAATAATTCACAAAGTTATTATATCATTAATTTATAAAAAATAAATATAATTGTAAAAAAATATAAATTACTCTGTTATTCTTCTTCAAATAAAGCTTTTAGCATAACCGCAACACCAAGCTGCCTGTCTGTTGTATACGGGTCAAAACTTCCGTCTTGAGTATATTTTCCGCTTGTGTATTTATCTGTTCCTGCCCATACATAGGGGCTGTTTATGTTGTGATATTTGCTGTAGCCCATTCCATTGTAGTGTTCGGCGTAATCACAATATGATTGAAAATCATCTTTAATAATGTTATCGGGATTTCCGCCATAATTGCACAGTGCGTCAAGTGCTGAGTCTTGCCATGAGTAGAATACTTTTGGGCCATAAAAAGTATCAAGAGTTTCGCCGATTTTTGTTCCGTTATGTAAATAAGTTTCAAAATTGCCGCCGCTTTCACGCCAGTGAATTGCAGCAATTAATTCTTTAGGAACATTTGTTTGGTTTTCAATTTGTTCATATATTTCTTTATTTTCATACCAGTTATTTAGAAAGTTTTCTAAAGATATTTTTTGTTCGTCGGATAAATTTATCTCAAAATCAGGCATGTTATATTTTTCTTCGATGGTTTCAATTGGTTTTTCTTCTGTGATTTCAATTTGGGCTTCTTTTGGAGTTTCGCTTTTTTCTGCAGGAATTTCAACAACAATGTTTGAAGTTGTGTTTTCTTTTCTGTCATTAGTTTTTGTCGTTTTAGGAATTAAAACAATTCCTGCCATTGCAAGAGTTGCTGCTCCAATAGCGGCAAGTTGTTTTACGGATATAGAGTTTTTGTTTTTAGAGGAGGTTTTTCTTGTATATTTATAGGGCTTATTTGTTTCAATTTGTCTTGAATAAACTTGTTTTTGAATGTTTTGCATTCTTTGTTGTCTTTGTCTTCTGTATGGTTCATTGACCCAAGATGGTATTTCAATAGTATTTTCATTAGTTCTTGTGTAATTTCCGTAAAATTTAATTGGTGTAATCATTTTAAAACTATCCCTTTTAGCGTCGTTATTAAAAAGATTTATGAAAAAAAATATTGATATTTTGCTTCAAAGTAACTTTACAAAAATTAATATCTTTGAAACAAAATTTTCAAATGTTCGTCAAAAAAAGTGTGAGGATAGATACCGGAGTCGAGGAATGAATGCTGAGTATAATTATGAGTATATGGATGCTGATGAAAAAGAGATCCAAGAACAGGATGAAATAAAAACTTTTAATGTTATTGCTAATAAAGACGAAGTTCTTCAGATGTATTTAAAAGATGTGAGCAGAATTAAGCTTTTAAATCGAAATGATGAAAAAGAGATAGGAAGGAAAATAAAAGAAGGAACAAAAAAAGAAGCTCAAATTGCCAAAAAGAAGCTAATACAAGCTAATTTACGACTGGTTATTTCAATAGCTAAAAAATATACAGGACAGGGAATTTTGTTTATGGATTTAGTGCAAGAGGGCTCATTGGGTTTAATTAAAGCGGCAAGCAGGTTTGATTACAAAAAAGGGTTTAAATTTTCAACTTATGCTACTTGGTGGATTAAACAAACAATCATAAGGGCAATTGCAAATAGTTCACGCTCAATTAGAATACCTGTTCATATGGGAGATAAAATAAGAAATCTTAAAAAAGCAATTATAAAATTAAATGTAGATTTAGATAGAGAGCCGACAGACGAAGAATTGGCGCAATATTTAAAAACCACGGTTAAAAAAATTAAAATAACAAAAGAATCTATAATAAAAGAGCCGATTAGCTTTGATACGCCAGTTGCTCAGGATTTGTCTTTAGAAGATTATATAGCCGATACTGTCGAAAATGCTCCTAACCAGAGAATTGAGAAAATAGATTTCAAAAAAGATATTCATAGCGCACTTGATTTGTTGAATAATAGAGAAAGATTTATAATTTTGAACAGATTTGGTTTAGATAACAGAAAAACAAAAACACTGGAGGAGTTGGGGAATATTTTAGGATTTTCAAAAGAAAGAATAAGGCAAATAGAAATGGAGAGTTTGAAAAAATTAAGAAAATCTGAAGAAACACAATATTTAAAAGAATATCTGGTATAATTAGAAAATGAGCGATACATTAATTTCAATTAGGAATTTAGAAAAAACATATAAAAGCGAGAAGTCTTTTTTGAGCCCCAAAAAAGACTCCCAGCTTGTTTTAAAAAATATTAATCTTGATATAAAAAAAGGAGAAATTGTTTCTTTGGTTGGTGAATCAGGATGCGGAAAATCAACCTTGGCAAATTGTATTTTGAAATTAATTACACCTGAAAAAGGTGAAATATTTTTTGAAAATGAAAATATTTTAAATTTTAACAAGAAAGAAACTTTCGAATACAGGAAAAAAATTCAAATGATTTTCCAAAATCCTTATTCAAGTTTAAATCCTAAGATGAAAATTAAAGATACATTGATGGAGCCTTTAATTATCCATAAGGAAAAAAATAAAAAAGAAAAGGTAGAAGAAATAATTAAGCTTGTAGGTATTTCAAAAACAGATTTAGAAAAATATCCCCATGAATTTTCAGGCGGACAAAGACAGAGAATTGCAATAGCAAGAGCTTTGATTTTAAAACCAAAATTTATTGTGGCAGATGAACCTGTTAGTGCTCTTGATGTTAGCATTTGTGCTTCTATAATTAATCTTTTAATTGATTTAAAAGAAAAATTGAATTTAACAATTTTATTTATTTCTCATGATTTAAATCTTGTAAGATATTTGAGTGATAAAATTGCGGTTATGAATAAAGGTGAAATTGTTGAATTTAAATCAACAAAAGAGCTTTTTGAAAATCCAAGCGATGAATATACAAGATATTTATTGTCTTCAATAAGAACAATAAAAGCAGGCTGATTATTTATTTGTTTTCCCTTTTAAATGGTCTTGAGATATTCTTAGATTTGCAATTATTGCTTTGTATCTTTTATCTATGGATATATTTAAAAATTTTATGAGTTTTTTTGTTGTCGGATAGCTTATGTAAAAATAATTTTTATTATCATTTTGCACGGATTTTAGTTCACCGATATATCTTTTTAAAAATTCTAATGAAGCATTTTCCATTGTTAACCCGCTAAATTCTCCTCTTGCAATTTGACCTATTATATAGCTGTTTGATTTTGATGGGTCAATATTTTTAGTGTCGACTACATCTTGAAACTCAGGATATAATTCTTTTGCTTCATCAAGTGTTTTGCAATCTAAAAGTTGAGCGTAGTATTCCTTATGAAGAGTTATTAAATCTTTTTTATCAATATCAGATAGAATGTATTCTCTTAATCCTTCAGATAAAAAAGCATCTTTAGGGAGTTCTTTAACTTGTTGAGCTATGGGTTTTTTGCCTGTAAAAGAAACAGTGTCAAAATTAAGATTGTATTTATATTGAATAGGATTAAGATTTAAATTGCTTTGTTCAATACTTTGGGGTTTAAACGGATTAAAAAATCGGTTTGATATTTTCATTGTTAGATTCCTTTTAGAGATTGTAATGTTGGCATAATTTTTGTGCCAATTTTAGTATTTCGTCAACATTTCTGTCGTTTTCATAAAATCCCCAATTTGCAAGAATTTGTTTTTGCATTTCACCTGTTTCTTTTTTAGTGGGGACGTGTGTGGTATGAAGAATAGTTGATGCGAGTTTTTTTGCTAATGAAATAATTTGGTGAGTTTTCATGAATTCTTCATTTTGCCATCTTATATTCATAGCTCTTGAGAATTGAGTCTTGCCTCCTTCTTGCCATCTTTTTGAATGTTTTTCTTTATATTCTTCATCTTGCCAGTTGCTTTTGTGCGATTCAGACAGTCT
Organism: Candidatus Gastranaerophilales bacterium; assembly: GCA_944327245.1. Taxonomy (GTDB): domain Bacteria; phylum Cyanobacteriota; class Vampirovibrionia; order Gastranaerophilales; family Gastranaerophilaceae; genus RUG14156. The sequence continues at coordinate 23,403 of CALVHD010000022.1, forward strand.
TTGGTTTCTTAGTATTGCTTTATATCTTTCATCTAAAGATATATTTAAAAATTTTATTAGCTTTTGAGTAGTAGGATAGCTTATATAAAAATAATTTATGTTGTCATTTTGCATTTTTTTTAGTTCGCCGACATATCTTTTTAAAAATTCTAATGAAGCATTTTCCATTGTTAATCCGCTAAATTCTCCTCTTGCAATTTGACCTATTATATAGCTTTTTGATTTTGACGGGTCAATATTTTTAGTGTCGACTACATCTTGAAATTCAGGATATAATTCTTTTGCTTCATCAAGTGTTTTGCAATCTAAAAGAGGTTTATAATATTCTTTGTGCAGTTCAATTATGTCTTTTTCGCCAATGTGATATAAGACATATTCTCTTAATCCTTCGGATAAAAAAGCATCTTTAGGGAGTTCTCTGATTTTTTGGAAGGCCGGTTTTTTTGTGCCAAAAGAAACAGTATCACATTTAAGATTATATCTGTAGCGGATGGGACTGTAATTTTCTTTTTGATTATGGTTTTTAATTTTGAACGTATTTAACGGGTTAAATGAAATTTTCATTGGGGGAAGTTTCCTTATTTAAAAGCACAGATACAAAACTTCTGAAAAAAATAATTTGCGTAAATTTTTACGTTGTTTTAGTACGGGTATAGGGTCGTGTCAAAACTCAATTTTTTTAGCATTATACCGTTACATCCTTACGTTTTTTGTTTTCGTTTAACTATAGCCAAAGTAAACTTAAATCAAAAAAGAATGCTACAAGGTATAACTCTTGCAGCATTCAAACTTGAAATTATTTTGTTTTAAAAAATTAACCTCTGATATTTAATTCTTTTATAAGTTTTCTGTATTGTTCAAGGTTAGCATTTTTTAAATATGTAAGCATACCTTTTCTTCTACCAACCATAACTAAAAGACCGCGTTTTGCTTGAAAGTCTTTTTTGTTGTTTTTTAAGTGTTCGGTAAGCTCAGTGATTTTTTGAGATAGCATAGCAATTTGAACTTCAATATTGCCGCTGTCTTTTTCGGTTTTGCCGAATTTTTTGATAATTTCTTGTTTGTTTTTCAAGTTGATTGACATTTTTTGTTTCCTTTATTTAATTTGTTATACTTTTGTATTCTAGATTGTAGCCCAAACATGAAAAAAAATACAAATTTTTCTTAATATTTTTTAATAAACTCGTTATTTTTTTACATGCTACAATTTCAATATGAATGATTTTATTGAAATTTATAAAGCAAATGAACATAATCTAAATGCTGTTGACTTAAAAATCCCAAAAAATGAATTAACGGTTTTTACAGGGGTTTCAGGGTCAGGAAAAAGTTCTTTGGCTTTTGATACTATTTTTGCAGAAGGACAAAGGAGATATGTTGAGAGTCTTTCAACATACGCTCGTCAATTTTTAGGGCAGATGGATAAACCTGATGTTGAGCGGATTGACGGATTATCTCCAGCTGTTTCAATTGATCAAAAATCAACTTCTAACAATCCTCGTTCTACTGTTGGTACAATTACTGAAATTTATGATTATTTAAGACTTTTATTTGCAAGAGCGGGTACTCCTCATTGTCCAAAGTGCGGAAATGTAATTACTCCTCAGACAATTGATGAAATTGTTGAAAAAATAATGTCTTTAAAAGAAGGAACCAAAATCCAGCTTTTATCTCCAATTGTGCGTTCAAAAAAAGGCGAATATAAACAAACTCTTCAAGGGCTTTTATCTGAAGGGTTTATTAGAGTTAGGGTTGACGGCATGATATATAACCTTGAAGAAGATGAAATTGAACTGAACAAGACTCAAAAACACACAATAGAAATTGTGGTTGATAGAATTATTGTTAAAGAAAATGCAAAATCAAGAATTTTTGATTCAGCACAAACTGCGCTTATGCGCTCTGATGGACTTTTAATTGTAAATAATTTAGATAATAACTCTGATACTATCTTTAGCGAAAAATTGGCTTGTCCTAATTGTAATATAAGTTTTGAAGAATTGACTCCGAGATTATTAAGCTTTAATAATCCATACGGAGCTTGTAAAGTTTGCAATGGAATTGGTGCTCATTATGAAATTTCACCAGATTTAGTTGTGCCTGACCCTGAAAAATCTCTTAAAGATGGCGCAATATATCCTTGGGCAAAAACAGCAAATCCATATTATTCTGATATTTTAAAAAGTGTTTGTGAACATTATAAAATTGATTTTGAAGCACCTTTTAAATCTTTATCTCCAGCTCAAAAGGGAATAATTTTATATGGTAACGGTGATGAGAAAATAAAAATAACTTATGCTGATTTTGGCACAAAGCATTATAGAACCCATGTTATGAGTTACTTAGGGGTAATTCCTTATTTATCTAAAAAATATGAAACAGACTCTGAAATGATTAGAGCCGAAATTGAAAAATACATGATTTCAAATCCTTGTAAGGCTTGCGGGGGCGGCAGATTAAACCCTTTTGCTTTAAGTGTTAAAATTTTAGATAAAAATATTTTTGAATTTTGTTCTATGTCAGTTTTAAAAGAATATGAATTTATTCAAGAGTTATATCTTGCTTTGGATGAATTTAAATTAAAAATAGTTCGCCAGGTCTTAGATGAAATAAGAGCTCGTTTAAAATTCTTAATTGATGTGGGTCTTGGATATTTAACTCTGGCTCGAAGTGCAGGCACTCTTTCAGGAGGCGAAGCTCAAAGAATACGCCTTGCAACTCAAATCGGCTCAGGATTATCAGGAGTTTTGTATGTTTTAGATGAACCATCTATAGGACTTCATCAAAAAGATAACGATATGCTTATATCTACCCTTTTAAAATTAAGAAATCTTGGAAATACTCTTATTGTAGTTGAACATGACGAGGACACCATGCAAAATGCTGATTATATCGTGGATATTGGTCCTTATGCGGGTGTAAAAGGGGGAAATATTGTAGCTCAGGGTTCTCTTGAGGATATAAAAAATGCGCCTAATTCTCTAACCGGACAATATTTATCAGGAAAAAGAAAAATAGAAGTTCCAAAAGAAAGGCGAGAAGGTAACGGCGAATTTTTAGAAGTAAAAGGTGCTAAATTAAACAATCTAAAAAATATTGATGTAAATATTCCACTGGGAAAAATTGTTGCCATAACAGGTGTTTCGGGTTCAGGAAAATCAACTTTGGTGCAAGATATAATTTCAGAATACGCTAGAAGTGAATTATTAAAAAACAAACCAAAACCTCAAGGAGTGGATTTAATAAAAGGTTTTAATCATATTGATAAATTGGTTATAGTTGATCAATCTCCGATAGGAAGAACCCCAAGGTCTAATCCTGCAACATATACTGATGTTTTTACCCATATTAGAGAATTATTCTCTCAAACTCCTGAAGCAAAAATGAGAGGTTACAAACAAGGAAGATTTTCTTTTAATGTTAAGGGCGGACGCTGCGAAAAATGTTCAGGTGACGGGCTTTTAAAGATTGAAATGAATTTTTTATCTGATGTTTATGTAACTTGTGATGTTTGTAAAGGTAAAAGATATAATCAAGAAACTTTAGAAGTAAAATATAAAGGTAAAAATATAGCTGATGTTTTAGATATGAGTGTAGCTGAAGCATTAGAGTTTTTTAAAAATGTTCCAAAAATTGCTTCAAGATTACAAACTTTATATGACGTGGGTCTTGATTATATTAAGCTTGGTCAAAGTGCAACAACTTTATCAGGCGGTGAAGCGCAAAGAGTTAAGCTTGCACTGGAATTAAACAAAAGAGCAACAGGAAAAACATTATATGTTTTAGATGAACCATCCACAGGGCTTCATTTTTATGATATTGATAAATTAATGAAGATGTTGCAGCAGTTGGCAGATAATGGTAATACCGTTTTAATTATAGAACATAACATGGATATAATTAAATGTGCCGATTGGATAATTGATCTTGGTCCTGATGGCGGTGATAACGGCGGAGAGGTTGTTTTTAAAGGAACTCCCGAGCAAATTGTAAAATGTGAAAAAAGCTATACAGGAAAATATTTAAAAAAATATTTAGAAGTTTAAAAGATTAAAGTTATTTATTTTTCAAATTTTTCCCTGAAACCTTCTTTTAAGGCTTCAATGATTTGTCTTGTAGATAAATCATTTTTGATTTCATTTAGAGTTATAATTTTATCTTTTTCAACTTTTTGAGAAAATATTTTTTCAATTAAGTCGTAATCAAGACTATAAGGAATTGAGCCATGTTGTAACAAGTAGCCTTGTTTTCGATATTGTGCAGAACCTATAAATTTTTTTCCTTTATATGATATATCAGCTCTTGATGAAATATTCATGCAATAATTCAGGTTTTTGTGTTCGCCTTGAGCATATTCAAGCTCTATTCCCAATTTTTTAAAACCTAAAATTAAGGCATCAGAAATATCTTTATAACTTTCAATTATGCTTTCTTTAAATGCTTTTGAGATAAAACAATATGTTAATTCCATGTCATGTAAAAGGGCCCTGCCTCCGCTTGGACGGGTTACAGTGTCAATATTTAAATCGTTATAGCAGTCTTTTTTTTGATTTCTTCCCAAAGAAATGCACTTTGGATACCATTGATAAAATCTAATAAGCGCATAATCAATTTGATTTTCTATTGCAAAATCAAGCATTTTAACATCAAAATCCATGTTAAATTGCCCATTATTTACAATGTTACAATTATCTTCTATAAAATTGACATTCATAAAATAAATCATATCATGTATAGTATGAGGATGATACAAAAACTAAAATTATTCGAACAAATGGTTGTCTTTTTGAGATGGGCAACAGACGCTGAATTTGGCAAAATCTTATATGTTGGAGAAGATTTTGTTGAATTTTTGGTGTTAAATCCTGATACTATGGAATATGGGGATAAAATTCTTATTAATTCTCAATTAATTTTAGAAGTAATGGTTTCAGGTTATGAAATTTCAAGA
>CALVHD010000023.1 GCA_944327245.1 Candidatus Gastranaerophilales bacterium
AACTCCCCAGGTTGGACTCGAACCAACAACCTACCGGTTAACAGCCGGTTGCTCCGCCATTGAGCTACTGAGGATTAGCGTTTTTTTATTATTTAATTTTAAATCTCTCGCTCAATAGCGGAGCTTGCTCGGATTACTTATCGTTCGCATTCGCTCACTTGGGAGCTACTGAGGATTAGCGTTTTTTTATTATTTAATTTTAAATCTGTCGCTCAATAGCGGAGCTTGCTCCGATTACTTATCGTTCGCATTCGCTCACTTGGGAGCTACTGAGGATTAATAACGTCCAATTTCTTGGTACTTTTTCAGTATAGCAAAAAAAATTTTTTTAGCAAGCACTTTTTCTTAATCTTTTTAGTCATACTTTTTGGTACTTTAAAGATTGCAAAAAAAATGATATAATTAATTCAAATTTTAAAAAAAGGAGATAATATGTGCAGAAAAGATGATAGCTCGTTTTGCTTTGCAATGGGTATTTTAGCAGGCGTTGTGGGTGGAATTGTTGCAGGCGTTCTTCTTGCTCCTAAATCAGGCGAAGAATCAAGAAAAGATTTAAAAAATGCGGTTGACAATCTAAGAGAAAAATATTCTCCTGAAGTTATTCAAGCGAAAGAACAAGCTCTTTGTGCAATTAAAAATTCTAAATCAAAAATTGAAGAAGCATACAATAAATTCAATGAATATTTAAAAGCTAAACAATTAGCAAAAGCAAAAAACAGTGAAACAAATGTTGATGAAATGTAGGTAGAAAATGTTAAATGCAAGTGTTAGTTTTTCTGTTTTAATGCTGGTCAGCGTTGTATGCGTGATTGTTTTAACTGTTTTTATTTGTAAATTAATTATGAGCGTAATTAACCTTACAAATAATGCTAATGTTATTGCAACAAGCGTTCAAAAAGAAATTGAGCCAACCCTAAAAGAGCTTAAAGAAGTTGCGCAATCTATTAATTCAATTGCAAATAGTGCAGACGAAAAATTCCACAATACAAAAATCGGAATTGCATCAGTTTTGAATGCCGGAGCTGCAGTTGGCGGAAAAATAAAAACATTTAGCCAAGGAATTTTAAAGGGAATTTCTTTTGGTCTAAATTTATTTAAAAAATAAAAAGAAAGGAAAATATTATGTCAGCAGGTAAATTTATAGCAGGTTTTGTAGTTGGCGGTATTGTTGGAGCTGTTGCAGGAATATTACTTGCTCCTCAATCAGGCGAACAAACAAGAGAACAAATTAAAGAATCTTCTCAAAAGGCTTATGATAAAGCACAAAATGCCGTTAAAGAAATTCAAGAAAAAGCCGAATCAATCACTAATGATATGGCTAAAAAAGGCGAAGAATTAATTAACAAAATTCAAGGAATGATTGACAAAAATAAAAATCAAGAAGCATAAAATTAATTATTTTATATTAAAAAGTCGCGAAAATGAGTTTTGCGACTTTTTTAATTTCTATACATTTAATTCCCTAACATTACTAAATTATTACTAAAAATCAAATAAATAAAATTTATCTTTAATCATTTCAAGCATTTTTTTAGTGCAATCTTTTGAATTGTGCTTTAATTTTATAATTTCAGCGCATTTTTTAGTAACTTTTTCATATTCAGAAAAATTATCCGAATAAAATCTGATTTTTTTAATCAAATCATCAAAATCGCTATAACAAGGAACAAAATTATTAAACAAATCCAGTTCTTCTCTTTTATCAGAAATCAAAAGTCTTTTACAGGCCAAAACCTGAAAAGTTCTGTAATTAAGAGAGCTTAAGCCTTGAGCATTGATATTATAAACAATTTTTGTATTATTAATCGCTTTTGCCATATCTGTTTCATTATCAATAAACCCACAATATGTTTTTTTTATTATTTCTTTTTCTTCTTTACTTTGACATCTTGAAAGAGCATCAATATAATGTTTTTCAATCGCATGCCAGCTAAATTTCAGATTTTTTAATTGCTTATTTAACTCCAAAAAAGTTTTCAATCTTAAATTTGTGTCTAATCTGCCCATAAAAGAAACGTCATATTCTGTATCGGCAATTAATTTCATTTCCTTGTAAATTTCGCAATTTACAAAATGGGGCATATAAACAAAATTTTCTTTTTTTGATAATTCTCTATCCCAATAAAAAACATAATTATTTTTATCTTTTAAATATTTTCTATATTCGATAAAGCCATCACCCGCCGTTTTTAAATTGATTTCATCAGAAAAATAAGCAATTAAAGGAATATTCAAGCCATAATCAACTTTCAATTTTATAGGTGAAAAATCATACCCTAAAATATATGAATAATCTTTGTTTAAAAAATCTGCAAAATTACTATTTTTTAATTCATCAAAAACCACAACCTCATATCCGTTCATTTTAAAACCGTCTAAAATACTTGAGGTTGTCAATCTTCCGCCTATACTATGAGGTAATATGCCAAGAATTTTTTTCATTATACTACTTTTGTTTCTTCTAAAACTTTAAAAATCTTTGTTTTCTTGTTGGTTAAATTGTCAATATATTTTTTCATAAAAGAAAAACATTTTTCTAAAACCAATTCATTAACCAAATCATCATATTTTGTTTTTTGATTTAAATTAACTTTTGCTAATTCAGATAAAAACTCACAAATTTTATGATTTATTTTAATTCTTTGACTGGAAGAATTTTTAATACATTCTCTACACAAAAAATCGCCCTCAGAAAAAGAAAAATAGCTGTCGTCATCAATTTTTTTTTGACAAATGGAACAATAATTAAAATCCAATCCCCAGCCCAAAATTGACATTATTTTAATTTGAAATTTCAAAGCATTAAACAATACATCTTTTTTTGAATTTGAATTTGCTATTTTTTCATAAACAGAAAAAATTAACTCATAAATTTCTTCATAATTTTCATCTTTGTTAAATTGTTTCGAGCAAATGTTATTAACAATTTCAGCTATATACATTGAATATGATAACTTATCTAAATCATATCTTATTTTAGAAAAAGTATTTAAACTTTGTGCTTCAGCAATGGTATCGAGATTTTTACCTTCAAGCAGCATTAAATTATTTGCTATAAACATTTGAATTCTTGCGCCCAATTTTGATTTTGGACGTTTTGAACCTTTTGCTACAGCGCTAATTAACCCTTTTGTTTTTGAAAACATAACAACAATACTATCATTATCATTCAAGGGGTAATTTTTTAAATTTATCGCTTGGGTTGTGTAATTTTTTTTCAATTTTTACCTTAATGTATAGAATTCAAAAAATCTTCAATAACACTTGTTTGGATATTAATTTTAATATTTTCATTTATTTCTGCAAATAAATTCTTATATGCTTCACGAACATTAATATCCTTATCTATAATATAAATTTCTTCAACCTGATTACTTACTTTTAGGGCGCTCCTTAATAGGTTAATTGTAATTTTATCATCCAAAGAAGGATGAATTATAAGCCACACTTCAGAATTTGCAAATGCAATATTTGCCATATTGTAATAATCAAGATTAATTTCAACATCTCTTTCATTTTGAGCATAAAAATTAGGAAACATAGGACTTTTGCACTTTGGACATTGCAAAACAAGCGCCTTTATATCACCTTGCGTATTTAAAAACTCTTGATGACATTCCGAACACTCAAACAAATCAGACAACCCAAAAATTGGCATGAGATTTATTTTTTTATCTTTACTTGGGTTAAAAATGCTGTATTGAATCTCACTGGAGGATAAAAGCTGAATTAAGTTTGCACTTTGCGAATTCGTAATTAAATTAACAAAATTCGTAGTATTATTTAACTGCTCTAATATTCCTTTTAATTCTGAAACATTAGTATCCGCTTGTATATTAATTTCATTGAGCAATCCAAGAATTTCACCTACTGATGAATTATTATTTTTAATCAATTCACGATATTTTTGAATATTCTTATTTTTTTCTTTTGAGCTGTCTTGATTATAAAATATGGCAACTGTTTTTTGTTTTTTTGAAACAGCTTGTTGTTCGTTTACTTCTTGTTCAAATTCAACATTAGAAGACTGGCCGTTTTCCTGATTTAGACTGTTTTCTTCATTGTTATTTGAATTTTCTTGTGCTGCAAATTGACTTTCTTGTTGAATTTCAACCGCTTCATCTTGAATTTCATGTTTCGGATATTCAACAATTGAAGGATTTGTAAACTCTTTAAAAGGCTGAGCACTAAAAGGACTTTGCTTAAAAGTTTTAACGGAAGGTTCCGGTTTAGGACTAAAAGCATTAAATGCATTTTGTTTAGGAAGTTGTTGAACTTCACCGACTTGTTCATCATTAGTGTTATATGAAAGCGAAGTCAAACTGGAAACTCGATTTTGATTTAAAGCTTCATAAGGAGAAGTTGAAGTATCGGTTTTTATGCCTTGAGAAGACAAAATATCCTCAATTGTGGGCATTAAAATATCTTTAATATCATTTGGAATAGATGCATTATTTGAAACATCCATAAAAATTTCTTTTAATAAGTCCAAAAACTCGAACTTAAAACCGCTATGATATTTTTCGTGTAATTTATATGCTCCGTCTTTTAAAAGTTTAAAGTCCATTTTTCTTAATGCTACTTCAAGCCTTTTAATTGTCATTATTTCGGTTTCCGGAAATGGCGCCATTTTTATTTTTCTCCTTTTATAATAAAGTTTCTTCTTGTGAGCTGTTTCTGTATATTCCTCTCAACATTTGTTCCATCTCTACCTTTTCAAGGCTATATTCAAGGGCTGTTTCTTTTGTTATTATTCCCCTTTTATATAAATCAAATAAAGATGAATTCATTGTTGAAAGATTGGGTTGAGTACTTCTTTGCATTAAAAGTGTTACCTCATTTAATTTTTCATCTTTTACATAATCAACAACCGTGGATGTAAAAGTTAAAATTTCAACTGCCGGTGTCAATAAACCGTTATTAACCGTAGGCACAAGCTGTTGATGTATTATCCCTCTAATACAAAGTGCCAATCTTTTTAAAAACTCTTTTTGCGCATTTTCATCAATTAAGCCCTTTAATCTGTTGATTGAAGGCACTGTACCATTTGTATGAATCGTTGAAAACACAAGATGTCCGGTTTCGGCTGCTTCTATTGCGCTCAAAAGAGTTGCTCTGTCCCTGATTTCACCAACTAAAATAACATCAGGATCCTGTCTTAGTGCATACTTTACACCTGTTTTAAAATCTTTAACATCAATATCTAAACTTCTTTGAGTAACAATTGATTTTTTTTCTTCATACACAAACTCAACAGGGTCTTCAATTGTTACAATATGCTTTTTATAATTATAATTAATTATATCAATCATACTTGCCAAAGTTGTCGATTTTCCTGAACCTGTTGCTCCTGTTACAAGCACAATTCCGTTGTTAACATGAGTAAATGTTTCAAGATAACTTGGTAAGGACAACTCCTCTAAAGTTTTTATTCTGAAAGGAATCATCCTAAAAGTAAATTTGCCATGGTAAATATCTTTGCAATAATTAACCCTATATCGTGCTATAGAAGGTAGTTCATAAATATAGTCAAAATCTTGCGCATCTTCAATATTTTTTCTATATTCTTTCGGCAGGGTTTTATCTAAAATTTTTAAAATATCATCATATTCAACAGCAGGCGCAGATATCTTATATACTTCACCGTTAATCCTTAAAGAAGGGCTTTTACCGCAATGAATATGAATATCGGAAGCCTGTGCTTTTTTTGCTTTAGCTAAAAAATCATCAATATCAAACGTCACCGATATAAACTCCTTCCTTCTACTATATTATAATTTATTTTTGTTTTGTGCAATTTAATTAATAATTTTAAATATTTATTTAATTTGTTTGAAAAAAAATATTGTGATAATATTAAATTATGTCTATTTTAAAAGTTATTGAATACGGAAATCCGATTTTAAGACAAAAATCGAAAGAAGTTATTAAAGTTTCGAAAAAGATTAAAAACCTCGTTATGGATATGTTAGATACAATGTATCAATATAACGGAGTTGGACTTGCAGCACCTCAAATTGGAGAAAATTTAAGAATATTTGTTATAGATGTTTCAGATCCGTCAGGTCCTATTAATCCCTTAGTTTTTATCAACCCCAAAATAATTAAAAAATCAGGCGCAATAAACAGCTATGAAGGTTGTTTAAGTTTTCCAAAAGCCTACACAAACGTACGCCGTTATAAAAACATCATGGTAAAAGCTCTTGATATAAACGGACGCACTTTTATTAAAGAAGCAAAAGACGGAGAACTCTTGGCTCGTGCAATTCAACACGAATTTGACCATCTGGAAGGTAAACTGTTTATTGATCATTGCAGAAACAGATTTGAAGCAAACAGAGTATTAGAAAAATACAATCTTCCTCCAATTGAAGAAAATGAGCTTATAGATGAAGATTTTCTTGAAGAAGAAATTGTTGAGTATGAAAAAGCACATCCTGAAGAAGTTGAAAAAAGAAACAAAGAAATAGAAGAATTAGAAAAGCGAGATTAATTTTGAGGATAGTTTTTGCCGCAACACCTGATATTGCACTAAAAAGTTTTGAATATTTTATCAATAATCCGGAATATGATGTTTTAGCTTTAATTACACAAAAAGCCAAAAATCAAAACAGAGGAAATAAAATAGTTGAAAGAAATATCACAAAAAAAGCAAAAGAAAACAATATTACCGTTTTTGAGCCGGATAAAATTTCAAAAGATATTGAAACTATAGAAAAATTAAAAAATTTAAATCCAGATTTTATAATTACTTTTGCTTTTGGACAAATATTATCTCAAGAAGTTATCGATATTCCAAAATTTGGCATAATAAATCTCCATGCCAGCTTACTGCCTAAATATCGAGGAGCAAACCCAATCAGTCAAGCCATTATGGATGGATGTACATATAGCGGTGTTACAACCATGAAAACAGCGCTGGAATTGGATGCCGGAGATATTTGTCTTCAAGAAAAAATTGAAATAACGCCTAATATGAATGTTATTGAATTAATGGAAAAAATTTCGGATGTTTCACCAAAATTATTGGATAAAACCCTAAAAGGTTTATATAACTCTACTCTAACTCCAATAAAACAAAATGATGATGAAGCAACATTTACAAAAAAAATTAAAAAAGAACAAAAACAAATTGACTGGTCAATGAATGCTATTGATTTACATAATAAAATCAGGGCTATGTATAAAATTAATACCAATCATGCAACATATAATAATAAATTAATTCAAATATTAAAAACAGAACCGTTAGAGATAAACGACGGTCAAACAGGCGAGATTACTTCTGTATCAAAAGATGGAATTATTGTTAAATGCGGAGTTAATTCACTTAAAATATTATTGGTTAAACCTGAAGGCAAAGGTGAAATGAAAGCATTTGACTGGGCAAACGGCGCAAGAATTAAAAAAGGAGCATTTTTTAAATAATGATTTATTCAAGAGGAGTAAGAGGAGCAATAACACTAACATCCAACACAAAAGAAGAAATAAAGTCAGCAACAATTGAACTTCTAAAAGAAATGTTAAAAGAAAATGAAATTAGCACAAATGATATTTCTTTTGCAATTTTTACCCTAACAGATGACTTAAATGCTGATTTTCCTGCAAAATATGCTCGTCTTGAATGCGGATTCAATAATGTAGCTATGATGTGCTACCATGAACTCAATGTTCCAAACAGCCTTAAAATGTGCTTAAGGATTTTATTAAACATAAACACAACAAAAAAACAAAATGAAATAAAACATATTTATCTCAAAGATGCAAGTATTTTAAGACAAGATTTAAAATAAAAAAAGGTAAAAAAATGGCAAACATAATTAAAAAAGAAGAAATAATCTATCCTTATTTAGAAAAACCATTAAGTGTTTACACTTTTGATAACGGACACAAAGCAGTTTTAGCCTATAAAAAAAGCCCTTTAATCAATATCAGCAGCTGGGTTAAAACCGGCTCACTCAACGAAAACTCTAAAAATAATGGAGTTTCACATTTTGTTGAACATCTTTTATTCAAAGGTACTACAAAATATCCTGCAGGAGTTTTTGATAGAACAATGGAAGAAAATGGCGGCATAATTAATGCTGCAACTTGGAAAGATTACACCTTTTATTATATTAATATACCTAAAAATCACTATAAAATTGCTCTTGAAATGCATGCAGATATGATTGTAGATGCACTTTTTCCAAAAGAAGAAATAGGTCCTGAGTTTGACCCTGATGGCGAAGCTCCAAAAGAAAAAAGAGAAAGGTATGTTGTTATTGAAGAAATTAGAATGGGCGAAGATAACAACTGGAGAAAAGTATACAAAAATCTTAATTCAATAATGTATGAAAAACATCCTTATAAAAGAGAAGTAATCGGTACAAAAGAAATTATAGCAAACATTTCTCAAGAAGAAATTTCAAAATACTATAAAACATTTTATACTCCATCTAACATCACAACTATTGCAGTAGGGGAATTTGATGAAGATGAAATGATTAAACTTATACAAGAAAACTTTAAATTTAAAGATAATTCCAATATTGAAAAATGCAAAACAGATGACCAAACACCCGAATATAAAATTAAAAACCCTAAAACAACAGTTGATTTTGCAGACATTAACACAGGTTATTTAATGATGGGAGCATTATGTGACAGTGCTAAAAACCTTAAAGAAACAATAGCTCTTGATTTATTATCAACAATTTTGGGAGATGGCAAAAGTTCAAGATTATATTCAAATCTAATCGAAAATGTTGACAACCCTTATTACTACCAAATTGAAAGCTGTCATTATCAATTTAAAGACGGAGATAATTTCTTTATTGAGGCAAATTTTGATGCAAAAAAAAGAGATACCGTAGTTAAAGAATTAAAACAACATCTTGATAATTTATCAAATATAACTGATGAGGAGTTAAAAAAAGCCAAAAAAAGAGCAAAAGTTAACTTTGCTCAAGAATCCGAGCTTGTTGGAGATATTGCGGACGCTATCGGATATTGGACAACTGTTTGCAATGATATTTCTCTAGCGCATAAATATTTATCAACATTAGAAGAAATCGATTGCAAATATTTAGAACAAATTGCTAAGAAATATTTAAGCTCAAATCTTGTTTCAACAAGTTTGTTGTTACCAAAAGGAGAAGAATAATGGAAGAATTTAAAAGAAATAATATAAATATATTATTGGAAAAAACTCCCTCTACACCAAGGTATGCACTTAATTTATTTTTCAAATTAAATAAAAAAGAAAAATACTGCGGTATAAATTCTCTTTTAGCAAGATTGTTACTGCAAGGCACAAAAAAATATTCAGCAGCTCAATTGGCGCTTGAATTTGAAAACGAATGTATTGATATTTCAACAAAAGCAAAACAAGATTATATTAAATTATCCTTAGTATTTTTAAATGAAGATTTTAAAAAAGCTACAGAACTCACAAAAGAATTAATTTTAAACTCGACTTTTGATGATTTTGAAAAGGAAGTCTATAAAATTAAAGGTGAAATCATCTCTGATTTAGATAATCCAAAATTAAAACTTTCAGACGCTTTCATTAAGAATTTATTTAAAAATCATCCATATTCATCCTGTCATACAAAAATTTTAGATGACATAGACAAAATTACAAAACAAGATATTATTGATGCACATAAAGATATGCTAAACTCTCAAAAAGCAATTGTGTTGGTGGGTGATTATAATAACAAAAACGAAATTCTTGACTATTTTGAAAAAGAATTTGATTTTATGAAAGATGGTCACGAAAAAAACGAAATAAAAGACATATTTAAAAACGACATCGAAAAAGATGAATATATTTGGTTAACAAAAAACGATGCATCACAAGCACAAATTATTCAAGGCTGGATAGTAGAATCTTTTAATTCATCAATGTGTGCTAAAATTGCCGTTTTAAACAACATTTTGGGTTCATCAGGTCTATCATCAAGATTATTTGTTAATTTAAGAGATAAACAAGGACTTGCATACACAGTCAGAAGCCAATATGAAACCCTGCTTCATAGCGCAATTTTTAGTATGTACATTGGAACAGCACCAAAAAATATTCAAAAATCACTTCAAGGATTTCAAATAGAGCTTGAAAAATTAGCAAATGAAAAAATATCAGAAAAAGAATTAAAAGGAGCAAGAGAAAATATCTCAGGAAGACTAAAATATTTTACCCAAAATAACTCTCAAATTGCTTCAATTCAAGGCTATAACTATATAATGGGGCTTGGTTTAAATTATAATCAATTATTTTTGGATGATATCAATAATGTCACAAGTATAGATGTAAATGACATTGCAAAAAAGCTTTTATCAATGCCTAAACTTGTTACAATTATAGCACCTGACGAATACAAAACCGATTTTTAATTGCCAAATCTTAAAATCAAGCTCATATAAAAATATTACATTTCTTAATAATACCTTTCTTTTTTTTAAAATTAAAGGTATTATTATTATGTTGTTAATGCTTCGGCTAGTATGCGAATTGGGGTATGTACCCCATTTTTTTTCCGTCAAAATCATACTTTTATATTAAATGTAATTCTAAAAAATATGCTAAACTCTACATATCGAAAGGAGCATATTTCAATGGACGAAAAAGACGAAAAATATTTAATACTTGAACAATATAGGATATACTCCGAAGCAAAAGAAAAATTTATAGATAGACAATTCACAACCAATAAATTTTATTTAGTCTTAAACTTAATAATATTAGTAACAACCTATGTTTTATCTACATTAACTCCTCAATATACCCATGTTATTGTATTGTCCATTGTAGGTATTTCAATAACACTAATGTGGTGGATGAACATAGATTCATACCAGCTTTTAATTAAAGTTAAATATGCAAAAGTATTAGAATACTTGGAAACAAAATTACCTGAACAACCATATCACAAAGAATTTGTTGATTATTGCCAAATGAAAAAGAAAGATAATCTAATTGTCTTTGGAGATTTTCAAAAAGTTCTTACTCTAATAATTGCTTGCGTGTATTTTGTAATCTGCACATATAACATTACAAACATGATAAGATACCAAGTAATGTTATAATAAAAATTTTATAAAAAGCTTGTTTTTTTTGTGATAATATTTTCGTATGCAAAATTATATCAACAAATTAAACGAACTAAAAGAAAGCTCAAGCTATCGTTCAATAAAAAATATAGAAAAAAGAATTTCAAAATACATCATTGTTGATGATAAAAAAATGCTGAACTTATCTTCTAACGACTACTTAAACGTTAGCACAGATAAAGACTTAATCTTTGAATTTATAGACAAATATAAAAATAATGATGAATTTTTGTTTTCATCAGCTTCGGCAAGATTATTAACAGGCAGCTCAAAAAGCTATATTGACTTAGAAAATATTTTTTCAGAATTATTCAACAAAGAGGCTGCTTTAATTTTTAATACAGGTTATCAATGCAATCAAGGGGTTGTTTCAAGCCTTTTTTCAAAAGGAGATTGCATATTTAGTGATAAATTGAACCATGCAAGCATAGTTTCAGGCTTAAAATTATCACAAGCCGAGCATTTCAGATATAAACATAATGATTATGACAACTTAGAAAAATTATTAAAAGAAAAAAGAGCTCTTTATAAAAACGCAATAATAATTTCAGAATCAGTATTTTCAATGGACGGGGATATAGCTGATATTAAAAAACTCGTTGAACTAAAGAAAAAATATAACTGCTTATTAATGATTGATGAAGCACATGCTTTTGGTGTCTTTGGGCAAAATTTACAAGGGGTATCATCTGAATTAAATTTGCTAAATGAAATAGACATAATAACAATTACCTTAGGAAAATCAATAGCTTCAATGGGTGCAATTTGTCTTTCAAACAGAACAATAATAGATTATTTAATAAACAAGGCTTCAAGCTTTATCTTTTCGACGGTAATTCCTCCAATTAATATCCTTTGGACAAAATATCTGCTTCAAGAAAAATTTGATTATTTAAAAAATCAAAAAGAAAAGCTAAGCTCATTGTTCAAAAAAGTACATAATTTATATCCATCTGTCAGCTCTTCTCAAATTATTCCTGTAGTTATAAAAGATGCAAAAAAGACAAAAGAATTAGCTGCATATCTTCAAAACAAAGGTTATTATGTTCTGCCGATTAATCCGCCGACAGTGCCTGTTGGAACATCAAGACTAAGAATTTCTTTAACCAGCAACATAGAATACAATGAAATTGAAAAATTATTTACGGAAATAAAAAATGCAACATTTTTGGCTAAATAATAAACCCGAAAACAAAAAATTAATCTTATTTTTTAACGGCTGGGCAATGAACGAAACTCCGGTCAAACACTTAGATTGCAACGATTTTGATGTTTTAGTTATATACGATTACAGAAACTTGGATTTTAGCTTTAATCAATTCGATTTTTCTAAGTATGAAAAAAAATATCTAATTTGCTGGTCTATGGGCGTATATGCGGCAAATTTATTTAAAAATGTGCTTATTGGTTTCGATAAAAAAATAGCAATTAACGGCACCACCAAGATTATAGACGACAACTATGGCATACCTGTAAAAATCTATAAAGTTACAACAAGATTTCTTGATGAAAATTCTAAAGATAAATTCATTAAAAATATGTTTGATAATGGCAAACTAAATCCCAACATTACAATAACAAGACCCCTTTCTGAATTAAAAGATGAATTAATCTCAATTCAAAATATCAAATTAAGCGATGAATTGAATTTTGATTTAGCAATAATTTCCAATGACGATAAAATTATTCCGACTAAAAACCAGCTTAACTTTTGGCAAAATAAAACCACTGTTAGAAAAATCAACTCAACTCATTGCCCTTTTGAAATATTTAATTCTTGGCAGGATTTATTATGTTAAATAAACAGCTTATTCAAGAAAAATTTGAAAAAAGCATTTCAACCTATAATTCTAATGCAACAATTCAAAAACAAATGGCATTAAAATTAATTAATTTAATAGAGAGAAAAAATTTCAAAAATATACTTGAAATAGGTTCATATACAGGAATTTTAACTGAACTTGCAATAAAAAAATTTACATTTGAAAAATATTTTGCAATAGACATAATTAATTCAAAGAAATATATAGAAAAATTATCACCTAATATTATTTTTGAAAAAGCAGATATTGAAGTCTATACACCAAAACAAAAGTTTGATTTAATTATTGCAAATGCCAGTCTGCAATGGTGCAATGATTTATTTAAAACAATACAAAAACTTCAAAACTATCTTAACAAGGATGGAATATTGGCAATTTCCATTTTTGGCGAACAAAACCTAAAAGAAATTAAAGATATTTTTAATGTAAGCTTGAAATATCCAAAAATTAACGAAATTAAAAATCATCTCAATGACAATACTTACATAGAAGAAGAAATTAAAATACTCAATTTTAAAACCGGAAAAAACATACTGGAACACCTTAAATATACTGGTGTAAATGCAGTTGAACAAAATCCTCTTAGTCTTATTGAAATAAAAAACAACTTACAAAAACTAAAAGAACTCTACGACAATAAATTAACTTATCATCCTATTTATATACTATCCCCATATAAATTATGAGAAATTTCGCCTTCGCCGGGATTAAACAAAAGTTGATACTTATCGTTTTCGTGTTTTGTTTGTGCTTTTTCAAAATCTTCGGCAGAAAACGGTTTTTGCCAATAAACATCTGGATTAGGAGAATCATCATGAAATTCAAAACAATAATCATAGAATACTTCTCCATTATGAATCCTTATATAATTGCTATAAAATTTACTAATCCAGGTATTTGTATCATTTGGAATTATATATTCACTCATTACAACAAAATCACTGTTTGATTTTAAATTGGTTTTAGATTCTAATACACTCCCGTTTCTTATAATTAATTCTTTATCTGCAGTATAATCAACAGGATCATATGGATTGCTTCGATTTAAAACAATCTTTTCTAATCCATATTTACCTGATTCAAAAACATCTATTCCGCCTTTTGGATTATATCTTCTTATAATAAAAGTACTAGAATCTGCAAAAACTTCTCCGGGGCTTTTAACTTTTGCAAAATTAATTACACCCGTTCTGAATAACGGTTTTGAATAAATCAAGCCAACTTGTTCAATATCGGCTTTTATATACTCTATTTTTTTAAATTTATCAAGCTCTTTTTGATAATACCCTCTTGATGCCAAAGCCTGACTAAGCAAGAACGATAATGAATTATATCTTGATATATATTTTTGAAGATATTCATTTTCATCATTAACATCTGAAGATTTAAAAGATATCAACCCTCTGTTATATGAAGCCAGTGCATCCAGAGAGCTTTTACATTCATTTTGTTGTGCAATATTTGTTTTAGCGTTTTTAATTGGTGATGAATTTCTTTGTTTAATGGGGGAATTCACAAAACCAAGGCCTGAAATTTTCAATTGGTTTCTCCTTTGTCGGCAATAAAATAATAACTAAACTAGGGTTTATATGAAAAATTATACATTAAGCAAAATTTTTTGAAATACATTTGTAACATTTTGTATAGTTTTATTTTCAACTTCAGGAATAACACCTAAAATCTCAACATTGGTGTACATTTTTAATTCTTTAATAAAATTTTCTTCGCTTAGTGTTTTGTTTTTCGGTACTTTATTAATAATTATTCCTTTTATATTTATATTATTTATTTTCGCACATTCAATTGTCATTAGAGTATGATTTAATCGCCCTAATGAAGGAGTTGTAACAATTATTATTTCCTGATTTAATTCTTTAATAACATCGCTAAATAACTTTCCTTTTATTGCAGGACAATACAAACCTCCCGCCCCTTCAATTACAACTAAATCTTTACCTTTTGAAAAAAAATCAAAATCATTTTTAACTTTATTAATATCAGCATCAACATTATCAATAATACTTGCTAAATGAGGAGAAACCTCACCTTTAAATAAATATGAATACATTGTTGGAATTTTACAAAATTTTTCAAGTTCATATAAATCAGGGGCAATCAACTTACCTTCTTTTTCGTATGCACCGGATTGAAAAGGCTTAAAATATCCAACCTTTAAACCGTCTTGATGCGCACTAAGACACAAACCTAAAGAAACAAAAGTCTTTCCTATATCTGTATCAACTCCTGTAATAAAAATGCTTTTCATAATACTCTCTTTTCTTTTTGTAATATAATTATATAACAATAAAGGATTATGGAATATGAAAATAAAAGAAGAATTATTAAAATTATACAATCTACCATTAGATGAATTATTAAAAGAAGCTAAAAAATACACATTTAAAGAGTTTGAATTTTGCTCTTTAATTTCAGCCAGAACGGGTAAATGTTCTCAAAACTGTAAATATTGCGCCCAATCAACACACTACAACACCAACATTTACACTCATCCTCTAGTTGATATTAAAGAAGTTATTAAAGTTGCAAAAGAATCAAAAGAAAACGGGGCGGTTAATTTTGCAATAGTTACTTCAGGCAAAACTCCCGACGAAGCAAAAGATTTTAATGAACTTTTAGAAATGATTAAAGAGATTAATAAACTGGGTTTGAAATCTTGTGCAAGCATAGGAATTTTAAATGAAGAACAGGCAAAACAACTAAAAAAAGCAGGCTTAGTTCGTTTTCATCACAATATTAATACAGCTAAAAGTTACCATAATGAGATTTGTACAACACACACATTCCAAGACAGATTAAACACCTGTAAATATGTAAAAGAACAAGGAATGGAGCTGTGCTGCGGGGTTATAATCGGCATGGGTGAAACTATAGAACAAAGAATAGAAATGGCTCTTGAATTAGCACAAATTGCTCCAAACAGCATCCCTGTAAACATTTTAACTCCAATCAAAGGTACTCCTTTTGAAAATTACTTTGACAAAATAGATGAAGAAAACATTATAAGAACAATTGCAATATTTAAAATTGCAAATCCCAACTCATCAATTCGCCTTGCAGGAGGCAAAAAAGCAAGACTTTCAGAAGAAAATATTGAGCTTCTTATTGAAAATTGTGTCGACAGTGCAATAGTTGGAAATTATCTTACAACAACAGGCTTTAGCGCAAAAGAAGACAAAAAGAAAGTCTTAAAAGCAAATAAAACACTAAAAGGTCTATAGAAAACTATAGACCTTTTAAAATAATATATTTTGTCTGATTTATTGATAATTTTTAAGAATTTCTTTGGCAAGTTCTTCGCCTGTTTTATTTTGCATATAATTTCCGTCTGCTTGTTGATTGAAACATAAATCAGTTAAAGCATACACAACTTTGTCTGACAAACCTGCTTCGTTGAAGACTTTATTAAATGCTTCATATATTTCTTGGCTTCTTTCGTCATCCAAAATTATAGCATTAGGATCTACATCAGCATTTGGATTTTGTTGTGATTTTAAAATTTCCATAACTTCATTAGCATCTTTGGCTTTGCCGGATTCAAGAAGTTCGGTTATTTCATCTGCACTATATTTTACACCGTTTTGTGTGCATAAAATCATAGCACTCCATGCTTCTTTTGCGGTTGCTCTGCCGTTTTCTATCTTTTGTTGAGATTCTTCATCTTCTTTTAATTGATTGATAATATCTTGAGCAGTAACTGAATCGCCGTTTATAATATAAATACCTTTTGCTTGTTCCATGTTGATACTCATATTTTGTTCGCTGGCAAGTCTTTCAACTTCTTTTTTCATATCTTGCCATCCGTTTGCATTACTCAACGCTGCTGCTTTATTTGCTGCTTGTCTTAATGAACGGCTTTCATCATTCTTTATTCTGTCAATGGTGTTATCGAACATTTGTCTTGATTCTTGAGCAAGATCTCCAACACCATTCAATATGTTAACATCTGCCATAATATTGTTATAGCTTGAAGCTAAACTGTCAAATTCGGCATAGTTTTTATCAATAGTAGCGTCTATTTCATCTTCTGATAATTTAATTTCAAAGTTTTTACCGTTTGCATCCCCATAGATAGCATCCATAAATTCTGCCGTATCATCTTTTCTTGAGGCTGTATATTCAACGCCATTTGCGCTAAAGCTAAAGCTATCATTAAATAATTCTGAATTATTAATATCGGTCTTACCTGTAGAGTTATTTACATTTTCTTCTAAGCCGTTAAGATCAATTTTTTCAATTCCAAAACTTTGAGCGTTAGTTAAGCCATACGCAACATTAGTTGTTTCACCGCTCAAGAATTTACCACCACGATATTGAGTTTGTGCGTTATCAGTGTAGTCAGTGCTTAACATTTTCAAATCTTTTAATTCATCACCTTCTAATACACCGTTATTATCAGCATCTAAAGATTTAAGATCATCAAGCCAGCTTGATGATGAGCTGCCGCCAACAAAATCACTTGTACCAGAAAATGCACCGTCGTTATTTCTGTCAATTACAAAAGTATATTCTTTATCTTCGCTTGTTTTGAATGACAGAGGATCTGTTCTTTGTATTGTTTCAACTTGATCTTGAGGACCGTCTTCAGGTTCTACATATACGCCATCATAAGAAGATGTCAATCCGGGTTGAACACCCCAGATGTCTGCAATTTTTTGACTTAATCCTTGATACATTTTTGCAGTTTCTGAATCCCCTGCAAGTTCAATAGTATAATTTGCGCCTTGGTCTTGATTTTCAAGATCATAAATTACACCGCTATCTTTGAATAAACCTTTATCTTTATCAAATAAAGCATACATGGCTTCTTTAAATGTGAATTTAGGTTCTGAGTTACCTAATTTGTCTAAAATTTCTTCATAATTTTGCGCTAATGAAGCAATTTGTTTGTTTGAGCTTATAGTGTTTCCTTGATCAGGATCCCAGGTGTTTAAAACCCCTTCAAATTTTGATTTATAGTTTTTAAAGAAGTTGGTTACTTGTGAATAAATTTCGCTTGATTTGCCATCATGTCCGTATGGAATGCTAATTCCGCCGTTAGAATTATATTTAATTTGTGCATTTCCGAAATTGTCACCTAAAAATTGCGCAATTTCTCTTTCGCTCATATCGGAATTTTTAAGATCATCTAATAAGCCTGCATTAATAGCATTTCCTAGTTGGGCAACTGCATTGTTGCTGGAAGAATATGCATCTACTCCGCCTGTAATTGCAGGATTTAAGTAATTAGCATATTTTTCAGTTATTGTTTCTACAGTGTTTAAATTTGCATTTGCACCATCACCATAGTTTGTATTTGCACCAGGCTCAACATTTATTTTTGAATCAAATAATTCACCTACAATTTCGGTTTTTTCAAGTGAATAAATAGGAACATCAGAAGATTCATCTATATTTGAATAACTTGTTGAAGTATTACCTATTTTTGATAAACTTGCATTTAGCATTTCATAAGCAGATTTAGTAGGGCCATATTGACTTTCTAAGAGTTTCTTTTGATCAACCCACTTTGCAGCAGTATCAACTAAATCTTGAACTTCTGATTGTTTATTATCAAGATTTGATAATAATTTTTCAATTTCTTTTGAACCCGCAGAAAGATAAGAATTATTTTGAATTCTTCTTTTAATTTCGCCTGTTATCGCATCTTTTCCTATTGTACCTTTTTCATACATAGCAAAAGTATCATTAACAGCAGCTTTTACAATAGTAGATTGTTTTTGTTCTAATGTGTTAGATTTATTTTTAACATTTGTAACAAGGTTTGTAATAGCATTAGCCTGCTTTTCAATTTCTTCTTGGTTTTTAGCAAGTTCTTCTTCTAAAACTGCCATTTTTGCTTCAAGCTTTTCAACTCTATCCTCAATTGTAACTTTTTTTGCTTCCAAAGCTTTTCTTTGTGAATCTGTTACGTCATTGTCACTAACAACAGTGAATACTTTTTTTAATTCGCTTTGTTGATTAGCTCTTTGTTGTTTGTAGATGCTTTGCATCCATTCCTCATTTAATACTGTTTTGTCCAAGTTTTGAAGAAAATCATTTCCCATATTCCATTGTCCCTTATAAAAATAATATATGCTATCATTGGTGACGGCATTATTTTTTGGAAACTTTAGAAAAATAAAAAAAATTTTTACAATTATTAACAATTTAAAAATATTTGGCATATTTGACTAAAACAAATATTTTTGATAATATGAATATATTAATATTTGAATATATAAGAGGATACAATCATGAAAGTAGTTATAATTGGCGGTGGAGCTTGTGGTGCAAGCTGTGCAACAAGACTAAGAAGACTGGATGAAAATTGCGAAATTATAATTTTAGAAAGAACCAATGAAGTTTCAATAGCAAATTGCGGTTTGCCTTATTATTGTTCTGATGTAATCAACGACAGAGATAAAATTCTGGTATCATCAGCTGAAAAATTTAAAAACCAATTTAATATAGAAGTGAAATTAAACAGTGAAGTTATCGAAATTAATAAAAAAGAAAAATATGTAACAACAATAAACAATGAAAAATATTACTACGATAAACTTGTTTTAGCACAAGGCGCCAATCCTATAACTCCATCATTATCAGGTATAAATAATAAAAACATATTTACTTTAAGAACTCTTAATGATGCCGATAAAATCAAAACTTATATCAAAGAAAAAAATGTAAAAAACGCAATAGTAATAGGCGGAGGATTTATTGGTGTTGAAATGGCGGAAAATTTGTCTGAATTAAATATCAATACCAAACTTGTCGAACTTTCAAGTCAAATCCTTGCACCGGCAGACTTCGAAACTGTTGCATTCATTCAAAACGAAATGAGAGATAACGGAATTGAATTAATTCTCTCAGACGGCGTTAAAGCCTTTTATGAAAAAGAAATAGAACTTTCATCAGGTAAAAAAATTCCATATGACATTGCAATTTTGGCCATTGGAGTAAAACCTGAAATAACTCTTGCAAAAAATGCAGGTCTTGAAGTCAATAGAGGAATTAAAGTAAATGATAATTTACAAACTTCTGATGAAAATATTTATGCCGGAGGAGACAGCATTGAAGTAAAAAGCTTTATAACAAACAACGACACACTGATTCCTTTGGCAGGACCGGCTAATAGACAAGGCAGAATTATCGCCGATAATATATGTAAAATAAACTCTACATATAAAAAATCTCAAGGAACTTCTGTTTTAAAAGCCTTTGACTATACACTTGCAGCTTGCGGATACAATGAAAAACAATTAAAAAAAGAAGAAATACCTTATTGGAAAATATTTGCTTTTTCAAATTCTCATGCCGGATATTACCCCAACGCAACTCAAACGTTATATAAATTACTTTTTAACAATGACGGTAAAATTCTTGGAATTCAAGCAGTAGGTCAAGAAGGTGTTGAAAAAAGAGTGGATGTTATTTCTGCTATTATGCGAAATAACGGCACAATTCAAGACCTAATAGATAGTGAATTATGCTATGCACCGCCGTATTCTTCAGCAAAAGATGCTGTAAATATTTTAGGAATGGCAGCCGATAATGTTCTAAAAGGGCTTGTAAAGCCGGCATATTATGAAGATATAGAAGACTCTTATCTGATTGACGTGAGAATAAATGAAAGCTACAAAACCGGCACAATAGAAAACGCTGTAAATATACCTCAAAACGAATTAAGGAGCAGAATAAACGAAATACCAAAAGATAAAAAGGTTATTCTTTTCTGTAACTCAGGCTACACAAGCTATCTTGCCTCAAGGATTTTAATTCAAAAAGGGTTTAACAATGTCTATTCACTAATGGGCGGAATTAAGCTATATAAAGAAATTAAAAAAGATAAAGAAAATAAAACGTCTAAAAAAGAAAAAGTTTTAACTATGGCAAATTCGCTTGAAAACAGCTCTGTTTTAAAAGTTGATGCCTGCGGATTATCATGCCCCGGTCCAATTATGAAATTGGCTGAAAATATATCTAATATTAATGATGGTGAAATACTTGAAATATCTTCAACAGATAAAGGCTTTTATGCTGATGTTGGGGCTTGGTGTAATTCAACAAATAATACCCTATTAAATCTTAATAAAGCAGACAAGAAAATTATCGCAACAATTCAAAAAGGTAAAATTGAGCAAAATAATAAACCAAAACAAAACAATCAAACAATCGTTATTTTTTCAAATGATCTTGATAAGGCCCTTGCCGCCTTTATAATTGCCAATGGTGCAAAAGCGAGCGGAAAAGATGTAACTTTATTCTTCACTTTTTGGGGTTTGAATATTTTAAGAAAAGAAAATACAAAAGTAAAAAAATCTTTTATAGATAAAATGTTTGGATATATGATGCCAAAAGGAGCAAATAAACTAACTCTATCTAAAATGAATTTAGGCGGTTTTGGCTCATTTATGATGAAACAAGTGATGAAAAATAAAAACATTTCAACTTTAAATGAATTAATTAAACAAGCCCAAAACCAAGGAGTTAAATTTATCGCCTGTCAAATGTCAATGGATGTTATGGGTTTAAAAAAAGAAGAACTAATTGACGGAATTGAAATAGCAGGAGTTGCAAAATACATAGCAGAAAGCAACAGTGCAAACTCTAATTTGTTTATATAATTCCCAAAAACCCAACAACAATATTTAAAAAACGGAGAAAGAGGGATTCGAACCCTCGAGGCAGATTACTCCACCTAACACCTTAGCAGGGTGCCGCCTTCAGCCACTCGGCCATTTCTCCATGCGTTTATTAAATAATAACACAATCACACAACAATACGCAAGAGAAAAAGTTTAAATTTTGCCCCTTTACTACATTTATAGCATTTGCAAAGCATTGATTTTATTGGCTTTTAGACACACAATGGTTTGCAAAGGTTGCAAAAATGATTATTTTGTGCTATATTACAAATGAACTTAGGGTGTGTGGCTTATTTATCAAGGATGAATGAGTTTTTTACCCGGTTAATAGAAAAATGAGGATATTTTTTATGACGAAAAAGCTAGTCAAAACTTTGTTAGTCGCTTTGTGTATCTTTACTATTGCTTCTAACAATGCGCATGCGGCCCAATCGCACCATGAAAGTACCAAAAAACTAATCGTTCAAACTGCTCAAAAGCTTGGTGTTGACCCTTATATTGCACTAAGCATTGCAAAAATCGAATCTAATTTTAATGCAGGCGTAAAAAGCCCCGCAGGCGCAATCGGTTTATTTCAATTAACTCCATCCACTGCAAAAAAACTTGGAGTTAACCCTTATGTAGCTCGCGAAAATGTAGAAGGCGGACTAAAATATTATCAAATGTTATATAACAAATATGGGTCTATGGATTTAGCCTTAGCGGCATATAATGCAGGTCCCGGAAATGTTGCTAAATATAAAGGAGTTCCTCCTTTTAGCGCAACAAAAAGTTTTATTAAAAACATTAAAAGAGAATACAATACTTTTAAAGCAGATGAACACACTCAAAATATTGTATCTGATATGATTTAGTTTTTTGAATTAGATTTTAAAACCTCCCAAAATGGGAGGCTTTTTTAATTCTATAAAATTGCTTTATGAAATATCTTTTTACCTTTTTTAATCTTTATTCCATCTTTCAATTTATCAGCTGAAACTTTGTAATCAATCGAATTAATTTTTTCTTCATCTACACTAACTCCCCCTTGTTGAATTAGTCTTCTTGCCTCTCCTTTACTTTGAGATAATTTACACTGAACCAAAATGTCAACTAAACTAATTTCATTTTCTTGCATTTCAATTTTTGTTGTAGGCATATTAGAATCATCACCGCCTTGAATAAATAAAGCCTTTGCGCTTGCTTGGGCTTTATCGGCTTCATCAGCCCCATGAACAAGACTTGTTAGTTCATAAGCTAAAATTTCTTTTGCTTTATTTAATTCAGCACCTTCTAGGTTTTCCATTTTTTCGATTTCTTCTAAAGGCAAAAAAGTAAGCATTCTGATACATTTTAAAACATCAGCATCTTCAACATTTCTCCAATATTGGTAAAAATCATATACGGAAGTTTTATTTTTATCAAGCCAAACAGCGCCTTGGGCAGTTTTTCCCATTTTTTTACCTTGAGAATTTAACAATAATGTAATAGTCATCGAATGAGCATCACGACCTGTTTTTTTTCTGATTAAATCAGATCCTGCTAACATATTAGACCATTGGTCATCACCACCAAATTGCAAATTACAATCATAGTGGGTATTTAAATAATAAAAATCATATGCTTGCATAATCATATAATTAAATTCAAGAAAACTTAGCCCTTTTTCCATTCTTTGCTTATAACATTCTGCTCTTAACATATTATTAACAGAAAAACAAGCGCCAATTTCTCTTAAAAGTTCAACATAATTTAATTTCAAAAGCCAATCGGCATTATTTAACATTATTGCTTTATCATCACCAAATTCAATAAAGCGCTCCATTTGTTTTTTAAAGCATTCGCAATTATGGTCAATCATTTCTTTTGTCATCATTGAACGCATATCTGACCTTCCTGACGGATCTCCGACATGACCTGTTCCGCCTCCGATAAGAACAATTGGAGTATTGCCTGCCATTTGCAATCTTTTCATTAAACAAAGAGCCATAAAATGACCAACATGCAACGAATCTGCAGTAGGATCAAAACCTATATAAAACTTTGCTTTACCGGCATTAATTAAATTTTTAACTTCCTGTTCGTTTGTAATTTGGGCAATTAATTGCCTTTGTTGTAATTCTTCAAATATATTCATTTTAATACCTTACATAAAATACCTATGTGTTATGATTTTAGAGCAAAAATAAACTAAAAACAAATATATTATTATTTGTTGCACTGCTTTAATATTGTCTTAACTGCCGATTTTAATGATGGGGAAGCATTTCTCCACAACTTGATTATTTCTTGCTCGGATTTTGCCAGAGTTTTAATATCAGGAGCAGTATAAGTATCTAAAAACTCGTTTAAATCCGCAATTTTATAGATTGAGCACAATTTTAACAAAGTATTTACATCAGGCAAAGCTTTTCCTGTTTCCCATAATGTAACTGCACTCGGGGTTTTATTTAACATCTCACCAACCTGAGCTGTAGTCAATCCGCTTAGTTTTCTAAAAGCTTTGAGTTTTTCGGGCAAAATTTTCTCAATTGCTTTAGCGGTATATATACCATTTTGATTTTTCATGAGCAATAATTCCGAATTTAATAATAACCTAATTTATTGGTTTAATCAAGATTTTCTTAATTTAATTTATAAAACTATTGACAAATTATAAAAAATAAAACATTATATTACTAAAAATAAATATAATTTATAAAACTAAATTAAATTTATATCAAAACTAAAGGAAACGCAAAAAATGAAAAAGATTAATTGCGCAGATGATGTGGTTAAGCGCGCTTTGTTTAAAAAAGGTTTAAAAGAAGAATTTGTATGCAAAAAATTAGGAATAGCGTTAAATGATTTTAGTGCCTTTATATTGGGTAAAAGGAAGCTAAATTCAGCAGAATTTATTGCAATTTGCGTTTTTTTAAATTTATCTTTAGAGGATTTTAAGGAGTGTTATAAGTGTTTATAAATAATAAATCTGAGGGCTTCTCGTTAGTCGAGCTGCTTATTTCGCTTATTGTAATTTCTTGTATAACTGCAGCTTTTACTCCTTTGATAACTAAAAAGTTTTCTTCTGGTGTCTTTGGTGGCTCAGGAATTAAGACTCGTTGCGAAGAATTTGGAGAACATTGTAATTTATGTACAAATAATTATTGTCTTGTTTGCAGCGGTTTAACTTGTGCTGATGATGAATATAAAGATAGCTCTAAATGCTCTTGTGAAAAATGTAGTGATAAATTTGGTATTGACTGTACTAAATGTAATATAGATAAATGTCTTAGCTGTCCGAACGGTGAATATTTAGATGAAAATAATCATTGTAAACCTTGTACTGACAAATTTAAGGATTGTGCAAGCTGTACAATGTATAGATGTAATTCTTGTAAAAATAATTATATTTTAACTGATCCAATATCAAGTGAACCTTGCGATACCTTTACTTGTTCAAGCCCTGACTATATTCAAATAGGAAATTTATGTATAACAAAGAAAAATATGGGTGATGGGGATAGCTTAATTATATCAAGCGGAGTAAATGTTGTTAATACGGGTACAACTTGTAACTCCAGCAGTACAAACAAATGCTGTTGGAAAGGTAATACAGCAGAACTCTGTGACAATGAAAACGGAGGAGGATATTCCGGATGTAACAGAACAGTTTGCGATCATTATGCAGCAGATTATATATGTAACAATTTTCATGCAGGCGGATATTCTTGGAGATTACCTACATTATCAGAAATGAGCAATTGGCCTAAAGATTCAATCGGAAAGGGCACAAATGGTCTTCAATTGTGTGATTATGGTGAACCGGGATATTTCTCTGCAAGATGTTATCGTTCTAAACAATGTTTAGGCGGATATCTTGATTGGTGTCACCCCAATGACGTATGGAGCAATATTACAAATAGCACAGATGGCGATTATTATTTTTTGGATAGCAAAAACTGGTTTAATGCAAATTGGCCAAATAATCATGCTGGCTCTGTACGCTGCGTTGCTCAAATGCCTCAAAGTTGCGCTCAAAGAATAGGTAAAGGATGTTCAACTTGTGATGGAAATACTTGTTTAGCTTGCAGTGGAGGTTATGTATTAAAAAATGGAAAATGTGAACCGTTTACCTGTTCCGGTGATGATTTTATACAGATAGATAAGTATTGTGTTACAAAAAGAAATATGGGCGATAGTTCAACTTTAACTATTCCGAGTAATATCAATATAAAACAAGTTAATCAAACCTGTACGCCAAGTGATACAAATCTGTGTTGCTGGCAAGGTAAGACAGCAAAAAACTGCGACAATGCAAATGGCGGAGGATACTCAGGTTGCAATAGAACAGTTTGTGACTGGTGGGCAGCAGATAATATATGTAAAAATTTTAATGCTGCAGGACTTAATTGGAGATTACCTTCAACAACCGAAATGGCAAATTGGCCGGCAAGTTCAAAAAACCTTGGCACAAAAGGGCTTCAATTATGCGATGGGTATTCCGGTTATTTATCTGCTCAGTGTGAGGATGACTTTATATGTTTAGGAGCCGGCTTTAATCGGTGCGGAACTGATGATGTGTGGAGTAATGAGGTAAATGGTGCAAGTGGTGCATTTGCAATTTATTTAACTTGGGGAAGATGGGTAAAAGCATCAACAGCTAAATCCTCAGTTTTTGCTGTGCGTTGCGTAACAGAAATGTCACAAACATGTAAAAGCAAATTTGGTTCAGGTTGTATCGCTTGTGATAACAATGAATGTTTAGCATGCGATGCAAATGAAGGGTACACCCTTGAAAATGGAAAATGCAAAAGCACATTTTGCAAAGGTAGTGATTTTATGCTTATTGGCAATCTTTGTGTAACAAGAAAAAATATGGGTGATAGCACCACTCTAAAAATACCGTCCGGAGTCAATGTAGTCAATGCGGGTTTAACCTGCAATTCAAGCAGTACAAATTTTTGTTGTTGGAAAGGCAATACTGCTGGCACATGTGATAACGGCAACGGCGGAGGGTACTCAGGTTGTAATAGAACAGTTTGCGATCACTATGCAGCAGATTATATATGTGAAAATTTTAATGAATTTGGCAGAAAATGGAGATTAGCAACTGAAAATGAAATGTTTAATTGGCCTGATTATTCTGTAAATCTTGGAACAAAAGGATTACAATTATGTGATGGCGGTACTAATACAAGTTCATCAATATCGGCTATTTGTCAAGATAGCAGTTTTACGACTTGTCTGGGTTCACAAAATGGAAAGTGCTATGCATATAATTTATGGAGTAGTAACAAATCCGGTACAAATAACGCATCTGAATATTACTTAATTAGTGGAATTTGGTATTTTGCCGATCATTTATTTACTCGCGCTTATTCTGTACGTTGCGTAACAGAGTTATAAATTATTTTATGTTATTTTTTGTGTTTTGATATCGTGCCTTTTGAGTTACTCAAAAGGCCTTTTTTTAAATGCGTAAGCCAGTGCGATAATCATTGAGGCGTTGAGCCTCAATGATGGAGCAGTTGACAACCGCTGCCCACAATCCCTTGGCGAACTTGTGAGCCTTAGGGATTGGAAACACCCTTGGGGTGCGTAGGATAATTGAGGCTGTTTGGCGACTATAGCCAAACAGAGCCGAAATACCCACAGGCGGCAAAATGCGTAAGCCAGTGCGATAATCATTGAGGCGTTGAGCCTCAATGATGGAGCAGTTGATAGCCGCCGTAGGATAATTGAGGCTGTTTGGCGACTATAGCCAAACAGAGCCGAAATACCCACAGGCG
>CALVHD010000024.1 GCA_944327245.1 Candidatus Gastranaerophilales bacterium
GCGCTCTGCGCTTCGCATGTATACTTATTCCTACGGCTCATAAATTCGCCTAGGACTAAGCATCCCGCTCCATAAAAAACACTCAGAAATGAGTGTTTTTTATTTTAATGGGAATGCACTAAAACCTTAGCGCAGCTGCGCTTGGTTTTAAAAATGTCTCCATGGTGTGTGAGTTTGTGATTGTAAATTATTATTTGTGCTGGGTCAAGTAGCATTAAAAGTAAAAAAGTATGTGTAGTTAAATTAAACAAAAGCAGGTTTTTAACTTATTTAAATAATGCTATATTTCATAAATGATTAATGAAATGTGGTATACATCTTTAACAAAACCTCCATTTGCGCCAAATGACATTATATTTGTGCCTGTTTGGAGTTTTTTATATTTTACAATAATTGTTTCATTTCTTTTTTATTTTTTTAAAAAGCAAGAACATAAAAATCTTGGATATGTTTATTTTTTAATTCAATTGATGTTGAATTTTTTATGGGCACCTTCGTTTTTTTATTTAAAAAATATAGTGCTTGCTTTTGTAGTAATTATTTTTCTAGATATTTTTGTTTTTCTAACAATGAAAAAGTTTTACTCAATTTCAAAGGTTGCAGGTTTGATTTTACTGCCTTATTTTTTATGGATATTATTTGCAAGTTATTTAAATTTAGGTTATTTAATATTAAATAAGGCTCTATAGTAGAGCCTTATTGGTTTTAGTTTAATTTAGTACATCTGCCAAGCTTATAGAAAATTTTAGCTGATTCCATTTGTGTTCTTGAAACCTCTCTGTCACAAAGAACATAAACTCCTGTGTCGTAGTCTTTTACCTTGCAAAATCTTTGTTGTGCAACTTTACAATTGTATGTGTCACCATAACCGTCTGCGTTAAAAAATTTGGTCTTAATTTCTTTATATTCAGCGTCTTTTATGACATCTTTCGGGTTTTTCATTTCTTTTGCCAGTTGTTTTTCATGGTTTTTTTGAGCTTTTACTGCTTCTTTTTCAGCTCTTTGGGCGGCTTTTTGAGCTTCTTTTTCTGCCTTTTGTGCTGCTTTTTGAGCTCTTATTTGTGCTCTTTCTGATTTATCTGCGGCTAAAACAACCAATGAGCTTGCCATAGCAAATGCCATAAATAGTATTAAAACTTTTTTCATTTAAATTTCTCCTAGCTTTAATTAAATTATATCAAAACCTGTATATTTTCTCAAAACTTCAGGGATGATTATGTGTCCGTCTTTTGTTTGGAAGTTTTCGCAAATTGCAGCTAGCGTTCTTCCAACAGCCAAACCTGAACCGTTTAGAGTGTGGACAAATTCAACTGTGCCATCTTTTCTTCTAAAGCGAATATTGGCTCTACGAGCTTGATAGTCACCAAAGTTAGAACAAGATGAAATTTCTTTATATGAATTGTATGATGGCATCCATACTTCTAAATCATAACATTTTTTTGCACTAAATCCAATATCGCCTGTTGATA
This sequence comes from Candidatus Gastranaerophilales bacterium, assembly GCA_944327245.1. Classification (GTDB taxonomy): domain Bacteria; phylum Cyanobacteriota; class Vampirovibrionia; order Gastranaerophilales; family Gastranaerophilaceae; genus RUG14156. The sequence goes on from CALVHD010000024.1 coordinate 1,470, forward strand.
AACACACTCTTCTGTATGGCAGATTTAATAATTGTAATACGTTTTCGGCGTCTTGAGTTAATTTTTCGTGTTCAATAGCTGAATCTTCGGGTTTTGTTAATTTTACAAGTTCAACTTTGTTAAACTGGTGCTGTCTGATTAACCCTCTTGTATCTTTTCCAGCAGACCCTGCTTCTCTTCTAAAACAAGGAGTGTAAGCTGTCATATATTTAGGTAAATCATCTTCTGATAAGATTTCATCTTGATATATATTTGTAACGGGAACTTCTGCTGTTGGAATTAAATATAAATCTTCATCAACACATTTAAACATATCTTCTTTAAATTTTGGAAGTTGACCTGTTCCTGTCATAGTTTTGGTGTTTGCCATAACAGGGGGTAAAATTTCTTCGTAACCTCTTGTTAGAGTGTGAGTATCCAAGAAGAAATTAATAATTGCACGTTCTAATTTGGCTCCAAGATTGCGATATAGGGTAAATCTTGTGTGTGCAAGTTTAACGCCTCTTTCAAAATCTAACATACCAAGCTCTGGACATAAATCCCAGTGTGCTTTAAATTCAAAATCAAATTTAGTTGGTTCACCCCATCTTTTAACTTCAATATTGGCGCTGTCATCAGGACCGATTGGAATTTCAGGGTCGGGAGTGTTTGGAATTCTTAAAAGAGTATCTTTTTGTTTAATATCAAGTTCGTTTAAGCTTTCTTCAAGTTTTTTTGCTTCTTCGCCAAGTTGTCTAATTTCAGCTTGAATTTGCGTTGTATCAATGCCTTCTTTTTTCATAGCACCGATTTTATTTGATTCTGATTTTCTTTTTGCTCTTAAATTATCAAGTTCAAACTGAAGTTTTCTTCTTTGTTCATCTATTTTTATTACTTCATCAATTGATAAATCGGGATTTCTTCTTTTTAAAAGTTCGTTGATTTTTTCTGGATTTTCTCTGATTAATTTAATATCTAGCATTTTATACTTCCTTATCTTTAATTTTATTTAAATATGCTTTTAATTCTTTAATTTGGCGAGGTTTTATTTGTTTGATTTGACCTTTCTTTAAACCCGTAAGCTCTATATTTGCATGTCTTATACGTTTTAAATTTATCACATTATGACCTAAAAATTCAAACATTTTTCTTATTTGTCTGTTTAAACCTTGATATAAAATAATTTCAAATAAGGTATCTTGTTTTGTTTGTTCTAATATAGCCCAATCGCAATAGGCAATCTTGCCTTTTTCAATTTCAATTCCTTCGGTTAATTTTTTTAATTGTTCGTCGTTTAATTTGCCATCTACTTTTACAATGTATGTTTTTGCAACTTTTATGGATGGGTGAGTTAATTCATAGGCTAAATTACCGTCATTTGTCATAATAATTAAACCGGAAGAATCTTTGTCTAATCTACCTACAGGGTTTAAGTGTTTATATTCATCAGGCAAAATATCATATATTGTTTTTCTGCCTTTTTCATCGGATTTTGTTGTGATATAGCCTGTAGGCTTATAGAATTTATAGTATTCTAATTTATCTGCTTTTAAAAGTTTGCCATCTATTGTAACTTTGTCTTTTGTCCTGATTTCATAGCCTAGTATAGTTATAACAGTGCCGTTAACTTTAACTCTGCCATTTAGTACATATTCATCAGCTTTTCTTCTTGAACAAAAACCGCTTTGAGCAATATATTTGTTGATTCTCATAGAAAAATTATAGCACAATTATTATTTTAAGGTTATTTTGGCAATTTTTTTTAAGAAAAATACTTTATATAATAAAAGAGGTATATTATGAGAAAATATTTAAAAAGATTCTTATTAAATGTTTATAAATTTTTTAATAAAAAGAAAGAATACGCAATTAATAAAAGCATATTATCGGCAAATGACGGCAATAAAAGCTGTCATATTAATTCAAGCGCAACCTTAACTATTGAAAATAAACAAACTGACATGAGTTATCAAACTCGAATAGAAAAAATGCTCGATAATTACATTGATAAACCTGAAAAACTTTTTGAATATATTAAAGGTTCAGGCACAAAAGTCTTCTTAAATAAATATGCAGCACAAATTTTATCTAAAATAAATGAGCAAGAAGGTTTGATTTATCCTAAAAAAGGATTACAAGCGTTATATTTGAATTTAATTTTAAACAAAAAATTTTCATTTAAAACAGATGAGATGTTTGTTTTAAGTTCATATAATGTTAATCTTGTTGCAATGTCTTATCAGTTTTATAACTGGTATGCCTGCAAAATGAAATTAAACGGTTATGACTTTGAAGCACAAGAAAAATTTAAAAATGTATTTGAAATTTGTGAAACTGATAAAATAAATGATTTAACTTTTGAAGAAATAATATCTTTAAAAAATGCAATAAGACGCGACATTGAAGCCATTAATTTTGTTAAAGAATTAACAATTAAAAAATCAATGGCAAAGAAAAATTTGGAAAAAATTAAAATGGGTCAAACCGTAAGAGTTTAGTCAATTAAAATATTCATTTCTTCTTTTAGTGTTCTTTTAATAGAATTAATTTGATAGTTTATTTTCCAGATATCTGATTTTTTTGAGGCATATTTAAGCATATTTCTTAAAATAGATAATTCTATTGTATATCTTGTGTAAGAATTTTTAAATTCTTCACAATTAGAGCGAAGCATAAAATCTCGATATTGAAGTTTTGCTGCTATATATAATGCTGTTTTTTTGGAATAGCGATTTTCAAGTTGGCTTTTTGGTTTTACTAAAGTTTTAGTCATAAATAAACCCTCATAACAATCAACAACAAAGACAATACTTATTTAATTTAATTCCACAAAACAGAACTTTTAAGCATTTATTTTTGTAAATTTTTTACTTGTTTTGAGAGGGTTTCGACCTGATTTTTGATATTAAAATCAGAGCTGTTTTTATCGAGTAAAATTTCTTCAAGGGTTTTATTTATGGCTTCATTTATTGCTTTTTTATTTTTTTCGTCAAAATCAAATTTAACAAGATTATCAAGTTGTTTGGCACTTATGCATCTTGATTGTTCGTATAAATCTGATGAACAGTTTTTGAAATAATTGTCTTCAAGGGCATATTTATTTGCAGGCAACACATTTGTTATTTTGGCAAGCTCAAGCTGGTTTTCTTTGTTTGTTAACATTAAGGCAAACTTCAGTGCTAATTTTTTGTGTTTGGCTTTTTTAGGGACAATTAAATTCATTAAAGAAACGTCATAGCTTTTATTTGAACCTGTCAGTTGGTTTGAAATAGCTGATATGTTGTAGATGTCAGGCGCATTTTGTTTAATCATATTGATGAAATTTGATCCTGCAACAATAATAAGGGTTTGACCTGACATATATTTTTCAATAATTTCTCTGTGATTAGAAGCCAAGATATCTTTTGGAAGTTCATTATTTTTATACATATTATTGAAATTAGAAAATATTTTTTCTGTTTGTTCTTTATCTTTTTGATTATCAAAAGAATAAATATCGTATTTATTTAAAATTTTTGCTAAAGTGTCGTTTTCATTTATGCTTGAAGCAAAGGGGGCAATATTTGAACATGTTTTTAATTTTGTTGAAATTTCAAATAAATCATCATAAGATTTTATAAAATTTTTGTTTATGCATTTATCGTAGATTTTTTTATTGTAAACGGTTACGGGACTTGTTGCGTAAAAAGGTAGAGCATAGATTTTATTATCATATTTTAATTTATTAATAAGATTTTGATTGTATTGTTTAACATCATCTTCATTAAAGAACTGAAGAGCGTTTCTTTGAGCTAAAAGCACTGAAAAATCCGGATTTAAGTTAATTAAATCAGGAGGAGTAGATGATAATATTGAAGCAAGTGTTCTTTTTTGTGCTTCTTGAATAGGAATATCAATCCAAGTTATTTTGTATGGCGGATTTTCTTTTTCAAAATCATCAATAATTTTATTTAATTGTTTTTCATAAATCGGTTTTAGTTGAATTGACCAAAAGGTGATTTTATAATCATTATTTTTATTTGATTTCATAGAAAAAATGAAACCTGAAACGATAATTAATAAAAATAAAATGCCGATTATGATTTTTTTTATCATTATAAAACTCCGCTATGATATAATTATACTATGAATTTATTTGATTCGCTAGAAAATAATAATAAACAAATTCCATTGGCGCAGTTAATGCGCCCTAAAACATTGGATGAATATTTAGGACAAACAAAAGTAATTAATGAAAATTCGCCTTTTATTAAACTTTTAAAAGCAAAACGATTATTTTCGTTTATTTTATGGGGTCCTCCGGGGTGTGGTAAAACTACTTTAGCTCGATTGTGCGCTAATTATCACAGTGCTAATTTTGTTGAACTTTCTGCTGTTAATTCGGGCGTAAAAGATATTAAAGAAACGGTTGATATAGCTAAACAAAAATTAAGAGAAGGCATTAAAACAATTGTATTTATTGATGAAATCCATAGGTTTTCAAAGACTCAACAAGATGCACTTTTGCCGCATGTTGAATCCGGATTGTTTTATTTTATCGGTTCAACTACCGAAAATCCTTCTTTTCACACTGTTCCTGCCCTAATATCAAGAGCACAGGTTATTATGTTAAATAAAATAGATAAAAATTCTATTGAAAAAATTATTTTAAAAGGATTTAATTATCTTAATAAAACATATGGCGAAAAGAAATTGGATGATGAGGCGCTAAAAGCAATTGTTGAATTGTCGCAAGGGGATGCAAGGTATTCATTGAATGCAATTGAAAATTCTTATTTTGCAAGTGATGAAATTATAACTAAAAATATAGTTGAAGAACTATTGCAAAAATCAAGTGTCAGATATTCAATTGATTCTCATTATGATTATGCAAGCGCCTTTCAAAAAAGCTTAAGAGGGTCAGATGCTGATGCTGCTATATATTATCTTGCTAAAATGCTTGTTTCAGGTGAAGATCCAAGATTTATTGCAAGAAGATTGATTGTTGTTGCGTCTGAAGATGTTGGAAATGCTGATTTTAGAGCGCTTTTAATAGCAGAAGCAGCGCTAAGAGCCGTTGAACATCTTGGCATGCCGGAAGCAAGAATTACTTTGGCACAAGCTGTTGAATTTGTTGCAAGAGCTAAGAAGTCAAATAGGGCAATAGTTGCTCTTGATAGTGCAATTGCTGATATTAAATCAGGGCTTGATTTTCTTCCTCCAATGCACCTTAGAGATGCTCATTATAAAGATGCTTCAAAATATGGTTTTGGTAAAGGGTATGTGTATACGCATGATAATCCTGAATACAAGCAGCAGTTTTTGCCTGATGAAATAAAAAATAAAAAATATTTTAATTAAAAACATTGCAAAAAGTTTGTTTATTATATAAAATATAACTACTGAACTGCTTACATAATTGTAAATTTTTGTTAAAATAAAAATTTGTAAATTAGCAATAAATTTTATGTTTGTATTTTATACAGATGTGTGTTGACTCATAGGAGAAACCAGATATGCAAATAGGTGCTATTAATTCAGTTAATTTTAAAGGCATGAACGGCATTGAATCTCGTGAATCAGGTGTTTATCAAGATCCAAAAGCTCAAGGTAGAGGCGCTGTTGATGCTGATTTTGTTGTGTTACAAGGAAACACAGATAAAACATCAGATATGCCTAAAAGTGAAGCCGGTATTTCAGTTGATGATATTTTAGAAAAAATGGCTAACTTTAAAAAAGACGTTAAAGAAGCAAAACAGGACGTACACCCCTTAACTTGTTTATTAGGTGTGCTTGCCGGTGTTTGTGCAATTGTAAAAGGTAATAAAGCGGTTGGCTGGGCTAGAAGTGCTGTTGCTGTTTCAGGAGGCGCTGTAGCAAAAGGAGCAGTTAAGGTTGCTTCTAAAGTTGCAAAATCAATTGATGCCGATAAAGCTGTTGCAAAGATAAATGGCGTGGTAGGAAAATTATCTGAAAAAACCAATGTTAATAATGACAAATTAGTAACACCTTTTGTTGATACTGTTGATAAAATCTTTTCAAGAACAGTTGATGGAGTAACCGAAAAGAAAGGTCAAGCTGTTGTTGAAAAAATCAACAATTTGGGAATATATTTTAACCCCGGAAGCTTGTTTGACGGTCTAGTTGCCGGTGCATTGGCATATAAAGCCGCTGATGTTGTTTCAGATGGTTCTGAATCAGGATTGGACAGAATGGCAATAAACACCAGTGCAAGAAGAAATCTTGGTGAAATCGCTGAAATAATTAATACAGTAGCTTCTTAAGGAGATTGTAGAAATGAATGTAAATTTTTCTAATATAAAAACAGGCGCAATCAATGGTCTTAACAGCATAGGTACTGCTGCATACGATGTAGGTAATAGGGCGCTTGGGTATGCTCAAGTTGCAAAAGATACTGTTTTAAAAAATGATAAATTTGTTAGCTTAAAAAATAAGTTGTCCTCTCAAGGCGTTGAAAAGAAAACAGTATTAGGCGGTGCAGTTTTGCTTTGTGCTTTGGGTTTAGCGCTAAAATGCGTTAAAGGAATGGTTAATAAGGTTAAGGAAATAAGAACAAAATAATCTAATTTTTATAAATAAAAAATAAACCAACAAGGATATGTTGGTTTATTTTTTTATTGGTACATTAGCTAATTTCATTTTTTTTAAATTGATAATATAAATTTTAAAAACACGATAGGTAATTTAAAAAGAATGAAAAAAATTATTACAGTTTTTATATTATTTAATGTTTTGTCTTTTAATTTGGCTTTTGCAGATGTGTTATTAAAGCCAAATTTAAAATATCCGAGTTATGATTTATTGTATTTAAATCAAGACAAGTTTGAGGATTTAAACAGAAGGGTTTTTAATTTTAATCTAAAATTAAATAAATTGTTTGTAAAAAGAATTCATATCATATGGGCGTCTTTATTTCCGACTTTTATAACAGATAGTATAAATTCTCTTTATTCAAATATTGAATATCCAAAAAGACTTGTAAGTTCATTATTACAGCGTGATTTTGAGGCAGTTAAACATGAATCAAAAAGATTTTTTATCAATACAACCCTTGGGGTTGCAGGGTTAATAGATGTGGCTGAAAAATTTTTTGATTTAGAGTTATTTAATGAAGATATGGAACAGGCTTTGGCTAAATGTAAGGTAAAATGCGGTAATTATCTTGTTTTGCCTTTTGTTTCTTCAATTACTACAAGGGATATGTTTGGAAGAATTTTAGATTTTGTATTAACTCCAACAACATATATAGCTTCTCCTGTTGCGGCTGCAGTTAAATTGGGTTTGTTGATTAATAGAACCATGTATATACAACCTGTTATAAAAATGGTTGAATCAGGTTATGCTGATCCGTATGATATAGCAAAAAAATTCTACGGAGTTGAGAAATTTATTAAGTTATCAAATTATGACAGAAAAAAGGTATTGGCTACAACAAAAGATAATTATGACGAAGTTAATTTGGTTGAAAATAAAAAACAAAAGTTTATCCAAGTAAAAGGTAAATTAAAAGGGGAAAATTTGATAGTTTCAATGCCCGATGACGAATTGAGTGCAGATATTGTTTTAAATGATTTCAATCCGCAAAATCCAATATTGGATTCAATGCGTACAGCATTGTTTGATATGGTTGAAAAGGATAAGTCAATCTGGAGTGAAAATGCTGTATGGAACAGGAGTTTTAATAAAAAAATTAAAAACGCGGCTGTTGAAATTTCTCCAAATGCAAATAAATATAATTTTAGATATGTTTTACAAAAAAATAAACAATCGCCATTGGTTATAATTTTTCCTTCTATCGGCGAGGGGGTAAATTCTTCTCACAGTAATGTAATGGCAAAAATGTTTTACAAGCAAGGTTATAGTGTAGTAATTATAGGCAGTCATTTTCAGTGGGAATTTTTAAAGAGTCTTGATAAAAATTATAAAGTCGGTTTTATAAAAGAGGATGTTAAGTATATAAATAAATTATTAAATAATATAATCTCATATTTATCAAATAAATATGATAGAGTATTTTTAAATAGAACTGCAATAGGTACTTCATTGGGGGCTTATGCGGTTTTGTTTTTAGCTAATGAACAATATGAACAAGGGGCAAATAATATAGATAAATTTATTGCAATTTGTCCGCCATATGAGCTTTTGTATGCGGTCAATCAAATTGATGAAATAATTGAATCATGGCAGGAATATCCTGATGATTTTAAGAAAAAAATTGCCCTGACAACAGCTAAAGTTTTAAGAGCATTCAAGGAAAAAGAGAAGCTGCATAAAAATTTCAAAACCATGCCTTTTTCTAATTATGAAGCAAAGTTAATCAGTGCTTTTATTTTTCATCAAAAACTTTCGGATTTAGTTTATACAATAGAAAAGATAAACAATCCTGACTTTGATGTTAAGCTTGTTTATGAGATGATACATAATTTGAATTTTAAAGATTATATTAAAAAGTATCTTTTAGAAAGTCATTCTTATGAGGAAATAAAATCGACCAATACTTTGAGTTCTATATCAAATTATTTAATTAATAGGGATAACTATATAATTTATCATAGTCTTGATGATTATTTGATTAGTAAAAATCAACTAAAAGAGTTGAAAAGCTATTGCGATGATAAATTAGTATTGTTTAACAATGGGGCGCATCTTGGGTTTTTATACAGAGATGAATTTATAAATATTTTAACTCAAGAAATTAACCTTGACAAAAGAAGAATTGCTCAAAACAAAAAATAATGTTTAAAGCTGCTCTTGAATACATTTATATGTTAGAATTATTATGCGGGGGTTGGCTTATGTATACAATTAAACAAGTTGCCGAAATTATGAATATTTCAGAACATACAATAAGGTTTTGGGCAAAAAGCGGTTTTTTTCCGTTTATAAAGCGGAATGAAAATAATATTCGTCTTTTTAGCGATGATGACTTAGATTGGGTTAAAATTGTAAAGTGTTTGCGCTCAGTTGGGGTTGAAAATAAACTAATAAAAAGGTATATAGATTTGTGTGTTATTGGGGATTCAACAATTAAAGAACGTTTTGAAATAATTGCTTTAACTAAGAAAAAGGCCCTTATGCAAATGGATGAATTAAAAAAACAAATTGAATTATTAGACTACAAAGAGAGTTTTTATAAGGATTTAATTGAAAACAATTCAAAAGACACATGGAATCCGATGAATAAAGAAAATAAAATTATAGCTAAAGCATAAGTTCGGCTTTGTATTATCTTGCCAGAGTTTAACGTTTTGACATCACGCCCTCACATCCTTGCGCTTTTTCATTCTCGCTAAGTCCGTCGGACTAAAGCTCGAATAAAAAAGTATGCTCCTGTGGAGTTTTGCTAAAGCAAAACTCTTACGTCGCCCTAGTCCAGTGTCGCAACAGCCCACCAAGCTCCACGCTTGCTGTGCTATTGCTCACATCCTTGCGCTTTTTCATTCTCGCTAAGTCCGTCGGACTAAAGCTCGAATAAAAAAGTATGCTCCTGTGGAGTTTTGCTAAAGCAAAACTCTTACGTCGCCCTAGTCCAGTGTCGCAACAGCCCACCAAGCTCCACGCTTGCTGTGCTATTGCTCACATCCTTGCGCTTTTTCATTCTCGCTAAGTCCGTCGGACTAAAGCTCGAATAAAAAAGTATGGAGTGTAGGGGATTCGAACCCCTGACCCCAACGCTGCCAGCGTTGTGCGCTACCAACTGCGCTAACACCCCAACTGCATAAGATTATATAACAAAAAAATTATTTATTAAAGGGTTTGATTATATTTTTTTGTGATAGAATAATATTTGATAAAAGGAGAAAATATATGGAAACATTCGGAATTGAAAAATTGGGTATTATCGGCCCAAAAGCAGTGTATCGTAATTTGACACCTGCTCAACTAACTGAAGCAGCACTTCGTTTAGGCGAAGGTTCTTTGTCTAATACAGGTGCATTGGTTGTAACAACCGGAAAATATACCGGACGTTCACCTAAAGACAAATTTATCGTTGATACTGACGGAGTTCACAACGAAATTGCATGGGGAAAAGTTAATAAACCCATTTCTAAAGAAAAATTTGATGCCATTAAAGGAAAAATAGCTGCTTATTTGCAAAACAGAGAAGTATTTATTTTTGATGGTTTTGCAGGTGCAGATAAAAAATATACTCAAAAATTTAGAGTTATCAACGAAATGGCAAGCCAAAATTTATTTATACATCAATTGTTAATCAGACCAACTGCTGAAGAATTGGCTCAATACGGTGAACCTGATTATACAATTTTATGTGCTCCCGGTTTTAAATGTGACCCTGAAGTTGATGGCGTAAATTCTGAAGCTTGCATTGCTATTGACTATGAGGCACACACAATCATTATTTGCGGTTCACAATATTCAGGCGAAATTAAAAAATCAGTGTTTGCTACAATGAACTACATTATGACTAAGAAAAATGTTCTTCCAATGCACTGCAGCGCTAACATGGACCCTGAAACAAATGAAACAGCTGTATTCTTCGGCTTATCAGGTACAGGTAAAACAACTTTATCAGCAGACCCTGCTCGTAAATTAATCGGTGATGATGAACATGGCTGGTCACCTGATGGTATCTTTAACTTTGAAGGCGGCTGCTATGCTAAATGTATCAATTTAACAGAAGAAAATGAACCTGATATTTATAATGCTATTAAATTTGGTTCATTGGTTGAAAATGTTGTAATGGATCCAAATACTCGTGAATTTGATTTTGCTGATGGCAGCTTAACCGAAAACACTCGTGTTGGTTATCCTATTAATTACATCAACAATGCACAAATTCCATCAAAAGGCGGAATTCCGAAAGTTGTTATTTTCTTAACAGCTGATGCATTTGGTGTATTACCTCCAATTTCAAGATTAGATAAAAATGCTGCAATGTACCACTTTGTTACAGGTTTCACTTCTAAATTAGCAGGTACTGAACGCGGCATTACAGAACCACAACCAACATTTTCAACATTATTTGGTGAACCATTTATGCCAATGGATGCTTCAGTTTATGCTAAAATGCTTGGTGATAAATTAGACCAATACGGTACTAAAGTTTACTTGGTAAATACAGGATGGGCAGGCGGTTCTGCTTCATCAGGTGCTAAACGTATGAAATTATCATATACTCGTGCTATGGTAACAGCAGCTCTTAACGGTTCATTTGATAACGTTGAATTTAAACACCACGATGTATTTAATGTTGATTATCCGACATCTTGTCCTAATGTTCCTGATGAAAAACTTGATGCTCGTGGAATGTGGGAAGATAAAAAAGCATACGATGAACAAGCTAACAAACTTGCTCAAATGTTTGCTGATAACTTTGCTGCAAAATATCCTAACATGCCTGCTGAAATTGTTGCTGCAGGTCCAAAACCAAAAGTTGCAGTATAGTTAAAATAAATAAAATTAAATGCACTCCTTAAAAAGGGGTGCATTTTTTATTGTTAATTAAATTTATATTTAGTGTTTTATGATGTCGCCTTTAATAGCTACATTTTGAAAATCTGTTTGAGAATTAGCATCAATATGTAAATCTCCTTCTATTTGTCTGAGTTTTCCCAGATTTATTACTCGGGAGTTTGTCATAAGTGCTGTATCTCCGATAAATTCAAGATTTCCCAGATTAGTAATAGGTGAATTGCTAAATTTTGCATTTCCGTTTATTTTTCTCAGGCTTCCAAGACTTGTTATTTGAGAATTGCTAAAATCAGCATCAGCGCCAATAATTAAAACGTTTTCAAGTTTTTTTAATTTAGAATTTTTAAAGATTGCACTTTCGCCTATGCTATTTAGTATTCCTGTGTCTTCTAAAATTGAATTTTCAAAGTATGCGCTGCCGCCTATACTCTGTAACATTCCTAAATCTTCCAGTTTTGAATATCCAAAGTATGCATCTTTGCCAATAGTTTCAAGTATTCCAAGGCTTTTTATAATAGAATTTTTAAAGTTTGCGCTGCCATCTATACTTTGTAACATTCCTAAATCTTCCAGTTTTGAATATCCAAAGTATGCATCTTTGCCAATAGTTTCAAGTATTCCAAGGCTTTTTATAATAGAATTTTCAAAGTTTGCGCTGCCGCCTATATTTTGCAGCATTCCTAAATCTTCCAGTTTTGAATATTCAAAGTTTGCATCTTTGCCAATAGTTTCAAGTATTCCAAGACTTTTTAAGCTGGAAATTTCAAAATTTGCATTTCCACCTATATATTGAAGTGCTCCAAGACTTTCTAAATCAGAGCGTCTAAAACTTGCATCTTTGCCTATGCTTTGTAGATTTTGCAGCTTTTTTATAGAAGAATAGTCAAAACTAGCGTTTCCTTCAATTTTTATAACTTTTTTAAACAGTTCATTTTCATCTATTCCTAAATCATCAAATGAATAATCAAGGCTTGGCTGACAATAATGTGAAATTATTAAATTGCCGTTTTCATCTTCTTTGGTTGAAATACCGAACATATTAAATATTGCTTTTGGGTCATTGCTATCTATGGCTTTTTGCAATTCGTTTTTAATTTCTTCGGTTTTTTGTTTTACCTTTCTTGATGCTATCAAACTACTTTCTGCTATTTTAGTGGTTGCAATATGGTTGTCTTTTATGTAGTTTTCTAAGGTTTCCAGATATTTTACAGGTATTTTTCTGTTGTTTTTCTCTCCTTCGATTTCATAAAGCATACCTTGATTGTTAAATGCTAATCCTAATTTTGGCTTGCCGTTTTCAAGATAAATGTGAAAATCGCCTTGTTCAAGATAATATTTTGCACCTCTTGATTTTGTGCACCAACTTCTGTGTGATAAGGTTTTTAGTTTGTCTATATTTTTTTCAAAATTATCAGAGTCGTGGGCTTTTGATGGTATAACAACCCATTTTGTATCGGTTTCACCTGTATTAATATCACTATCAAGATAAAATTCTTGTAATTTATTTGAATACATTTTATTGAAATCAAAACAGTGTTTAGGGTTTTCTTTTAGTTTTGCATCCAATTCATCAACACATTCTGCCAATGCGCCTCTGTTTAGAACAGGAGGCATTTTATCGTTATTTGGATTTAAATCTTTGGTTATGGCTGATAAAATAATTAATTGATGAGATTTATTATATGTTGCGTTTTCTTTTGTAACATAATTAAACCAATCATTTAACATTGCTCTTCTTTCTCTGTCTGCCTGTATTCTTCTTGCAGGGTAGCTTTTTTTAGTTATTTCATCAATTTTTTCTTGTTCCCAAGCTAAAAAGTCATCATAAGAATTAAATTTTTCAATATGCGCTCTAAATTTTCTTATTGCAGCATAATCGACTCCGGCAAATTCTTCTTTTTTCATTGAACCGAATGAAACAGTATCGTATCTAAGGGGAGCAAGGTTTGAGTATTTTTTTATGTTTTTATGGTAATGATTATAATTTGCAATATTAATGGGATTAAAAGATATTTTCATTTACGATTCTTTTCTGTGGTAATTATATAAAAGTTCTAAATATTTTTTTTGTTATTTGTGCTAATTTGTTTAGTTTAAAATAGCTTTATGGATATATTTTATAAAACAAAATATTTATCACCACTTGGAGAAATTGTTTTAATTGCAGATAAGAATAGCTTAGTTGGACTTTATTTTGAAAATAGAAAAACATATTTTAAAAAAGAAAATATTATTTTAAAAGAAAATAATAACCTTTCAATTTTTCTTGATGTCAAAAAGTGGCTTGACGATTATTTTAATCGGAAAAATCCTGATGTATCAAAATTATCTTTGAATTTTGTTGGTGCTACTGACTTTCAAAAAGAAGTATGGAAAATTTTATTGCCTGTTCCTTATGGAAAAACAATGACATACAAAGATATAAAAAATGAATTGATTAAAAAATTAAGTCTGAAGTCAATGTCAAATCAGGCGGTAGCTAATGCAATATCTAAAAATCCGATTTTAATAATCATTCCTTGTCATAGAATTATTGCTTCAGACGGTTCTTTGAAAGGATATGTTGCAGGGCTTGATATTAAAGAAAAACTTTTACAAATAGAGGGTTATAAAAGTTCATCTTCAATTAATGAATCACATCCTGCGTCTTGCATTAGTTCAAGATAAGAATAAAAATATCGTGACATGGCACCAAGATATTGGCTTATTACTTCTTGATGTCCGTTTTCATTTATTACTAAATCTGTGTATGTATTTTTGCCTTGAATGTAACCTTGTGTTGAAAGTTTAACTATTTTTTTAGAATTTTCAAGAATTTTTTTGGAATGAACCATATTTTCTTTTGAATATTTTAGATTATTATAATCTTTTTTTAGCTGGTATTTTAATTGGTGTATATATGCTTTTTTGGAAACTTTGCTTCTTTCTAAAAAGATTTGCGCCTTTTGAATTTCGGGTTTAAAAGTATAAAAAACAGGAATGTCTATATTAAGACCCGCATAAGCACCGCCATATTGATAGGGTACATTAGGATGTGCTTGCCAAGCATATCCGCCACCTATTGTAATATCCGGAATTCTGTTTCTTTTCATTGAGGATAGCTCGGCTTCGGATAAAGCAATATTTTTGTCTGAAATCTTAACGACATAACTGTTTTCCAGCGCTATTTTTTCTAAAAATTCATATTGCGGTAATTTCATGTTTAAAAAAGCCCATTGCGCTAACAATGACGGCTCTTTTGTGTCATACATGGTTTCTTCGTCGTCCGTGTTTAGAATTTTATTCAGCTCAAATTGTTTGGCAAGCATGTTAGATTTTGCTCTGTTTACTTCAATTAGTTGTTGTGCATATTGAATATCCGCTTTTAAATTGTCAATTTCATAGCTTGGGTATTTCGGCTTGTCTGTCGTGATTTTTACAAGGTCTTTAAATAATTTTAGGCGGTCTTGTTGAATTTTATAGACTGATTTAGCATATAAAATATCAAAATATGCTTTCATAATTTGCAATTTAAAAGAGTGTTCGTATTGTTTTAATTCTGTTTCTTTGACTTCGTATGCTTTTGTTGCTGCACGTTTTCTTTCAGAACGCTTAGCTATTTCAATCGGTATTGCAATTCCCGCTTGAGATGAGTTACCTAAAGCAACGTTGCCCATTACAACATTAGATTGAATTTGCGGGTTTTTTAGTTTGTTTGCAACTTTTATGTCTTTATGGGCTGCTTCAAGCTCAAGACGTTTGATTTTAATGTCTTGATTTTTTTCGATACCGATTTTAATAATTTCATCCAATTCGGCGTTAATAATTTTAGCGTATATTGGAGTTGTTAGTGCTAAAATTGCAACCAATAAAAGAATAATCTTTTTCATATAAAAAAATTCTAGCATGGAAAAGATTAATTATAAATGTTTTATGTGTTTTAATTTAAATTAAAAAATGAGGTCAATAGTTTGACCTCATTTTGTTTATTATTATTATATTATCAGCCTTTAATATCTAAATTTGTAATTTGGTCGCCTTTGGCATTATGCTCAACGTCAATTGAACGAGGTTCTTTTGTTTGATTTATAATTCTTTCTATACCTTCAAAAAAGTCTTCTCTTGATAAATCGCAAACTGAAGCATAGAAATTTCCGTAGCTGCTGCCGGTGTAAAATCTGTGCATATTATCTTGCAAATTATCTTGCAGTTTTTGTATTTCTTGGCTTTCTTTTCCGCTAACAATATACATATCGCTGTTGTTTCTAAAGCCTACTACCCTTGCTTCACCTTTGTTAGTGTCGTCGAATATATTTTTTGCTTGTTCATAAACGCTGTTTGGCGTATTTTTTACATAATAGCCGTTTGCAATATCAGCAATTTTTTGTGCATCCATGGCTGATGAGTTAACTTTGATTGTTCTTCCGAATGAAATTTGAGGGATGTTCATATATTTATTCTCCTTTTAGTTATATAAAAGATGAACAAAAATAAATTTGCTAGAGACTGTATTTTTTTTGTTGGTGTAATATTGTTTATAATAAAAATTGGGCCTTGGCCCAATTTTTATCCTTTGTAATTCGGAACAAATATTTTTCTATTGTCATATGTATATTCAGGGTGATAACCTTCAGGACAAACATCTTGTACAACTCCTTTTGGTATTTTAAAGCTTATTTCAAAAGTG
Source organism: Candidatus Gastranaerophilales bacterium (assembly GCA_944327245.1). Taxonomy (GTDB): domain Bacteria; phylum Cyanobacteriota; class Vampirovibrionia; order Gastranaerophilales; family Gastranaerophilaceae; genus RUG14156. Next base: position 17,548 of record CALVHD010000024.1, read on the forward strand.
TCTTCTTTAGGAGTTCTTTCAAGCTGCATTCTTGGATATAAACCACACTCAGGGCAGCCGTTATCTTTTGCCCATGTATAGCCTTCTTCAAGTTTGGGCAGTGTGCCTTTGAAATTAGTAGCACTGATACTGTTTAAGTTCATTTTCAACACCTTTCTATTTTTTTGATATGTTTAATTTATGCGATATTTTTGAATATAAAAACCACTCATATGAGTGGTTTTTATGGTGGGCCATCCTGGACTCGAACCAGGGACCTCACCCTTATCAGGGGTGCGCTCTAGCCACCTGAGCTAATAGCCCTTATGTTTTGTAAGATTTATTTAATTGTCACTTTAGATTTATTGAACTTTCACCCGTTAGTCTGGAGTCCCACCCAGAGCCACCTTAGGCTAATAGCCCTTATGTCTTCGATTGAATGTCCTTCAACCTTTCGCAAGAATTAATTTATCATGAACAAAAATTAAAATCAACTACATTTTTTCAGGAGCGCTAACTCCCATTAAATTTAGCATTTTTGCCATAATAATCCTAAAACAATTCACAAGAGATAATTTCATCAGGCTGTCTTTTTTGTCCTCAGATAAAACTCTTGTATAATTATAAAAATGATGGAAAGAATTAGCTAACTCTGTTAAATATTTGCAAACCATATAAGGAGCTCTATATTTAACGGCATTAGCCAAAAGAGCTTTTCCTTCTTCAAGTTTTAAAATCAACGCTTTAGTAGCTTCTTTAGATTCATCTGAAAGATTTTCAAATAAATCCATTATATTTGGATTTTGATAAAATTCGTCAATTTCATTTTGTTTAAATAAAGGTTCAAGTTGAGTTTTATTATCAATATCAACTCTGTTTTCAATTGCTTTTCTTAATATTGAACAAGCTCTCGCGTGTGCATATTGAACATAAAAAACAGGGTTTTTATCTGATTGAGATTTTGCTAAATCAATATCAAAATCAATAGTTGTATCGCTTGAGCGCATTAACATCCAAAATCTTGTAGCATCAACTCCGACTTCATCAACTAAATCATCAAGAGTTACCATTTTTTTGCGTTTGCCCATGCGTTGTTGTTCGCCATCTTGAATTAAATTAACAAGTTGTCCTAAGATGACTTCCAGTTTATTGCTGTCATATCCTAAAGCTTCGATTGCTGCTTTCATTCTCGGGATATAACCATGGTGGTCTGCACCCCAAATGTTGATAAGTCTTTCAAAGCCTCTGTCTAACTTATTTTTATGATATGCAATATCAGCTGTTAAATATGTATTTTTGCCATCTGTTTTAACCAGTACTCTATCTTGGTCATCGCCGTAGTCTGAGCTTTTAAACCATACAGCGCCGTCTTTTTCATATATTTTTCCTCTTGAGCGCAGAGTTTCCATGCATTTATCGACTTCATTATCTTGATATAAGCTTAATTCAGAGAAAAATAAATCAAAGTGAGTTCCAAATTTTTCCAATAACTCTTTTTGAAGTCTTAGCATATCTTGTTTTGCAAAATCTGCATAAGATAAACCTTTGTTGTCTTCAAGATATCTTTTTGCACAATCAATTAAATAATCTCCGGGATATAACCCTTCTTCCATTTCTATATTTTCACCTTTTAGCTGGCGAACTCTGATTTCAAGGGATTTACCCAATTTGTTAATTTGATTGCCTGCATCGTTAATATAAAACTCTTGAAATACATTATAATTACAATATTTCATTATGTTTGCCAATGCCGAACCCAATGCAGCCCATCTGCCATGTCCTATGTGGAATGGTCCTGTAGGATTGGCGCTGACATATTCAATATTGACTTTTTCGCCTTTTCCAATGTCAGATTTAAGGTAATTTTCTTTTTTGATTAAAATATCAACTATAATTTTATTTAAAAATTCTTTTTCAAGTTTAAAATTGATAAAACCGGCTACAACATTAATTGTGAAATTTTCTTGTTTGATGTGTTTTGCAATTGTTTGAGCAATGACAGGCGGAGCCATTCTGGCCGTTCTGGCTAAAGCCGAAACGTTTATTGCAAAATCACCAAAATCTTTGTTTTTTGGTTTGTCGCAAACGAGTTCTATAGTGTTTTCTTTTGTTTCGCCTAATTCTTTGGCTTCAATCGCTTTATTAATAGCGTTTTTCGTAATTTCAATAAAATAATTTTTTAACATAGTAAATTAATTATAATACAAAAAACAAAAAAAATTAAGAAATGTAAATAAATATATACTTTTAGTTATAAATATGTAAATCTTGACTTTTCAGCTGTTTTCAGTATAATGGATAATGCGCCGAAAAATAGAGAACAACATATGACAAGAATCAATGGAATTAACTATAGCGTAACAAAAGATGGTATAAACCTTTATACAAAGCGTACTTGCTCTGATAATTCTGAAATGTATATAACTTCAAAATTGAATATGTTATATAAGCAAGCATTATCCAGCAAGAATTTGTATAACAGCAGAAGAAATCTTAGAAAAATGGTTGAAGGTAATCACCTTGATGAAACTGTTTAATTAATTTTTTTTCTGAGTCTTGTTTGTATTTCGTTAGCAAAATTTAAATATTTAATTAAATCCCCGTATCGTGCTTCCCCTTCTCCGTATGGAATGGTTTTGTCGAGTAGAGTTTTGGTGTCAATATTTAACTCTAAAAGTTTTGACATTGACTCTTTGATGAGTTTTGCTTTATATAATTTAGGAAAAAATTTATATAAAAAAATTTCAAAGACGTTTCCTGAACCTTTATTTAGCATAACTTCTTTAATGTTTAAAAATCTTTTTATTATGTCAAAAATGGCAATGTTATGTCGATAAGGATTATCTTGCTGTGAATTTTGAAGCAGTTCTAAATCATATTGGTTAATTCTTTTTCTTGGCTTTTCTTCTTTTGTTATTTCATTTTTTATAATATTGTTATTGAAAGGTGAATGGCTCATGTCTTCATCAGGTTCAATTCCAAATAAATTGTTGATGTTGTCTGATGAGTCATTTTGTTCTTTTTGTGATGACAATATACCATTTTGGATTAATTTTTCGGTTAATGAATTATATTGCTGATTATCCATAATATAATTATGCACTTAAAATTAAAAAAAATTGCCATATAGCAGTATGATTTTTAAGTGATATAATTTTTTTGTGTATTACTAAGGAAATTAATTATGTGGGAATATTCGACTAAAGTTAAAGAGCATTTTAAAAATCCTAAAAATGTAGGCTCTATAGAAAACGCTGATGCTATTGGTGAAGCAGGAGCATTGTCTTGCGGAGATAAATTAAAATTATATTTAAAAATAAAAGATAACGTTATAGTTGATGCTAAATTTCAGACTTTCGGCTGCGGGTCAGCAGTTGCTGCAAGCAGTGTTTTAACTGAAATGATTATAGGAAAAACTATTGAAGAAGCAAAAAAAATTACCAATAAACAAATAGCAGATGAATTAGATGGTTTGCCGCCTGAAAAAATGCATTGTTCTGTTATGGGCAGAGAAGCCTTAGAGGATGCTTTAAAAAAATATCTTAATGATGAAGATTGGGAAGAGTTGGTCGAAGAAGAAAGAATTGAAGGTTCTCAGATAATTTGTCATTGTTTTTCGGTTAGCGAAAAAGATATTATTGATGCTATAGAAAAAAACGGAGCAAAAACTTTTGAAGATGTTTCGAAAATCACATCAGCAGGGCTTGCTTGCGGAAGATGCAGGGAAAATATTCAACATATTTTAAATAAATATGTGAAAAAAGAAGAAAAAACACCTTTAAATCCTGTTCAAAAAATTATAAAAATTAATTCAATTATAGAAAACGATATAGCACCGGAATTAAGAAAAGATTTTGGTGATATTGAACTTATTAATGTAGATGGTAATAATGTCTATGTTAAATTAAAGGGACATTGTTCAACTTGCGCAAATGCAAAATTGACCTTGAAAAATTTTGTTGAACGAAAATTAAAGGAATTGGTTGACGAGGAAATAGTTGTATACAATGAGTAATGTTATGAAAAACGTATATTTAGATAATAATGCAACAACAAGAATTGATGATAAAGTTGTTGAAAAAATGCTGCCATATTTAAAAGAAAACTACGCTAACCCTTCAAGCATGTATGATACTGCGCATTTAACAGCTAAAGCTATTGAAAAAGCAAGAGAACAGGTTGCAGAGTTTTTAGGCTTAAATTCTCCAAAAGGGATTATTTTTACATCTTGCGCAACTGAAAGCGCTAATACTGCAATAAAGGGTATTGTTAATCAACATGCAGGTGAAGGTAAAAATCATATAATAACTACCCAAGTTGAACATCCTTGTGTTTTATCTGTTTATGAAAATCTTGAAAAAAAAGGATATAAAACAACTTATGTTGGTGTAAATGAAAATGGTGAGTTAAATATTGATAATTTATTATCTAAAATTACTCCGGAAACTATTTTGTTATCCGTAATGCATGCAAATAATGAAACAGGAGCAATTTATCCTGTTTATGAGATAGCGTCTGAAGCAAAAAAAATAAATAAAGATATAAAAATTTTTGTTGATGGTGTACAAGCTGCCGGAAAATTTCCTATTAAATTAGAAGGCTCAGATATTGATTTTTATTCAATTTCAGGACATAAATTCCATGCTCCAAAAGGAGTTGGTGCGTTATATGTTAAAAAAGGAGTTCTTTTTGAGCCTTTTATGCTTGGCGGTCATCAAGAAAATTCTTTAAGAGCAGGTACACAAAATACTCCTTATATAGTGGCATTAGGAGAAGCTGCAAAACTTGCTATGGAAAATATGGACTATGAACTAACAGAAGTTAAACGCTTAAGAGATAAGTTTGAAACAAGTATTTTAAAAGCTTTGCCTAATGCAAAATTAAATTCAAAAAGCTCTGAAAGAGTAGTAAACACTTCAAACATCGGTTTTGAATATATTGAAGGTGAGTTAATTTTATTATATTTAAACGATTTAGGAATATATGCTTCATCAGGAAGTGCTTGTACATCAGGAAGTTTAGACCCATCGCATGTCTTAAGGGCGCAAAAAGTTCCTTTTACGTCTTTACATGGGTCAATAAGATTTTCTTTATCTCGCTTTACAACGGAAGATGAGATTGATTATGCTATTGAAAAAGTTCCTGAAGTTATAAGAAAACTTGCAAAAATGTCGCCTTTTCAAGATGAATTAAATGCGCTAGGACTATAATTTATTGTGCTAAATTAGCGTTACTGTCTTGAACTTCTAAAGAGCTTTCTTGCGTTTTAGGCTGCATTGAATTTCTCAACTTGTCTTTTAGGCTGTTTAGTTTTTCATTTTGGCTTTGTGTTTTTTCTTTTATTACTTCTTGTAATTTCAAAGTGGTATTTTGCTTAATTTCTTGGGCTTTGTTTTGTATTTTTTCTTGTGTTTCAATAACTTTATTGGCTGCATTTTGTTTGATGCTTTCAGTTGTTATGGTTGAGTTTTTAAATATTGTTTGCAGAGCCTTGTCTTTTTTATTTTGAATATAGTCATTTTTTATTTTGTCGGCTGATGTCAT
>CALVHD010000025.1 GCA_944327245.1 Candidatus Gastranaerophilales bacterium
ATTGACAAGTTCTTTCATTCAATCACTAAAAACAATGTCTAATTTAGACCCGAATGTTTTTGAAATTCCGCAATTAGGGAAATTAAACTTTAATGTTGACAATAATGAACTGACTGCAAGCGTTAGTGCTTTTCCAACAATAAACGGAGAAAGAATTCTAATTAAAATTTATCACCCGCCCCTAAGCATAGACAAATTAAACATTGCACAGGACAAAATCGAAATTATCAAACAAGCACTGACAAAATCAGGAATTATTCTAATTTGCGGTTCGTCTTTATCCGGCAAAACTCATCTTATTTATTCAATTTTATCTAATTTAATTCCAAAAGCAAGAAATGTTATGACATTAGAAAGTATTGCAAAATATAAGCTAAAAAACGTTGCTCAATGCGAATTAAATGAAAATATCGGTTTTAATCTTGATAAGGCAATGAGATTTATCGAGTTTCAATCTCCGGATATCATATATTTTGAAGGAATTACAACAAAAGAAGGGCTTGATTTTTTCACTTCGTTGACTTTGAAAAACAAAACCCTGATAACAGAATTTTTGGCAGAAAACATGGATGATTTAAGAAGAAAATTTGAATTTAGCGAATTTACAATGTTTAAATCAGTTATCAGTTGTTTAATTTTTATACACAACAAAGATTCTATCGAAGTTTTCAACAAGCAAGAACTGGATAAATATCTGCTATAATATGCTATCTAGTAGTTTTTTGGCAATTTTTATATGATTTTCAACATCATAATGCAAGCCGTCTATTGTACTTGTTTTTGTAATTAAATTCAAATCTATAATTTCAGAGTTAAATTCTTTAGCTATAGAATAATATATTTCGGGTAATTTTTTGGATTTTTCAATCGATGTTTCATTAAACATTAAACTAAAATTACTTTTTAAAATACAATCGTTAATTTTGTTTGGACATAGTAAAATTATTTTTGCATTTTTAGATACATCTTTTATTGATACAACAAAATCTCTGAATTTATTTTTAAATGTTTCTAAATCACAATTATATGAATATTGCATATCATTTGTTCCAAGCTGAAGAATAATTATATCTAAATCATCACTTAAATAATTTTTGATAGCTTTATAGCCCGTTGTTTCAATAGAACTATTATCGCAAACTGCAGTCCTATTATTACAACCTTGTTCAACAACAAAATAGCGATCTTTAAGCTCTTGTTTTAAAATTCCACTCCATCTGTTGTTGATTATATACCTTGACCCATCAATAGGGTTAAAACCAAAGGTGTTGCTGTCACCAAAGCATAGAATTTTTTTCATAATAAGAATATTATTTGTTTATTTGATTATTTTGTCAAGGCTGATTAAATGAGAAGCGAATAAGAAAAATTATAGCTAACAAAAAGAAGAAGCCTTTTTAAATGGTGGGCCCGAATGCTTCAGTTGTAGGCAAAAATTGAGCCGTACAAATGAAGTATGCGCAGAACCTAAAACAAGCGAGCTATAGTTCACTGAATGAACCTAGTGAAAGTAGTTTTTGGCGCAAGTGTGCGCAGTGCGCATGCGGCAAACGCGAAGCTTGGCGCAAAGCACTAAGTCCATACTTAGATTTTTGTATAATTCAAGCTACTTTTGTGGCGTAGAATTTAGAAAAGCCATCTGAGACGTACTCTCGACGGACAATAAAAAAAGAAGTCTTAATGACTTCTTTTTAAATGGTGGGCCCGGAGAGACTCGAACTCTCACACCGAAGGCGCTAGATCCTAAATCTAGTGCGTCTACCAATTTCGCCACAGGCCCATTGGATTTGAAATAAAATAAAAGAAATAAATTCTATTCAATTTTCTATCGGCAATTGAAAACTAATCTCAACTGCAAATCAATAATACACTGGACAAACTCATTAGTCAAGCAAAAAGAGTATTTAAAATACTCTTTTTAATCTTTACACCAATACTTATCCAGCCATTTTGTCGGTTTAACGTATCTAAAACCGCCTTTTCCCATAAAACCGTTATACGCCTGCTCGGGAGTCGGACGACCATGGAAAATTAAAATTTTAGCTTCTAGAGGATCTTTGGGTTCTAAAAAGAAATTCAAAGGAAAAGGTCTTAAACAATTTCTCTTAAAACTTACACACCATCCCTTATCCCAATATTTTAAAATTCCTTTGTCATTCATTTGATGAGATAAAAATGCTTGTTCATTTTTATAACGTTTTCTTATATCTTTTCCTTCTTTATAGAAATTTTCAATAATATCTTTATGTTGTTTTACATTAAACTTAAATACAGAAGAATTACCTATAATGTCATTTGGGAAATCCCAATCTTTTATAATATAAAATTCACCTTCTTTTCTAAAGAAACAATCAATATTATCTCTTATTACTATATCTAAATCTAAAAATAAAGCTTCACCCTCAAGATCTGCCAATTTATCAGTAAACAAACCAAGTTTTTTCCAGGCTTTTTCCGGTAATCCTTCGTCGTGCAATTCCGGCAATGGTCTTATTTCAACTCCATCCGAAATTCCATCCGGTTTATCAGTAAAACAGATAAACCTATGAGGCAGAGTTAAGTTTCTTTCAACCATCTTATACAGACGATTAACATAGTCAGCACCAAACTTATCACCCCATTTGATACAGATTACATTTCGTTTCATTTTATCCATTGGAAAACTCCTTATTTACCAGTTTGGCGCATTGTAGGAAATGCAATAACATCTCTGATTGACGGTGAATTAGTTAATAACATAACTAATCTGTCTATGCCCATACCCATGCCACCTGTCGGAGGCATACCATATTCAAGAGCAGTAATAAAGTCTTCATCAATTTCCATTGCTTCTTCATCACCATTTGCTTTGGCTAAAGCTTGCGCTTCAAACCTTTGTCTTTGATCAATAGGATCAGATAATTCTGAAAACGCATTTGCAATTTCCCATCCGTTAACTCTGGTTTCAAAACGTTCCGTCAAACGTTCATTATCTCTGTGAACTTTTGCTAACGGAGAAATTTCTCTTGGGTAATCAATAATATGACAAGGTTGAATTAAGCTTGGTTCAACTTTTTGCTCAAATACAGCTTCGACAATTTGACCCCAATTTAAGTTTTCATCCACATGAACACCAACACTCAATGCCAAATCTCTTGCTTCTTGTGCTGTATATACGCTCAAAAAATCTACTCCTGTTGCGTCTTTAATAGAACCCAGCATTGTTTTTCTGTCCCATGGAGGAGTTAAGTCAATCTCGTGTTCGCCATATTGAATTTTTGTTGTACCCAAAACCTCTTGGGCAACATAAGCAACCATATTTTCAGTTAAAGTCATCATATCGTTATAGTCTGCATATGCTTGATACAACTCAATCATCGTAAATTCAGGATTATGACGAGTATCAATTCCTTCATTTCTAAAACATTTACCAATTTCAAATACACGCTCTGAAACACCGCCGACAATTAATCTTTTCAAAAATAATTCAAGCGCAATTCTTAAAGTCAAATCCATTTCAAGCGCATTATGATGAGTATAAAAAGGCCTTGCGCTTGCTCCTGAAGCAGTAGTTTGAAGTATCGGAGTTTCAACTTCCATAAAACCGTCTTTTGCCAAAAACTCTCTAATTTTTTGTATAATTAAACTTCTTTTCTTAAAGGTTTCTCTAACTTCAGGATTTACTATCATATCAAGATATCTTTGACGATATCTAATCTCAACATCAGACAGCCCATGGAATTTTTCAGGCAAAGGAAGCAAAGATTTTGACAACAATTTTAAATCGGTTGTTTTGATAGATAATTCACCCCTTGGAGTTCTTCTTATTGTACCCTTAAACCCAACAATATCACCCACATCAATTAATTTTAACAACTTCATTTTTTCTTCAGGAAGATTTTGCTTATGAGAAAAAATTTGAATTTTTCCTGTAGAATCTGCCAAATCAATAAACATGCCAGTATTTCTGATCGCCATTACACGTCCTGCAACAGAATAAACATCTTCAGTTTCAACACCGGCCTCTAAATCTTTGTATTTTTCTTGCAAAGTCTTGGCGTTAGCCGTTTTATCAAACGTATAAGGATAAGGGTTAATCCCCATATCGATTAAATCCGTTAACTTTTGTATTCTGCCTTCTCTTATGCTTTGAGCAGAGCTTGTATTAGATTCCATTTATTTCTCCTTTAATTATTTTCTAAAAAGTATATTCAGGAATTTTAAATTCCCTTTTGTCTTCATCTTTTAAAGTATATTTTGAATAAACATCAAAAGAAATGTCCTTACAATTTTCGACATAACTTTCGCTAATATATTTTTTATATGTTTCATTTAAATCGCCTGAATAATTACCTAATACATCAGCAAATTTAACAAGCAGCTGTTTATCGCAACCGCCTGCATAAGCTTTTGTTTTTGCGTCTGTTCCTGATGGTCTTATTTCAACAAATTTATCTTCAAAATCAAGATAAGTACCATCACCCACAAATAAAACATCAGATAAGTTTGAAAAATCCAACTCTTTAAATGTGTGAGTTAAAATTTCTTTAATTTCCGCTAATGAAATTTTATTTTCCAGCTTAGCCATTGCTAAAGCCAAATAGAAAATATCATTTTTTGTTCTTTTTGCCTCACCTAAAACTTTTGCCTCTTTTAGTTTATTAATATCAGGCTCAGACTCATTATAATAGGCAATATCGACTCTGACATCATATCTTGAAATAATATTGTTTTCATCATAAATCTTTTGAAGATGTTCAGCTAAAGTTACATCAAGAGAAGAAACCAAAGCACTGGCAACAATAATTGCTTCAGTTGCGGATTTTTCTCTCATTGCAAGCGCTACTCTATTATTTAAAGATTTTATAGGTTCAATTGCCCCTATAATCATACCGCCTGACTCTTCACCACCAAAAATCATTCTTGGATTTTTCCCAAGCTCGACTTTTTTGTTAAACACATCATAAATTGTTATATTTTCAATATTTTTTTCAAACTGCGCTTCAATTTTTTTAACCGCAGAAGCAATTTCTTTAAAACCAACCGGTGTATTAATAATTTTCACACCTTTTGATTTTGCCCACTCATCCCAAGCTTTTGAGCTGGCAGTCGTTTTAACCATAAAATATTCACTATTAGGATTTTTATCAAGAGATTTATACCAATAATCCATAATCATCAAGAAAGATTGGTTTGCTGAAAATACACATAAAATTCTGTTTTCATCAAGCTTTACATAGTCAATTCCTGCCTTTTTAACTGCATCAATTTTATCAATTGAAACAATTTGAACAATATTTAATCTGTCATGGTCAGGGTCTGTAATTAAAACGACTGTATTTAAAGGATAATTCTTTAGTTTTTCACCATAATTCAATGATTTAACAACAGGGAAATATTCAACACCATTTTCATCTTTAGCTAAAACAGTAACATCTAATGACCAATCATAAAAAACTTCTTTTCCTGTTTTATCTTTTTTGATATCTTTACCGATACCATGGAAAAACGGATCTTCTTCTTTGTTAAGCCATACAAAGTTATCTGCTATATTTAATTTTTCAAGAATTTTTGACAATGTATTATAAGCACAACCGCCCACTGAATCAATTACTATTTTATTTTTAAAATTTTTAATAGTATCAATATTCTTTCTGTTAGCAACACCATTTATCAGATATTCACAATATAAATCAATACCGTTATTTAACTTTTCCATAGTCTTTTCATCTATCAATTCATCATCAGATGAAGAAAATTCAATTTCATAATAACCTTTTTTATCAACTTCATCCAAGATTTGTTCTATTTTATTAACAAACTCTATGCTTTCATTTGGTAAATATTGCGAACCTTGATTGTTTAAATCTTTTGTTGCATTTTTAACAGAAATTCCATGGGAACTTGTAATATATTCAGCTCCGACTAAATCCAGTTTAAAAGCCAAAAATGAAGCCAGCCAAATAGGTATTGTTTGACGATTAAGCGGAGTTAAGGTTCTAATTTTCAAAGCCGCTTGTATTCTTGCTATTATATCAAGATAAGTTTTTGAATTATATCTTACTTCGCAGCCGACAAGTTTAATATGCTTGTCATTAGGATATTTTTCTTTTAAAACCAAAGCTTTTGCCAAAGTAGCCAAAGTCATCCCTATAGTATTAATAGGAAATCTTGTATCATGAGGATAGATAATATTCTGGGGTCCTCTGATGCCTGCGGTTGACACAAGCGCCTCTTTTTTATATCCTTCAAACCAACTTCTCAAATTTAGTTTTTCAACATATTCTTTTGTTAATTTAAAGGTAAATTTTTCTTTATTGTTATAATTAAATATCTTGTCTTCTTTAATAAATTGCGGAGTGTTTTTTTCAACACTATCCATTAACATTTTTTCTAAATTCATATATTCTACTCTCTCTTAAAAATTCCATGTATGTAAATTTTAACACAAAGATAAATTATTTATCTTTTTTTGTATCATTTCCGGAAACATTCACCTTTTGGGTTAAAGATTTTTTACCTGTTAATTTCTTAAATGTTCTGCTCCACCAGCCCATGAAGCCTTTTTTGTTCATTTGCTCATTTTCATATTTAATAATATCTTCCTTAGAGTTCATTTTTCTAAACGGCTGACAAATTGATTTTCTAACAAAGAATTCATTCGTTGTTTCGGTAGCCGCAGCAATCAAAGTAGCGTCTACAAGACTTCTATTTAATGGGAATTTAAAGACAGAATTAAACAAATTCATCAATGTACCGTTAATAACAAAGTTTGAAACCTTATGAGCAAGTCTTTCATTTCGTTCTTCTTTTGCTGTTTCAATGTCTCTACCTTCAGATTCAATTAACACTTTATTTGTATAATCATTAACAAAGAAATATGTAGAAATTGCCGTTACCATTGTACGAGATAAATTTGCCAATTCACCGGTTTCGGCTGATTCTTCAAAAGTTCTTGTGTTTTTCTTAATGTAGTCAAGAATTTTTTCATCGCTCCAGCCTCTTTTAGAAGTTAAATTATTAAGACCGATGAGTTCTTTTTTAAATTCAGCTAGGCCAAATTTCTTTCCTTTAGCTTTTAGCGCATTAAATGCCATTTCGGTTTCTTTAAAATAAGTTTTATCAACCAGCATTTCAGCCAGCATTCCGGGCGCACTTAAAATCTGGTAAACAGTTTTAAATACCTTAGTAACACCATTATAAAGCCCCGGTAAAACAGGAATATCTTTTTTATAATTGATTATAACGTCATCACCTTGAACCGATAAAGATGATTTAGAACCGGTTTTGCTTACTTCATCTTTTAATTTAGCAATATTTTCCAAAAATTCATCAAGAATTGGTTTGATTTCTTTTCCTTCATCTAGTTTTTTCAACCCTTCAACACGCTCTTTCAGTTCATTAACACTAAAAGAAGAATTATAAGTTAGAAATCTATCTTTAAATTTTTTCTCAAAAGAAAATCTATTTGTTTTCTCGCTTAAAGTACTTTTTATTTTTTCTATTTTTTTTGCGGTTTCATCAGGCAATGTTTCTGTAGTATTATTCAAATATTTTATTATTTCATCTTTGACATTAGATGATTCATAAAGTTTTTTTCTTGCGATTTTTGCGCTAAATTCACCTTTTAGTGCTCTACTTATTAAATAAAAAGCACTGCAGGCAAATGCTGCAATACCAAGAATTTTAGATAAGCTCATTTTCTTTTTGGGTTTATTGGAATTTTTATCGCCTTCTTTTGCAGCAGATTCAAATAAACTGTTCATTGAAGCAAAAGTGCCATCTTTTGAAGCAAATTGAACAAATACATTATTTTTATTGTTTTCATCTGTTCCTTTAAACTGAACTGTTTTGGCTGAACTGTTTTCAATAACTGCATTTTCTTGCTTGGATGCATCTTGTTTTTGCTTTGCTATTTTTCTTTCTTGTGCAATTTTTTTAGCTTGTTCAGGAGAAAGCGGATACAACGGAGTTCCGTTAAACAATCTTGAACCAACTTCAGAAATTAATGAACTTAGAGCAATTACAACAGCATTAATTACAATATTTCTCTTAACAATCTTATCTAAAACACCCAAAGTTATAAATGTCATGCCTGCACTCAGCATCATTCTTGTCATCTCTTGTTTAAAACGAGATTTATGAGCCTTTTTAGCTTCATTTTTATCGTCTTTTTGAAGCATGGAAATATTATAAAAGTCATTAGCAGAATATAGGGCACTTACCGTTGAAGTTGCCATCCTGTTTAGCGTTCTTTCGTCTCTGCTGTCATAGCCTTTGAATAATTTATTTACATCAAATGCAACATGATCTTTAAAACGCTCGGAGCATTTTTGAAAATCAAAACTTTGATTTGCTGAAGAGAATATTTTTTCTTCGGCACTTTTAGCATATTTATCAAGGTAACTATATATTTTTTGAGTATTTGGTAATGAAGTATATTTATCTAAAATATCTTGACAAAGCCTGTAGCTTTTTGAAACTTCAACATCTTTAAGATGTTGAGTTATAATTTCCGGTCCGCCAAGCTTCCTGCTTACAAAATTATACGCTCTAACAGGCAGTTCAAGAAAAGGAAAAGCCAGCGTATTAAATAAATCTGTAGATATTTTTCTGCATCTTAATTCCAAAGTTTCAGGAATATCGAATTTTCCATCAGCAGTTTTCTTTATTAATCCTGCTTTAAATAATGCATTAGAGAAAAAGTCATCACTACCCAATATACTATCAATATCTTGTACTATTTTTTGAGCATTAGTATATTGAATACAATTATTAGCTTTATTTACAGTTCTTATAAAAGAACTTGAAATATCGCCTTTGAAAGAAATATTTTTTGCTTGATTTTTAAAGGGGGCAAGTGTCTTATCCGCTATTGTGCTATTCATTTTGCGGCTTTTATATGCATTAAAAGATTGTTTGTTTAGTTTTAAATCCATTTGCAATATACAAAAATAATCCTACGATTATTTCCCCATAATCATACACTATCACAACAAAACAACTGAATAAAATTTTTTGCCTAAAATTTTAAGTTTTCTATATTTTTGTTAATAATTTGTATTATTTCAAAAAATAAATTATCTTTATATTATGGATAAGTTGGGTAAAATATTAATTGTAGACGATGAACAAATGGTCACAAAAACAGTTGTAATGCTTTTGGGACTTGAAGGTTTCAGCAATGTTACAGCATATAACAACCCAAAAGAAGCTCTTAGCTACCTTAATAACAACGAAGTTGATTTAATTTTAAGCGATTTTATTATGCCCCAAATGAACGGAATAGACTTTTTGGAGCAAGCAAAAAAAATCCAGCCAGACATTGCAACCATTCTTCTTACCGGATATGCCGACAAGGAAAACGCAATAAGAGCAATTAACGAAATTGGTATTTTTAAATATATCGAAAAACCTTGGGATAACAACAATTTAATTATAAATATCAAAAACGCACTAACTCAAACAAGACTCAAAAAAGAACTTAATAAAAAGGTTGAAGAGCTTGAAAAACTAAATTCAAAACTTGAAAACTATTCAAAAAATCTGGAATTAATTGTCCAAGAAAGAACCGGAGAATTATCTCAGGTCAATTCCAAACTAAGCGCAATAATTACAAATTGCGCTGACGGCATAATTCTTTTTGATAACGACCTCAGAATAACAGACCTGAATACAGCCGCAATAGAGCTTTTCGGACAAAACAAAAAAGATTTAATTTCAAAAAATCTTTTTGAGCTTGTAGTAAGCGAAAAAAAACAATTCAACAAAACCAACTTAAAGCCAAAAGAAAATATTTTTTTAAGGAATTATTATCTTATCAATTACAAAAAAGATATCAAAATCCCTGTTGAAATAAGTATTGCTACAATTAAAGACGACAAAACAAATTTTTGTGTTGCTGTTATAAGAGATGTAACTTATCAAAAAGAAACAGAAAGATTAAGGGATGACTTTATAGCAACCCTGACCCATGACCTAAGAACTCCCTTATTAGCAACAATTTCAGGGCTTGATTTTGTTTTGGATAAATCATTAGGAGATATTACAGAAAAACAACAAAATCTGTTTTTAGCCATGAAAAAAAGTTCAGAAGACATGCTTGGGCTAGTCAACGCTCTATTGGAAGTATACAGGTATGAAGCAGGTAAAACATACCTATATAAAACGAAATTTGATATTGTAAAACTTGCAAACGAATGCAAGGATGAACTCGCCCCATTAGCTCAAAAATCAAATATAGTCTTTGAAATAAAAACAAGCGATAATGAAATATTTATCAATGCAGATAAAAATGAACTAAGAAGAGTTTTAGCAAATCTTATGGGAAACGCAATTAAACATTCTCAAACAGATGGTATTGTTTTAATTAACATAAAAAAAGAAGATAAAGACTTAAAGGTAGAAGTAACAGATAACGGAATAGGTTTATCTGAAGATGATTGCAAAAAACTTTTCAACAGATTTTCACAAGGAACAAACCAAAAACGCTCCAGCTCAACAGGACTTGGATTGTATCTTTCAAGACAAATAATCGAAGCCCATGGCGGAAAAATATATGTTGACTCAAAACTAAACAAAGGTTCAAAATTCACTTTTGAATTAAAAAACTCAATAAATGATTGTAAGGTAATTTTATGACAGAAAAAACAACAAACATACTATTAGTCGAAGACCATGAATTTACAAGACTGGGTCTTGCCATGAAACTTGAAAACATGCCGAATTATAATCTTGTTGCCCAAGCTACTGACGGGCAAGAAGGAATTTTGATGGCACAAAAATATAATCCGGACGTTATATTAATGGATATCGGACTTCCAAAAATAGACGGTATAACCGCAACAAAGAAAATAAAAGAAGAATTAAAACTTGATTGCGCTGTTTTAATGTTTACATCAAGAGACAGTAAAGATGACATTTTTGCAGCATTTAAAGCAGGAGCTGACGGATATATAATGAAAGGCTCAAGCTCTGAAAATTTATTTAATGCTATTGATGCAGTAGCTGTCCATGCCGCATGGATTGATTCACAAATTGCGAAAGTTGTTTTATCGAGCATACAAAACGAAGACAATATACAATATGAAGAAACAAAAAGTCAAAAAGAAGCAAACAAAAAATATGGTCTTACAAAAAAAGAGCTTGAAGTATTGTCATTAATTGTAGATGGTCTTTCAAACCAAGAAATCTCAGAAAAACTGGTTGTTTCAATTTCAACCACAAAAGCACACGTACACAATATTTTACAAAAACTATATCTTTCAGACAGAACAAAAGCAGCAATAGTTGCCCTAAAAGAAGGATTAGTATAAATGCGAAAAAATATTAGCGCATTTTTAATTATTATTCTTAGCTTGATTTTAAGCATACCCTGTTTTTCATTTGATTTCAAAAAACATTTTCCCTTCAAGAAAAAACAACCTCAGCAAAAAGCAAAGATGGTTGAAACAAAACAAGAATGGGAAGTTGAAGCACAAAATATACCCTTATCTGAAAGAGAAGAAAACACTTACCAAGACCCAAAAAGCACAAAAAAATTCTATCAACCTACACCACACTATATTTTTCAAAAATACAATTATCCTCAAGGCAAAAGACAATTGAATATAGAAGATGTGAAAAAAAATTTGTATTCATATCCTTATATAGTAGCTGACATCAACTGTCATTACGTTGCTTATCCAAGATATTACTTTTCTCCTGATGTAAATCAAATTTCATCAAATTTTTATGTTGAAAAGCTTGATACATCAAAAACAAAAACAAAAAGAATATTAGATTATGACCACAATCAGCTTGAAAGAAAAGCAATTATTCAAGCAGGTACAAAAGAAATATACCCCAATTTATTTAGAGGTTTAACTTTAGTTGATTGGAGCAACGACAGTAAAAAATTATTAATTAAAGAACAAGTAGGCTCTACTCTAAACGGAATATATAAAACTTATCTTTATATTCATTTCTTGGGAAATGAAAACCAAGAAAGCTATACAATTAAACTTCTTGATTTGGATGAAGCAATAAAAAATTATTATCTGGATTGGGAAAATATGCAGCTTGTTAAATACAGATACGATATTGAACCTTTGGGTTTTAGTGCTGAAAATGACAATTTAATTATAGTGCTTTGTTATGTGTACGATAAAGAAAACAGAAAAATATTCATGGGTGCTTGGAGCTATAATTGCTATAGCCATGAAATCATTTTACTGTCAAAAACCAATACAATATATGAAATAAGCGCAAACGGATTAATACTTAAAAGAAGTTATGATTAGCCTAAATTATTAATTAATTTTAATCTGCATAAGCCATAAAATTAAATTATGAATTTAATTAGAATTATACTTCTTACGCTTGCCCTGCTTTGTTTTAGCGGATGCAGCAATAACAACGAAATAAAAAATATCAGCTATATAAAAATTCCAAACAATATCAATAGTGACTATAAGGAATTTTACGGCAACATAAAATCACAAAAAATTGCCGATTTAAGCTTTGAAAGTGAAGGCAAAATCATCTTTATTCCTTATACTCAAGGTGATTTTATTAAAAAAGGACAAGTTATTGCTCGTCTGGATGGAGAACTTTATAAAATTAAGAAAAAAGAACAAACTGCTCTTTTAAACAACGCCGCAATAAAAAACGAACGCTCTGAAATATATTTAAAAAGAATGGATATTTTACATAATTCCGGCGCAATTTCCGATAACGACTGGGAAGAAGCATATTTTAATTACAAAAGCAGCACCCAAGATGTAAAAGTGCAAAAAGAAAAACTTGCCTATTTGAATAAACAAATAAGCTACAACATAATAGTCGCACCATATGATTGTTTTATTGCCGAAAAATACAAAGAACAAGGCTCTTACGCATCTTTAGGTGAACCTATAGTAAAAGTAATTGCAACAGGAAATACTCAAGTTGAGATAATGGTTGATTCAAATACGGTAAACAAATTAAAACTTAATGAAAAAATAACAGCAAAATATAATGATAAAAATTATTCAGGCTCCATCAAACATATATCAACTTCAAGTATAAAAGACGGCGGTTATTTAGTTAAAATTTTACTTGATAAAAATTATACAGAATTAAAAAACGGTATGACACTGAGCGTTTATATTCCGCAAAAAGAAAAAAATATAATAACTGTTCCTCTAACAAGCATAGGTTTTGAAGATAGCGAAAAATGGGTTTACAAAATAACCGACATCAAAAACAATATCGGCACCATAAAAAAAGAAAAAATTACAATAGGCTCAATCAACAATAATGAAGCACAAATCATATCAGGACTAAATGCAAACGATATTATCATTTCAAAAGATATAGACAATATAAAACCAAATTCAAAAGTGAGATTATAGATGAAAAAATTTTTTATAATTTTTTCTTGTATTTTAATTTTTTCTATTATTTATATAACAGAAAATTTAAACAAAGACAAAAACAATTACGAAATAAAAATTATTGCAAAAATTGCCAATTTAAGTGCAAAAGAAATAGATGCACAAATTGCCGAGGAAATAAAAGATAAAATATCAAATCTTGAAATGGTAAAAGATATTTATATTTTTTCATATGACGGTTATTGCAATATTTATTGCAAATTAAATCCGACAATTATATTCAAACAAACAGCAATAGATTTAGTAAAAACAAGGTTAACTCAAGCTTTATACAATGTCGACAAAAGAATAAACGTATTTTTCGATGACAACAATACAATAAGATATGATACATTTATTTTAATTAACACGCACAAGGACTATAAAACCCTAAAAGCGCTGACTGATAGCGCACAGGATAAACTTTTGGATTATAAAATTGCTTCTAAAATTATCAAAATGGGAGAACAAAAAAATGTTGTTTTTATAAATTATAAAACCTCGGATTTAAAAAAATACAACTTAACTTTAGAAGATTTATCCAATCTGATTAATAACAACAACATTTATCAAAATTCAACTACTCAAACAACAAATAATAACTCATATCCAATATATTCAAACGCCAGCATAAAAAATATAAAAGATATAAAAAACATAAGAGTTTATTTTAATAATAACCAATTTTCCAATAATTTTGGTGATATTTTTAATGTTAAAGAAACAACCACAACTCCGCCTGAAAGCTTAATTTATTATGATGAAAAAAAAACGCAAATTTTGGCATTAGGGAAAAAAGAAGGATTATTAAGAATAATCTATGATATTAAATTAGCATTTTATTTAAAAGAATTACAAAAACAAAATGTTGATACAAAAATAATCAAAACAAACACTCTGGATACAATAGATATTTATAGCGACAAAACAAACAGCATATATGCCACAGAAAAATTATATGAAAAAATATCATCATATCACAATCTAAAAAACATAATTTATCTTATAGGCATAAACAGCCCAAAAATTAATAATGAGTCAGGCTTTTTTGAACAAGAATTAAATAAAATTACTATTTTATGCCCAAAGCACAAAACAAGAAAAATAAAAGCCATTCTAAAAGAATTAAATATCAACTGTGCAAGTAAAAAAGAAGAAGAATATTGTGATAAAAGCCTTGACAACTTATATTTTAAAATATCCGAACTTAAAAAAGAAAAAAATATAATCAACTCAACTACAGACAAAAAACTCTCATTCAAATATAAAATAGACGAAAAAGCACTTAGTGCATACAAAATGGACAAAAAAGAAATAACAGACTCACTTCAAGGATACTATAAAGGACTTGAATGTTCTAATTTCTGGCAAGGCAGCACCAATACAAAAATAATTTTAAAAAACGAAGACAAATTAAATGCTCAATATGTATATTCAAAAAATTACAAAATATTATTCGACATAAACAACTTTACAAAAAAAGAACTTGAAGAAAATTTCTACAAAATTTCAAGAAAAAACGCAACATATTGCGCAATCCTAAAATTCAAAAACCCTTCTTAATCAAAAGAAGGGTTACTCCAAATCCGCCATTATCTCTCTCTATATAAATCCGTTAAGATTAAATTCTTTATTATCTTGCTATTCTGAAGTTAATCATTGCTTTGTGGTTTACTGCGATTAATTCCATTGAATTCCAAAATTCATTCGGTTGAATTGTTGATTTAGTGTTGTCTAGGTTAACAGTTACTTTTGATGAATAAAGTTCTGCTAATTTTTTATCGAAATCTTCAGTAATTTGTAATCTCATCTTTGATATCCTTTTAGTAACTGCTTACATATATATAAAGTATATATAGAATATCAAATTTCAGTTTTTATTTATTTCTTTACAAAACTTTACAATAATCTTACTTAAAAAATTCTCTGCCAAAATATTTTGCACCGCCATTAAGGACTTTTTCAATATACAAAAGTCTGTTATATTTCATTGTCCGTTCTGTTCTGGATAAAGAACCCGTTTTAATAAATCCCGCATTCACCCCGACAGCCAAATCAGAAATAAATGTGCTTTCTGTTTCTCCTGAACGATGAGAAATTATTGTTCTGTAATTATTTCTTTTTGCCAAATCAATACATTGAAGCGTTTGTGATAATGTTCCGATTTGATTTAATTTAATTAAAATCGAATTAGCAACATTGTTTTCAATTCCGTTCTTTAATAAAACAGGGTTTGTTGTAAAAAGATCATCTCCGACAAGCATAACTTTTTTACTTAAAACTTGAGTTAATTTTACCCAAGATATAAAATCATCCTGTGCTAAACCATCCTCTATTGAAACAATAGGATAATCCTGACACAAGTTAATTAAATAATCTATCATTTCATCACTTGTCAAATTTTTATTTTCAAAACTGTATTTCCCGTCTTTATAAAACTCACTTGCAGCAACATCAAGAGCAATTTTTATATTATCTGTTGTATAACCTGCCTCAAAAATTGCATCTAAAATAACCTCAAGCGCCTCTTTGTTATTTTTAAATTCTGGAGCAAAACCCCCTTCATCGCCAACATTGGTCGATAATTTTTTCTTTTTTAGTATATTTTTTAAGGTATGAAAGACTTCAAGAGAAATTCTTATTGCTTCACTAAAATTTTCAACTCCGTAAGGAACAATCATAAATTCCTGAAAATCAAGCCCGTTATTAGCATGAACTCCGCCATTTATTATATTTATAAAAGGAACAGGTAAAGTTAGAGCGCTAATTCCGCCCAAATATTGAAATAACTCCATACCAAAAGACTTAACAGCTGCCTCACAAACCGCAAGAGATACAGCTAATACGGCATTTGCCCCAAGATTGGAAAGATTTTTTGAGCCGTCCTTCTCAAGCATTATATTATCAATTTCAAACTGATTAAAAGGAGATTTGCCTTCTAAAACAGGGGCGATAACTTCATTGATATTATCAACAGCTTTTAATACGCTTTTTGAAAATAAAAAATCAGGATTATTATCTCTAAGCTCTAATGCCTCATTTAAACCAACAGACGCACCGGATGGAACAGACTGAAAAGCATTAATGCCGTTATTCAATTCAACCATGGCACAAACCGTAGGAACTGCACGAGAATCAATAATTTGCCAAGCTTTTATATTTTTAATTAAAATTGCCATAGTCATATACTATGGCAATTTTTTAAAATTTAAATTACACAAATGATTATAATTATTTGCCAATATCTAAAGAAGCTACCGCCATAGCCTTTGATATAGTCATAACACCCAAAGAAGCCTCATAAGCACGCTGCGCTATGGTTGCATCTGCAATATCAACCATTGCATTAGTATTTGAAGTTCTTATATATCCGTTTTCATCTGCATCAGGATGCCCCGGTTTATATATCTTGGCTCCGGGAGTAGGGTCTTCAACAATACCGTCAAAATTAACTCCGCCAAGATTTGAAGCAGCAGCACCCATACCCATAGAAGACAAAACTGTTGCAAAGCTTTGGTCTTGATTAGATGAAATAATCGGAATTTTTCTTGTATAGTTTGGAGTATCTATATTTGCGATATTTTTAGCGGCAATTTCTACGCGCTTACCATGAACAGCCAAACCTTCACGACCGATTTGAAATGCATTCATTAAACCCATAATCTATGCTCCTTAACCGTTTGCTGATACATTCATTGCTGTTTTTATTTCCGTTATTGTACTCGACAATTGACGAACCGCAACATTATATAATAAATAATTTTCTTGCATTAAAGATAATTCGTCTTCAGTGCTTATGTTTTCGCTTTGAGAATTAGAGCTTGCAATTGGTGCTGAACCATATTTATCTATTAATTTTGCCTCAAGTCTGGATGAAATTCCGCTATTTAAATATTGAGAAAAATCGATATCTTTTCTTTTATAGCCCTTTGTGTGCATATTTGCAATATTATCAGACAAACATTCTTGTCTTTGGGCTACTAAATCAAGCATCTTTTGAGGTTTATTCAATAAATTCAAAGGAAGTAATCCCATATTTTTGTCCTTTTTTTACTATTCTGTTAAATTAATTGCTTGCTGATACATTTGATCAACTGCTTTCATTAATGAAGTAGTTGCAAGTATTGAGGCATTTATTCTTGAAACCATATAGACTTCTGAAATCACATCAAGATTTGAGCGTTCAACCCCATATTGCTTAATTCCTTTATGATCCTCTATTAATTTCATAGCGCCTGAATTTTCCGTCGCAATGAACTCATTTGCTCCAACATCTTTCAAAGCTTCAGGATTTTGAAACTGTACTACAGGAATTGTACCGGAATATACAGGCTCATCTCCTAATGTCTTATATGTAAAAACATCGCCGTTTTCTTTTATTTCAATTCTTTCTGCGGTTGAATCTATGATAATTCCAGAGCCGACTAAATCACCTGTTTTTGTAATTAAATAACCGTCTTTGTTTGTTGTAAAAGCGCCATCTCTTGTATATCTGATTTCTCCTTGAGGGGTTGTAACAGGAATATAACCGGGGCATTGAAGCGCAATATCTAAAGGGTTATTTGTAATCAAATAATCGCCTGTTTTTGTATCTGTTCTTTCAATACCATGAACAGAACCGTCTGCATCAATAACATCTTCAAATCTAACAGCTTTATATCCGTTTGTTTGAATATTGGCAATATTTTGAGTAGCATAAGCCAATCTGTCAAACTCGACAGTTAAATTTGTAGATGCTTTTCTTACCATGCCTTGTAGATTATAAGCCATATATTACCCTTTTTATACTTGTCCTAATCTTGAAATCGCAGTAGATAATTTTGAATTTTGAAGCCTGAACATTTGTCTGTTTGCTTCAAAACTTCTTTTATAATTCGCCATTTCAATATATTCTTTTTCCAATGAAACATTTGAAGCTTCAACATAACCCTGACGAACACAGTTAGAATTTACCCTTTCTCCGTCAGAAGAAACAATTCCAATTGTACCTGCTGTCAAAAGACCTCTTTTTTTACTATCGAATACTCCGACTTTGCCGTCTAATCCGATTGTGATTTTACTTACATCATCAGGAACACAAGGCAATACAATAGGATAACCGGTTGAAGATAAAACCTTTTGATTGTTTTGAGTCAAAAGTTCTCCTTCTTTGTTTATTTTAAATCTTCCATCACGAGTCAATTCTACACTTCCGTCAGAATTTAAAACTTGAAAATATCCTTTATCTGATAACGCCAAATCCAAGGGTCTTTGAGTCATAACCAATCTGCCAGTTTGAGTATCAACACTGTGCGATAGTGCATTTGTACCTATATACTCCGCAAAAGAAGAAATAACTGCTTCTTTTCTTTGATAGCCAATTTTATCAAATCCGACAACATTTTCACCAAAAATACCCATAATATCCATTTCCATTTGCATGGCATTAATAGATTGAGCAATTCCAGAAGCGTCAAAGTTTATTCCTGCTGCCAGTTTCATTGTATACTCCTTTTTTATAAGTAAACGACCGGTGTTATTAAAACTTCATAAGAAACGATAAAAATACACTATATATATTAGAGATAAGAATTTTTTATTTAAAGTCAACACCATTTTATTGAATAAAGTTAAAAAATAAAATATAATAAAACCTATGGAAGAAAATAAAGAAAAAATAGAACTTATTAAAAAATCATTTGAACTTAAACACCTAAAAAAGTACAAAGAAGCACTTGAGTTGTTGTATAAAGCACTTGAGTATGACAATATAAAACAAGATAATGTTGAATTACTATCTCAAATCGGAGATTTACATATTCAACTAAAAAACTACGATAGAGCTCTTGATGAATTCCATAAAGCTCTTGCAATTAACAAACATCACCAATACAGTATACAAAAATGTTATGACATTTACTGTCAAACAAACAGACTAAATAAAGCGCTAAATATTGCTCAAAAGATGACAGAGGAAAATAAAACTCCGCAAAGCTACTACAACTATTTTAAAGTTCTGATTAAACTTGATAAAGCTCAAGATGTAATAGAAATCTTTAACTCTCTTCCTGACGAAATTAAACTTGACACAGATATTCTATATTTAATCTCAACATTATGTAACGGAACAAAAAAGAAATTGCTTTTAGAAAAAGTTCTTTCAATAAACGCATATCACACCAATGCAAACCTTGATTTAGCCGCAATTGAATTTGAAAACGGTAATTACTCAAAAGTTATTCAATATTGCCTAAATATTGAAGATGACAACCCAATTGCGCTATATTATCTTGGAATGGTTGAAAGCAAAAATAAAAATTATACAAAAGCAATTGACTTATTCAGCAGTGCAATCAAACTGGATAACGATAATCATAATTTTTATTACGATCTTGCTAAAACATACTGCGATATCGCTTGGCTTGATGAAGCATTATGCGCAATGAAAAAATCAATTAACCTTGATTTAGCCAAAAACAATACAAACAATCTTGATGAAAAATATTTTCTTATAGGATGGATTTTAATCAAACAAAACAAACTGCAAAAAGCACTTTTAAACCTTAATTCAATTGATAAAAATTCAAAAATCTACGAAAACGCACAAATTTTAATTCAAATTATAAACTTAAAATCAATGAATTTATCTCTTGCCAAAAAACATCTTGAAGAACTTTACGAAAAAGAAAAAGATAACACCGTTCTGCTTGATACCTTAGCAAGTGTATACAAAGAATTAAAACTATATAAACAAGCCATTAAAATATATATGGATGCCCTTAAAATAGATCCAAATTCAATATATTACACGCTTGAAGTTATCGATTTATTAATTGATGAAAAAGAATACAATGAAGCTTTAAACATGATTGAAAAATTTAGCGAAAAATATCAAAATTGCGCTAATATATACAATTCATTAACAAGAATTTATTACAGACTGCATGATTTAAATAATGCACTTAATTCGATTAACAAATACATAGAGCTTGACAGCAACAATGCTGAAGCATATTATTTTAAAGGACTGATTTTAAATGATTTAGCTAATTATGAAGATGCAAGAAAATCTATCTATAATGCAATCAAATTAAATCCAAATATAGCAAAATATTACTACCAAATGGCAAGAAGCTATCTTAAACTAAAAGAATACAAAAATGCTCTTTTGTATTCTAAAGAAGCGATCGAGATTGATCCTAACGAAATTAGCTACAAAAAACAAGCTTACGAAATTTCATTATTGATTGGGGATAAAAATCAAATTGAAATGTACAAAAACCAACTCGAAAGAAGCGAAAAGATTTTAAAAATGTCAAGATAAAAAAAAGGGAGGTTATCAAAACCCCCATTTCCCCATTAAAAAATTTTTTTAGTCAGCCAGTAAATAACTAACTACAATTACATTTTAAACTAAAAAAGTACACTTTTGCAAATTAGTTAAATATATTTATATTCTACACTTGTAATAATGCTTTATCATCATATATATAGCGGATTTTGGGGATTTAAAAAAAGTTTACAATTTTAATAATAAAACAAATTTTTTGATTAAAAACCTTAAATAATTATAAAAAAGTCATGACAAATTTTAATCCTATAAACAATAATTTTAATATTCAACAAAATCTCACAAGCCAAAAAGCAAATTTTGTGCAAGATAATCAAAATACACAAATTAACCAATTCGGCCAAAATCAAACTCAAACACAATTTCAACAACAACAAACCATAATTAACCCCAATTTAATGATTAATTATGAAACAGTCAAAATGACAAACGAGCAGGTTTTAAAATATCTTCTTAATCTGCTTGATATGCCATCATCAATAGATAAATTTATTTCAAACCTAAATAATCCTCAAAACCAAGATAAATCAGCAAAACTTTTGATTGAAAATTTATTAAACATAAAAGCCCTTAATGAATTTCTAAATCAAAATTCTACTAACGGAATAAATAAACTCTTGAATATAATTGCAACTACCCTAAAACAAGGAAATGAGGATATTACCCAATTAAAAGATATGCTCAACATTTTAACCTCTATACAGCAATCAAGCACAATAAATACTAACACCTTAAAAGAACTTTTACTTTTATATATTCCTTTAAATATTCCGATTTTCAACAAAGAAAATGAATTTGAAAAATTAAACGAAGAAGAATTTAAAAAAGCAAAGTCTTCAACATTATCCATAATGCTTGAAACCATTAATTTTTCAAACACGCTTTGCACAATCAATACAAACGACAGCAAACTTTTCTTAGATATATATTCAACAGAAGTTTTCCCTTTTGAAAAATTTAACAACATAATTAAACTTTTATCTCAAAACGGAAACATAAATTTATCAACCGATTTCAAAATAATCAAATCGAAAGCCAAACAAACGACTTCTCAAAACTTCAAAGTAATTTCAATGGGCAATATACCTTTAAACGTATTACTTTTAGCTCATATGACAATTAAAACCATTTTTAAGTTGGATAGCGATTTTTCTTTTGCTACTTAATTTTTTTCAAACTTGAAATAAAGTTATTATGTTCAACATCTCCTTCAACCTGTGTTAAAAACACTTCCGAATCTTTTTTTCCAACAGCTATAGAAGGTAAATCTTTTAATTCTGAAGCATAATAATTGGCATCGTTTCTTGTGTTCATTTTAACCTTATTAGCAAGACGATTTAGTGATAGATTTCTCAAAAAACCAAATGCAGATTTTTTATCCGTAGAAAATCTTGTATAAATTCTCAAAGAAGCATCATGCCGCTCTAAATCAAACCTGCCTCTTATTAACGCAGACAAAGTAGAAGAATAAGACTTAATATTTATCATACTTACAACGTTATCTTTTAATAATAATTGACCTGTAATTTTATCAAATTTACCCTCTGGAATTGAAACAATGTCTATTATTGCACCTGGGCTAATCATAACAATAGGATTTCTAAACACAGAAGCAATTTTTAAAACATATTCCACTAACCCGATTTTTCCAATTGTGCCGTTATTAACCAAAAACTGAATTTTTCCGTTCAATTTAAGGCTTTTATCGCTGTTCAACTCAATTAAACCGGAAGCCTTTCCTGTGATTTCTTTATCTAAATTCAATAAAACTTTTGCCATTAAATTAGAATCAACATCCTTTACTCCAAG
>CALVHD010000026.1 GCA_944327245.1 Candidatus Gastranaerophilales bacterium
TTTGTAATACAAAGGTTCCCAATCTGCATAAAATCTGGACTAGAGCAGTTAAAATTGCTACAAGGATTAGATGAAATTGGGTTTGTCAAAATGTATCCATCTTTGCAAGCATTGCATTGATAAAGAGTACAACTTGAACAATTAGAAAATTTATCTGTACAAGGTTTACAGTTTTGATTTTCATCTAAATATTGTCCATCTGGACATGTTAAACATTTATCTTCATTACATTTAGTACAATCAGCACCAAATTTATCAATACATTTTTTACAAGTACAACTTTTATTATCTTTATATTCATCAGAATTACAAGTTAACCCTGTACAAGATAAACAAAAGTTACTAGTGCAAAGATTACAATTAGGACCAAATTTCTCACAATCTGCACTAATGTCTGAGACTGAACCGCCGCCACCAAAGACACCAGATGAAAACTTTTTAGTTATCAAAGGAGTAAAAGCAGCGGTTATACAAGAAATTACAATTAAAGAAATAAGCAGCTCAACTAAAGAAAAAGCATTTTTTGTGTTTTTGTTTGACATAATTAATTCCTTAAAATTATCACAATGAGTGATATTTTTTTATAAAATAGTTAACTTATAATAATATATTCTATCTATTTATTAGAATATGTCAATTATTTTCTAACAAATAGATAGTTTATTATAATTTAAAATCTTTTAAAGTGGTATTAATGGACGAAATAAATATTCAAATCGGTAATAAAATTAAAGAAATCAGAAAAAAACGAGGGTTAACTCAAGCAAAGCTTGCCGAAAAAATTAATGTTGATCCAAAATATATAAGCCGTCTTGAAACGGGAAATTCAACCCCTTCTATTGCCACAATTGCAAAATTGAGCGATATATTGGATGTTGAAATGTTTAGTTTTTTTGTTGTTGAAACAGATAAAAAGAAAAATCAATTGATAGAATTGATTAATTCAAAACTGCCAAAAGCAAACATTAAAGAATTGAACGCAATTTTTGAAATATTAGATATCATGGTTGAAAAAAATTAAGCCAATGAGAATATTTCATAAATTTCATCATCAGAAAGCTCGGTAATCGTTCTTTCACCCTCAAATACGGCGGCATTTGCAAGCTCTCTTTTATCTTTAATTATTTTATCAATCTTTTCTTCAAAAGTTGATAAAGTAATAAACCTGTGTATCATAACATTTTTATCTTGCCCGATACGATAGGTTCTGTCTGTTGCTTGGTCTTCAACAGCAGGATTCCACCAAAGGTCATAATGTATAACATTGGATGCACTTGTTAAATTAAGTCCTAAACCTCCTGCTTTTAACGATAAAATCATAATTTTATCTTGAATATCGTTTTGGAATTTCTGAATAATTTCTTCTCTTTGCTTAACATTCAAGCTGCCATGAAAAAATAAAGGCGTTTGATTAAATTCTTCAGAAATAATATGCTCTAAAATTGCTCCCATTTCTTTATACTGCGTAAAAACAAGAACTTTTTCATCGTTATCAATAATATTGTGCAAAATATCCATCAATTTTTGAGTTTTACCTGAAGCATTTGCTGACATATCGCCATGTTTTAAATAATGATAAGGATGATTACAAACTTGTTTTAAGTTTGTAATTAATTTAAATATAGCACCGCGCCTGTTCATTTTGGATTCTGATTTAGCTATATTATCCATAGACTCTTTTAAAATTCGCTCATACAAGGCAACTTGAGGTTTTGTAAGATAACAAAAATCATCAAGTACAACTTTTTCAGGCAAATCTGAAATAATTGTTTTATCTGTCTTTAAACGTCTAAGCATAAAAGGACTAATCGCCTTTTTAAGCTTTTGAGCACGAGTTAATTCTTTAAATCTTTCAATAGGAATAGAGTAATTTTTACTAAAATCAACAAGCGAACCAAGATATCCCTTATTAATGAAATCAAAAATTGACCATAATTCTGATAATCTGTTTTCAACCGGAGTACCTGTCATAGCTACTTTCATTTGAGCTTTTATTGCTTTTATTGCTTGGGTTTGGCTTGTAGATGGATTTTTAATATTTTGCGCTTCATCAATAATCAATAAATCCCAGTTTGTTTTTTGGAATTTTTCAAGGTCAATCCTTAAAATTGCATAAGTAGTTAAAATCACATCGCAATTTGTTGAAAATTCTCGATTAAAGCCATGATACGTTAAAACATTTAAACTCGGCGCAAAATTGTTTAATTCGCTTTTCCAATTTCCCATTAAAGTTGTCGGGCAAACTACTAAGACAGGTTTTTTTAGTTTATTTTCTTCTTTTAATTTTAAAATTAAGCTAATTACCTGAATTGTTTTACCAAGACCCATATCGTCTGCTATACAGCACCCAAATCCTTTTTTAATATTGGTGTATAACCAGCGATATCCGATTTCTTGATATGCTCTTAAAGTTCCGTTTAATTCTTTAGGAAGCTCGATATCTTCAACTTTAGTAAAATCAGAAATAACTCTTGCAAATGCTTCATCATAATCAAAATCATATTCATCAATTTTACCCGATAATGCATTATGCAATAATTGCATTTTATTAACGGTCAAATTTGGCTGTTTTTCCAGACGCGCAAGAAGTTTATCGGTTTCTTCTTTATCTATTAAAATATATCTGTCTTTATATTTAATTAAGCCTTGTGAATTTTTAGCCAATTCTTTAAATTCTTCAGCTGAAATTTTTTCACCGTTACCAAGAGCAATTTCAACCTTGAAATTCATAATTTCATCAAGCGAAATTGTTGAACCGGTTGGATTCATAAGAAGTTCTTTTAAATCTTCAATCCTTTTTGCTTTAATCTTCGCATTAATTGAGGCTCTTGGGATAATAACATTATTCAATCCTTCTGGAAGATTTACTTCCATGCCTGCTTGAGAAAGATAATATGTAATTTGAGTAATTAATTTATATACACCCGATAAATCAAGCTCCATTGTAACATCTTCAAGGTCTTCAATGTATTTTGTTGCCCAATTTATTTGTTTTTCAATCAGAATTTTTTCTTCATCAGATAACTCATCAAGATTAATTATTTCATTTTTGGTTTTATCTTTGGCTAAAATTCTAAGCAAGAATTTTTCATCAGATAACTTTTCAATATTAAATACAGGGATAATATCATAGCTTCCAAGGCTCATCTCATCAAACCAAGTTTGAATATCAAGCGCAAGGTCATTACCTTTTAACATTCTTTTTTGAAGAGCATTTTTAACTAAATATGGCGCTGCTTTTAAGTCTTTGAAGCGATAATGTTTCACATTTAAAAATGTGAAAATAAGATAATTTAAATATCTTTTGATTAATTTTTTTGTTGTATCAGAATCTAAAACATCATTATCAACAATGGTTGAATAAGCTTTTAAGAAATCTTTGTTTTGAAAATAAGGCTCATAAACAATATTAAAAGTATCTTTTCTAAAATTAACCGCAGGAATGAAGTGTAATTTTTCAACAGTTTTTTTAACAAATTGAACAAGGTTAAAATAAAATTTATAATTATCAGAACAATCCGACAAATCAAGGTTTTCATCTACCCCTGTAAAATATTCAAAAAACATATCCAGACTGATTTTATATCCGTAATCAGATCCTCGATATTGCGGTCTTAAACGATACAGAGAACCTTTTTGTTTTAAGTAATAATCAAAATTATACGGTGGTGTGATAAAAATACTTGTATTATTTAATTCATTATCAAAATAGATTTCGGTTTGTCTTAAAATAGGATTTTTTGTATCAAATGTGTCGGCGAATTCTTCTTCAATTAGTTCATAAATCAAAGAAAGAGTGTATCTAAAATCCTTATTCTTTTGACTGTAAGGATTTTGATCAAGATTTAAAAGCAGTTTTTCTATACTGTTCTTTTTGAAACTTAGATTAAAATTTTTATCCATTTGTTTATTTTATTATAAAGGTTTTTAATTTTAAAGATGTATTTTATTGAATTAATTTAAAAATAGGATAATACTTAAATTATTAATTGAACAAGAATAATACTGTATTATAATTTTTATATGAAAAAATTAATTTTATTATTTTTATTGTTATTAAGTCCTGTTTTTGCAAATTCCGAATTACAAGATGTCGGAATAGCAAAATATGCAGTTTTAGAAGTTTTAGCTGATAATACTCCTTTAAGAGAAAAGCCTGATGAAAACGCTAAAAGACTGGCTCATCTTTTTAAAAACAGTGTTCTGTTTGCAGATAAGCAAAATGATAAATATTATAGAATTGATTTAAACAACAATAATTATGCTTGGATAAATAAAAAATTTGTTGAAGTTCAAGCAATAATTCCTGAAAAAAGATTTGATAACATAGAAAAAATATCTTTTAAAGAAGACAAGAAAAAATATCAATTTAATATTGAAACAAAAACAATTAGCGCATATGAATTTAAAGAAAACAATAACAATATAGATTTTACTCTTTTTGATAATCGATATGACCCGACTGAAATAAAAATTGATAAAATAAATAAAAATTTTATTCTTCCAAATTCCATTAAAAATGACTTTAAAATTCAATATGAAAATGATAAACCTGTTTTTGGTTATGACATTTTAAAAAACGAAAAAGGATATATAGTAGAAATTAAAAAAACACCTTTAATTAACAATAAAAAACCTTTAAAACATAAAATTATTGTTGTTGACCCCGGTCACGGAGGAATTGAAAAAGGTGCCTGTGCATTCAATTTAGAAGAAAAAAAATTAAATCTTCAAATTTCTAAGAAACTAAAAAAAGAATTAAAAAAGAAGGGTGCTAAAGTCTATCTGACAAGAACAAGAGATAAGAAAACAGATTTATATAAAAGAGTTGATTTTGCAAAAGAAAAACAAACAGATATACTCTTGAGTATTCATCAAAATTCACTGCCAAACCCTAAAGATGTTGATAAAAAGCATGGTGTCGGCGTTTATTATTACAATGATTTTTCTTATCCTTTAGCTAAAAAAATCCAAGATAATCTTTTAATTTCAACAAAATTTAAAGATGACAAAGTAAATTATGCTTCGTTTGTTTTAACAAGACCAACAGCTCAACCGAGCGTTTTAATAGAATGCGGTTATATAATCAGAAAAGAAGAAGCAATAAAATTGGCCGATAAAAAATTTCAAAGAATTATTGCAAAAGCAATAACAAAAGGCTGCGAGGAATATTTAAAAGAAACATTTTCAACTATGCCGTTGTAGGGTCATTGAAAATAATTTTTGCACTTTTAAAAAGGTTATCTTCTTTGATTTCTTTAAAATAATCTTTTGCTAAAATTCTGCTTTTAGAAACAAATTCCATATTATTTTCGTTTAAAATGGCAATTAATTCTTTTGAATTCATAAAATAATCTTTGACTTTTATATATAAATTAAAGTTTTTATTTTTTTGTTTTAATTTAGAATAAATGAATTTGATGGCATCCGTAAGATAAATATTATAGGCAAAGTCAATTGAAAAATTAATGTAATAATCCAAATTGTTTTTTGTAGCAACTTCAAAATAACCCAAAATTTTGTTTTCGTTGTCATTATAGAAAACAAATTTTTCATATTTATTTAAAAATTGATACGTTTCTCTTGAAAATAAAAATCTGTTAAATGAATTTATACTTTCATTATAAAAATTACAAACATTTTTTGCCAAATCTTTTTTAAAAGGTTTTAAAAACAAAGTACAGCTTGTATTTATTGAATTTATTTTATATAAATATTCACATCCGCATGCTCTAAAATTTAATTCATTTTTAAAAATATTCAATAAAATATCACTTTTTTCGTCAATAACAACATAAAAAGCATGCGCCCCCATCGCCCTATATCTTGATATAACATAATTTACAAGTTGATTTGCAATAGAAGTTGAATTTTCTTCTAAAATTAGTTTTGTGATTTTAAAGCGAGTATGGCTTTTTGTATCTTTATCGAGAGTTATAAGTCCTTGTTGAGTTCTATTTATAAGCGCAACAAAGCTTTCATTTGCATATTTTAATCTTAAGGGCAGAAGATAATTAACAAAACAAAAGAGTTTTGTTAAGGGATTTTTTTTACAATTGGTAAATACAATGTTTTTAATTTCAATCATAATTATTTATAACACTTTTGATATGCCCAAGCATTATGATTATGGATAGATTCAAATGCTTCCATTTCAACTTCATAGAAATTTATTTTTTCATTTTCATTTAATTTAATAACAACATCCCTTATAACATCTTCAACAAATTTTGGGTTTTCATAAGCACATTCGGTTACATATTTTTCATCTTCTCTTTTTAAAAGAGAATAAATTTGACACGAAGCACAACTTTCCGCAGTTTCAATTAAATCTTCAAGCCAAATGTGTCTGTTGGTATCATAGCCGACTTTAATTTTTAACAATGCTCTTTGATTGTGCGCTCCATAAGCCGAAATCTCTTTTGAACAAGGGCAAAGAGTTGTAATCGGAACTTTAACTATAAGATAAAAATTATAGTTGCAATTATCGTCCAATTCTCCTTCAAAAGAACAATCATAACACATTAAAGATTCAAGATTGCTTTTAGGAGCATATTTAGTCATAAAATATTTAAAATCAAACTTTAAATATGCACTTTTGGCATCCAATTTTGCTTTCATATCGAACAGTATATGTTCAATATCCGTTGTTAAAAGACATTTTGTTCTGTATTTGTTCAAGATTTCAAGAAATCTTGACATGTGCGTGCCTTTATAATGAGAAGGAAGACTCACGGACATTTTTGCTTTTGCATAAACAACCTCTTCCGGCTTATTATCGTTATTTTGAGGCTTTCTTTCTATTTTTAAAGGTATTTCAACGTCTTTAACACCAACTTTTTGAATTGGTATATTTCTTAAATCTTTTTGATTTTGAACATCTTTTATCATATTAATCAAAACTGTTTTTTTCAAGTGCCAACAATAATTTAAGAGCGGCTACTCTTTGAGTTTTTGGGTCGGCTTGACGAAGCATTTCAACAGCTTTTATCATAACAGGGTCATTATCGTACCATCTGTTACCTTTTCCTTGATATTGGGTAACAATTTGATAAATTCTTTCTATAACATCCGCAGCAACGTCTTCTTGCAATTTAAGCATAAAGTCCTTTGCCTGCTCTTTTTGCTCATCTGTTGATAATCTCAAAAGTTCAAGTGCCTCTTTTAAGATTGGGTCTTTGTCATACCAACGTCTTCCGGAGTTGTTTGATGTTTGTTCGCTCATAAACCCGCCTTTCTCTTGATATTTAGTATAGCAAATTTTTATGAAATTTGAAAGCAAATAAGCATGAATATAATTCCACAAAATTTTTTAATTATACCTAGTCGGCTAATTTTAATTTACATTCTTAATTTATAAAATAATGTGAAATCAGAGTGGAAGCCTTTAAAAATGGCAATTTATTAAACATTGGCATTTTAGGCTGAATTATTAGCAGTCAAGGAGAAAGATGAAATGCAAAATCAACAAACAATTTTTATGACATCGCCAAAAGTAGAATTAGCTGAATTAAAAAATTTATTTTTTCAATTATCAACAAAAACCTGCAATTTAAAATGTAAACACTGTTATATAGAAAAAAATCCTTATAAACAAGAACAAGACTTTATGCAATTAGACAAAATTAAACAATCTCTAATTTATGTCAAAAACAAAAATCTTAATTCAATTTATTTAACAGGAGGAGAACCCTTAATGCATCCTGATTTTAATCAAATTTTAAGATTATGTTTAAAAGTTTCAAATACAACCGTTTTAACAAACGGCACAATGATTAATGATAAAAAAGCAAGATTTTTAAGAAAAATAGACGATGAAAGTCAATTTGAAACAATATATCGAATTAGCCTTGATTCAACAAACGAATTAGAAAATGATGAATTAAGAGGCAGAGGCAGCTTCAGAAAAGCGCTAAGCGCCATTATGAGCTTGATTAAATATGAATTTAATCCGATAATCAGCGTTGTAAATTACAAAAATAAACCAAAAGAAGAAATTTTTGATGAATTTAAAAAATATTTTATAAAAAAAGGCGTTGAGCTTGAGGCGATTAATTTAAAAATTATCCCTTTTTATAATAAAGAAGCTGAACAAAATCAAATTGAAAAAATAGATAACATCAATATTAAAAATCTGGATTGTTCTTCTTCAAGAGTTGTAAGTCAAAACGGCGTTTATTCTTGTCCTATTCTGGCGCAAGATTACAGAGCAAGGCTCGGTTCATCATTAGATGATTGCTCAAAAATTAACTATCTGGAATGCGAAGCATGCTCAACCTGTATTAAATCAGGCTGCAAAGCTCAAGTTAATGATTGGATGTAGGGTTTAAAAGCGGAATTTTTATAAATTCATCATAATCAAAACCCATGAAGGTTTCACAAAAATCATAATTAGAAAAATGAGCTCTATAAGCATTTAATCCAAGAACTTTATCAATATAATTTTGATATTCTTCTTTAGGGTAATATATTTCAAGCATTCTTCTTTTTGTTTCAATAATTGAAGTAATGTCAATTAAATAATCAGGTGCACAAAGCGCAAAATCTGATTCATACATTATTATTTTAAGATTTGGATTATATTCTTTTTCTTGTAAAATTTTTTTAAAATGACTTAAAAGAGCCAATGTATCTTTATTATTATCAAATATGTTAGGAATAAAAATATAATCGGCTTCTGAAATATCGATTTTTCTAAAAGTTGAATAATGATTTTTTAATGTTCCGCAATCAATATCAAAAATTTTAAAACCTTTTACTCTCAAAGATTTCATAATATCGCTGAATTGTTGTTTTTTTATGCTTGCCGATTTAATTGTATCAAACTCTTTCAGCATTGTTGAACCGTTAGTAAAGCAAAGTATTTCAAAGTTTTTGGGAAACTGAGCAATAAGCCCGCCCAATCCTTTGATTTCCGCCCCCGGATACTGAGACAAAACAAGACAATTTGTATTTATTGTGATTTTAAATTTATTAGGCTTTTCTTTCATTTTAGAAAGAAAATAGAATAAAAAACTATGGTACTTTATGTTTTCTATAATACCGGTTTTTTTAATAAAATTTAAAAATATTTTTTTTATCTCAACCATAAAAAATCCATCTGCTATATTGAATTATAACAAAAGATATTTTTAAAAATCAACCTAAAAAGGCTAAATTATAGGCTATTGTAAAAATTATTAATAAGATTAAAAAAAGACAAGCCAAGAGCTTGTCTTTTTTACACACAGTTTACGCTTTTGATGTCGTCTTGGATTATTGACACCTCGCAATTTTAGTACTCCGCTTTTAGGCTTGTGTCTAGCCGCTCTTTAAAATTGCTCAAACAGGCGCACTTACTTTGCTTATGCTTCGTTACGTGCTGGTCAAAATCCGCTACATCATTCCCATGCCGCCCATGCCTGGCATACCGCCTGCCATAGGAGCTTCAGGAGCTTTTTCTTCAGGAATTTCAACAACTGCTGCTTCTGTAGTCAATAACATTGAAGCAACTGAAGCTGCATTTTCTAAAGCACTTCTTGTAACTTTAGCCGGATCAACAATACCTGCTTCAAACATATCAACATATCTGTTTGCCATAGCATCATATCCGTATGCGCCTTCTTGTTTTCTTACGGCGTCCACTACAACTTCGCCTTTAGCACCAGCATTATTTGCAATTGCAATAACAGGGATATCTAGGGCTGCAGTTAAGATTTTGAAACCTGTTTTTTCATCATCATTTGCAAAAGTTCTTGTTTCTAATTCTTTTAAAAGAACTTGTTGAACTCTTAACAGAGCAACGCCGCCGCCTGGAACAATACCTTCTTCTTGAGCTGCACGAGTTGCATTTAAGGCGTCTTCAATTCTTAATTTTGATTCTTTTAATTCAACTTCACTTGCTGCACCAACTTCAATTACAGCAACACCGCCTGAAAGTTTTGCAATTCTTTCTTGAAGCTTTTCTTTATCATATTCTGAATCAGAAGCTTCAAGTTGTTTTTTAATTAGATGAACTCTTTCAGCAACAGCTGCTTTTGTTTCATCACCAACAACAATTGTTGTTTCATCTTTTGTAACTGTAACTCTTTTTGCTTTACCAAGCATTTGAACAGTAATATTTTCAAGTTTAATACCAAGTTCTTCAGTAAACATTTGACCGCCTGTTAATACAGCGATATCTTCAAGCATTGCTTTTCTTCTGTCGCCAAAACCTGGAGCTTTAACTGCAACTGCTCTTAAAACTTTTCTCATTGTATTAACAACTAAAGTTGCTAAAGCTTCACCTTCAACATCTTCAGCAATTAACAATAATGACTTACCATCTCTTGCAACTTGTTCTAAGATAGGTACAAGGTCAGCAATTAAATTGATTTTTTTGTTTACACAAAGAACATAAGCATCTTCTAAAACTGCTTCCATTCTTTCAGGGTCAGTTATGAAATATGGTGAAATATAACCTTTATCAAATTGCATACCTTCAACAACTTTTTTATCAGTTCCGAAAGTTTTTGATTCTTCAACAGTTATAACACCGTCTGTTCCAACTGCTTCCATACAATCAGCAATCAAATCGCCGATGAATTTGTCATTACCTGCTGAAATTGCAGCAACTTGCGCACGCATTTCCTTTGAATCAACAGATTTAGACATTTTTTTAATTTCTTCTTGAGCAACTTTAACTGCTTCAGCGATACCTCTTTTAATACCCATTGGATTTGCGCCTGCTGTAAGGTTTTTAATACCTTCTTTAAAGATAGCTTGAGCTAAAACAGAAGCTGTTGTTGTACCATCACCTGCAACATCATTTGTTTTAGAAGAAACTTCTTTTAACAATTGAGCGCCTGCGTTTTCTAAACCGTCTTTAAGTTCAATTTCTTTTGCAATGGTAACACCATCATTAACAATTTGAGGTGAACCGAATTTTTTTTCAATAATTACATTTCTACCTTTTGGTCCTAATGTAACTTTTACTGCATCTGCTACTGCGTTAACGCCTTTCAATAAGGCTTCTCTGGCAGTTGTATCAAATACTACTTTTTTAGCCATAATTTACTTTCCTTTTCTTTCTAGTGATAAACTTTTAAAATCTCTAATTAACCAAGAATTGCAAGAGCATCTTTAACAGAGATTATCTTATATTCAACATCATCAACTTTTACATCTGTTCCTGAATATTTTGCAAACAATACAACATCACCCACTTTTACTTCCATGGGTTCTTTTTCACCGTTATCAAGAGTTTTGCCTGAGCCAACAGCTACAACTTCACCTTTTTGAGGTTTTTCTTTAGCACTGTCAGGAATAAAAATTCCGCCTGAAGTTTGTTGTACATCATCAATAACTTTAATAACAAGTCTGTCTGCTAAAGGTTTAATCATAATATCCTCCATTTATACTGATTACATTTTCGTATTACAATAATCTTACTTTACTATAATATATGTAATTTTTAAAATAACATAGGATATTAACAAAAAATTAATTATTTGATATTTATTTTCTTATAGCTGCAAATTCTTATTAAACATCTTTATTTGTGATGTTTATTTATCGGCGTTAATATTAATCTCAATTCCTTATAACACTAGATTTTAAAATGGTTTAGTTTGAGATAACCTATTTCTTAATTCTCTGAATTTAGCAATATCTTCTTGAACTTTTGAACTTTCTTTAAATAAAGTTTGAGAGGCAGGATGCATAATTATAATTGAATCAATATGAATTTCTAAAAAATCGTATCTTTTAGGAGTAGAAACACTTCCTTGCGGAGTAATTTCTGCGTTTGTTACAGCTAAAAACCTTCTTTCTTTATCATTTAATAATTCTGTCAATTCACGATTAGATTTTGTAAACTTAGAAACATAAACCGTTCCTTTAATTTCATGGTCTTTAGTTATAATAACTACTTCAACAGGTGCTGTATCTGATGGTTGTTTTGTCATTTATAATTTACTCCTATAATCTAAGTTCATTATATATTAATTTTTGAATTTGCGCCATAGTTTAATTTTATGCTAAAATATTTATGCCACACTTCACGGGGGGTTGCTTCTCCTTGACCGAAAGCTAATGTCGGGTGCAGAGTATATCATGAGGCATTTATATTCGTAATTTGAAAGTTAAAAAATTGTTGATAATTTATGTTTTTGTGGCGTAGTATCTCTCGAATCTGGTCAGGATGGAAACATAGCAGCCATAAGGATGATAGTACGGGTATAAAAACCTATTTAGGAGATTTTTTAATTGTAGGATTATAAATATAATGTCGATAGATATAGTGTGGCTTTTATTATACCAATAACCCTTCAATAGGTTTCATTATTATTTTTTTATTTTTTATATCAACAATTGGGAAAAATTCATCCACAAAAGGAACAAGACAAATTTTTCCGATTAAGTTTTTAATATTTAATAAATCTTGCGACGAATTTGTTGAAATTGCAGCAACTTCACCCAGTTTTTCTTGATTTTCATTATATACAATACAACCAACCAAATCTGAAATTAAAAACTCATTTTTTTCAAGTTTTTTAATTGCTTCTTCTTTTAAAATAAAAATTCTTTGACCTTTATATTGAATTAAATCGTTAATATCATCAATTTCATTAAATTTAATTATTGCAAAATTTTTATGAAAACGAACATTTTTAATCGTTAATTTTCTTTTTGATTCATCATCCAAAAGAAAAACCTCTTTGGCGTTTTTAATTTGATTTGAGTTATCAAAACCAACTTTTGCTTCGCCTTTAATTCCAAAAAAATTAGTTATTTTGCCAATTGAAATATATTTATTTTCCATAAAAAAATTATACCATAATAATTTTAGTCGACTTGTTCAATATCCCAAACTTCAAGCAAATTTTCATCCAAGTTATCTAAAAACCTTGAGGGCTTAGTTAAAATCATTTGAGTTGAATAGTCATACATATCAATTGGATAGCTGATAAATAAATCAGATTTTGCCCTTGTAGTTGCAACATACATTAATCTTAGTTCTTCTTCCATTTCTTCATCTGAATTAAATGAATATGCACTTGGAAATCTGCCATCCACTGCTCCGATTATAAAAACACTGTTCCATTCAAGCCCTTTGGCACTATGAATAGTTGAAATTGTTAAACAATCGTCTTTAATATTTCTTTTATACATCCCCTCAACCGAAGCTTCAGGAGGTTCAAGCGCTAAATCCGATAAAAAACTGTCTAATTTCTTATAAAGTGTAGCTAAATATGAAAAATGCTCAAGATCTTTTTCTCTTTTTTGCCAATCATCATATTTTTCTTTTAAAATAGGTTTATAGTACTCAATTATATCATTTACAAGTTCAACCAGACTATGGTTATTTTCATTTTGTTTTGTTAACAAATTGAATAAAGGAGTAAGCGAGGTTGAATATTTAGAGGGTAATAATTTTTGGTTATAATTTTTTGCTTGCATTAGAGGAATAATTGTAGTAATTGCTTTTGAACCAATTCCTTTTAAAAGCAATAAAACTCTATTTAAGCTGATTGTATCATCAGGATTTAAAATAATTCTTAAATGAGCAATAATATCTTTAATATGTGCAGCTTCAAGGAACTTTGGACCGCCAAATTTTTGATATGGAATATTGTATTTAGATAGTTCAATTTCAAGATTATAACTCATTCTTGCGTTTCTTATAAGCACGCAAATATCACTTAGTTCTATATCTTCATCTAAAAGCTCAAGCACTTTTTGGCAAACAAATTCTGCTTCCATTTGAGAATTAAGCGCTTTAATTATAGCAGGCTTTTTATTATCTTCAATATTTGAAAAAAGCTCTTTTTTATATCCTTTTTTTGCTTTTGAAATTATAGCATTTGTTAAATTCAAAATGTTTTTGCTGCTTCTGTAGTTTTGTTCTAATTTAATTATTTTGCAATTTGGAAAAATATCAGGAAATTCAAGAATATTTTTATAATTTGCACCCCTAAAAGAATAAATACTTTGAGCATCATCCCCAACAGCCATAATATTATTGTGTTCAGAAGCTAAAAGCTTAATAATATCAGCTTGAAGAGTATTAGTATCTTGATATTCATCTACCATGATATATTGATATTGATTAGACAATTTTTTTCTTATATTTTCATTATCTTCAAGCAAAAATTTTAAATATAAAAGTAAATCATCATAATCTAAAATTGAATTTTCTCTTTTATATTTAACATATGCTTTATGAATTTCAATAATTTTATCTTCTACATCAATAAAATTATAATATTCCTTTTCAATTATTTCTTTAACAGGGGTTTCTTTATTAACAGATTTTGAATAAATCTCAAGTATTGTTGTTTTTTTAGGAAATCTTTTTTCTTTTTTAGGATAAAGCATATTTGTGCAATGCCAAATAACATCTTGAGCGTCTGCTTGATCCATAATTGTAAAATTATTTTTTAAACCTAAAAGTTTAGAATATTTTCTTAAAACTAAATTAGAAAAACTATGGAAAGTTCCGCCTGAAACTTTTTCACATCTGTCATCCAAAACTAAAGTTGCCCTATTTAGCATTTCTTTAGCTGCTTTTTTAGTAAATGTTAAAAGTAAAATTGAACTTGGCTCAATTCCATCTTCAATTAATCTTGCACACCTATATGTCAGAGTCTTTGTTTTACCGGTTCCTGCTCCGGCTACGACTAAAATTGCACCTTTTTGAGCTTTAACTGCTTCTAATTGTGCTTCATTTAATTCATTTTCATAATCAACTTTATAATCTGTTTTTATTGTTGTTCTTTTTTTTAAAACAAACTTTTTTCTTAATTGTGTTGAATTTTCAGACATAATTTATTTCAGGTAATTATTGATTTTTTCCAAAGATATTGTCAAATTTAATAAAGCTTTTTTCATGATTATTTTTTTCTTCTTGCTTATAACCAAGTATTCTTATTAAATCTGCTTTTAATTTACCCAAATCTTCGTATTTTTTTAATATTCCGTCTATTGCAACGGAAACATCTCCTGTTTCTTCCGATACAACAATACAAGCACAATCAGGATAAACCTCCGATACTCCTATTGCAGCTCTATGGCGTGTTCCATATCTCCAAGATAACTTCGGATCTTCCGTTAAAGGCAATAAAACTCCTGCAGCTATAATTTTATCTTCTCTAATTATTACAGCGCCATCGTGCAAAGGAGTCTTTGGAAAAAAGATAGTTAATAACAACTCTTGAGAAATATCTGCATTCAATTTAACTCCGACACCTGATTGAGCAATTGAATTAACATCTTTTTGCAAAACAATCAAACCGCCCGTTTTAGATTTTGATAAATATTTTATTGTTTCAATTAATTCTTTTGCAACATCTATTTTTTTAGTATTATCAAAATCACTGTTATTAATAAACAGCTTTTCAAAAAGATTACCTTGACCGATGTATCCTAAAAATCTTCTTAATTCAGGCTGGAATATAACAATCAAAGCAAAAGAAACAATCAAAACCAAGGTTTTTAAAAATACTCCAAAGATATAAAGATTAATTCTTATTAATATTTCAGATATTCCCCACATTACAATCAATAAAAGAGAACCTCTAACCAAATTTTCGCTTTGGCTTCCTTTAATAAATCTTTGATAAAGATAATATAAAATGAAAACCAAAACCAATATTTCAAATATATTAATAAATAAGCTCACTTTATCCATCTCATGGAAAAAATGCTGCAATTGGGTAGTTAATATTATATCTATATCCGTAAAATTCAATTTTATTCCTCTATTTTAATCTGTCTAAAATAATATCATTTTGAACTAATTGCTCTAAAGTTTGTCTTTTAACAATTATATCAGACTCTCCATTGTTTATTAAAACCATAGCCGGTTTTAAAATATTATTATAATTTGATGACATTGAATAGCAATATGCGCCTGTATCATAAACACATAAAATATCTCCTGATTGAGGCGAATTAAGTTCAATATCTTTAATTAAAATATCTCCTGATTCACAAAATTTTCCTGCTACAGTTACCTTTTCAAAATCATCTTTTTCTTTAGCATTTGCAATTTCAGCAAAATATTTTGCTTGATACATAGATGGACGAGGATTATCAGCCATACCGCCATCTATAGCTATATATTTTCTTATTCCTTCAATATCTTTTTGACTTCCTACCGTATACAAGCTAAAACCTGCGCTGCAAACCAACGAACGCCCCGGCTCAATATATAAAACAGGTTTTTTCAAGTTAAATTCTTTTGTATGAATTTCAATTGATTTAATTATGGTATCTGCTATTTCAAAAACACTTGGAGGATTATCTTCTTCTGTATAAGTAACACCTAGACCTCCGCCAAGATTAATTTCGTTTAATTCAAGATTAAATTTATCTTTTATTCTTTTAATTTCAGATAATAAAATCTTAACTTCGTCAAAATATACACTCGTTTCAAAAATTTGTGAACCGATATGAGCATGTAAACCTACAAGCTTAAGGTTTTTGTATTCATCTAAAATTAATTTAACTGCTTCATCAATTTTATTTAAATCAAAACCAAATTTTGAATCGGATTGCCCTGTTTTAATGTATTCATGGGTATGACATTCAATACCGGGGGTAATCCTTAAGTGAATTTTTTGAATTTTATTTTTTTCTTTTGCTATAGAATTTAAAATTTTAAGTTCATAAAAATTATCTACGCTGAAATGGTCGATATTGTTATCTATTGCAAAAGCAATTTCTTCAAGCGACTTGTTATTTCCATTGAAAGATACTTTTGATAAATCAATTCCCGAGTTTAAAAGAGTAAAAATTTCGCCCATTGATACAACATCAAACCCAAAACCGAGATTATGAAAAATTTTAGCAATAGATGAAGTCATCAAAGCTTTTGAAGCGAAAGTCATTTTTATATTGTCATATTTTGAAAAAGCTTCTTTATAATCATTTGCCATCTTAGTTA
Organism: Candidatus Gastranaerophilales bacterium; assembly: GCA_944327245.1. GTDB lineage: Bacteria > Cyanobacteriota > Vampirovibrionia > Gastranaerophilales > Gastranaerophilaceae > RUG14156. Next base: position 16,907 of record CALVHD010000026.1, read on the forward strand.
AAGTTGTTTCATCCATAACATACAAAGGAGTTGAATATTTTTTGGCTAATTCAACAACATCACAGCCTGAAATTTCTAAATTACCTTTTTCGTTTCTTTTCGTATTTAGGGGTTTAATATTTTGATTAACAAAACCTTGATTAGTCATTTGGCTAAACTACTTTCTACTTGCTAATTTTCTTAAAAAATTATACCATAAATAAGTAAATCTTAAAATTCGGAGAAAAGATGGAAAATATCAAATTTTTAACTTCTAAAAATATAATAATATTTATAATTATTTTGGCTATAATCGCACTTTCAATCTTTTCATTAGATATTTTAATGATGTTATTTGCCTCTTTTGTAATAACCTGCGCAATTAATCCTGTTATAAATAAACTTGAAAAATTTATCCCGAGAGTTTGGGCGGTAACATTAGTCCTATTAGCTTTAATTCTTGCAAGCTTCTTAATCATAGTTCCTCTAATTTCAATTTCGGTTAAAGAAGCAACTGCTCTGATGAGTAATTTTCCAAATGTTATTGATAATATTGATGATTTATTAAATTTCAAAATTTTTAATAAATCAATTTCAAGCTTTATAACTTTTGATTCTTTAAAAGCCCCCTTAGCACAAGGTGCTCAAAGTATTATTGAAAATTCTATTTTAGCAGGTAAATGGATTGCAAACTTTTTAACCACAACTCTTGCAATTTCAATTATGGTTTTTTATTTTTCATATGACGAAAAAAGACTAAAAGACAAATTTATTGAATTTTTCCCAAAAAATCAAAAAGAACACGCATTAAAAATTCTTGAAAATATCGAATCAAAAGTTGGTAATTACGTTTTCGCACAAGGTATAGCAATGGTTTTTGTGGGTGCATTAACTACTTTAGGTTTATTATTAATTCACAATCACCATGCGTTTTTGCTTGGTTTTATAACATGTATATTTGATATTATTCCTGTTGTTGGTCCTGCTATTGCTGTTGGACTTGGTTTAATAACGAGTATAAGCCAAGGATTTTTATATGTATTATTAACTTTTGCAATTTATATGATTGCTCAATGGGCTCAAAATCAGCTTTTAAGACCGATAGTTTTTGGAAAACTTTTAAACATGCATCCATTGTTAATTATAGTTTCACTATTAATTGCAGCAAGATTTTTGGGTTTCTGGGGCGTAATTTTATCTCCGGCAATCGCTTCTGTAATCTGCGTTTTAGTGGATGAATTATATTTAAATAGAATAAACCAAGAATAATGGAAAAATTTTTATATCAACGTTTAGCAAACAAAGAACCGAAAATTAATGTCTGGTGGATGTATCCGGCAATTGAAAGCTTTGCTATGGCTTCATTAGGATATTTAACCATTTTTAAACTGCTTGATTTAAACAAAGATTTATATGTTGAACGAATCTATTCAGACTCAAAAACAACACAAATTCAACCAAAAAATGTTGATTGTATAGGTCTTTCAATTAGTTTTGAAATTGATATTTTAAATATGATTAAAATGTTAAAAAAATATTCAATTCCTCTAAAATCCTCTGAAAGAAAGGAAAATGACCCTATTATCTTTGGAGGCGGCCCTGTTTTAATGTCTAATCCTTTGCCTTATGAAGAATTTTTTGATTTTATTTCAATAGGTGAAAAATGCGCCCTAAACAAGGCTTTTGACATATTAAAAAATAAAAACAGCTTTTCAAGGGATGAAATTTTAGCTCAATTATCAAAGCTTGAAGGAATTTATGTTCCAAAATACAAAAAAGAAAAAATTAAAATAACAAGGGATAATCTTGATGATGAAGTAGTTTATACGGAAATTTTATCCGATAAAAGCTTTTTTAAAGACACTTTTGTAATTGAACTTGAAAGAGGCTGTCCTAAAATGTGTAATTTTTGCCTTGCAAGTTGGCTAAATATTCCGACAAGGTTTGCTCCTTATGAAAAAATTATTGAAGCTATTGATTTAGGCCTAAAACACACAAATAAACTTGCTCTTTTAGGAGCCTACGTTGCAGGACATCCAAAATTTGATGATATTATAGGCTATATTGCAAAAAAATGTGAAACAAAAGAAATAGAACTCTCTATTTCATCGCTAAGAGCTGATTTAGCTGATGAAAATTTAATCAAAACTCTTGTAAAATGTAACCAAAAAACGGCCACAATAGCTCTTGAAGCTGGAAGCCAACGTTTAAGAGATTATATTAAAAAAGATTTAACCGAAAATCAAATTCTCAAAACAGTTGAAACAGCGCAAAAAGGAGGTCTAAAAGGGTTAAAAATTTATGCTATGATTGGTTTGCCAACAGAAAAAGACGAAGATATCGAAATTTTAGTTGAATTAATGAAAAAAATTAAAGCACAAATTAAAAAGACAAAACAAGCTTTTGAAATTACTCTTTCAACTTCAACATTTATCCCCAAGGCTCAAACCCCTTTTGAAAAAATGGAGCGCACAGACAAAAAAACTCTTGAAAAAAGAATTAACTATTTAAAGAAAAATCTTGCTAAAATCGGCGTAAACTACAGAGCTCCAAGTGTTGAATGGGATATCATACAAAGCATTTTATCAAGATACGAGGACTCTTTAGCTGATTTTCTAATCGAAGTTGTTGAAAATGGGGCTAATTTAGGCGCATTTAAACAATTATGGCGAAAATATCACAAAAATCAAATGCTGCCTTCTTATGAAGACAGCACCCAAATGCCTTTAAAAAACATCAAAGCTCCAAAGTGGGATTTTATTGATACAGGCGCAAATCATTTAAAAAAATTGCGTTTAGGGGAATTATACAGTGGCTCTATTCATTAGGGCCATATTTGACAGTTGAGAATAAAGTGTTGTTGAAGCATTGAAAGTTGTTGAATAATTGTTTTGAAAATCAATATACAAATCTTCAATGTAACTTTCTAAATCATCAATTTCTTTAGAGAGTTCTTCATCGTCCATGCCATTGGTCAGATATGCAAGCTCTCTTTTAATGTCTTCAATATCATCTTTTGGATCTTCATTAAAAGGGATGTTTAATTGATACATAATATCTGCCCAAGGGCGGTCGCTGTTTGGAATATCTTTTGAAGTATTTGCTTCTTGTCTTGATTCTTCAAGGGCTTTTGCTTGCCTTAACAATGCAGCATTCACTACTTCATTATCGGTCGGAGTGAGGCCATACTTTTTCATCTCGTCAGCCAAAGGAGATTCTTTTTTTTCATCTTCTTTTCGGTTGATTTGATAATAATATTCATATATAGAAAGGCTTGATATTGCGTTTATTGACATAACTCACTCATAACCTCTTAATATCCATGTATTAAATTCCCAAAAATTACAAAAAAATAACATATACCCTTTACGTTTAAAGGATTTTAGAGTTATAATAACTAATGCAATATTTAAAAGAGGTTAAAATGACTATAGAGTATACTGAACTTTTAAACAATGCAAAAAAAGCAAGTGAAAAATCATATTCGCCATATTCTAAATTTCCTGTTGGCGCTTGCATTTTATATGAAAGCGGAAATAAATATCAAGGTTGCAATGTTGAAAATGCAAGTTACGGGCTGACATTGTGCGCTGAAAGAAATGCAATGTCAAGTGCAATTGCAAACGGTGAAACTTCAAAGATTAAAGCTATTGCAATATATTCGCCCAAACAAAAAAGATGTCTGCCATGCGGCGCCTGTAGACAATGGCTAAGTGAGTTTGCTAAAAATGAGAAAGAAACTAAAATTATCCTTGAAGATAAAAACGAGGAAATTCTTATATTATCGTTAGAAGAAATTTTTCCTTACGGTTTTAAGTTTGACGAATAATTTTAAATTATTCGTCAACTAAAACTTGTTTTAATTCGATATCAGGTTTCCCTAATACTCTCACTAATTCAAGAACAGATGCTTTCATTTGGCATTTTTGGCTTGAATTGTTAAAAAAATCAGTATAAAAACAACCTTCACAATTGCAACCTCTTTTATAACATTCAATAGCAGTTTGTGTCCATCTTCTTACTGCAGTTGCTCTGCCAAAATCTCTACTTTTTAACACTTTATAAACTCTCCCAAAAAATCTAGTTTCCAAACAGAGAAGTAGGCTTTAACCTTACTGCCCCTTGGCTTTAATATAATTATATCTTTTCATGTTCAATTATCAAGCAATTTTTAGCCAATTATTACGACATTTAACAATCATGGTATCGCCCATCATGCTTGAATTTCAAGGATTAGCACCATCCAAGACCCATGCTATTACATGGTTTTGATGATATGACCCATTTAAAACCCATGAATAGAGCATGATATGACATTATTTTAAAAAAAGTAAAGGTGTAAATAATTGTAAATAATACACATAAAAAGGCATGCTCGGGCATGCCTTTTTTAAAAAAACTATATTTTTTTATTCAACGGTCACTGATTTAGCTAAATTTCTCGGCTGATCAACATCTTTTCCAAGATATTCCGCTATATAATAAGCCAATAATTGAAGAACTATTATATTTAGCGCAGGACTCAAAGTATCAGATACAGATGGAATAATAACTATATCATCAAATAAATCTTTATCTTTTGGTGCAATATAATCAGCAACTCCGATTAATTTTGCCTGACGAGCCTTAGCTTCTTCGCAATTTGATAAAACTTTATCATATACAACACCGCGATTTAAAATTGCTAAAACGGGCATATTTTCGTCAAGCATTGCAATTGGACCGTGTTTCAATTCACCTGCACCGTAGCCTGTTGCATTAATATAGCTTATTTCTTTAAGTTTAAGCGCACCTTCTAAAGCTGACGGGAAGTTTATTCCTCTTGCAATGAAAATAAAATCTTTATAGCTTGAATATTTTTTAGCTAAAGCCTTGATATCATCTGTATTTTCCAAAAGTGCTTCAATTTTATTTGGAAGTTCAATCATTTCTTGTTTTAATTTAACAATTTCTTGATTATATTTTTCAATCCCCTTTTGCTCCATTAAATAAATTGCAAGCATATAAAGACTTATTAATTGTGCCATATAAGATTTTGTGGCTGCAACAGAA
>CALVHD010000027.1 GCA_944327245.1 Candidatus Gastranaerophilales bacterium
TGGAATATGGGGATAAAATTCTTATTAATTCTCAATTAATTTTAGAAGTAATGGTTTCAGGTTATGAAATTTCAAGACTTATTGCTGAAATTTCAGCCAAAGCAACAACATTTAATGATAAAGATAATATTTCTTTTTAGATTTTTTTCAATCTTGGGATTTTCAAATTTACGCAAACGGTGTTTTTTGTTTTGCAAAATTTAAGCTCAGATTTTGTAGATTGAGCTAATTTGCGGCAAAAATCCAGTCCAAGCGAAAAATCATTTGTTTGAGCATCGTAAGAGTTTTTAAAATCTGCACAAATAAAATCGTTTTTTCTGTGTAATTCGATTAAGGCGGTTTGATTTTTGCAGGCATGCAGAGCTATGTTAGAGATAATATTACCTATTATGCTTGAAATAAATATTGGTATTGTTTCAATTTCATAGTTGTTATTATCAAGCATAATATCAATATGAATGTTTTTATTGATGAAAATGTATTTATAGTTTTCTATTTTTTTATTTACTATTTGTTTGATGTCGCAAGGTATAATTTTATTTTCGAATTTGCCTTGTTTAAAGCTATAATTAACAAGAAAATTTTCAATATATTCAATTACATCCATCACTGTTTCAAAAATATCTTTGTTTAGTTCGTTATCAAGTTTATTTTGTAAGCCTATTTTAATGCTGTACAACGGACTTTTGACGTCATGTAAAATATTTGCAATTAATTTCTCGTTCTCGTTAATAATCAGATTGGTTTTATCTAAAATTTTTTCCATATCATATTATTTAACTTTGTAAAAAATAAAAAGATATTACCCATCTTGGTAATATTTTAGAAATTGTTATTACATAGTACAGATAAATAATCCTATAAAGACTTTACGAAAAATTATCATTTGCTACAATGGTTATAGTCGGAGTGATTAAGGTTTATTTTATGATTACTTTAGATTACACAAATGTTTCAAATAAAATCATAGGCGAGCAAGGGCTTGATTTGGCTCAGTGTTTTAGTGAATATGCGCCTAAAATTCAAGAAATTATAACAAATTTGAACATGAATAAAGATAAACCCGGCGCTTGGCTTCAATGGATGAATTTAGGATATAACGAAGAAACAGTTTGGTATGTTAAAGAATTTGCCGCAATGGTGGATGGCAGATTTGATAATGTTTTAGTTTTGGGGATAGGCGGTTCCGCTCTTGGGGCAATGGCATTATCTGAAGCATTGTTAAAACCTTACTGGAATTTATTGGATAAAGAAAAAAGAGATAATTTCCCTCGTATTTTCTTTTTAGATAATATTGACCCTGATGAAATAAACGGGCTTTTAGATATTTTAGATTTAAAAAGAACTCTTGTTAATGTTATTACAAAATCAGGCTCAACTGCTGAAACAATGAGCCAGTTTATGATTATCAAAGACAGATTGCAAGAGCTTTTAGGTGATGATTATAGAAAAAATATTGTAGCCACGACTGATAAACAAGCAGGCATATTAAGACAACTTGCAAATGAAGAAGGATATAAAACGTTTGTTGTTCCTGATGATGTCGGAGGCAGATTTAGTGTATTCTCGGCTGTTGGTCTTGTGCCTTTGGCTCTTGTGGGACTTGATATTGATGAAATAATTAAAGGGTTTAAAATTATGGATTTAACCCTAAAAAATACCGATATTAAGAAGAATATTGCAGCCCAAAATGCTCTAATTCACTATTTAATGGATAAACAAAAAGGCAAATATCTTTCTGTTATGATGCCTTATTCATCAAGATTAAAATATGTTTCTGATTGGTATGCTCAATTATGGGCAGAGTCTTTAGGAAAAGAATACAATAGAAAAGGCGAAAGAATAAATAATGGACCTACACCCATTAAAGCGCTGGGTGCAACGGATCAGCACAGTCAAATTCAACTTTATAATGAAGGTAAAAATGATAAAGTAATAACTTTTATTCGAGTTGATGAATTTGATAGCGAGCTTAATATTCCGAATATCTTTGAATATACAGGGTTAAATTATCTTGGCGGAAAATCAATTAATCGTTTAATTAATGCGGAAGCTGATGCAACGGCTACAACTTTAGCGGATTTTCAGCGTCCTAATCTGACAATTCATTTACCTAAAATAAATGAATATTATCTTGCTCAATTGTTCTATATGTTTGAAATGGAAACGGCTATTATAGGTGAGCTTTATGATATTGATGCATTCAATCAACCGGGAGTTGAACAGGCTAAAAATTATACTTATGCTCTAATGGGCAGATTGGGCTATGAAGAATCTGCAGCCGAATTAACACAAAAAATTAATCGAAATAAAGAATTAATGGAAAGTATATAATGCTTAAGGGTCCTTTTTTATCAAAAGATTTTATAGGGGCAAATCCTGATTATAATTCAGCAAGAATTGTTATGCTCGGTATGCCTTATGATTGTACTTGTTCAAATAGAGCCGGAACTCGTTTTGGCCCACAGGCAGCAAGACTTGAAAGCATCGGAATAGAAGAATACTCTGTTTATTTTGACAGAGAAATGTCTGATACAATGTTTTTTGATGCGGGTGATTTAGAATATCCTTTTGGCAACGCTCAAAAAGCTCTTGATATTACACAAGAAAATGTTGATATAATTTATAATGACAATAAAAAACTTCTAGGCGTTGGCGGTGAACATTTAATCACTCTTGCAAGCGTAAAATCAGTATTAAAAAAATATGATAATCTTGCTGTTATTCAGTTTGACGCTCATACAGACTTAAGAGAACAATACTTAGGCGAAGAATTGACTCATAGCGGAGTAATGTATAGAATTGCTCAATTAATCGGCTATGAAAATATAGCGCAAATTGGTCTAAGAAGCGGTGAAAAAGAAGAATTTGACCTTGTTAGAAAATATTCAACCTTAAAAACAAAAAAAGAAGAATTAGACAAATTTAAAGATAAAAATATATTTTTAACAATTGATCTTGATGTTTTAGACCCGTCTATTATGAGCGGTGTAGGAACTCCTGAAGCAGGAGGATTAAGTTATCTTGAACTTATGGATTGGCTTTTATATTTAAAAGATTTCAATATTGTCGGAGCTGATATTATGGAGCTTGCTCCTGATGTTGACCCTACTAAAACATCAACGGCAACTGCTTGTAAATTAATTAGAGAAGTTTTAATGCTTTTAAACGCGTAAAGCCGGAGTTATCATAAAATTATTTATTATTTAAGTCATTTAACCTGTAAAGTTTATTTTAATAATAAATATGGCTTAATTTCGAAATAATTTGCAAGTAATTCTATTTTATCGATAGTAATATTTATTTTACCTTTTTCTAATTTAGAAATATAAGAATTATCCACACCTAAAATTAAAGACAATTGTTCTTTGCTTAATTTTTGTTTTATTCTTAATTTTTCTATATTTTTTGCTAAAATTTGTCTAATTTCTTGACTCATATTCCAATTATGTTATTATTTGATTGTTAATAACAGGAATGACAGTCCAGTATATAGAAGAATAATTTATGTTCACTAAAAAAATACTAATAGACCTTGACGGTGTTTTAAATGAATATGGATATGAAAAATATGATGAAAATTATATCCCACCCATAAAAATTGGAGCTTATGATTTTATTGAAAAATTATCTAAAAAAGCTGAATTATATCTTTTTACTTCAAGGAATTTAATGCTAGCTACAAAATGGTTAATTAAAAATAATCTTGATAATTTTTTTAAAGATGTTACTAATATTAAATTATCTTCTTATTTATATATTGATGATAGAACAATTTGCTTTAGGGGAGATTATAATAAAACTTTAGATGAGATTGAGAGTTTTAGAGTTTATTGGAAATAAGTTAATTTTTTAATTGGAAGTATAAATTACGTTGTTAAAAATAACTTTACTATTGTCATACTGAACTTCTTTTAGAGTCTTAGTAATTTAATATGTTAATAATTAGTCCTTTATTTTGTAAAATGTCGGACTAAGGCTCGAATAAAAAAGAATGCTCTGAAAATTTCAGAGCTTTGATGTTATTGAAAGGAAAAGTATAGAAAAATAATTTTCTTAGGCAAAAAGACTAATTTCTTTTTCGCCTGACTTTTCTTTTGAGGCATTATTTTCTGTTGTTTCAAAAGGATTAAAACCATTTGAAGAATTAGAATTTTTATCTGAAATGTTGAATAATTGAACATTTGACTCCGGTTTTTCAAGAGCCTTTGGAGCCACAAGTTCGTTTGATTGTACAGACTGAGTTAATTCAACTTGTTTTTGAACAGTGTTAGCTGAATATAGATTAAGTGCTGCTTGAGAGTTTAATTTTGCAACATTGATTGATTGAAGATATAATCCTGCTTGAGTTAGAGCAATTTGTTTTTGCAATTCCGGATTAGTTCTTGAAGAATACAAATCTACTCCTAAATTTGCTCTATTGAATTTAGAATAGTCAAAACCTTCAACTTTTACTTCTTTAGTTGCTTTTTGAGCTTCATTAAGAATTTGAGCAGATATATTACCTACATTTTTTGTGTCTATACCTTGAAAAGAATAAATAGCATTGTTGATTCCCAAACTCATTACCTTATTTGCTCCACTTTATTGTCTAGTTTGTTCCCTTATGCTTTAATATTCGGCATTTTTAAATTAAAACTTTAGTTTTAAAAGGTTTTTTGTTACAATAGTTTACATAAGACTCTATTTTCTTTTTGATGTTTTATAATTTAGAAAAACGGTAGTAATTATGAGAATTAAAAATTTCAATTTAGTAAAATATAATAAATAAAAAGGAAGGCTTTTTAGCTTTCCTTTTTTTTGTGGAATGGAAGAAAATGAAAAGTAAAAACTATATTGGAAAAATAAAATCAATTAAAAAAATAAATAAAGATGTATATAAATTGGACATATGTTCTGATATAGAAAGTTGCAAAAGCGGGCAATTTATCTCTGTTTTATGTCCCAATAAAACCCTTAGACGCCCTTTTAGCATTTGTGATTTTGATAGGGAAAATAAAATTCTTTCAATTTTGATTAAATTAAAAGGTGAAGGTACAAAATATCTTTCTTCTTTAAAAGAAAATGACGAGATTAATTTTTTAGCGCCTTTAGGAAATAGTTTTGAATTTTTTAAAGATAAAAATGCACTTTTAGTGGGTGCAGGAATTGGAATTGCTCCAATGTTATTTTTAAAAAAAGAAATGGAAGAAAAAAATATAAACAACTATCTTATTTCAGGTTTTAAAACAGAAGACGAAATAATAAAAGGAAGCGATAAAGTTATTGTAGGCGGAAGTGTTTTAGATGACATTGAAAAATTAATTAAAGAAAAAAATATTGATGTTATTTATTCTTGCGGACCTATGATAGTATTAAAAAAATTATCTCAAACAGCCAAAAAATTAAACATTCCTTGTTATGTGGCGCTAGAGCGCGTAATGGCTTGTTCAATCGGAGTTTGCAGGGGTTGCATAATTAAGCTTGTAAAAAACAATGAAATAAATAATTTTTCCGTATGTAAAGACGGGCCCATATTTAAAGGAGAAGAAATACTATGGGACTAGAAAGATTAAAAACGGTATTAAAAAACGAAAAAACTTCTAAAACACTGGAGCTTAGAACTCCAATCATTGGTGCAAGCGGAACTTATGGATATAACAGCGAGTTTGAAGATTTCATTGATTTAAATTGTTTTGGTGCAATCTCAACTAAAGGCATCACAATAGAAAAAAGATTGGGTAACGACGGTGATAGAATTTTTGAAGTTCAAAATGGTTTAATAAATAGAATTGGTTTGGAAAACGTAGGAATAGAAGCTTTTATTAAAGATAAACTTCCTATTTTAAAACAAAAAAATATAGATTTTTTACTAAATATTGCAGGTTCAACCATTGAAGATTATGAAAAACTTGCAGTAATTGCTCAGGAAAATGACATTAAAGCACTGGAAGTTAATGTTTCTTGTCCTAATGTTAAAAAAGGATGTCTTGAATTTGGTTTAAATCCCAACAGTCTTTTTGAGCTGGTTAGAAAAATAAGAAAAAATTATGAAGGATTTTTAATTGTTAAATTATCTCCTAACACTTCTGATATAAAAGCTCTTGCAACTGCTGTTGAACAAGGCGGTGCCGATTGCATAAGCGCAATTAATACTCTAAGAGGGCTTGGAATAAAAATTGATTATGTTGGAAATAAATTTCTTAAAAAAACTGTTCAAGGCGGATTATCAGGAACTTGCATTAAGCCTGTTGCTTTATATATGGTTAATCAAATTAGACAAGCGGTCAAAATTCCCATAATTGCTATGGGCGGTATTTCAAAATTAGATGACCTTTTTGAATTTATTTTAGCAGGTGCGGATGCTTTTCAGATTGGTACAGCAAATTTTATATACCCTTCCATTTGCTCAAATTTAGCCTTAGAGTTAAATGATTTTATGATTAAAAATAATTTTAAAGATTTTGAACATTTAAAAGGAGCAATAATAAATGAGTGATATTAATGTAAAAGAATTGTTAATAGAAGCAAAAGGGCTTTTAAATGGACATTTTTGTTTAACAAGCGGACTTCATTCTGATACTTATTTTCAATGTGCAAAATTATATCAATACCCTGAAATTGTTGAAAAATTAGCTAAAGAATTAGCTAAAAAATTAAAAGATATTGAATTTGATACTATTGTTGCTCCTGCAATCGGAGCTGTAATTTTTGGTTACGAGGTAGCTAAACAATCCAAAAAAAGAAATCTTTTTGTAGAAAGAAAAGATGGACTAATGCAATTAAGGAGAGGTTATACTCTTGAAAAAGGAGAAAAAGTTGTAATCGTAGAAGATGTTATTACAACTGCAAGGACAATTTTTGAAACAAAGGAAGCAATAAAAGAGTTTAATTGTGATGTTGTTGGAGTTGCTTGCATAGTAGATAGAACGCAAGGCAAGCTTGATAATGAATTTAAAATATACTCTCTTTTGCAGTCAAGCCCTGTAACATATAAACCTGAAGAATGTCCATTGTGTAAACAAAATATTGAATTAGTAAAACCCGGAAGCAGAACTGGAAAGTAAAATGAAACATTTAATTAATATAGAATCTTTATCGATTGATGAAATAAATCAAATTTGTGCTAAAGCGCTGGATTTTGAAAAAGGAATAAGAAAAACAAATCATTCAAACGCCAGTGTTATAAATATGTTTTTTGAAAATTCAACAAGAACAAGATTATCTTTTGAAATGGCAGAAAATAAAATAAAATGTAATAAGTTTAATTTTTCAATTGATACATCTTCAATTAATAAAGGTGAAGATATCTTTGATACCATAAATAATCTTTCTGCAATTGGTATGAACGCAGTTATTTTGCGTCATCAAGACAATAATTTAATTGAAGAATTATCTAAAAAAAGATATTTCCAAGAAATTTCTTTTATTAATGCAGGCAGTGGAACAAATGCTCATCCTACACAAGCTTTGCTTGATTATTACACCATAAAAAAACATTTTCTTGATTTGAGCACTAAAACAATTACAATTGTGGGCGATGTTGCTCATTCTCGTGTTGCAAGGTCAAATATTGCTCTTTTGAAGAAATTTAATATGAAAATAAGATGTTTGGCGCCTGATTATTTTACAGGCGAAAAAATAGATGGTGTAGAATATTATACAAATCTTGAAGAAGCTTTTAAAGACACAAATATTATTATGGTGCTAAGAATACAAAAAGAAAGAATTCAAGAGCACATTGATTTTGAGGATTATATTAAAAATTATCAGATTACAAAAGAAAATCTTCCTTATGATGTATTTTTAATGCATCCGGGACCGATTAACAAAAACATTGAAATAAGAGAAGATGTTCTTGAAACACAAAATGCAAGAACAATTTTAAATCAAGCTAAAAATGGTGTATATGTAAGAATGGCAATATTGGATACTATATTAATCAGTCAGGGTTTATAAATGAGAAGAGAAAAAGATTTCAAAACGATTGAAATTCCGTCTTTAATAGATATGCATGTGCATTTTAGAGAGCCGGGGTTTGAATATAAAGAAACAATTGAAACAGGAATAAAATCGGCAAAAGCTGGCGGTTTTTCAGGAGTTTGCACCATGCCTAATACTAATCCTGTTTGCGATAATTCAAAGGTTATTAAATATATTCTTTCAAAAGCCAAAAAATATCGTTTTGAAATTTATCCTATAGCAGCAATAACAAAAAATCTTGACAGTCTTGAGCTTGTTAATTTTAAAGAATTGAAAGCCTCGGGCGCAGTAGGTTTTTCTAATGACGGTTTACCTTTATTAGATAAAGATGTTTTTTTGGAAGCCCTAAAAAGCGAAGAACTTATTTTATCGCATTGTGAAAACGAAACTCAAGAAATTTTTTGGCAAATTGAACAGTTTAAAAAAGCGATTGAACTCGGTTATAATCCCAGACTTCATTTTTGCCATGTATCAAAAAAAGAAAGTGTTGATTTAATCAGAAAAGCCAAAAAAGAAGGATTAAAGGGTTTAAGCGCAGAAACTGCTCCCCATTATTTTACTTTTACATTTGATGATATTGATACAACAGGAAGATTTAAAATGAATCCGCCCTTAGGCTCAATTGAAGACAAAAGAGCCATAATGGACGGATTGTTTGATAATACGATTGATGTTATAGCAACAGACCATGCGCCTCATTCAAATGAAGAAAAATCAAAACCTTATTTTGATTCTCCAAACGGCATTGTTGGTCTTGAAACGGCATTTTCGCTCGCATATGAGCTTTTAGGCTTAGACAGAGCATTAGAAAAAATGGCATATAACCCAAGAAAAATTTTAAAAATAAACAACAAAAAAATGGTTAAATTTGCACCTGATGAAACTTGGATTGTTGTTCCATCTCAATTTAAGTCTAAGTGCAAAGTATCCCCATATAAAGGCATGAAATTAAAAGGAAAAATGATAAATGATTGATGAAGAAATTAAAAAAAGACTGGTTTTAGCCCTTGATGTTGAAGATATTAAAGAAGCTAAAGAGCTTGTAGATAGTTTAAGTCCTTACATAGGAACTTTTAAGGTTGGTTTGCAGTTGTTTTGCGGATATGGTTTAGAGATTATTAACTATATCAAAGAAAAAAATTCAAATTTCTTTTTGGATGTAAAATTGCACGATATTCCAAACACAGTTGAAAAAGCCTCTTATAATGTTATAAAAAACGGTGCAAATTTTTTTAATGTCCATGCTACAGGTGGAGTTGAAATGATGAGGGCAGCCAAAAAAGGAGCATTGGAAGCTTGTGAAAAATATAACAAAAAGCCTCCGATAATTTTAGCTGTAACTATGTTAACAAGTATATCCCAAGAGGTTTTAAAAAATGAGCTTTTGAATGATAATGATATTGAATCATTGGTTATTCAATTAGCAAAAAATGCTAAAAAAGCAGGACTTGATGGAGTTGTTGCTTCGGCTAAAGAATTAAAGGCAATTAAAAAAGAATTAGGCAATGATTTTATTGTTTTGACTCCGGGTATAAGACCGAGCTGGAGCTTGGCTGATGATCAAAAAAGAATAGCAACGCCCAAAAGCGCTATAGCTGACGGCGCTGATTATATTGTTTTAGGAAGAGCTATAACAAAAGCTCAAGATAAAATTGATGCAATTAAAAAAATATATCAAGAAATAAAAGAGGAAAATTAAATGGGAACACTGATTCTTCAAGATGGTACCGTGGTAAAAGGAAATTCTTTTGGGGCAATAGGCGGCTATTGCGGTGAGGTGGTATTTAATACTTCTATGACCGGATACCAAGAAATTTTAACCGATTTATCATACGCAAAACAAATTGTTATTATGACATATCCTGAAATAGGAAATTATGGCATAAATGATTTTGATTTTGAGGCAGACAATCCTGCTTTGGTTGGTTTAATAGTAAAAGACAACTGCCAAAAGGAAAATCATTATAAATCAAGGGAGTCTTTATCAAATTATTTAAGAATGAAGAATATAATAGCGCTTGATTCAATAGATACAAGAAGTTTGGTGGAAAAAATCAGAGAATACGGTACAATGAACGGATTTATCACTTCTAATGATGTAGATAGTGAATTTATTAAAGAAAAACTTGAAGAATTGCAAAAATTTTCCATAAAAGAAGATGTAATAAATGAAGTTTCAACTAAAAACAGATATATTTATAATCCTCAAGGCAAGATAAATATGGCATTTTTTGATTATGGTGCTAAAAGAGGAATTTTAAATTCTCTTGCGAAAAGAAATTGTAAAATAACCGTTTATCCTTCTGATACATTGGCAAGGGAAATTTTAGACAATAATTATGATGCATTGTTTTTATCAAACGGCCCTGGGGATCCATCCAGCTTTAAATTTCAAATTACTCAGCTAAAAGAATTAATAGGAAAAATTCCTATATTTGGAATTTGTCTTGGTTATCAGCTTTTGGCTTTGGCAAGCGGGGCTAAAACATATAAATTAAAATACGGGCACAGGGGTGGAAATCATCCTGTAATTAATCTGGAAAATAATAAAGTAATGATTACCAGTCAAAATCATGGTTATGCTGTTGATTTAGAAACAATACCAAAAATTATGCGCCCTACTTATAAAAATTTAAATGATAATACTCTTGAGGGCTTTGAAATTTCAAGTCTTGGTATATATGCTGTTCAGTTTCATCCTGAAGCAAAGCCGGGGCCTGATGATGCCGGTATAATATTTGATGAATGGATTAATATTGCTCAAAAAGACATAAATAGAATTAACGAGGTAAAAAATGAAAAATAAATCTCTTAAAAAAGTTCTTGTAATAGGTTCGGGTCCAATTGTAATAGGTCAAGCGGCAGAATTTGACTATGCAGGTGTACAAGCATGCAGAGCCCTTAAAGAAGAAAATATTGAAGTAGTTCTTGTTAATTCTAATCCCGCAACAATTATGACAGATGAGCAGATTGCTTCTAAGGTTTATATTGAACCTTTGACTTTAGAGAGCTTAACTTACATTATTGAAAAAGAACGTCCCCAAGGTTTAATAGCTTCGCTTGGCGGTCAAACGGCTCTAAATCTTGCTTGCGAATTATATGATAATAAAGTTTTAGAAAAATATAATGTAAAACTTTTAGGAACAAATATTTCATCAATTAAAGAGGCGGAAGATAGAGAACTTTTCAAGGAGCTGATGGAAAAAATCGGTGAACCGGTTCCTAAAAGCGCTATTGTATCAAGTTATGAAGAAGCATATAAGTTTTATCAAGAAATTGGTTTTCCGATTATAATTCGTCCTGCTTTTACTTTAGG
The DNA here is from genome assembly GCA_944327245.1 of Candidatus Gastranaerophilales bacterium. Classification (GTDB taxonomy): domain Bacteria; phylum Cyanobacteriota; class Vampirovibrionia; order Gastranaerophilales; family Gastranaerophilaceae; genus RUG14156. Next base: position 11,279 of record CALVHD010000027.1, read on the forward strand.
GGGTGCCGGAGGCGGCATAGCCAGAAACGAAAAAGAATATGAAGAAATCGTTCATACAGGTTTGAGTCAATCTCCGATTAATCAGGTTTTGGTTGAAAAATCTATTGCAGGTTTTAAAGAAATTGAATATGAAGTAATTAGAGATTCAAATGATACTTGTATAATCATTTGTAACATGGAAAATATTGACCCAATAGGTATTCATACAGGCGATAGTTTTGTTGTAGCTCCAAGTCAGACTTTAACAAATAATGAATATCAAATGCTTAGGACAAGTGCAATTAAAATTATAAGAGCGCTAAAAATCGAAGGCGGATGTAATGTTCAATTTGCACTTGATACAATGTCAAATCAATATTATGTAATTGAAGTTAACCCTAGGGTCTCACGTTCATCTGCATTGGCTTCAAAAGCAACAGGCTATCCTATTGCAAAAATAACGACTAAAATTGCCATAGGCTACAATCTTCATGAAATTAAAAATCCAATAACCAATACTACAGCAGCATTTGAGCCAGCATTGGATTATATAGTAACAAAAATTCCCAAATGGCCTTTTGATAAATTTGCCTCAGGAGATAGAATTTTAGGCACAAAAATGAAAGCCACAGGCGAAATTATGGCAATAGGAAGGACTTTTGTGTCTTCATTTAAAAAGGCTGTAACATCTTTAGAAGAAAGATATACGGGGCTTTTACATCGTGGTTTTGAAGAGTTGAATAATGATGAATTATTGACCCAGTTATTTATTCAAGATGATAGAAGAATTTTCAGATTGGCTCAGGCTTTATATAACAACAATGATATAAATAAACTTTGTGCAATTACAAAAATTGATAAATGGTTTATTTCAAAAATTAAAGAAATTGTTGATATGGAAAAAGAACTTGCTCAAAAACAATTAACAAAATCTTTATATATAAAAGCCAAGGAGTTTGGTTTTTTGGATGAAGAAATAACAAAATTAACTCAAACTACAATTGAAACTTTAAGGAAATTTAATGTTGAAGCAAGTTTTAGAGTGGTTGACACTTGTGCTGCTGAGTTTAGCGCATCAACTCCTTATTTTTATTCAACATATAATGAAGCCGATGAAGCAACAAAATATAAAGAATTAGCTCAAGAAAATTATAAAAAACCAAAAGAAAATATTGTTGTATTGGGTTCAGGTCCAATAAGAATAGGTCAAGGCATTGAGTTTGATTATTGTTCTGTGCATGCGGCAATGGAATTAACCAAAAACGGATATGAAGCGGTTATGATAAATTCCAATCCTGAAACTTTATCAACTGACTTTGATATTGCAACAAGATTGTATTTTGAGCCTATGAACATTGAATATGTTATGAATGTTATTAAAAAAGAAAATCCTAAAGGCGTTCTTGTTCAATTTGGCGGTCAAACTGCAATTAATTTAGCAGAAAAATTAGACCAAGAAGGTATTAAAATTCTTGGCACAAGCCTTGAGAGTATAAATGCCGTTGAAGACAGAAAAGTTTTTGAAAAGCTTTTAAAAGAACTTAATATTCCGCAGCCTAGGGGTTTGGCCGTTAATACAACAACTCAGGCACTAAATGCAGTAAAAGAGCTTGGATACCCTGTTTTGGTTCGTCCGAGTTATGTTATAGGCGGCAGAGGTATGCAGGTTGTATATAACGATGAAGAGCTTTTGACCTATATAACAGAAGCACTGAAATTTTCAAATGAACACCCTGTTTTAATTGATCAATATTTGGAAGGTCAAGAAGTTGAGCTTGATGCAATTTCAGATGGCAGAGATATTTTAATTCCGGGGATTTGTGAGCATATTGAGCGTGCAGGAGTACATTCCGGTGATTCTATGAGCATATATCCGAGTCAAAATATTTCAAGAAAAAACGAAAAAATAATGACAAAGTATGCTACAAAAATTGCAAGAAAATTGAATATTAAGGGCTTAATGAATATTCAATTTATTATAAAAGATGATAAAGTTTATGTTATTGAAGTAAACCCAAGAGCATCAAGAACAGTCCCCATTATGAGTAAAGTAACGGGAATTCCTATGGTGGATATTGCTCTAAGGGCGATTTTAGGTAAATCGATAAGACGTGCAGGATTTGGTGTAGGTTTATATAAGAAATCTAATCTTGTGTCTGTAAAAATGCCTATATTTTCATGGCAAAAATTAAATAGAATTGATCCTGCCTTAGCTCCTGAAATGAAATCAACAGGGGAAGTTTTAGGAATAGATACAACTTATAAAAAAGCTTTATATAAAGCATTTTTAGCGGGCGGTCATAAATTTTCAAAATCTAAACAAAGGGTTTTGGTTTCCTTGAATGATCACTGTAAAAAACCGGCATTGCCGATGTTGAAAAAATTGTTTAAACAAGGATTTTTCATCATGGCAACTTGGGGTACTCATAAATTTTTAGAAAAAAACGGTATTCCGTCTAAAATGATTGAAAAATTTATGATAGATAAACTCCAAAAACGTATGAAAAACGGGCGTTTGAGTTTTATTATTAACACTCCTACCACAGGAAAAAATTCGCAAAACGCAGGTTTTCAAATTAGGACGATAGCTCAAATGTACGGCATTCCGAGTTTTACTTCTATCGATACTGCAAACGCTTTTCTAACTGCGTATAAAGTATTTGATAAAAATACACAATTAACTTATGACACAATAACAAATTACCGCAAGAAAAAATTTTTAGACATGTTTAAATAAATATAGTTTTAGGGTATAATTAAAAAATGTTTGAAAAATTTACGCAAAAAGCAATAGATGTTGTTCAGGCTGCGCAAAATTATGCAGTAGAGTTTAAGCACGCTAAAATTTTATCTCAACATCTTTTATTGGGGTTGTGCGCTCAAAGCAAGGGTGTACAGGCTAAAATTTTGGGTTTTGATAAAATTAATTTTGGCGAATTAAACAAAGAAATTTATGCAAGCGAGAAAAATAATCCTGATCAAAAAGTTGAAAAGATTATATTTTCTCTTGAAGCAAGAGATATTTTAAAAACTTCGGTTGAGTTATCTCAAAAATTAAATTCAAAATTTGTTATGCCTCAACATATTGCTTTGGCGATTTTTTCGAATAAGAATTGCGGTGCATATAAAATATTAAAGAAATTTAATATTGATGAAGAAAAAATCATTTCAAATCTAAAAAGGATGTTGGATAAAAGCTCCGATATTAAAGTACTTCATCCTGAAGAAGAAATAGAAAATACAGAGTTAACAAACATAAATGATTTTTTTAAGGAGAAAACAATATCTGAAATTTTATCTTTGGCTCAATCAAAATTAATTGCTCCGGGGTATGAAATTTTAGGAACAGAGCAAATTCTTCAGGCAATTTTGGATAATAACTATGAAATAGTAGGTATTTTAGAAAAATATAATGTTACAAAAGATGTTTTTTTAGAAAAATTGAGCCATGTGCATTCAAGAAAAGCAGAATTTGAAAACTCGGAAAAGCAAATCATATTTACCCCCAATGCTTTTTTGTCTTTAATGTTGGCGCTTGATTACGCTAAAGAATCAGGAAGTACTGAAATTAAAGCAGAGCATATTATTCTTGGTATTTTAAAGTCAAAAAGAGGAATAGCCTATCAAATTTTATCTGAATTATTGCCAAAAGGAGTAGATTTTGAAGATATTGTTATGAAAAAACTTAACGATAAAATTCCTGAAACTCTTGCTATTTTAAGGCTTGCCAAGGAAGAGGCAATAGGTCTAAATTGTTCAACATTAGGAACAGAAATGATTTTATTGGGAATTTTATCTTATGGAGCAGGTATTGCTTCAGATACCCTAAGACGTCTTGGAATTACTCTCAAAGACGCTAGAAAAGAAGTTGAAAAACTAATTATTCCTCAAAAAGAAATAAAAAATATAACATATAGCCCAAGGGCAAAGAAAATGCTTGAAGTGGCTTATGAAACCGCTCAAGAACATAAGAGAAATAAAATCAAATCTGAAAATTTATTATATGGAATTACTAAAATGCCCAATTGTTTAGCTATGAAAGTTTTGACTAATTTGGGAACAGATGTTTTAGAAATTCAGCAAGGTATTAAACAAGAGCTTTTAGGCGGTATGGATTTATAAAATTTTCAATCAAATGTATTAATTCTATTGAACGATTTAAACTTTTGTTGAAAATTATATAATTCAACTATGTTTAAAGTAATGATTTCAGAAATATGGAATAATTTACACCCTATGACACACTTTTGGATTATCATTAGTACGATAGGTGTTCTGACTCTTTACGGGTTAATGTATTCTATATAAATATAAGAGGGAATGGAAAATTTAAAAAGAAATTACATCTTTTTAAATTCATCAATAGCGTAGGTAAATGCCTCAACAAGTTCAGGAGAATATTTCTTGTTGGCGTTTGCTTTGATTTCTTCAATTGCTTCATCGATTGTATAGGCTTTTCTATATGGGCGATAGGAAATCATAGCAAAATAGCTGTCTACAATTAATATGATTTGAGAGGTTATAGGAATTTCTTCGCCTTTTTTGTTATTAGGATAACCGCTGCCGTCCCAATTTTCGTGGTGTTGTTCAATAATCGGAATGATGTTTGAAACAGAGCTAATCGGTTTTAGAATTTCTTGTGCGCCTACAATTGGGTGTTTTTGAATTTCTTGTTTTTCATCTTTGTTTAATGGTGCTGCTTTTTTCATGATGTCTTTTGGCATCATGGTGTTGCCTATATCATATAGAAGCATTGCGATTTTTAGCTTGTCCACTTCTGCCTTTGGTAAATTTAGCCTTTTTGCTATCAGTGTTGCTAAGGCGACTTTATTTTTAGTACTGCCGTCTTGGTATAGCGGAAAATATGATTTAGATATAGAATCTACAATGCTAAAGAGCATTTCTTGGCTTGATGTTCCTGATGAATCTTGTTGTTTAATTTGAAGTTTTTGGATGAGTTCTGCTGCAAGATTTTTGTTAAACGGAATGCGATGTTGAGTTAATATATCAACAAATGCATCAATAGCAATGTCTTGCCATGATGTTTTATTGTCTACATCTGCCAAAGTTACTTGATTTCTTCCTTTTTGTTTGGATGAATACATCGCTTTATCGCACATTTCAAATAATTCATCAATATTTGTCGTTTGTTCGATAAAACTTGCAACGCCCAGTGAAGCCGTAATCCCGTCAGGCAACCCTTCAACTTCTGATTGCTCAATTGAGGTTCTTAGACGTTCTGCTGCGGCAACTCCGCCTTGGGCATTAATTCCGGGGAGTATGATAAAAAATTCTTCTCCGCCATATCTTGAGGGAACATCAACGCTTCTTGAGGTTTTATTTATTACATTTGCTATGGTAGCAATTGCTTTATCGCCCATAGAATGCCCATATGTATCATTTATTTTTTTCAAATGGTCTAAATCAAGTCCGATTAAACAGAAGGGCTGTTTTGTTCTTAAGGAACGAGTTGCTTCTCTGTGTAGTGCGTCTTCAAAAAATCTTCTGTTGAAAAGATTGGTTAGATGGTCTGTAACAGCTTGTTTTTTAACTGTTTCAAAAAGATTTGCAATTGTAATTGCCAGTTCAATTTGACGTGCAAAAAGATTTAAAAAGCTTAGTTCGTCATCTTTTAATTCTTTTCTTGGTGAAAATACGGATAAAAAGCCGCTGAATTGGTTATGCACCGTTATAGGAAAAATTATTATTGTTTTAACTTCATTGTCTTGGACAAATTTTTCTGTTTTTTCAACATTTGCCTTTGGAATATTTTCTTCAATAAAGCTTTTTAGGCTGACATAATAGCTTATTTCTTTTTCTTTAATGGCATTTTCTATTGTGCCGTTTTCAATAGGATTTAATTTAAAATCAAAAACACTGTTATCGGTAAGTTTTGCAAGATTAACCGCAAAGTCATTTTCCAGATATGTCTTTAGGGCATAATATGAACCTTGTTCATCATATTCTTTTTGCGCAATGAAACTGTAAATATAACCAAATTCGCCGTATAAGCTTGATACAATTGTTTCTAAAACGCTGGATAAAGGTCTTGAAGAATTCATCATATCCCAAACTTGTTCTAATGTGAGCAAAGTTTGGTTTGCAAGACGCAATTCTTCGGTACGTTGTGCTATTTCTCTTTCTAGGACAACGTTCCTTTGATATACCTCGTAGACGTCTTTTGTTTCTTCTCCGATTTGACTTTCAACGTCTTTTAATTTTTTTGCTGATTGTGATATCCAATCTAAAATACCCATATACTGATTATAACCTAATTTTTAATATATATACAAGCAATTTTTATATTTTGGCTAAAAATAGTTTAAATTATCGATTAACAAGATATTCAAATGTAGTATTCTTGAGTTAGTACAACAACGATGGAGTAAAAAATGTTAATAGAAGAAATTTTAGAGCTTGCGATTACAAAAAAAGCAAGTGATATTCATATTTCAGCTAATTTACCTCCTGTTCTTAGAGTGGATGGAAAATTGTTCAGAACGAATTTACCCGTATTGTCGCCTGATGATGTTGAAACGGTTATATTTCCTATCCTATCAAATGAACAAAGGCGGGAATTAGAACAAAACTGGGAGCTGGATTTTGGTTACGGGCTCCATGGTGTTGGAAGATTTCGTGTAAATGTATATAGAGATAAAGGTTCATATGCCGCTGCTTTTAGGGCAATTAACTCTACTCCTCCGACTTTTGATGAGTTAGGATTGCCTGAAGTTATGAAAAAAATAGCTCAAAGACCAAGAGGACTGATACTTGTTACAGGGCCTACCGGCTCAGGTAAATCAACAACTTTGGCGGCTATGATTGATTATATTAATTCAACAAGGGTTGACCATGTTTTAACAATTGAAGACCCTATTGAATTTATTCATCAAAGTAAAAAATGTATTATTCACCAGCGTGAATTGGGTCAAGATACAAAATCTACAGCAAATGCTCTAAAATCTGCACTTCGTGAAGACCCTGATGTTATTCTGGTTGGTGAGATGAGAGATTTAGAAACAATGCGTCTTGCTTTAACTGCAGCAGAAACAGGCCACCTTGTTTTAGGAACATTGCATACTTCATCAGCTTCTCAAACGATAGACAGAATTGTTGATATTTTTCCTGAAGCTCAACAACAACAAATCAGGTTGCAGCTTTCAATAAGTCTTGTTGCGGTATTTTCACAATGTTTATTGCCAAGGCTTCAGCCAAACGGTACAAAAAAAGGCAGAATATTGGCCCAAGAAATAATGATAGTAAATGGTGCGATTGCAAACTTAATTCGTGAACAAAAAACCGCACAAATTTACTCTGCTATTCAAACGGGCGTTGGTATGGGCATGCAAACGCTTGATATGTGTTTAAAAGATTTGGTTATGAAAAAGATGATAGATCCGCTAGATGCGGTTTCTAAATCTCAAAGACCTGATGAATTTAAACGTTCAATCGGTATGTCAACAGGTAATATGCATCAAATGTAACAATTGTTAAAAAAGTGTAAACTATAACAAAATAACTATTTGTAAAAAAAAATATTCTTGTTACAATAGTTACATAAATTAAAATTAATTAGAATGTCCTTATTTGGGACATTCTATTAATAAGAGAAGATATTTTGATAAACCCCCAAGAAAGGTAGTTATAATGGGAATTAAAGGAAAAAACGACAAAATGGTAGTTCTTGCATGTGAAGATTGCAAAGAAAGAAACTATACAACAACAAAAAATAAAAAGACAAATAAAGAAAGAATGGAATTAAATAAATATTGTCCAACTTGCAAAAAACATACTGTTCACAAAGAAACCAAGTAGTTTATTGTATAAGAGAATTAACTGAATGAGCGTCCTTAGTTCAGTTGGTAGAACGTCGGTCTCCAAAACCGGATGTCGAGGGTTCGAGTCCTTCAGGGCGCGAATTTAGAAAAATACAAAAAGAAAGTAAAAAATGACAACAGATAAAAATAATCAAAATAATGATTTTAAACAAGCCATGATTACTTATTTTAAAGGTGTAAAAGCTGAGTGGTCAAAAGTTTCTTGGCCTACAAGAAAGCAAGTAATAGTTGAAACAGGTATTGTTCTTGCGGTTGTTATATTTTTTACTTTGGTTGTTTATTTTATGGATATAATTTTTAAAGCTCTTTTGGGTCTAATTAAGTAAAGGTTATAAAATGGCAGAAAAAGATAAAGAAATTCAAAATCAAGACTTAGCTCAAGAAAATACTGAAGAAAATATTTATATCAGTAAAGAGCCTACTCACAATGTAGAAAAAGCTCCTCAAAAAAGATGGTATGTAGTACATACATATTCAGGCTATGAAAATAAAGTAAAAGTAAACCTTGAAAAACGTATTGAATACATGAATATGGGTGAAAAAATCTTCAGAATTGAAGTTCCTCAAAAGACAGTCACCCAAGTGCGTTCAGGTAAAAAGACCAAAAAAGAAGAAAAGATTTTCCCAGGTTATGTTTTAGTTGAAATGATAATGGATGATGATTCTTGGTATGTTGTAAGACATACTGCAGGGGTTACCAAGTTTGTCGGAACCGCTAAAAAACCGATACCTGCAAAAGATTCTGAAATCAAGAAAATTATCCACAGAGGTCAACAAACAACTGCAAAAATTGAACTTGATATTAAGGTTGGGGATAAAGTTCGTATTATCTCAGGGCCTTTTGCTGAATTTATCGGTGATATTACAGAAGTTTATCCTGATAAATCTAAATTAAGAGCTATGGTGTCTATATTTGGTCGTGAGACACCTGTAGAATTGGAATATAAACAAATCCAAAAAGTATAGTAGTGCATTAGTGGAAGGATTTTAAATCCGTAATTACCACGAAAGGAGAATAAAATGGCACCAAAATCAAACAAAAAAATCACCGGTAAAATTAAATTACAAATTGAAGCC
>CALVHD010000028.1 GCA_944327245.1 Candidatus Gastranaerophilales bacterium
TTTCAAAATCAAAAATTTTTAAGGACAATGATGACCTAATAAAGTCCAATTTGCTCCTTTTTTGTCAATTTTAAAAAATAGGCTCTATCTTAAACACGTTTTACCTTTCAGCCCCTGTTCCCTTATTATCATTGTCCTATTAATTTATACATTCGATATTATCTACTTAGCGCAAATTTGACAACAAATAATATAAAATGATAGAATGCGTTTATATTTCAGGGCTAAAATACTCAAATAGTTGTCCTTTATTTATTAATTACCCAAAATTCAAATATAATTTAAGGAGTTTTTATTGTGAATAACGAAAAGGATTATTTAAAATCCATAAATTTTCCAAGCCATCTAAAAAACCTCATTAACGAATGTGAAAACAAAAAAATTCTAATATATGGAGCAGGTTTATTATTTGAAACAGCCCAAAAATACTATGATTTTTCAAAACTTAATATCATAGGAATATCAGATAAACGTTTTGAAGATGATAAATCAACAGAAACATTTTGCAAAATAAAGACCTATAAACCATCAGAAATAAGCTCAATAAATCCTGATATAATACTTATTGCAACAAAAGAATATAATTCTATTTTAAGATATTTAAAAAAATCTCATAACTGCATTATTTTACCTTTATTTAAAAAACCAACTAAAAAAGCTTTTCTAAGACGCAACATATATCATAATTTATACGTTGAAAAACAAGGTCTACACGGCAAAAAACCCTCGAAACTGCCGCTATATAAAAAAATAAAGATACGCCTAAATTCTCTTTTAGGAAAAATCGATATACCGCAAATAGAATTTAATATAACAACAATATGCACTCTAAAATGTAAACACTGTTCAAATTTTATCCCCCAAATAAAACCACAAGAACACTGCATTATTTCAATAGATGAATTTAAAGTGCAAATAGATAATTTATTAAGAGCTGTAAATGAAGTTAAAAATTTACTTTTAATAGGCGGAGAACCGCTTTTAGTTAAAAACTTACACGAATATTTAGACTATGCTGCTTCTAAAAAGAAAATAAAACGAGTATGGATTGTAACTAACGGCACACTTTTAATGAATGATTTTCTGATAAAAACAGCTCAAAAATATAAAAATAAGCTCACAATATGGGTTTCAAATTATTCAAAAAATCCTGAATTAAAATCAAAATTAAAGCACGATGAACTTTTAAAGCAAATTAAAGATAATAATCTTGATTATGATTATGTACAAGATTTAACTTGGGGATACACGTCGCCATTAACCCCAAAAAAACTAAGAGAAGATAGTAAACAATATTTTGAAGAATGCGGAAATAATTGCGTTGCTGTTTTTAAAGGAAAAATTTATATTTGCCCAAGAGCCGGAGTATTTGCTCTAAAAGGAATATACACTCCTGAATTAAATGAAGTTATTGATTTAAACATTGAAAATAATCCAAAAATCCTAAAGAAAAAATTAATCAACTTCTATTCAAGAGAAAGTTTTAGCGCTTGTAATTATTGCACAATTTTAGAAGATAGAACCCAAGATAGAATTCTTCCTGCGCAACAAATTACTGATTAAATTTCAAAATAACAAGGTAAAAGACAAGAACAGCTCCTAATTTTTCTTAAGAAAAGTTCTGTATAATAGTCATATTTAATAATTCTTTCAACTTGACTTTTATAAGCAGTTTTTGAAAGATAATCCATAGAATATGTTCTGTTTATATAAATGAAAATTCTTCGCATCATTTGATAAAACTGTCTTTTATGGCTTTTTATTACTCTGTTAAAATGGCAAAACAATTGGTCTGTTCTGTTTTTTAAAAAAGAATCAAGCAAATTTTTATCAGGATTTTTATTATAATATTCCATAAAAACAGATTCACAAATATAAAAAGTTTTTTCAAAAACATCAATATTTAAATGTGTTGTAGAGCTGGATGATTCACTATGAACTCTATAATTAACAATAAATTCATCTAAACACACCAATTTTTTTGCAGCCAAAACTGCCCTTATAAAAAATTCGCTATCCTCAATATATTTTGAAGCCGTATATTTAATTTTATTTTTTACTAAAAATTCTCTATTGTAAGCCTTAAAAGGCAATCCGTTTGTTTCAAATAAAATATCAGAAGCAGTTTTATAATTAAAAACACTATCCTTAAATCTCGTATAGAAACAGTCAATAAATCTAAAAGGATTTTTATTGCCGCTTTTTTGATAAAATCTATACACATTAAAAAATATTACATCATAATCATCTTGCTGAAATTTATTAAAAATTTTTCTTAAAGCACCTTCACAAAGCCAATCATCAGGGTCCAGATAAAGAACATATTTTCCTTTTGCATAGGGTAATACAAAATTTCTAGCAACTCCTTGACCTTCATTTTTTTTATTAAAAACCTTTATTCTTTTATCTATATTTTCATAATGTCTTAAAATATCAAAAGAAGAATCTTTGCTGCCATCATTTACAAATAAAACTTCAAAATCTTCAAAATCTTGAGAAAGAATACTTTTTATGCACTCTTCAAGATATTTTTCCATATTATACACAGGTGATATTATGCTTATTTGACACATTATACTACCTCAAGCGTGTTTTTTATATCGTCAATTATATTTTTAGCCGCAAAATTATTTTCATAACCGCATTCACGGTAAACCTTTGCTCTGGCATCTTTCATATAGTCGTCCCCATATATCAAAACTTTTTCCAAAATATTTTCTAATTCTTTTGTATTTTCTGCTTTATAACAAGTTTGATTAATTTTTTCAACAGAAGGATTAAAAGGCACTCCATTTTTTGATTTTAGAAAAATTTGAGGTTTTTGAGTCATAAAATATTCTGTTTTAAAAGAACCGCAATCTGTAATCATTAAACAAGATTCCATAAACATATCAAGATAATCGCCGGATTCATAAACTTGTCCGATTTTATTCCATTCATCCCAATATTTTTCAATTTTTTCTTCTGGCCACAAATTTCTGTTTTTCAAAAAACTTTTTAAACAGGGGTGCGGCTTATATATCCAATTAAATTCAGGGTGTTTTTTTGCCCAATCAAGGATAAATTCTCCCATATCAAGAAAAGTTCCCCATTTCAAGGTTGTAGTATCTGATACAGAAAAATGCGGAGCATAAATTACAGATTTTTTATCTATATAATGTTTATTTTTATTCAAATAAAAATAATCTAAAATAGGATGTCCCGCAACTTTTAAATTAGCTCCTTTGTTTTTCATGTTTTCACTAAAATATTTTTTTATTAAATCATTAATGACATATTGAGTGCCAACATAAAGATGAAATCTTAAATAATATTCTTGTTCACCCATTGAACTGGAAATAGAATAAGGAACGTAATATGAAAGGGCATATTTTGAACTCATAACAGGCCCTTGAGTTTTATATATATACCAAGGATGACAGTAAAATATAATATCAGGCTTAGGATTCATCATTTCAAAAGGAATGAAAAAATCTTTTTTAAAATCATAAGCATATTTAACTTTCATATTCTTCGCTTTAAAAAAATCATAAACTTTTTTAATGCTTTCGGCTTTTTGATAATTAAAATTATTCTTTGGTGCACAATTTTTTGTAACAAAGATATAAGGCTCAAAAATTTCGCTTTCTTCCATCAAATCATATATGCTTTGATTTTTCCATTTTGTTTCATCATAAATAAAAAACGCAACATTTAATTTTTTTCCGTCTTTAACTTTTGATTTAAGTTGCTTAATAACTCTTGAACGATTTTTTGAAATGAAATTTAAATTTTGAAAAACCTTTAAATCATAGCCAATACTCCTAATTTTCTCTCTCATTTTAACCGGAGCAAAAAGAGCTAATATTGAAAAAATTTCAGAAAATTTAATATACATTTATCCTACCCAAATTTTTTTAATCATCTGTATTAAAGGAATCCTTGCTAAAGGATAAACTTTTATTTTTGTTTTATCAAAAACATTAACTTGAAAATCCTCAACAATTCTAATATATTCAAGTGCTGCAACCAAAACACAATCAGGAGAATATGTGAGTATTTTAGATTTTGGTATAATTTTATAGCCTAAATATTCTTCATTTTCTTGTTCATCAGAAAACTTCATATCAGAAATTCCTATGATGTTCAAATCCGATAAATCATAATTATCTTTAATGTAGCAGAAAAAAGCACCGCACCCATAGATAATTATTCTTTTACCTTTAAGTTTTTTTATTAATTTTTTAATATACTTATCAAAATTTATCTTTTTTAAATGTGTCTTAAAATCATCTGCCATAAATTATTCTCCATCTTCTCGAAGCTTTATAAGCGTTTGATTAATTAAAGTAGAACTTGTTCCTTTTGTGTAGGGAAAATATATAACTCTAACTCCTACATTGTTAAACTTTTCTTCCATCTCTTTCCAGCTTGGTGTACTATACCAGTCATCTCCAACAAAAAGAACATCAAAATGTAGTTTTTCCCACATTTTATATTTATCCAAGTCTTCTTGAGCAATTGCCGCGTCAACATATTTAATACTGCGCACAATCTCAATTCTTTCTTCAAAGGGAATAACCGCGCGTTTGTTCTTGTATTCAACAAGCTTATCAACACTAACACCCACAATTAGCTTATCGCACAACCCCTTTGCGTTTTTCAAAAGATTTAAATGTCCAATATGAAACAAATCCCATACTCCACATGTATAGCCAATTACAATTTTATCCACTATAATTCTCCTTTATCGTGCATATTTAAAAATGTTTCAAGGCAATACAAAAGCCATTTTTGATCCCCTGTCATATTTTTTTCACAACCTGAAATAAATTCTTCTCTTACAGGTTTATAATCGCTGAGCCATTGTTCTGTTGCTCTTGGCATAGGAATTTTATCCGGTATAGGAATTTCAGGATATCTTCTTTTAAAAAGTTCTCTAATAAGATATTTAGGCTCGCCATTCCTAACTCGTTTTAAATCTAAAGGTTCTGCCATTGTCATACATGCATAAGGATCAAGATAATCTATTCCTGCCATATTGAAAGCATGCATATATGAAGTAGATGATTCAATAGAAAAAACTTCATCCATAAATTTCAAAAAATCAATTTTATCATTTTCTAATCTGTATTTTTCATAAACATCATCCACGCTGACGGGTTTTTTAAGAGCATTTTTAGGATTAATGAAATTATATCTTTGCTTAAAGTCCTCCAAAAGCCAATCTTTTGAAATCAACTTATCCATGCCCCCAAAAATCAAATCAGCACTTTCTCCGATAATTAATCTTTCAATACCTTGAGATTTTGCTAAACGCGCTGCCTTTAGGAGTTGAACTTCAATTGAATGAAAAGGAACACCGTCATTTTTTAATATTTCGGGTGTTAATTTTTCAAAATCCTCCCAGTGCATTTCAATTATTCTATGAGTAAGATTATATTTTTTTGCATATTGTTGCGCTTTTTTAGTTTCATCAATAGCGCCATCTGCAATACATTTAAAAGTGTAGGCTATGGTTCCAACAGGAAGATACGATGCTAAAATTGCGCTATCTATTCCCCCTGAAAGAAGTATTGCAGTTTTATTAGGTATATAAAACTCGTTTATTTTATTTTTTATTATTTTTTCAATATCATCAATATTTTTAACAGGTATGGTTTTATCTTTCGAAAGCGGTTTAAAAACTGTATGTTTTAGCCCATCAAAAAAATTTATATTTTCATCGGAAATAAAACGAAAAGCTAAATAATGACTCATGCAATATTCTTTATTAAACATATTATTACTCCTATTCATCCTTAGCATTATAAAATCATTATTATCAATCAAGCTATAAACTTCTCTAAAGGCTATTGTATCATAAAATTAAATTTTGCTTTCTACAACCCTGATTTCAGAAGATTTATCCTCATCTTTTAAAACTTCAATAGCTTCATCGATTGATTTAAGATTTTTCAAACTTACAACAATATACTGATTTAATTTACTTGCTTTTAAAATCTCTTTTTCAATTGAATTATCCATATTTAGAAAATCTATTGAATCTATTAAGCGAGTTCCTGAAATTTGAAAAAGGGCAATTGTTGATTTATATTCAGACAAAGTAACCTCTCTGTCGTCAATAAAATATCTAAAATTAATTCCATCAGAAAACTTGGTTATTTTCTTTGTTTCATTTTCTTTTGTTCTAATTACAGCCGAAACTTTTGTATAATTTTCATTATAGGTTATATATCTTACATTACTGTCAAATTCACTTGGAATTAAAACAAACTTAATAGCTGAAATAATATTACTTTTTCCTGTTCCGTTTAATCCAGTAATAACATTAAAACCGGATTTAAAGGGTATTTTTGTTTTTTTATGAAAAGATTTAAAATTTTCAAGTTCAAGCTCAACAATTTCTATCATACAGCTCCTAAATGCAAATCTGTTTGTATTATTTTAACATATATTTACCGAAATTTAAAAATATGTTACTATAGCACAATATTAAGAAAAAGGTGGTAAATATGAAAAAAGCATTATTAATTTTAAGTTTATTTTTATTCTGTCCTTTTGTTAATGCAGCCGAAGTTGTTCTTATACATGATATAAACAAAGACAACTTTTGGGCAAAGCAAGGTATAGAAATTGATAAAGTTTTAAATGTCAGCAATACGATAATGATGTCTAATAAAATAGCCAAAAGAGTGCCTATATTTGTTGAAAAAGGGAAAGACGAAATTAACGCATACTCCGATTTAAATAATAAAAGCGTAACGGTATATTCCGGATTATTTAATTATATCGATAATGATGATGAATTAGCATACATTTTAGCGCACGAAATCGCTCATTCAGTGGAAGCATACGGTGGTTTCTTTAAATATATGTCAATGACATCTAACTCTAAAAAATACGAAGAAAAAGCAGATTTAACAGCTCTAGACTACATGGTAAAAGCCGGATATAACCCAATTGCAGCAATTACTATGGGAAATAAAATATTTACAGAACCGATGTGGGACTGGGATATTTCATCAACTCACCCAAAAGGAAGTAAAAGATTAATGAACATGTATAAATATATTTTCATTAAGTATCCGAATTATCTAAATTCATCTATGACACAATTACCGGCTTATAAAAATTTTGAATATGCATTAGCTGATGACATAAAAGAATTTCAACAAAAACAAAAAAAGAAAGCCATAACAGCTGATGAAATTCTATAATTTTGCTAAAATCATTTTAATTTTTTCTCTCTTCTGTTTTGTGTTACCCATAAAAGCAGAAGAGAGAATGATTACAATAACGCCGATTAAAAAAATCTCAACCGCAAACAAAAATCTTCAAGAAGGTGATATTGTAACTTTTCAAGATGTTAATTCCCAAAAAACTTTAGAAGGAATTATTAAAAAAATAACCCCCAACGGATTTATGGGTAAAAAAGCAACCTTAATCATCACCAATATCCATTATTTAGATTTTTTAGATAACTATTTCGGACAAATTTATATTAACGGAAATGAACACGAAACCTATGGAAATTTAGCAAACATGGGTATTGTTCCGGCTATTGAACTGATAAGAGGCGGAGAAGTTAATTTAATCCCCCAAAAAACAGAATTAACAGTTTTTCTAAATAATAGCCAAAAACCTGATATTCCAATTAAAATCAGCCCAATCCAAAGAATTTCAACTACCCATGATGAAACAGAAATCAATGATAAACTAAAGTTCATTGTAGAAAACGATGTTTATAAAAACAACAAAATCTATATTAAAAAAGGTTCAACCATCTATGGAATAGTTGATTATGTTAGCGATAACGGATGGAGTTATGACAACGCAGAAATAAATATAAAATATTTTAAAGTAAAAACACAGGACAATAAAATTTTAACCATAAATTCTCCGATTACAATCAATGGTTTTGAAATTTTAAAATACAAAGGAAAAAGATTTCTTCAATTTTTTAACTACATAGGGGCTAATTACAGAGGTAAAGAGGTTGAAATAATTCCTCAGCAAGATAATATCAAATATACCCTATGGTTGGATTAGATTTTTGTGTAATTTTTAAATATCTTATTTGTGTAATTAATAAAACATATTTTATTAGGAGAAAAAAATGGAAAATATGTTTTGTTTTCAATGCGAACAAACTGCAAAATCAAAAGGCTGTACAATTCAAGGGGTTTGCGGCAAAATGCCAAAAACTGCTAATCTTCAAGATAAATTGCTTTCAAAAGTGATTAATTTTGTAAATTCTAAAGATTATTCAAATAAAGATATGGATTTGATTATTAAAGCATTGTTTACAACCATCACAAACGTAAATTTTGATGATGAAAGTATTCAAAAAATGATTAATGAAATACCTTGCGAAAATAAATTTGATATTCAATCTATTTGGGTTGAAAACGAAGATATAAGAAGCCTTAAATCTCTAATTCTTTTCGGTTTAAAGGGAATGGCAGCGTATTATTATCATGCTAAAATCCTTGGTTATCAAAATGAAGAAATTGAAAAATTTTTCTATTACACCCTAAAAGACCTTTCAAAAAACCTTACTTTAGATGAACTGTTAAATTTAGTTTTAAAAACAGGCGAAATAAACTTAAAATGTATGGAGTTATTAGACGAAGCAAACACCAAAACCTATGGCAGCCCGACTCCGAAAAAAGTTACAACAAACATCGAAAAAGGTCCTTTTATAGTTGTATCCGGTCATGATTTACACGACTTAGAGCTTTTATTAGAACAAACAAAAGATAAAAACATAAATATCTACACCCACGGCGAAATGCTCCCTTGCCATGGTTATCCGAAATTAAAAAAATACCCTCATCTAAAAGGAAATTTTGGAACAGCTTGGCAAAATCAACAAAAAGAATTTGATAATCTGCCAGCGCCAATTTTATTTACTACCAATTGCATAATGCCTACAAAAGAAAGCTATAAAGATAGGGTCTTTACAACCTCAATAGTTGAATATCCTAATGCAATTCATATAGATGAAAATAAAGATTTTACACCTATAATCAATAAAGCAATTGAGTTAAAAGGATATGATGAAGATAAAAAAATGACCGGTATAAACGGCGGAGATAGCTTAACAGTCGGCTTTGGACACGATTTCATTCTATCAATTGCAGATAAAATAATTGATTTAATTAAATCTAAAAAAATAAACCGCATATTTTTAGTTGGCGGCTGTGACGGCGCTAAAACAGGAAGAAATTATTATACAGAATTTGTCAAAGAAACTCCAAAAGACTCAATTGTTTTAACTCTTGCTTGCGGAAAATATCGTTTTAATGACTTAAATTTAGGAGAAATCGAGGGCATACCAAGGCTTCTTGATATGGGTCAGTGCAATGATGCCTATTCGGCAATTAAAGTTGCACTTGAATTATCAAAAGCTTTCAACTGCTCTGTTAACGAACTTCCGCTAACTCTGGTTTTATCTTGGTATGAACAAAAGGCTGTTTGTATTTTATTAACCCTTTTATATTTAAACATGCAAAATATATACCTTGGCCCTACCATGCCTGCTTTTGTATCTTCTAATGTCTTGAAAATTTTAGTTGATAAGTTTAAAATTAAACCTATCACAACACCCAAAGAAAATTTAAAGGAAATTTTGAAAAATGACAATAATTAACTTAAAAGATATTGAATATCTTGATAATATAAATAAAAAACTTATTTTTGATAACGAGCAGAGTTCTTTAACTCTGCTTTCATTTAAAAAAGGGGTCAAAAGGACTCTTCATACCGATAAAAAAGATGAAGTAGCACAAATTATTGAAGGCAGGGCTCAAATTACCATAGGAAAAGAAAAATATATTTTAAAAGAAGGAGAAATGATTGTAATGCCTCAAAATATAGCCCATGGGCTTTTAGCTTTAGAAAATACTAAAATGCTCCTTTTGCGCCCGAAGCACACTCACAACGATTAAATATCAACTTTTGTAAAATTTTAACCGGCAACTGACAAAAAAATATTTTCTCGTGTTTCCTTATAAAAAAGACTAGCACGAGGACAGTATGAAAATAAATTCAATTTCCAATCAACACAATTTTTTACACAAGAAAAACAATCTTAAAAATAATTCTTCAAACCCCCTTTACAATAATTTAAATTCACTTAACAAAGATACAGTTTCTTTTAAAGGTCAAAGGCAATCTGAACCTTCCGTATATGACCTTAGAGCAATGTTTACAAATAAGATGGAAAAAATATGGGATAGCGCTACAAAATTAGCTCAAATTTCAGGAAGCTCAAATATTGAAACCTGGCATATTTATTTAGCTGCGCTATATTCGCTAAAACACCAGCTAAAAGAAATAGAACAAGGGTTAATTAAATATAACGACCCGAACAACGGAAGTATGCTTTTGACCATACAAAATATGATTGACCAAACGGGATTAAGCATTTCAAAAGAAGACGACAGAAAAAAAATTGCAAAAGTTGTAGATGAACATATCGCAAAAATCAAAAAAGATTTTATGCCTCAAGGTAAAAATATAAAATTAAAAAATCTTTTATTTAATCCAAGACCATCAAAAGCCGCAATGGATGATATGTTTGAAGCATTTAGTCTGTATAAATCTCTTGGAGATATTGATGAAACTATAGACGACAGTTTCCCGATATTGGCAGTAGGTTTCTCACAAGACCGCAAACTTACAAAAAACGCGCTTTTATTCAGATATAATCTGCAAAAAGCAGTTATGATTAACGATGAAGATCAAAAAAAGAAAAAACATCTTTCGTTTTTTGATGACAGAGCCGATGCACTATGGAAAAATGTAAGCCTTAGAAAAGATACCGTTGTTTTAACAGACGAAGAAAATTCTTCATCTACAAAACACTTAATAAGCAGTTTTGTAAATTTAATCAATAAACCAAATCAACACTATAAAAATATAACCCCTCAAAACACAGACATTATAGTTCTAAACGAAAAAACAACTTTCAGTTTTCTAAATGAACTTGTTCATGAAGCAAAAGAAAGAAAAGACAGAACCACGGTTATAATTGTTAATACAGATGCAATTCACGCTTTTGACGGACAAACAATAAAAAAAGAAGATATTGATACATTTAGTAACATTCAAACTCAAAAAGATGCGCCAAATGTAAGATTGATATTCACCATAAGCAAACAAAAATACTATAATGCCACAGCAAAAGACGGTGTTTTTAAAGAAGCCCTTGAAAAGCATCCAACACAAACTCTACCGACACTCAATGCTAATGATTCAATAAAATATCTGACAAATGAAAATGGCTTAGCCTTTTTAGAACAAGAAACAGGCAAGAAATTCTCTGCCGAGGTCATCAAAAAAGCAATTGAATTAACAAGCAAAACAAAAGGAAATTATCCTGATAAAGTAATCGACTTATTAAATACGGTTTCTGCGTATAACCCCGATTCAGACGAGGTTACTCCTCAAATGCTTATTGAATACACAAAAGAAGCTAAATCCTCAAACAACAATGCTCAATACCAAGACGAAGAAGGAATAATATTTAATACAGGTAAAACCCTTAATGATATTGTAGGCTCGCCCATGGTTAAAGCACAAGCTGAAAGTATTGTTAAAGCTATCAAAAACGGCACAATCGGAACAAGAGGCTATGTAATAAGCCACAGCTATGATTCAGCTTATGGCGGAGGCAGATTACATACTGCACAAGCAATTGCAGGCGAAGCTCAAATTCCTATGATTATAATTAATGCAAAAGATTTTGCTCTGAAAGATATTGATACACTTTCTCAAAATGCCGATTTTTCAGAAATAAAAATTAAAAATATTGTTTCAAGCGCAGTAGCTCAGGCAGAAGTTAACTCAAATAAATGCGCTATGATATTCATTAAAAACTTTGATAATTTTGCCGCTAATCCTCTAACAGGAATTTCCTCCATTTATGAGCAAAAAGCATTTTCGCAATTGCTCGATGAAATGGACAATATAAGAAAAAATAAAGATGTTAATATCATTGTAATTGGTTCAATGAACATGCCTGAACTGCTTGATCCTAATGTTCAAAAACCATATAAATTCTTAAACTCAATCGATATCTATCCTCCTCAAGACACAGAAGAAACTAAAGAAGTAATAAACTATTACATAAATAAAATGAATCTTAATATTGCAGGAGAATCCGAAGAAGAAAGAAGTAAAACAATAAAAAATATATCAGAAACAGTATCCGCTATGGGTGCAAGCGTTGTAGATATTATGTATTTATTGGAAACCGCTAAAAACGTATCAATGGAAAGAAATAAAAAAGCAATTGATTCAAGCGATTTAACTGAAGCATATTTACAAATTACTTCAGGTCGAGTTAATACAAGTTTTATTTCTGATACAGATAAAAAAATTATCACATCACACGAAGCAGGACATGCAATTAATATACAAGTTATGCATGATTTAGCTAAAGAAAACAACACTCCTTGGTTTATGCCAAACAAAATAAGCTTTATAACCCTTGACCCGAGAGGTAACTACGGCGGAGCAGTATACCATAAAAACTCAGGAGGATTTGAAGCAAATTTAGAAAATATTATGGGCAACTTAGTTTGCAGCTATGGCGGATATTCTGCAGAAAAGAAATTATACAATATACACGGAAGCTCCGGAATAAGTCAGGATATGCAAAATGCAACATACGGTGCAACAAAAGCCGTGCTAGACTACGGAATAGGTAAAAATACAGGTGTAAGACACATCAGAAGAAATCCGGATGGAACACTTGCTGTTACAGAACACAAAAAAGAATTAATTGAAAAAGATGTTGATATGATGACTCAAGGAGCTATGCACATTTCCGATGCAATTATTGAAACATATCAAGATTTTATCAAAGAATTTACACAAAAATATTATAAAAAAGTCGGCACAGGTGATTGCGTAGTTACGGCTGAAGAATTCAAAAAAGAGCTGGACGCTTGGCAAAGTTCATTAACAGATAAAGAAAAAGAAAAAATAGAAACCCTAAAAACAAACATTACAAATGCAATGAACTCTATTAAAAAAGGTTCTTATGATAATAGCCCTATTTTATACTAAACTATAAAATTTTATCCTAAAATGATATAATCATTTTAAAAAGAGGATAAAATGACAACAACAAAAGAAAAAATTGAACCAAACTCCGCTCAAAAAGAATGTATAGAAAATATTAAGGGAAAATATCTTGTTATAGCAGGCCCTGGAACAGGCAAAACTTTCAGCCTTGTTGAGAGAATTAAAAATATGCTAAACAAGAATATTTCCCCTGATAAAATTCTTTGTTTAACTTTTTCAGACGCCGCAGCCAATGAAATGCGCTCAAGGCTTTTTGACGTTTTAAAAAATCAAACAAAAGAAATAGATATTTATACATATCATAGTTTTTGTAATGAAATAATAAGCGAAAATCCTGAAGAATTTGAACTGCCACAAGATTACAAACTAATACCCACGGCTATTTCAAGACAATTTATAAAAGAATGTATCGACGAATTAAATCCAATCGAACACAGAAGTTCTAAAAATGACCCTTATATTTTTTTAAAACCGATTTCAAGACAAATTGAAGAAATTAAAAGAAACAGACTAACAAAAGAAGCATATTTTAAAAATATTAAAGAAAACCCTGACTGGGAACCTAAAATTAAAGCTCTTTCAGATGAAATTGAAGATTATAAATTAAAAAATAAGAAAATACCTCAAAGAATACCTAACGACATTGATTATCAAGAGAAAAAAATCAAAAAAGCCTATGAAATTTGGGAATTTTACGAACTTTACAAAAACAAAATGGAATTAAATCATTATCTTGATTTTAATGATATGATTTCTTTCGTTTTAGATAAATTCGAGAATGAACCGTCTTTTTTAGATAAAATTTCAAATAAATATGAATATATTTTGGTTGATGAATATCAAGATACGAACAAAAATCAAAATGAATTAATTTTTAAATTAGCAGATTCAAATAAAGCGCAAAATATTTTTGTTGTAGGTGATGATGATCAAATTATATACACTTTCCAAGGTGCAAAATTAGACACTGTTGAAAACTTTTTAAGACATTACCCTGATACAAAAGTTATTTGTCTAAAAGAAAACATGCGCTCAAGCCAAAATATTCTTGATTGTGCAAGAGAAATTGTAAAACAAGACTCATCAAGACTGGAAATCAACCCTGAATTCAGCAAATACAATATTTCAAAAAAATTAATTTCCAAAAACGAAAACTATAAAAATAACAACTTTAAAGTAAGGTGCAACATATATTACGACAAAAATCAAGAATATTATGACATTATATCTGAAATTGATACTTTAATTAATTCACCTGATTGCCCAAAAGACAAAGATGAAAATAAAAAACTCTCTGAAATTGCAATTTTAACAAAATCAAATGACGAACTTTTAGAATTTGCAAAACTTTTAAAAGATAGGAATATTCCTTTTGAGCTCAAAGAAGGGAAAAATATTTTCGAAATAAAATCTTTCATTGTTTTGTTTTACTATATGCAAATGTTAGCAAATCCGGAATTAAATTCCGATAAAATTTTTAAACTTTTATTGCTGGAACCGTTTAAAATCAATCCCATTGATTATATGAAACTTTATCAAAAACAATCATCAAACAAAACTTTTATTGATTTAATGAAAGAAATTAAAGATTTCATTGAACAAGATAAAATAGATAATTTTATTAAAACTTTTGATTATTTAAAAAGCTATCAGACAAATGAAAGTTTAAGAAATATCGTTATTGAAATCGGTTCAAAAACAGGGATTTTCAATTATTACCTTAATTCTGAAATCAACAAAATCGAAAATATAGCAGCAATTAAAAAAATTATAGATGAATCCGATGATTTTACAAACACATACAAAGATATAACGCTCATTGGTTTTGTTGAATATCTTCAAATGCTTCAAAGTGAAGATATTGCAATTCTAACGCAAAAAGCCCCAATTGAAATGAATGCAATACAATTAAGCACATATCATTCTGCAAAAGGAAAAGAATATACTTATGTTTATATGCCAACCCTTTTAAGAAACTTGTGGGAAGGAGATAACAGCTCTTTTAGAGCAATTGTCCCTGTTGATATAAAAGAATATAAAACAGAGGATGAACTAAAAAAAATAAAAATATCCGATAGAATTAAGACAATGTATGTTGGTATGACCAGAGCCAAGAAAGTTTTAAGGCTTTCTTATGTTCAATATATTGATGAAAAAGTTAAAAAGCCAAGCGATTTTATTTTAAATCTTTTACAAAATTCAAACGAAAACATTATTGAAATTAATAAAATGCCGCAATATTCAATAGATTCATTCTGGCAAGAAACAAAAAACTCCATAGTCAAAAGAAATTATGACTACAAAAGAGATTTTAGAGAATTTATTGATTTAAAATTAAAAGACAAATTTTATTCACCATCACTAATTAATAAATATCTTAATTGTCCGAGAGAATTTTTATATGAATATATTTTCGAATTGAACACAAAATATGGCAACACCGACTCAATGGACTATGGAAGCGCAATTCATTCAACTCTTGAATATATGACTAAAACTGCCAAAAAAGATGGTGTTTACCCCAATCAAGATAATGTTATTAATTATTTTACAAATAAACTAAATTTATTTGATATATCATCAACAGAACAAAGACAAATATTAACAGAAAGAGGAAAAAAAGCGCTGATTGAACTTTATCCTCGTTTTATTCAAACTCCGATTAATGATATTTTTGAAATTGAATACAAATTAATTTATGAAGATGAAAATTATAAATTTAAAGGTGTTATTGATAGAATAGACAAAAATCCCGATAATTCATATTCAATCTATGACTATAAAACAGGAAACGCCAAAGGATTAAATCTAATTTGTCCTAATGGTAAAAATGAAAATTATTATATTCAAATAGGATTATATAAATATTTCTTTGAAAAAATAACAAAAAACAAAGTTAAAAAAACAGGTTTTATCTTCCCTGAAGAATTTGAAAAAAATTTAGAAATAAATTTTTCAGACGAAGAAATAAAAAATATAATAGAAAAATACAAAGATACAATAAAATCAATAAAAGCACATAATTTTGAACCAACCGATAAAAAAGAAAATTGCAAATATTGCGCTTATAAAGATTTTTGTTCTTTAAATGTAATATAGAAGGAAATTCATGAAAGCTCTTATTTACAATAAAAATTCCAAAGCCAAAATAACCCTAAAAGAAAAATCCGAACCTAAAATATTATCTGATACAGATGCCATAATAAAAGTAACTTTATCAAGCATTTGTACAAGCGATTTGCATATTATAGACGGCTTTGTTCCAAAAGCAAAAAACAATATCGTTCTGGGTCATGAATTTGTCGGAACAATAGAAAAATTAGGAAAAAATGTCAAAAACTTCAAAATAGGTGAAAGGGTAAGTGTTAATTGCGAAACTTTTTGCAACAAATGCTTTTTTTGCAAAAAAGGCTACATAAATAACTGCACTAATGGCGGCTGGAATTTAGGCTGCACAATAGACGGATGTCAAGCGCAATATGTTAGAGTGCCTTATGCAAATAACACACTAACTAAAATTAGCAATAACATAACAGACAAAAACGCTCTTTTTGTCGGAGATATATTATCAAGCGGATATTTTGGCGCAAAAATGTGCGAAATTAAAAAAAATGATACAATTGCGATAATCGGCGCAGGCCCTGTCGGAATGTGTGCTATGATGTGTGCTAAAATTTTAGGAGCCGGAAAAATTATCGCAATTGATATAAACCAAAACAGACTTGATATAGCCAAAAAACAAAATCTTGCCGATTTTTATCTAAACCCTAATAAATGTAATATTGAAAATGAAATTAATAAAAACACAAAATACGGAGCTGACAAGGTAATTGAAGCAGCAGGAGCTAAAAGCACATTTGAACTTGCTTGGAAAATAGCTCGTCCCAATGGAATTGTAGGTATTATCGCAATGTATGAAGAAAATCAAATTTTGCCTTTACCTCAAATGTATGGTAAAAACTTAACTTTTAAAACAGGCGGAGTGGACGCCATACACTGTAAAGAGCTCATGGATTTAATTTCAAAAGGCAAGATAAATACAGATTTTTTAATAACCCATAGTTTTAAATTTAAAGATATAATTAAAGCATACGAGTTTTTTAAATCAAACAAAGATAATTGCCTGAAAATTATGATTGAATATTAAAAACCATAAATTCAAATAATAACTTTTGTAACAAAAAAATAATATAAGTTATTTTTTTTGTATAAAATTTTTTTTCATACGCGTAGTATATTTAAAATTATTAGTTTGGAAGTTTTAATGAAAATAAATTTTTACAACAGTCTTAAAACTGCATTTCGCGGCAAACAAGATGAAAAAAATACAAAAGCAATTGGATATACCCCAAAATATATTGAAAGACTTCAAGGCGATCAATTTTCATCATTATCTGATATCACTGCCCAGATTTTAAAAAATCGGGCTTTAACAGACCCTATTATAGAAAACAGAAGAAAAAGAAAAAGCGGTCGAAATCTGTTTTTAAATAAAATAAACAGATTTAATAAAGACAAAAAAGCAGCCCTTGATATGGAACAAATAAAATCTATAATACTTCCTGCTCAAGGCGACGTGACATTGCGCTCTTTTGAAGATTCAGATAAAAAATTTATTTTAGATAAATATCAAAAAAAATCAATAGATTCATACATTTCAGGAAATTCGACCATAACTACAGCTCCAACGGGAACGGGGAAAACCCTTATTGCCGAATACTGTATAGAAGATGCACTGAAAAAAGGCGAAAAAATAGTTTACCTTTCACCTTTAAAAGCTCTAAGTAATGAAAAATTTATCAAATTCAGCGAATTATTCGGGAACTATTCAAACGGCGAATTTATCAATTCTGATAACGTTGGTATAATTACCGGAGATGTTGCAATAGGACCGGATGCGTCGTTAATTATCATGACTACTGAAATATACAGAAACATGGTTAATTCCGGCGATGAAGACTCAATTAAAGAAACTTTTAAAGATTTTTCAGGCGTAATTATTGATGAATTTCAATATTTTAAAGACCCCGAAAGAGGAACAGTCTGGGAAGAAGCTATTATGCAAACTCCAAAGCATATGCGTTTATTATTATTATCCGCTACGGCTTCTAATGCAGAAGAAATTCAAAACTGGTTATCAGCACTAAACCCCAAAATTAAAACAAATTTAATAGATGTTCCCGAATCAGAACGTTATGTGCCCTTAAAAGAATACGTATACGGCTACGCTTTTGACGGGCTTAAAATAGAACCTATTTACGATAATATTATTAATCTCAATAAATTAAAACAAGGTACATCAGATAGAGCAAAAGAAACAATATCAGAACTCGAAAGTTTATATGACGGTCAAAATTTCATAGAAATTCTGTCCCAATATCAAGATGAAAAAGGCTATATTAACGCAGAAGAATTCAGCAAAACATTAGCAGCAACAAAAGGAATAGAGCCGGAAAAAGCCCAGCAAATTGCCTATGTTTTATCTGATACAGAAAGCAGAGATAAAAGAGACAACATAAAACTGCATTTTCCTTCTCGCAATCCTCCAATTACGCCTTTGGTAAAAATTTTAAACGATAAAAATATGACTCCGGCACTAATCTTTATATTTTCCAAAAAAAGATGCAAAAAAGAAATGGATGAAACAGCGAAAAAATTAGGCTCGCTTCTAACTCCGGAAGAATCTAAAAGAGTGCTTGATGTTGTGAATGAAGCAAAAGAAAAAGGTATATATCTTGGTCATGATTTTGATGATGCATATTTACCAAAACTTTTAATGGGATATGCTGTCCATCATGCAGGAATGCTTCCTTCGTATAAAAGCATTGTTGAAAAACTATCAAGAGAAGGTTTAATAAAAGTTTGCTATGCAACAGAAACACTTCTTGCAGGTATCAACATGCCATTTAAAACCACAGCATTTACTTCTTTGGAAAAATTTGACGGCAAGAAAAATATTGAAATACCCGTAATTAGCTATAAACAAGGAGCAGGACGTGCAGGCAGGCGCGGAATTGACGATATTGGAAATGTCATAGTTTGCCCTACATCAAAATATGAATATGAAAGATTTCAAGAAATCATGGAATCAAATGACACAGAAATTTCAAGTGCTTTTAATCTTTCTTATGCAAGCTTATTGCAAGATGAAGCCATAAAAGATATAGACGAATTTATTAAAAACAGTTTCTTAATGTATCAATCAGGCTCTTTTGACAAAATCAAAGAAATCGCAACCAATAAACTGGATTACTTGGAAGAAAAAGGATATATTAAAAAAATAAACGGCAAATATGAAGTTACCCAAAAGGGCGAAATGGCAAAAAAAGTATACGGAATAAATCAAATTTTATTCTGCGAACTAATTAGCAATCCTGAATATACTAAAGATTTGACCCCTGAAGAACTTGCCGCTTGTATGACAATGTTTGCAGACATCAATGACGACAAACCAAGAGAAACTTTTGAAGAAGACATGGCGCCAACTGCTCAAAAACTCTCTAATGCCATTGATTTAGCAAAACAAATCCAAAAAGAACAAAATATATTCAGAATAGACAGCAAAATCAAAATGAGCACAAATTTAGCCCCTGCTGTACTAAAATTCGCAAATGCACCGCGTTATAATAACGAGAAATGCGCGCAATTGTGGAGTGAAATTTTTAATGAATTGAAATCAGAATATATAATTATGTATGAAGGCGATTTATTAAGAGTATTCAACGGAACAATTGATTTATTGGAAACAATAGTAGAAGTTAGCGATAATCCTGAACTTGTTAAAAAAGCTCAACTTGCAATAAGCTCGATTGAAAAACCGCCATTAACAGATATTTTGAAATATGAATTAAACATTAAATAATTTTTAAATAAAAAAAGGGGTTAAACTATGTTTAACCCACTTGTATTGCCATCACCAGTTAGATTCTTGTATACTGCTTATACTAAGCTTAATGCAATTGATGGTGCTTGATTTGCTTGAGCTAACAATGATGTTGATACTTGTTGAAGTATTTGTTGTTGAGTAAAGTTTGA
>CALVHD010000029.1 GCA_944327245.1 Candidatus Gastranaerophilales bacterium
TGCTTTTGTGGTACGGACTCCGTGCTTTGCGCCAAGCTCCACGCTTGTCTTTATTTTCACACACGGCTCACGCTTTTAAGTTCGCTCGTTTGCTTTTGTGGTACGGTTTCTCAAACGCCAAAGCTCAACGCTTCGGCGTTCTCGGAACACACCTTTGCCCCGAGCTGCACTCGTTAAGCCAAGTCTGGCTAAACTCGTTTGCTTTTGTGGTACGGACTCCGTGCTTTGCGCCAAGCTCCACGCTTGCCGCATGCGCACTGCGCACACCTTTGCCCCAAACTTCGCTCACCAAGTTCACCCAGTGAACTAAAGTTCGCTCGTTTGGGGTATTAACAAATGTAAAGTTTTTTAAAATGTAGGCAATTTTAAAATAAAAAAATACTTTTTAAATATATAGAAATTAGTATAGGTATAGTTTATTATGGCAATTGAAGGTTTACAATTTTTACAAGCAACATCACCAAACTATAATGCTTATAAAGTTCAAAGAAGTAATCAACAAAATTATTATCAAATGCCTTCAACTACGGCACAAGTAAATCCAAGCTACAGACCGAGTGTTGAAGATTTTGAAAAGGCGCAACAATACATTAATGGCAATATTGATGTTTCAAAAGTTAGCGCCGGTCATTTTGCAAAAGCTTCACAAAACGCTAAAGGTGCTGCTTTTGATGGATTTAGCGTTCCTCAAAATAATGGTACGGGTGAATTAATAGCAGATGTTTCAAATAGAGATGATTCAATTGAAGGTTGTAATTGGGAACCGTATTTTGCATAAATTTAATATTTAATAAAAAAAATGAGCCGTCTTGAATAGAGGCTCATTTTTTCGTGTTTATAAATGTAAAATGAGAGTTAGCTAAATGTTTTAAAGCTTGATTCGACGTTATCTTCAATAACTTTTGAAATACTGTCAATTTCTGTTTGAATTGCACTTCTTTCTGTTTCAAGCTTATCTAATTGCATTTCTAATTTTTTATCTATGTTTTGAACTTTTGCTTGGATTTTTTCATATTCTGCTTCTGCCTCAGCGTCGTCTGTCTTATCCAGTTCTTCTGTAATCGCTCCGCCGCCCAGTGTTTCCCAGCCTTGGGTTTTAAATTCTTCTTTGCCTGTTTCAGCACTCTCTTCAAGAGTTGCAAAGTAATAAACACCGTTTTTTATTGCATCTTGGAATACTTCAACATCATCCAAATCAGGAGCAATCATAAAATCTTCAGAGCTAAATTTGCCGTCTGATTGACTAATCATTGTTTCCATATCTTCTTCATTACCTACAACAATTTTATTTCCTGTTGAAGATACCAGATAATATTTTTGTTGAGTGGTTGAAATACCTTCTAGTTGTTGATTCATATAATTTTTATAGTTGCTGTATGTTACATCAACATCTTGAATAGATGAACCATTGTTAAAAGCAAAGGTTAGAACTCTGTTTGTGGTTTTATCTTGATATTCCATAGAGGCAGCTTCAAGTTTATCAGACCATTGAAGACGCTGAAAATTAATCTGTTGAGCTTGATATTCAACATTGCTTCTTCTTGCTGTTAATTGCAGAAACCTTGCCTGGCTTGCAGAAAGCCCCATATTATTCTCCTTAGCTTTATTGTCCTTATGTAATAATATTCGGCAAAATCGGCGCTAAACTTTAATTTTAATTAGTTTTTTAATTAAATTTTGTAATATTTCTTAATAATAAAATTTATACTAAAAGCTAATAACTTCTTAGCTGATGTTACTTATGTGAAAATAAAATATTCTTTTAGTATGAAAAAATATTTAACAGTTTTTATAATTGCATTTTGTATTTTTGGCTCTTGTTTTGAAGCACAAGCTGCTATAAATACTTATCCGTCTTATTATAACTACAATAATACATATAGACCTATATATAATCCTTATAATACTTATAATAACAATTCTTATCTTTGGCAGAGAAGAAATCAAGCAAACTATAATAGGATTTTAAGAAGGTCTAATACTCTTAACAGGCTTAGATATAATCTTAGAAATAAATTGTATAATAATTATTTAAGTCAGTTAGCTAAAAATCAAAATACTTATGCTAATACATATCCTTATAATACCAGCGTTAACACAAATGGAACAATGACAGGCTATAGTGTTCCTGTTAATGAAGATGTATTTAAAAAATTAGGACTAGATAATCCCAAAAAAATTGCACCAAGCACTTCAAACACAGATTTGTTTTCATCCCCTAATAAAGGTGCCTATACAAATAATCTTGGTGAATATTGGTATAAATCCAGAAATACCGGCGCTAAAACCGGTGTAACCATAATTTATGATTAAAAAAAGGCTCTTGCCTCTCCACAAGAGCCCAGTAGCAAATACGGCATTTATACTTTTTTAGACGAAAAATATCTAAAAAAGTTTCAAGGTTTTTATATGAATAAAAAATTAAAAGCTGATTAATTTAACATCATCTTGAATATCAAAAAACATTTTTGCGCTTTTTTTAAATTCATCCGGATTTATTGTGGAATAAAATTTAATTTCGCCATTACCTTTAAAATTAATTTCATTTTTAACTTTTTTAGCTAAAGATACAGCAGGATTAAAATATTCAACATTTAAAATATTTTTAAAAATATCAACCAAATACGGATAATGCGTACAGCCTAAAATAACTCTTTTTGCGTTATTGTTTTTAACTATATCAAGCTTTGTTTTGATTAACTCGATTGATTTATTTTCTTTATAGAGTCTGTTTTCTACAATTTCAACAAAACCTGTGCAGTCTATTGAAATAACCTTAATTTTGGGGTTAATTTTATGAATTTCTTTTTCATATTTACCGGAATTAACCGTTGCTCTTGTTGCTAAAAGAGCGATTATATCGTTATCTTTTAGACCTTCAATAGCAGTTGAGGCAATACTTTGTATTAAAGGAAAAATTTTTAATTTATCCTTAAATTCTTTATTTAGTTCATCATAAGCAACCGCAGAAGTTGTATTACAAGCAATAACAACATTTTTAACGTTATTTTTAAGAAAATAATTTAAGATATCTTTAGTGTATGAGTATACTTCTAAGGGTGTTTTTGTCCCGTAAGGAATATTTTTTGTATCTCCAACATAAATATAGTTTTTATCGGGCATAGCTTTATATAATTCCGATAATATACTTAACCCTCCGACACCGCTATCTAGAACACCTATATATTCATTTGTCATTTTACTTTTAAATACTCCAATATACCATCTGCGATAGAATCTGCAATTTGTTCTTGTCTTTCTTTTGTTAACAGTTTTTCTCTCTCTTGCGTATTTGAAATAAATCCTATTTCAATTAAGACGCTCGGAGCCTCTGTATGATTTATAACATAAAAACGAGATTTTATCACACCTCTGTCTTTTGTGTCCCATTTTTTAAGATTTTTACTGCTTGCGAATTTTGAATGTATTAATTGTGCTAAAGAATAGCTATCGTCCTTGTAGTAGTGTGTTTCAACGCCATAAGAATCTTCTTGGACTGTTGAATTTGTATGAATACTAACATAAATATCAGGATTGATTTCATTAGAATAATTAGTTCTGTCTTCAAGGCTGACAGTCGTATCTTTTGACCTTGTCATATAAACATATACATTTTTTTTGGTTAATTTTTCGGCTACTAATTTTGCAACTTCAAGGTTAAGAGTTTTTTCATAATAACCTCCCCCTATAGCGCCGCTGTCTGAGCCGCCGTGCCCCGGGTCTAAGACAACTTTTTTCATTGAGCTTATGGTTGGACTGTTTTTCTTTGGTTTTTCGTTATACATTACTTTTGAATTATCTTCTTTTGGAACATAGGTTACATTTATATTTGAACCTTTTGAGTTATTTGATGAAATTAAAACTTCGTTTTCTTGTTTAGTCGGAGTTTGGGGTTTATCTTTAAAACATAATTGTATTGATTTAGCATTAGATTCAATGTTTCCATAGGCAAAATTTAAGTCTTTCATAGGAATTATAAAACGAGTTTTGTCGCTAGAAATTTTGAGTGCTTGCACTTTGATATCGCTTGTTTTGAGCATTTGTTTAAATAAAGTTTCGTTATAATCGCCAAGATTATTAATATCAATATAAAAGTTGTCATTTAATTCAAATACGTCATAAGTAATTGATTTATTGAATGCAACATTAAAAATAGAATATCCTGTTGAAGTTTTTTCCATTTTATAGGAATTAACAACGGCGGCATCAGAGGAAAATATTGTGTTAATTATATAGCTTCGATGTGAAACAAAAAGACTTTGTCCATCAGGAGAAACAACAAAACGGTAATCTCTTAAAGTATCACCATTTAAGGTTAGTTTAATTTTTTTATCTGTATAAGCATTTATTGTTAAATATGCTTTTTCACCTTTTTGGCTGCTTGGAATGTTATAGGTTTTGTTTTGTAATTTTGAAGCTAAGGTTGCATTATCCAGTATTAAAACAGCTTGTTTGTTATCTTGTGAATAAGTTGTTTTTTGAAGAGAAATCGAACCCAGACCTCTTAAAATTAAACCGTCTGAATTTTGACTTACTTTGCTTAAATAATACTTTGTTTGCATTCTGGGTATTAAATTAAGAGTGTTATTATTGTTGTTATAGGTTACAATTGCGCCTGTGTTTTGTGCTTTTGTTGATTTATCCATATCTCCTTGTGGAGTATAGAATTTATATTTAATTGAATTATCAATAATTGACGAATTATATTTAACTATAATATTTTTGCCGTTTGTATAGGTTTTAAATTTTGATAAGTCCGATGATTTATTCAACGTAAAAACAACCCTAACTATATCAGGATTAGAGGAAAATTGGGCAATTTGAATATTTTTAATAACAGAGGAATTTTTTAGCTCATAAGTTCTTGATGCACCGTTTAAAACTGCATTTGGAATATCAATTACATATCTGTATGGAGAAGTTATTGTAAAAGCGGTTATATTTGTAATGAGATTAACAGAATTAGAATTTTGTTTTGCTGATGGAATAGGTACATATACGGCTTCTTTTGGGCGCTGAAAATTACCTTCTCCACCTATAAAAATAATTCTGTCGGAATTGTCTATGATTAAATCTTTGACACGAAAAGAGTTTGCGCAAAATGCATTTTGCGCAAAAGAAATAATTATAAAAAATATAATTACTGTTAATCTTAATAAAAACAATTGTTTTCCTCTTCTTATAATTTTAGCATTAAACATTTAGAGAATAACTAAACCAAATTATTGAATTTTAGACTAAATTAATATAGTATTTATTTATGGATTTGAAAAAAAGTTTAGGAGCATATCTTTTTTTATTACCGGCAGGGATTGTCCTTTTGGTTTTCTTTTTTATTCCTTTTTTTCAAACAATTTATTTGAGCTTTTTTAGTTATTCAAACGACGTCTACAGACCTGAATTTGTATATTTTGGAAATTATGTTGAGCTTTTAAAGTCGCCTTTATTTTTAAAAACAATATTAAATACATTTTATTTTCTAATACTTTGTGTTCCTTTTTTGGTTATTTTTCCCTTATTTTTGGCAATTTTAATTAATCAAAAAATAAGATGTAAAAATATTTATAAAATTTTAATTTATATTCCCGTTGTAATTTCCATTGTAGTTGTTGCAATTGCTTTTAAATGGCTTTATGCACCAGAAGGGTTATTAAACTTTTTTGTTCAGAAAATGGGTTTTACACCGAT
Organism: Candidatus Gastranaerophilales bacterium; assembly: GCA_944327245.1. Taxonomy (GTDB): domain Bacteria; phylum Cyanobacteriota; class Vampirovibrionia; order Gastranaerophilales; family Gastranaerophilaceae; genus RUG14156. Next base: position 5,689 of record CALVHD010000029.1, read on the forward strand.
TGGATGGCTTTCAGATCCCAAAGTTGCAATGATATCCGTTGCACTTGTAACCATTTTTAAAGGTGTCGGATATTATATGATGATTTATTTAAGTGCATTAATGAGCGTACCAAATGAATTATATGAAGCAGCTGAAGTTGACGGAGCAGTAGGTTTTAGAAAACACATGCTTGTTACAATTCCGCATATTATGCCAATGATAGCTTTAGTTAGCACTATAAGCTCGATTTCAGCCCTAAAAGTTTTTGTTGAAATTTATGTTATGACAAAAGGAGGGCCTCTAAATTCAACAAAAACAATAGTTTATTATATTTATGAAAAAGCGTTCGAAAATCTTGATTTAGGAATTGCTTCAGCAGGGGCGGTAATTTTGCTTTTTATTGTTATGATTTTTTCAATTATAAATATTTTTGTTTTTGAAAAGGATAAATATACTTTATGAAAAAAATAAAATTTAAAAATATTATAATTCATATAATTTTAATAAGTGTATGTATTTTATCTTTAGTTCCTTTGCTGTGGCTTTTATCTACTGCCTTAAAAGGCAGAAGTGAAAATATTTTTGCATATCCTCCAGTGTTTATTCCAAGAGATTTTACTTTAGATAATTTTAGAGAAGTTTTAAGACTTGTTCCTATTGTAAAATATGTTATAAATAGCTTTATTGTAGCAATTTCAACGGTTTTTTTAAACGTTGTTTTGTCGGCATTGGCGGCTTATCCTTTAGCAAGGATGAATTTTAAGGGTAAAAAAATAGCGTTTTTTGCAATATTAGCAACGATTATGGTTCCTTTCCAGACTATAATGCTTCCTGTTTATATAATTACCCTAAAACTTCATCTTTGTGATAATTATTCTGATATAATGGGCTATTTGGGTCTTATTATGCCTTTTGCCGTTAATGCATTCGGTATATTTTTATTAAGACAGGCTTTTTTAACCATTCCGAAAGAAATCGAAGAAAGCGCAGTTATTGACGGATGTAATTCTTTTCAGATATTTACTAAATTGCTTTTGCCTATGGTGAAGCCTTCTTTGGCGCTTTTGGCAATATTTACTTTTATTGGCTCATGGGGTGAGTTTTTGTGGCCAAGCATTATTTTAACAAATGAAAATTTATATACTTTACCTGTTGGCATAAATAATCTTTCAAGTGCTTTTTCGGCTGATTATAGGCTTGTTGCAGCAGGGTCAATTGTTTCAATTATTCCTATAATTATTTTCTTTTTGGCGCTTCAAAAATACTTTATTTCAGGAACAAACGAGGGTGCTGTTAAAGGCTAGTCCGTGTAGCCGAGAGTTTTAATCATTTCTTTATTTTTAAGCCAATTTTTTTGTACTTTAACAAAAAGTTCTAAAAAAACTTTTTTTTCAAGCATTTTTTCAAGTTCAAGTCTTGCTTGTGTCCCGATTTTTTTAAGCATAGCTCCTTGTTTACCTATTAAAATGCCTTTTTGACTTTCATTGTTTACAATAATTTTTGCGCTGATTTTATCAACTTTTTCTTCTTCTTTGTAATTGTCTATAATCACAGCAACGCTATGGGGGACTTCATCTTTTGTGTTTAGGATTATTTTTTCTCTTATTATTTCAGAAGCAACCTCTCTCATATTAACATCTGTTATTGTGTCGTCATCATAAAATTTTTCGCCATAGGGAAGATATTCTTTTATTTTTTTAATTAAATCATCGACATTTCTTCCTGTTTTTGCGCTGATTTTGATTGAGTCGATATTTTTTTCAATCATTTTTTTATAAGTAAAAAGATTTAACTCTCTTTTTTCAAGATCTTTAATTAAATCTACTTTGTTCAGAACAAGTAAAACAGGTGTTTTTAAATCTGTTAAATAATTTTCCCAAATCCATTTATCACCAAGTCCACAAGGTTCTGTTGAGTCAACTAAAAATAAAATTAAATCTGCATCATTTAGGGCATCTTTCGATTGAGAAGAAAGATATTTACCTAATTCGTTAATAGGCTTATGGACTCCGGGGGTATCAATTAAAATTATTTGTGAGTTAGAATCAGTATATATACCTTTTAGATTTTTTCTTGTAGTTTGTCTTAAAGGAGTCGCAATTGCAAGTTTTTGACCGAGAATTTTATTTAAAAGTGTTGATTTACCAACATTAGGACGGGCAACTAAAGCAACAATACCTGATTTTATATTAGAATTTTCATTATTATTGTTAACATTTTCCATAATTTTTACCATAATTTGTATATAAGAGAATATTTATATTATAATAATATTAATTATAAGTTAAATATAAACTAAATTACAGGGGATAATTAAAAAGTGAACGGAGTTTTTAAAAAAACATTATTTATTATATTATCAATCTGTTTATTGAGTTCTTTTTCATTGGCTCTTGAAAATGAATATAAAAATTCTCTTACAAAAGTTGAATTAACTAAAACAGGGGAAAGCTCCTATAGCGTTAATTTATATACTCAGAAAAAATATTCTGAACCTTTAAAGGTAATTAAAAAAAGTGATTTGAATTATTACATTTTACTTCCTGAAACTAAAAATTCTGCTGTTCAAATTACATCCAACAATAAAGATATAAGAAATGTTTCTACAAATCTTTATCCTTATGCCGGAGCTGATTCGAATAACGGTTATACTAAAATAAATATCAATACTTCTAAACCAATTAATTTTATAGTTAGCACGAAAACCAATCAGACGGCAAAAGTGCAAACTCAAAACAAAACAATCGCTTCAAATACTGTTAGTAAAACCCCTGAAGTTCAAAAAAAAAATTTGGTTTCTTCAAATACCGCTAAAGCGCAATTAGCGCCAAAAGTTCAAGAAGCAAAAAAACAGCCTGTTGTTAATAAAACACTTGAAAAAAAGCAATCAACAGTAAAAAAGCAGGTAGCAGCTCCTGTAGTTAAAAAAATCAAACAACAAACAAAACAAAAACAAGAACCCGTAAATACTCAAGCGCAAAAGCAAACTTTGCCTGTTCAAGAAACAGTTCAGCAGCCTAAAATTGAAGAGATAATTCAACAAGATATTATTGAACAACAACAAAACAATGAAGATGTTGTATCTAATACTGATGAACAAGAACAAATCGATGACAGCATTCCTTTGCAAGAGGAAATTGCCGGAAATGAATTTTATGAAAATAGTTTGTCATTAAAAAGTCAATTGAAATCATTTTTGTATACTTACAAGATAAAAATTCAGAATAAATTAAATAATTACGGTCTTAATTTAATAGATTTATTGTTGATGTTAACTGCCGCAGTGGTAAGCTTTTTTGCGATGTTGTTTATTTTGAACAGAAAACAAAATAGCCCGAAGTTAAAAAGCAAAGTTGATTTGATTGGTACGGATGAATATAAGAAAACAACGCCTGTTTCTAAAAAAGAAAATAACGGCCAGTATTTCATTTTTGATAATAATGTAAAACAAACAGGATTTTGCAATCCTATTGAAGGTAAAAAGAAAAATTATGAACTTTCAAGTTATAATCCTGATTTGTCAATTAATTATCAAAGACCGAGCATTGAACAACAAAGTTTTTCTAAAGATGAATCAAAAAATGAATACGATATAATTCAAAAAATATTAAAAGAAGACAGTATTATTGAATTTGCGCCAAATGAATTTCAAGGTTCTAAGGTTTATATTGCACCATCTGAAGAAACGGTTAAAAAACAAGATAATAAGGTAGAAAAAGTAGTAAAAAACGTTAAAAATCCTATTCAAAAAACAGTTCCAATTAAAAAAGAAATACCTGAACCTGTTGTTTTATCGAGTATTGAAATTGCGCCTGAAAGAGGCTTTATGTGTGTTTCTTATAATAATACGATAAATCTTGTGGGATATATTTTTGATGATGTATTTGCAATCTACAATTTTAAACAGCCGAAACTTGAAAATTATGACATCAGATTTCGTATGTCAGAAAGAGATGACAAGGGTGCAACATTTATAGTAAAAGTTGATAATACCAAAATGCTTGTTAAAGTTACAAAAACGTCAATGAATTTAGAAGTTGTTATGTAATATGTCTGAAGATAGTAAGCAAAATATTATTCCGAAAAAGAAAAAGAAAAAACCAAAATATAAATCCCTAAATATAAAAAATTGGGGTATAAATTTTGATAAAAATGAATACCAAGAAATTATTCTTTCTAATTCAAACCATCCTGAAATTATGAAATAATATTTTATTGCTGTTCAGTCATTTGTTGAATGGAATCAGTTGATTTCATTTCTTGAAGTCTTTGTTGTCCGTTCATAACAACTTGGTATAATCTGTTTAAGTCTTGTTCAAGATTATTAAGAAGTTGTTGAGCGTATTGTTGAGATTCTTCTTTCATTCTGATTGAATCATTTTTTGCATTTAATCTTAATTCTTGAGCTTCGTTAAATGCTGCCATTTTGATTTGTTGACATTCTTCAAACACTGTTTGTCTGAATTTTTCCGCATGTTCTTCCATGGCCTTATTTAAGCTTGACTCATTAAGAAGTTTGTATCTTTCATTTTCTGCATCTTGAATAATTCTTTCAGCTCTTAATTTTGCTTCTTGAAGAATTTCATCTTTCTTTTTAAGAATTATTCTTGCATCATTAATTTCATCAGAAATGGCGTTTGGAAACGCATTAACAATTTTGTATAGTTCTTTTGTATTGACTATCATACGTCCTGGAAAAATCGGAATACCGTCATCGCACAACGTAGATAAATCATCAATCAAATCAAACATTTTATTTACTGATTCTGTCATTTTATTTTTAAACCTTTCTTCTTAAATATTCTACCACATTTTTAGGAACAAATTTAGAAATATCTGTTTTATGACTTGATAATTCTCGAACTATACTGGACGAAATATAGTTATGTTCCGGTCTTGTAGATAAAAATACCGTTTCAATCTCGGGTGCTATTACCTGATTTGTTTGGCATAATTGAACTTCATATTCAAAATCGGTTATGGTTCTTAGTCCCCTAATTAGAAAATCCGCACCGATTTTTTTAGCACATTCGACCGTTAAACCTTTAAAGCTTTCAACTGAAACATTTTTTAAATCTTTAACGGCTTCCTTGATGAGCAAGACTCTTTCATCTGTGGTCAAAAAAGCTTTTTTAACAGGGTGATTTAAAACGGCGATTACAACCTCATCAAAAATTCTGCTTGCACGTTCTAAGACGTCAAGATGACCATTTGTGATTGGGTCGAAACTACCCGGATATAATGCTATTTTTTTATTAATTGCACTATTTTCTATCATATAACAATTATAGTATTAAAAAATTTTTTATATACAATTACCGATAATGAATTTTAAATTTTGTAAAAATTTCTTAACAAATTAATTTAGCGGACTGGGTTGAAAGCTTTCAATTAATTCTATTAATTTATCCTGCCAGCCTACGTCTTTTTTAATAAAGTAATCTGCTCCCATATTCAAACATTTAACCTTATTTTCGGATTTGGATGAAGCAGTTATTACAATTATTTTTGTGTCCAGATTGTTTTTTGTGATGATTTTTTTTGTTTCATTTAAAAGAGTGTATCCTTCTTGTTCTGTTGAAACAAATAAGTCCATAACTATAAAAGAATAATTTGATTTAACGAAAGTATTTAAGCCGCTGAATATATCTTTTGCAACGCTCACATTGTAGCCTAAATTTTTTAAAAGAATTTTTAATTGATAAGTAACAACGCCTATATCATCTATAACTAAGATGTTATTTGTGCTTGAAACAAAATTATTTTCATGGTTTTCAATAGCGCTGATATCTTTGTTTTTTAGTTTAAAAACAAGTTCCAGCAGGCTTTCTTCGCTAATATTTTCGGGAACTTCGGCGTTAAGTGCTCTAAAGAGTTCTTTCAGCAAATCAACACTTATTTCAACTGTTTTTGTCATAATGCACCTCTATTGCTCTTCAAGTTCTTCGTTTTGTTCGGTAGTGTTAGTTATTCGCAATCCGAAATTATCTTCTATAATAACAACCTCGCCTTTTGCTACTTCACTTCCGTTTGCCAACAGTTTAATAGGCTCAGCGGTTTTATTATCTAATTCTATAATTGAACCTTTTGTTAAATCAAGCACTTTTTTTAAACTTATGTCTGTTTCACCCAAAATTGCAGACAATTCTAATTCAACGTCTAATAATAGATTATATGTCTTAGATTTTATGGGCGTATTTGGACGCTCAATATTTTCTAATTTGCTTATATCGAGTTTTTTTGCTTCTTTATCCAATACTTACTCCTTAATAAGTTTTTGCCCCATTACTTTTACACATATTTTATTTTTATGTACTCCCGGAATTACATAAAATTTTTCTTTTTTATTAATGCAGGCAACAAGCTCTTCATCCAGTTTTTGATCAAGTTTTATGACATCATCTTGTTTTAAGTCTAAAACATCGTTAATTTCAATTTGTGCCATGCCTAAAATGACCTGCATTTCAAGTTCCACTGATTTAATTTTTTCCAGTGTTTCATTTTTGCCTATTTCATTGGCAACTACTGTGGTATGTTGATAAATATATTGAGGTGTCAGTTTTGGCAGCACTGTTTCTAAAACAGGATACGGGAAGCATATATTCATTAATCCAAAGTTCTTTTGTCCAAGACGAACTTCAAAAGAAATCAATGTAACAATTTCACCTGATGTTGTTATCGGAACGGAATGGTATCCGTTTGCTAATGCCACAAATTCGGATTTAACAGGTAAAATTGTTCCCCAGGCTTCTTCTAATATTTTAATTATTTTTTCTACAAATTTAATGGTTAAAAGTTCTTCAATTTGAGTAAGTTCTTTGCCTGTATCATATACAACACCGGCACCACCAAGCATTCTGTCTAATACTACAGCTAAGATTTCAGGGCTCATACCCATAGAAATTTCACCTGATAAGGGATTTAATTTAAAAATCATATTTTGAACATGTGAAGGCATTGAACATACATATTCTTCATATGTTAATTGATCAACAGATATTACATCAATTTCAACTTCCATTCTCAAATATCCGGTTAAAATTGTTGCAAGGTGCCTTACAAAATCTCTGTGGATGTCTTGCAAGGCTTTTAAGTGTTCTTTTGAGAATTTATCAGGACGCCTGAAGTTATAGAGTTTACAAGCTCTTTTAAATTCATTGGAAAAATTTTCATCAAGATCTACTCCTGATGCATCTTCAACCATGTTTTCTTCGTCTGTATTAAAATCTTGATTTTCCATCTTAATCTTGAAATATACTTTCCTATTATGAATAATACTATTAGAAAGCTTCTTTGTCTATCATATTGCAAGTGGATATATTAATTAATTATTGATTTTTACTATATAATAATTGTATGGAAAAATTAGAACTTTTAGCTCCTGCACAAAATTATTCCTGCGCAATGGCAGCAATAAACTCCGGAGCTGATGCAATATATATCGGTGCTCCTGATTTCGGCGCAAGAAAAAATGCCTCTAATTCTCTTGAAGATATTAAAAAAGTGGTTGATTATGCTCATTTATTTAATGTCAAAGTTTATGTTACATTGAATACCATTTTAAATGATAATGAGTTAATTGAATGCGAAAAATTAATTAAAAAGCTTTATGAAATTAAAGTAGACGCTTTAATTATTCAGGATTTTGGTATTTTAAAACTTGCTTTGGATAATAAACTTCCTCCTATAGTGCTTCATGCGAGCACTCAATGTGATAACAGAACATTGGAGAAAATAAAATTTTTGGAAGATGTTAATTTTAAAAGAGCAATTTTAGCAAGAGAATTATCCATAGAAGAAATTGAAAAAATTCATAAAAATACAAATATTGAGCTGGAGCATTTTATCCATGGCGCATTGTGTGTTTGTTATTCAGGACAATGCTATATGTCTTATTATATAGGCAAAAGAAGTGCAAATAAGGGCGAATGTGCTCAAGCATGCAGAAAAAAATACTCTCTTGTTGATAAAAAAGGAAATTATATTTTAAAAAATCAGTATCTGCTTTCTCTAAAAGACAATAATTTATCAAAACATCTTGATAAACTAATTAAAGCCGGAGTTATCAGTTTTAAAATTGAAGGAAGATTAAAAGATGAAAATTATGTAAAAAATATTGTTCTTTATTATCATAATTTATTGAAGAAGTATCCAAGAATTTCTTTTGGAGAAATAAAGGAAGACTTTACTCCAAATCCTTATAAAACCTTTAACAGAGGCTATTGTGACGATTATTTATTTAACAAAAAAGATAATATTTATAATTTTATTACTCCAAAATCAACAGGCGAATACATAGGAAAAATTGTTTCTTGTAATGATAAAAATTTCACAATTAAAACAAAAGAAGAAATAAACTCTCAAGACGGCTTGTGTTTTATTATTCAAAATGAATTGCAGGGCTGCCTTGTAAATAAAGTTGAAAAAACAAAAGATGGAGTTAAAATTTTTCCTAATAAAATGGTAAATTTAAAAAAAGGTGATGAGGTTTATAGAAACATAGATACTAAATTTAATAAAATTCTTGAAAACTCAAAAACAAGAAGAAAACTGAAAGTTAATTTTATTATTGAAGAAAATAAAATTATTTTAAAAGACGAAAATTCAACTAAAGTTGAACTTGATTATTCTTTTGATGAATTTGCAAACAATCAGGAAAAAATGAAAGAAAACTATATAAAGGCATTGTCTAAAAGTCAAGATAGCCCCTATTTTGTTGAAAAAATTGCTTTTAAAACAGATAGATTGGGCTTTTTGCCTGTATCAACTTTAAATGAATTAAGAAGAGAAATTTTAGATAAATTAAGTCAAAAAATTCTTTCAAATTATAAAACTAAAAAGCAAAAACCGATTGATATAGCAAAGTTTCCCCTAAGGCAAGGTGATTATCGTTTAAATGTTCATAATTTAAAAGCCAAAGAGTTTTATGAGCTTTGTGATTGCAAGGTTGTAGAAAATAGTTTTGAAAGTATTAAAAATCATAAAAACAAAGAACTTATGAGAACAAAACACTGCCTTAAAAGAGCAGTTTTAGGCTGTAAAAATCAAGATGAATTATTTTTGGTTGATGAAAAAAATGTTAAATATCCTCTTAAATTTGACTGCAAAAATTGCGAAATGGTTGTTTTAGCTCCTTAATGATAATTGTCTTTTGTTTTAAATGCACAAAAAATTTCAATTAAGCTCAAGATGAAAAATAATCCAAATACCAAAAGATATGATTCATTTGAATAAACTAAAACATTATTGTGTTTAATAGGCTCAAATACATTCATTAACATACCTGCAACCATACCCAGCAGACCAACCATCATAAAAAAGCCAAAATTTTGGATTGAAACGGCCGTGGCTGAAACTTCGTAGCGGTTGATTAGATGGAGTGTTAAAATTAATAGAGGCGAAATACTTCCAATAAAAGAAGGAATGCAGAAAATCAATGCAATTGCTTTTGAATGAATATCAAAAATTAAAAATAAACAAATACTTAAAATTGAAAGCATTGATAAGATTGAATAAATTTTAAATATTATTGCTCTTTTGTTGTGAATAGTTTTTGAAATAAAAGCCGTTATCGTTCCTGCAAAAGATGAAACGATTGCCATTATTGATAATATTAAAGCGGCAGTGTTTACATCAAAATAACAAAAATCTTCTAAGAATTTTTTACCTATAACACTTTGTAAAACGTAATAAAGACCGTAGTTTACCGAACCAAAAATAAAAAGATTTATGTTTTCTTTTTTGCATAGAATTTCTTTAAAGGGAGCTAAGGAAAAATTTGTTTCTTTTTCTATGTGAACAGGTTTAAAAATAAATAAAATTATCAGATACAATATTGCTAAAATTAAAGTAAATAGTCCTAAAAGATAGAGTGTATTTTTCCATCCGATTTCATTTACACATAGAACAAAGGGCGCATTTGCAACAATTCCACCGCTGTATCCTATAAAAAGAATATATGAAACAGCCAAAGAAAAGTTTGAATCTTTTGCATATTTTTTAACTTCTCTTATGGTGCACAAATAAAACGTTGCAGCTCCAAACCCAACTAAAGCTCTTGATAAATAAAGCCCCATAAGGGTCTCAGAGTGTGGAAAAATTAAAGCGCCAATTGCAAAAACAACGCTTCCTATTGCAGCAACTCTAAAGCCGCCTAATTTATCCACCATTAAACCTACAACAAGTTGAGTTAGAGCGTAAACATAGCAAAAAATTGCCCCTAAAAGAGTAATTTTAGATGCGTTTATAGCAAAATCATTTTGCAATAAATCAAATATTGCTCCCGGAATTGCAACACGTTGAACATTGGCTAAAAAATAAAATAATGTTGCAATTGAAATTAAAATAAATCTTAGACCATGTTTTTGATGTAATGACATATTTTTTCCTATTTTTTAAATATAAAAAAAACAGCTAAAACGATAAATATAAAACCGATTAAATAATTCCATCTTAAATGTTCTTTTAAATATAAAACGCTAAAAACACTAAAAACACTTAGGGTTATTACTTCTTGAATTGTTTTTAATTGTACAACGTTGTATACTTCATTTCCTAATCTGTTGGCGGGCACTTGGAAGCAATATTCCAAAAATGCAATAAGCCATGAAACAATTATCACTGTCCAAAGAGCAGTGCTTTTAAATTTTAAATGACCATACCAAGCGAATGTCATAAAAACATTTGATATTATTAAAAGAATTATCGGACTAATATATTTAATCATAGCCTCATTTTATAACAAAAAAAATATCAAGACAGCTTCTTTTTGAATTATTTTAATTTGTCCTTATGAAAAATATATGTATATAATGTTGATAAGTTATATTATTGGTTGAGGATTTATGAAGAAGAAAATATTATCTATACTTACTTTGTTGTTGTTTGGTTTGGGTAATTGCTATGCAATTGATTTGGATAAACCCATTGATGAGGCAACATATAAAAAATATAAAAAAGTTTCTCAAGATGAAAATGTAATAAAAGCAATTGAGCTTTTAGACAGAACAACAGGGAAATATTCCAAAGAAGCAATTTTAGGAAAAAATTTGACGCAACGACCTATTCAAATTGAATTTTTGAATTTGGCTACAATTAACCCTATGTATATGAATTTCGATGCTTTGGGATGGAAAAAGAAGAAAAATCTTTTTATTTATATTAATGAAAAACACAAAGACGCGCCAATTGAGGCTTTAAGTGCAATATTAGCGCACGAAGCAATTCATCAGGATGAACACAATTCAATAAATGAAGAAACCTATGCTTGGACTCTTGAAGCAGCAGTTTGGACACAGCTAACAGAAGATAATCCGGAATTAGAAAAAATCTCACACCCTTTGGTTGAGCGTGAGAATGTTATTAAAAAGTTGTTTGTTAGAGGAGATTATTCAAGCAAATATATCTATAAATTTGTTGTAACAAATAAGGGATATCAGAATTTGCCTGAACGTTCTTATGGTTTTGAAGAACGATTATAGGTTATTTGCCATATGAATTTACACTTTTTGAAGCTAAATGTGAAAAATATGCACATCTAAATTCGTCCGTTGCAAGCATTTCAACGGTTGTGGGAATAATTACCAAAAAGGTATAAACAATCATTCCAAAAAATACAAGACTTAATAATTCCAACATCATATAACCTCGCTTAAAATATATCATCCTTATATTTATAATGACGGATAAAGAAGCTTAAAACTTTATTATTTTTACATTTTTGTTAAAAAAACTTTACATATTTTTATTTTTTATATTCTCAAATCTTCTTAGACATATAATTAATAAAAAAGAGGGAAGATATGAAAAAAATTATATTTTTGTCAATTGCATTAATTTTAGGGCTTAATATGTCATATGCAAAGGATTATAGCGGTTTTTGTTCGGCTAATTCTGCGGATAAAACTTTGTTTGGCGGAATTGCAAGCTTTTCAGGCTACAATTTAATTAATAGAAATATTGCCGAAGGACAAATTGCAAAAGCCTTGAAAAAAGAAACAGGCTCGAAGTTTGATGTTAAAATTGATAGTTTTTTTGGAACGAATGTTAGAAATGGCGAATTTAAGTCTTTAAAAGCTAAAAGTGATAACATTTTTTATAACGGCATATACATGTCTGATGTTAATATAGAAACAATTTGCCCTTATAATAAGGTAGTTTACAAAGATAAAACATTAATTTTTGATGAAAATTTAGCATTAAGATATTCTGCTTCAATTACTCAAGAAGATTTGGATAAATTATTAAAAGAAAGTTCTTTCCAAAAAACACTTGATAAGATGAATGCAGATGAAGCAATTTCATCTTTAATTCAAATTAAAAATTCAAACATTAAAATTAAAGACGATAAACTAGAAATTACATATAGCGTTTTGCCTTTAGCAAAACTTGAAAGTATCAGTATTTTTAAAAACCGCATTAAGCCGATAAAAATAACAATTGGTGCTAATTTAAAAGTGGAAGATGGTAATATCGAGCTTTGTGATTTAGATTTTAATAATGTTAAAGCAAAATATAATAATTTAATTCCTGTTATTAATATGCTAGATCCTTTATCTTTTGCGGTTAATATCGATAAGAAAATAAAAGGCGAGATAGATGTGGATAGCGTTAAAATTGCAAATTCCAAAATTGAAATAAAAGGTACGGTTTTGCTGCCTAAAAATAAACAATAAAACAAAAAGCCCTGATAATTCAGGGCTTTTTGTTAATTAGAGCAGCTAGTGCATGGTAATTTGTAAATTTTTCCATATTTGAAGATTTTTTTCATCTTTCTTTTTTCTGCTCTTTTAAATTTTCTATAATCGCTCATTTGGTTTTTGCAAAGTTGAGCTTTTATGTCTTTATCAAAACATTTGCATCTTTCTTTAACATCTTGTTTTATGCTTTTTAAATTTTCCTTTTCGTCGGCATAGCTTGTGCAATCATTAGCACATTCGATTTTTTCTAACAGACAATTTTTAGCTTCTGTATATTTACTGTGATAGATTTCCATGTCGGCTTTGAATTCTTTATAAAGTTCATCAATATTGCATTCTTGTTGTTTTGTTAAGCAAAGAGCTGCTTTCATTTTTTTAAATTGTTTATCAAAGAAGCATTGGTTGTAAACGCAATATTCATCGTCTTCATCAAGAGTGCATTTATCACAGCTTTTCATTGTTTCTTTTGCGCAATTGTTTTGTTGATTGGTTGAATCAGGCATTTTTTTACAATCAGAACAGTTATTTGCATAACTGACAGAGCCTAAAAGAGCAAAAGCCAAGCAATAAAATAAAATTTTCTTCATTTTTAAACCTTTCAATTCTACAATTTTAAAATAGCTAAAGTTTATAGAAAAATAATTCTCTTATTAGGCATAAACTATAGGGCTATTATATGATTGTTTTAATGCTAAATTGTAATTGTTTTTGTAAAAGATTTATTAAAGAATTGTAAAAAAGTATTTGACCTGTGATTTTGTTCTTGTTATATTAAAAAAGCAGTCAAAAATGACTGTTTTGAAAATTAAATTTGCGTCTGTAGCTCAGCACTCGGTGAAGCTCGCTGAAACGAAAAAATTAGCACTGTGCTCTACCTG
>CALVHD010000030.1 GCA_944327245.1 Candidatus Gastranaerophilales bacterium
GCCGTCACGAGCTTCACACACCAAAGCCCCAAACTTCGCTCACTAAGTTTGCCCTGCAAACTAAAGTTCGCTCGTTTATGCGGTACGGTATCCGCTCTGTCCGCCAGAGCTCAACGCTCTGCCGTCACGAGCTTCACACACCAAAGCCCCAAACTTCGCTCACTAAGTTTGCCCTGCAAACTAAAGTTCGCTCGTTTGAGGTAGCAATTTTTTTGGTGAAAAATACTTTATATATATGAGAGGATATATTCAACTACAAAACAATGGTATAATTTAGCTATGAAAGACAATGTAAGAAACATTAAAGAAAAACAAATTGAAAAAAAGGCGCAAAAAAAATACAACAAATTTTGCGAAAATTCTTCTATGGATAACCCCATAAAAGCAAAGTTTCTTGCCTTTCAAAAATCTAAAAAAGACATCAATCTAAAAGACCTATTTTAATGCAAAATATTAAAGCTATTGTTTTTTTATATTTAACGCCTCGGCAAAAATCTCAACTTTTAGGCACTCTAAAAGCCTATTTTAAAAAATTTCCAAATCTTTCTATTGATGATTTAATTGATAAATTTCTTGAAGATGAAAAATATTATCTTGATATCGAAAATCCTCATTTCGAATTTGTGAAAGATTATTTTAATGACGATAGATTTTATAATGATCTTAAGAAATTTTTTGAATTTTGTTCTTATGAGAAAAAGCAAAAAGAATTAATTAAGCCTTATATCGACAAGCAAAAAGAATTAGCTAAAATTCAGCGAAAAAAAGCCCAAGAATATAAAATGTCTAAATTAAAACCCACTAAAAAACAGCTTTTTTATTATGATAAAATAACTAAAGCACACAATATCGAAAAAAAAGACACGCAAAATGCTTCAAGGCTTGATGTTCGCAATTGGATTATGGAAATTTTAGAAAAATATGAATAAAACATATAAAAAAATAAAAGAAATTTTAAAAAACGGTAATATTGAAGAATTTGAGCAAGAAGCAAAATATTTAATAACTTCGATTAATTCAATTTCCGTTGAAGAATTGTTATTAAAAGATGAATTGGAAAATGAGAATGAACTCATCGAACTTGCCAAAAAAAGAGTATCCTCAAAAGCCCCAATACAGCACATTATTGGTTTTGCATATTTTATGGGTGAAAAATACATTGTTAATAAAAACGTCTTAATTCCAAGAGATGAAACGGAAATTCTCGTAAATTCAGCTTATGAACTTTTGAAAAACAAAAAAGAAAAGCTTGATATTCTTGATATTGGAGTAGGCTCAGGCTGCATTAGCTGTGCTTTGGCTAAAAAATTAAAAAACCAAGAAATAGAAATTTTAGCTGTAGATATAAGCTCTGAAGCTATAATGGCAGCACTGGAAAACATTAACAAACTGGATTTAGTAAGAAAAATAATTTTAAGAAAATCGGATTTATTTTCAAAAATAAGAGATTGTGAAAAATTTGATTTGATTATTTCAAATCCTCCTTATATTCCAAAAAAAGAAAAAGGAAACTTGCAAAAAGAAGTACTTTTTGATCCTGAGTTAGCTTTATTTACAGATGACAATGAAGGAGTTGAATTTTATCAAAAAATAATTAACAAAGCGCCACAATACCTTAAAAACAAAGGTATTGTGGCTTTTGAACTTGGAATAAATCAAAGAGATTTAGTTTTTAAAATGCTTGAGAAAGATTTTTTTAATATTAAAGTTATTAAAGATTTAGCTAATATTGATAGAGTTATTACTGCTCAATTAAAAGACTAATCAGCTTTTGCAGTTGTTGCTTTACCAACTTGCTGCTGCAAAATTTCACAAGCTTTTGCCAATTGAGGGTCTTTGTTTGCTTTAATATCTGCTTCTTTAATATCTACAATATAATCAGGAGTTATTCCTTTTTTATGTATATCAGTTCCATTAGGAGTCAAATATTTTTGGATTGTGATATGGAGTGCAGAACCATCCGGTAATTTATTAATTTCTTGAACTAAACCTTTTCCAAAAGATTTTTTACCGACAATAACTGCTCTTTTATTATCTTTCAAAGCTCCTGATAAAATTTCAGAAGCAGAAGCTGAACCGCCGTTAATCAAAACAACAATAGGTTGATTTGTTGAAACTTGAGAAAGAGAATTTTGTGTTTCTTTATAACCATCTCTATCCACTGTTGAAACTATTGTTTTATTGCTTAAAAGCATATCGGCTATATAAATAGCATTTGTTAAAAGTCCTCCAGGATTAGAACGAAGGTCAATTATAATACCGTCTTTATCTTGCAATTGATTTAGCGCATTTTGAAATTCAGAAGCTGCATTTCTTGAAATAAATGAACTCAAACGAATATAGCCGAGATTATCGTCTACTTTACCTATTTTTGGCGGTTTTGTTGATACGGACTTTAATTCTATATTAGCTCTTTGGATAGTATAGAGTTTGTTTGCTACACCTTTTCTTTTAATCAAAAGTTTAACGCTTGTTCCTTCAGGGCCTCTAATTTTATCAGCAGCAGCTTCAACAGTGATACCTTTTGTTGATTCACCGTTAATTTCAAGGATTTCATCTTCGCTTAAAAGCCCTGCTTTTTCTCCTGGGGTATCTTCCAAAGGAGCAATAATTAAAAGTTTACCGTCCCTAACTCCAATTTGAACACCTATACCTTTTAGAGAACCTTCAATGCTTTCAGATTCTTCTTTATATTCTTTTGGAGTTAAAAATTTTGTATAAACATCGCCAAGGCTGTCTACCATTGTGCCTATTGCAACATAGGCATCTTCTTCATCTTTTATAACATTATCGTATTTATGGCGCCAACGTTCCCAATTTTGTTGATTTTGCGTATCATCAACATATTTTGTATAAATTAATCTCCACGCTTTGTCATATAAGCTTTGAGGAGTTATTGCCATAGCCGGATTTTGTATATTTGTAATACAAAACAGAATAAATACGAATATAAATATTGATAATCTTTTTAACATTTGTTTTAAACTCATAAGAACATCCTTTTTTCCAATAGTACTATTATAACAAAAGTAATTTAGTTTTCTACATATAAAATTACTATATTATATTAAACAAAGTTGCTGAATATTTAAAAAAATGTTTTAATTGAGTGTAATATATAATAATTTAAAGGATTTGAAAATGAGAAGCGATATTTTAAAAACCGGAGTAGAACACGCACCCCATAGAGCCTTATTATATGCAGGAGGCGTTGCTGATGACAGTATGAAAAAACCATTTATCGGTATTGCAAGTTCATTTTCAGATTTAGTCCCAGGACACGCCGGTATGCGTGATTTAGAAAGACAAATTGAAAAAGGCATCCATTCAGGAGGAGGTCAAGCATTTATCTTTGGCGTTCCAGCAGTCTGTGACGGAATTGCTATGGGTCACTGCGGAATGAGATATTCTCTGCCAAGCAGAGATTTAATTGCCGATTGCGTTGAAACAGTTGCGAATGCTCATCAATTAGATGGTTTAGTTCTTTTAACAAACTGTGACAAAATTACTCCGGGGATGTTAATTGCAGCCTTAAGATTAAATATTCCGGCTATTATTGTAACAGCAGGTCCATCACTGGAAGGTCATTGTAAAGGTGAAACTCTAACATTTATCAGAGGCTCATCTGAAGCAGTCGGAAGATACAGAATAGGTGATATTTCTCTTGAAAAATTATGTGAGATGGAACATTATGCTTGTCCTACAATAGGTTCATGCCAAGGCTTATACACAGCAAATACCCTTGCTTGTTTAACTGAAGTTATGGGAATGAGCCTGCCCGGTTGTGCTACAGCTGCGGCTGTTTCATCAAAGAAAAGACGTCTTGCTTTTGAATCCGGTTTAGCAATTTGTGATTTAATTAAAAACAATGTTTTACCAAAAGATATAGTAACCAAAGATTCAATAAGAAATGCTATTATAGTTGATTTAGCTCTTGGAGGATCCACTAATTCAATCTTACACTTATTGGCAATAGCACAAAGTGCAGATATTCCATTATCATTAGATGATTTTGAAGAATTAAGCTATAAAATTCCTCAAATTATTAAACTTGACCCATCCAGCACTCTAACTATGACAGATTTAGATAACGCAGGGGGAATTTCAGGAGTATTTAAAACAATTTTTGGAAATTGTCCTGAAATGAAAGATACTAAAAATCTAATTGGCTTGAAAGTATCTGAAATTGCCCAAAATGCTTGGGTCGATAATAATGTTATTAAACCTTTGAATGACCCAATAACCTCTAACCCCGGCTTAGCGATACTACACGGCAACTTAGCTCCAGATGGCGCTGTGGTAAAAATTTCAGGCGTAGATAAAGATGTATTTGAATTTGTTGGAACAGCAAAAGTCTACAACCACGAAGAAGACGCAATGAAAGCAATTGTGGATGATGAGGTTGTTGCAGGAGATGTTGTCGTAATTCGATATGAAGGGCCAAAAGGCGGTCCTGGCATGAGAGAAATGCTTGCACCAACATCACTATTAGTTGGTAAAGGTTTAGGCAAAAAATGTGCTCTTATCACTGACGGCAGATTTTCAGGAGGAACAAGAGGGCTCTGCATTGGTCATATTTGTCCTGAAGCAAGTCAAGGAGGGGTTATCGGCTTAATTGAAAATGGCGATAAAATTTCAATCGACATTAATAAAAGAACAATCAACCTTTGTGTTAGTGATGAAGAATTAGAAAAAAGAAAACAAAACTTTAAACCCTATCAAAATGAAGTTCCAAAAGGATATTTATCAAAATATCAAAGAAATGTTTCTCAGGCAAACAAAGGAGCAATTGCTCAATAAGCTATGAGAAGACCGATATTAATTGAAATATTTGTTTGGAGTGTAATTTTATTTGTAATTTTTAGTATTGCAATCTTTACATATTCCAAAATTTTTGTTGAACCTAATATATACACTATTGAATTTAAAGACATAGATGGAATTACGAAAGGTTCACCCGTAAGATTTATGGGAATGAATGTCGGTTATGTGCGTTATTTAAAATCAGAAGGTAAACATATTAATGTACAAATCATAATAACCGAAAAAAATATGAAAATTCCCAATGGAACAGTTGCAAGAGTTGAATTTTACGGACTTGGCGGTTCTAAATCCATTGAATTAATGCCTCCTGACGGATCTTGCGATGTCGGAATTTTAACAGGCGATACTATAAGGATTAACGATGTAGCTCAAGAAGCAGTGAGCATTGTGGAATTTGTCGAAAGTTTAGAAAAATACATTAAAGGAATTAAACCATCCAAAATGCAAAATATGCTTGAAGAAATATCGGACTTCAAAAGCGACAAAATAAAACAGGCAGGAAATGATTTTTCTAATTTCGAAACAGATATTAATAAAAAAGTAAAAAATGTAAAAACAAAGCAAATGGAAGTAAATTCAAAAATTGAAAAAATTAACGAAAATATTGAAAAAATAAATAAATTTATAAATAAGTAGTTTTATGTTAGTATTTTCTTGAAGGGAAAATCCAATATGCCAAGAGTTACAAAACCAAAAGAAGTTGAAATTGTAATAGACGTCGAAACAACAGGGCTTGATTATACAAGAGAAAGAATTATCGAGTTTGCAGGTGTAAAACTGGTAAATGGCAGAGTCAAAGAAAAGTTTGAAACTCTTGTTAATCCCCATCAACATATTAGAAAATCTTCACAAGCTGTTCATGGAATTTCAGAAGAAGATTTAGCTGATGCACCTTCTGAAGAAGAAATTTTTCCAAAAATATTTGAATTTATCGGAGATTATCCGATTGTGGCTCATAATGCTATTTTTGATTTTTCTTTTCTGAATAAAACCTCAAAAAGACTTTATAATAAGCCCCTCGAAAATAATTATATCGACACTCAAATGATGTTTAAAGAAGTATATCCTCAATATGAGTCATGCGGATTAGATATGCTTGCAACAGTTTTTGGTGCAAACAACAAAAAACGTCATAGAGCAATGGGAGATGCGGCTGTTTTAGCAAAATGTTATCCAAAATTAAAAGCTTTATATAATCAAAAATATAATTGGCAATTATCTCAAATTGACCATGTGGAATATCTTTTTGAAAGATATTTAAGATTGCAGTCTGCAATTAACACCATGCAATCAGAAATTCAAGATTTACGCTCTATTTTTAAAATTTATTTTGAACGCGGCGGAGAAGATATAAAATCTAATACAGGTGAAATTTTAACATACAATCACAAAAAAACTTTCTCATATGATTTTGCACAAATTAAAGATGTTTTAGAAGAAGTTGGCGCACTGCCTAAAGCAGTAAAATTAAACAATGCATTTGTAGATAGATTAGCTTCAACATCAAGCATTCCTGAAGATGCCAGAGAAAAAATCAAATCAGCACGTGTTGAAATAAATGAAAATAAATCTTTCAGTATTGTAAAACCCGATAAAAACAGAAATTAATTTTTATAAATCATAGTTTTGAATAAAACCATATCTTGATTCATTATCAGACGCACTGTTCATTCCGCCTCTTAAACGTCTGTTTAGATTGCGTGCTTCTTCTTGATATTTGTTAATATTAATTCCTTTTTTCTTTAATTCATTCACCTTTGGCGAAAATCTCATAAGGCACTTTTTACACGTAAAGCCTGTTTTTTCATCGTCAGCCAACTCAACACCGCAAAAACGGCATTTTATCGATAATTTTGAAATAACCGTAAACAATCTGCCTCTTGTAACCAAATCTTCAAGTTCGGATACTTCTACTTTTAAACACTGCGATATTTCCTCTAAAGTAACTTTTTCTTTATTTGAGGCTGAAATATAATTTCTGATATTATCTATTAACTCAAGTTCTTTTTTAAAACATTCCTCGCAGATTTCTCTGCCTGAATTTTTAAAAAAGAGTGTTCCGCATTTTTTACAATTAATTAATCCATCTTTTGCCATACAATAAATTGTAACAATTTTTATAAAAAAATCAAATGTATATTAAAATAAATAAAAAACTTGTATTAATTTATATTTTTTTATAAAATAATATTATATTTTGGTAGTAAGAGTGTATTTGAAAAATATTGCCTGTTAAGTTAATTTCATTAAGTGATGGGAATAATAAAACAATAGAAAGATTATCCTAATGTATACGAACAAATGCATTAAATGCGGTAAAGAATTTGAAACTAAAAACCCGAAAAGGGTTATTTGCCCCGACTGTTTATATCCGGAACGAACAACCGCCATGCCTATATCTGCAGATGAAAATGGCGTTGTACAAGACTATTCTCGAGGATACAGTGCAGGCACAGGCAATCCTGAAGGATACGCAAGAAAATACAATAACCGTCCTCAAAACAATCAAGGCGGTTACAAACCAAGAAATAATTTCCAAAAAAGAGATAACAACGGATATAATCAAAGACGTCCTCAAAGACCTGGAGCAAGACCAAATCAAAGACGTCCTCAAAAACCAAACAAACAAAGACCTTTGTTAATCAATAAAGAACAATTAGCTCAAATTGAAGAAATGTACAAAAAAATGCTTCCGCTTCCTAACCCTGATGCGCATGAAGTAATAGCTCAAGCAATTGATTTAGAACCAAAAAAAGTATTCTTTGGAATTAACTTAATAAGACAAAAAATGATGCTTCCTAAAGTTCAATTCCCCAAAAGAAAACTTGCAATTACTCCTGACCAAATGATGGCAATTAAAAACTTATATGAACCATTACTACCGTTGCCTCCTATCGGTTGTCATAAAATTATTGCAGCACAATTAAAAATGGACGAATGGAGAGTCCATGTGGGTATCGGACTTGTTAGAAAGCAAATGGGTCTTGACAGATGGAACCAAGACAGAGAAGATGCTCCTGAAGAATTTAAGAAAAAAACAGAAGAATAAAAAATGTTTTTTCCTAACGAAACCATAGGCTTTTAGGGATTGCGAGTTCCCTTAACATTATGGGCATTTTACACACCAAAATATAATTTTAGCCCATAATGATTATGCTGCAGATTTTAGTCAGATTATGCCTGAATTGTAAATCTTAGAAAGTTATTAATAAAATTAATAGTTTTTTCATCAATTTTTAGTTTAAGAATTATAAAAAATAAATTAATAACTATATTAATAGTATTAGTGTTATAATGATTAAAAAAGTCGGCTGATAATTGCGTACCTGAGCAAAGCGAACTTCTAGTTCGCAGGGCGAACTAAGTGAGCAAAGCGAAGGCAAAGGTGTGTGAAGCTCGTGACGGCAGAGCGTTGAGCTCTGGCGGACAGAGCGGATACCGTACCTGAGCAAAGCGAACTTCTAGTTCGCAGCAGGTATGAGGAAAGTCCGAGCAGTCCAAATAGCAAATTTGCTTGGGAAATCCAAGTGCCCGTGAGGGCGAGGAAAGTGCCACAGAAAATATGTTACTGATTAATTCAGTACAAGTGCAACGGCGGAGTAAAAGCCCACCGCTGATATTGTGAAATATCAGGCAAGGTAAACCCCGATTGACTGCAAGTTTGACTTTGCAAGAAGGTGCTATTTCCGCTTCCAATAGGAAGATTGCAAGAAAAAACGCATTAGACAGATAATTATCTCAATACAGAACTCGGCTTATAACCGACTTTCTGCCCTTAAAAATAAGGGCAGTTTTTTAATTCTAAAATTTTACAAGAACTTTTAATGTTCCTTTTTGAGCATTTTTTTCAAATGCATTTTCAAAATCACTAACACTATAAATTCCTGAAACTAAAGGTTTAGGATTAATTTTTCCATTTTCCAAAAGTCTTAAAATGGGTCTAAACTGTCCGCATCTTGAGCCTACAATTGTAATTTCATCAACAACAATACTTGCTAAATTTAATCCTTCTTTTGCAGCTATGGTACTTTTTAAAACCAAAATTCCTCTTGGTTTAACTAAAGAAGCACTTGTTTCAAAACCACCGGTTGAACCTGTTGCTTCAACAACAACATCAAAAGATTTTTTATGGCTCTCTTTTAATTCATCCAAAAGCATGGTTTTAGCGCCTAAATTCTTAGATATTTCAAGTTTTTCAGAATGCTTGCCTATATGAACATAATCTATATTTAATGCTGCAAAAACCAATGAAACACATAAACCAAGCTTGCCATCCCCTAATATCGCAACTTTTGAATCAGGTTTAATATGTACTTGCTCTAAAATTTCATAAGCGGCAGCAAGGGGTTCAGTAAATGTTGCAGTTATATCATCAATATTTTCAGATATTTCAATAACATTTTCATAAGGCAGGGTAAAATATTCGCTAAAACATCCGTCTTTTTGCCAAATACCCAATGTCGAACGATTTGGACAATGTCTTTGTAAATTCTGTTTACAATAAGAACACTCATTACAAGCACAGTTAATTTCCCCTACTACCCTTTTATTAATTAAATTTTGTGGAGCATTTTTCCCAACGGCCTCAACAACACCGACAAATTCATGACCTAAAACTCCTTTATAGCCCATATATCCTTGAGTTATTTCATAATCGGTATTACAAATACCCACCATTGAAGTCTTAATTAATACCTCATTATCTTTTAATTTCGGCATAGGATAATTTTTATCCAATTTAAGTTCGTTATCGTAAACTAATGCTTTCATTTTCTACTTCCTTACTGTTGCTTTTAAATTCATTAAATATCTTGCCGCTTCAACTCCTGCTATAGCACCATCTGAAACAGCCGTAATAATTTGTCTTAGAGGAGTTTTTCTAATATCTCCTATAGCATAAACCCCATCTCTGTTTGTTTTCATAGTTTCATCAGTTATTATAAATCCAAAACTATCCTGTTCAATTTGCGAATTAAAAAGTTCGCTGTTCGGTTCAATTCCGATATACGGGAAAATTCCGTCTATTTTTAATTCTTTTATTCTGTTTGTTTTAGTATTTTCTACTTTAATTTTTTCGACTTTATCTTTTCCTAAAATTTCAACAACATTTGAATTCAATACAAATTCTATTTTTTTATTGTGTTTAATTCGGTTCTGAACAATTTTATCTGCCCTAAATTCATCTCTTCGATGAATTAAATAAACTTTTTTTGCAAATTGAGTTAAATAAAGAGCTTCTTCAAGAGCAGAATTTCCGCCCCCAACCACTGCAACAACTTTATCTTTATAAAAAGCACCATCACAAACAGCGCAATAACTCACTCCATTTGCATAAAATTCATCTTCACCTTTGATATTAAGTTTTTTATTTCGAGCGCCGGTTGCTATAATCACTGTCCTTGCTTTTAGGATTTTATCTTGCGTTTCAATTGTTTTAATAGGTGAAATTAAATCAACCTTTTTAATCTCTTCATAAGGAAATTTTTCAACATTAAAATTATCAACATGCTGTTCAAATTTTTCGCTTAATTCAAAACCTTTGATTTTATCAAAACCTAAATAATTTTCAACTTCGCTATAATTAACGGGAGTTCCTCCTATTGCATTGTTATCTATAATTGCACAATCTAAATTACCTCTTGCGCAATACAGTGCGCTTGATAATCCCGCAGGACCACCGCCTAAAATAATACAATCAAAAATTTTATCTGCCATAATCTCAACTCTCTTATAATAAATATTAACACAAATCCTATTTTTAAGACGATAAGATTTTTACATTTGTTCCTTGATTATTTATGCTTTTTATAAAAAAATTAATTAATAACCGGTCTAATTTATAAAAAAGATTTTTGTGTTTATAATAAAAACGTAAAATTTTAAAAAGGAAAAAAATAATGAGAAATTGGATTATTGTACTATTGATATTTGTTCTGCCCCTAGGTTTATATGCTTATTTAGACGCTAAAGCACAAAATGCAATTATGTGCAAGGCAAAAAGCGCAGCTGAAACACCTTTATCAAAAGCAAAAATAGTTAAATTTTCTTCTCCAATGTGTTCAGAATGTAAAGAAGCAAGCGCTGAAATAAATAAAGCAATGAAAAACTACAAAGATGAAGTTTTAATAGAAGAAATTAATGTTGTGGAAAATGTTGGAAAAGATTCCGATTATAATAAATCTATGATTAAAAAATATAAAGTTACACTTGTACCTACTTTAGTTTTCTTAGATAAAAAAGGAAACATGGTTAAAAGGTATGAAGGTGCTATGAAGTCCGATGAAATCGTAGAAATTATAGACGGTATAAAATAATGATAACGCAATTAACAAATAATTTAGTCGAATATTTATCAAAAGGAGAATTCTCGCCGATATTTCTACTGGCTTCTTTTTTAGGGGGTGTTCTATCATCGATTTCACCTTGCTCAATCGGCATGCTTCCTTTGATTGTTGGCTATGTCGGAGGATATGGCGACGAAAATAAATTAAAAACGTTTATTCAATTATCATCATTTACTTTTGGTTTAGCTTTTATACTATCCATCATAGGAGCAATTTGCGCTATAAGCGGTAAAGTTTTTGTTTCTATCGGAGGTTCTTATTGGATATTATTTTTAGCTTCTTTAATATTAGTTTTTGGTTTAAATCTTTTAGGAATAATCGAACTTAATTTATCACCTTTGGTTAAAAAATTTCCAAAAGGCAAAGGTACAAGCCTTTTTATATATCCATTTATAATAGGTATTCTTTTTGCTTTTGCTTCAAGCCCTTGTTCAACTCCGATATTAGCAGGGATAATGAGCTTTGCAACACTAACCAAAAGCCTTGTTTTAGCAGCTTTAATGTTGTTTTTATTTTCAATTGGTCAAGGTGTAGTTGTAATTTTAGCAGGAGTCTTTACTTCATTTTTAAAAGGAGTAAAGAATTTCTCCAATATTTCTGAAATTTTAATGAAAATATCAGGAATATTATTGATAATTGGTTCATTATTAATCTATATTAAAGTATTTTCCAGATTTATAGGCTAATTTGGCTTATTTGGTTGATATCAATTATTCAAATACAAGGTATAATTCTTTCGTAATTATATATATGTGATGAAGGAATTAGTACCAATGAAAAAAACACTTAAAAGTGCGCTTATAGTATTGTCGCTTTTTTTAAGCAATATAAGCACATTTGCTTCTGAAGCAGATTTAATTGTTCCTGATTTTAAACAAGATCCTTTTAGTTTCAATCTTTTACTTATTGGGATTGGAGTTGCAATTTTAGGAACAATTTTTGGTTTAGTAGAATTTTTTAAAATCAAAAAAATTAAAGTTCATCCTTTGATGAATAATGTTGCAACAACAATTTTTGAAACTTGTAAAACATATTTAATTCAACAAGGCAAATTTTTAATTTTATTAGAAATTTTAATTGTTTTATGTATCGCATATTATTTTGGTGTCTTGCAACACTTAGGTTTAAAAGCGGTAGGATTAATTCTCTTATGGTCTGTAATCGGTATTTTAGGCTCATATTTAGTTGCTTGGTTTGGAATTAGAATGAATACTTTAGCTAATTCAAGAACTTCATTTTTAGCACTTCATTCTAAACCTTTATATTGTTTAAATGTACCTCTAAGAGCAGGCATGAGTATAGGAGTTGTATTAGTTTCAGTTGAATTGATATTAATGCTTATTATACTTTTATTTGTTCCCTCAAAATTAGCAGGTGCTTGTTTTATAGGTTTTGCAATAGGAGAAAGCCTTGGTGCTTCAGCTCTTAGAGTTGCAGGCGGAATATTTACAAAAATTGCCGATATTGGTTCTGATTTAATGAAAATTCAATTCGGAATTAAAGAAGACGACCCAAGAAACCCCGGTGTAATTGCTGATTGTACGGGCGATAATGCAGGTGACAGCATAGGTCCTTCTGCTGATGGTTTTGAAACATACGGTGTAACAGGAGTTGCGCTGGTTAGTTTTATTATTCTTGCAGTTTTCCCTCAATATCAAATTCAGCTTTTAGCTTGGATTTTTACTATGAGATTTTTGATGATATTAACATCAATAGCTGCATATTTAATCAATAATGTTAAAACTCAACTCTACGCTAAAAATTGCGAAAAGAAAAACATAAGATTTGATTTTGAACTGCCTTTAACTAACCTTGTTTGGTTGACCTCAATTTTATCAATCATTATGACTTTTTCTGTTAGCAAATGGCTTTTAGGCTCAATGCCCGATAATATGTGGCTTATATTTTCCATAATTATTTCTTGTGGAACACTGGGGGCTGCACTAATACCTGAAGCAACCAAAATTTTTACAAGTCCAAAAGCTAAACACACAAAAGAAGTTGTTAGAGCTTCAAGAGAAGGGGGAGCTTCCTTAACAATTTTATCAGGTATTGTATCAGGTAATTTTTCAGGCTTTTGGATTGGTGCAATCATAGTATTATTAATGGGTCTAGCCTGTTTAGCCAGCGGATATATTCAAAATGTTATGATTTATCCAACTGTTTTTGCATTTGGTTTAGTAGCGTTTGGATTTTTGGGAATGGGACCTGTAACTATTGCAGTAGATAGCTATGGACCGGTTACAGACAACGCTCAATCAGTATATGAACTATCTTTAATAGAAGAACAACCTGATATTCAATTGCAAATTCAAAAAGCATATGGCTTTAATCCTGATTTTGAAAATGCAAAAAGATATCTTGAAGAAAATGATGGCGCAGGCAACACATTTAAAGCTACATCAAAACCCGTTTTAATAGGAACCGCTGTAGTTGGTGCTACTACAATGATATTTTCTTTAATACTTGTTATTAAAAATGTACTAAATATCAATCCTGAAAACATTTTGAGCCTTTTAAATCCATATACGCTATTAGGCTTTATTTCAGGCGGCGCTGTAATATATTGGTTTTCAGGAGCCTCTATGCAAGCTGTTACAACAGGAGCTTATTCTGCTGTTGAATATATTAAAAAACACATCAAATTAGGCGAAGCCGATGATAAAAAAGCAAATCTTGAAAATTCAAAAGAAGTTGTAAAAATCTGTACGCAATATGCTCAAAAAGGTATGTTTAATATTTTTGTTGCATTATTTTCTTTTGCATTAGCTTTTGCATTTTTATCAGCTCCAGTTTCAACAAAACAAGCTGTAGCATTCTTTATCAGCTATTTAATTGCAATTGCAGTATTTGGTTTATTCCAAGCGGTGTTTATGGCAAATGCAGGCGGCTGCTGGGATAATGCTAAAAAAATTGTTGAAGTAGATTTAGATGAAAAAGGAACACCTTTGCATGACGCCACTGTTGTAGGCGATACTGTAGGAGATCCATTTAAAGATACTTCATCAGTTGCAATGAATCCTATAATTAAATTTACAACTTTATTCGGCTTATTAGCTATGGAAATAGCTCTAAGTGCGCAATTTGCTTCATACGCAAGAATTGCAGGAATTGTATTTTTAATAATAGCCTTAATATTTGTCGTTAAATCTTTTTATTCTATGAGAATACCAAAAAGAGGCTAGATTATTTTAAAACCGGATATAAAAGAGCCAATTAAATCATACAAGGATTTACTCGGCTCTTTTATTATTTGAAATGATAGCAAAAATATTTTTTTATGATATTTTTATATTTACAGCAACCAAGGAAATAAATTCAATATGAAAGTACAGCCAATTAAGCAATATATCAGTTTTAAAAATAATAATTCAAATAATACCCAAAAAACAAAAATTTCAAAAACCAATAATGAATATCAACAAACAAACATATTAGCCCAAAATAGCATAACAAATTCCATAAAAGCAGGAATTAAAATTCACAAAAATAATGCCGTTATCTTCGGTTCAAAAGAACCTGAAACAAAAAGCCCTTTTTATGAACATATTATTAACATTGGTCAAGCAATAAAAACCTTAGCGCAGAATGAAAATTACTTTAATCCGGAATATGAAAAAAGCCGAGAAATATTAAATCAAGAAACAAACGCTCTTAGAAACACCATAAATAATGAAATGCCAAAAATGTATGATTTATATAATCAGATATGGCAAATGCCGTTTGACACAATTAATCCAACAACAAAACACTCTTCTATTGAAGATATTACAAAGATTAAATATGAAGAAGCTGTAAAATTAGCCCAACAAGGAGATGAAATAGCTCCTGATGGAACAATATTAAAACAAGCGGTTAAAAATAAAGACGGTAAAATTATCAAAATGAAAGAATATAGACCTGACGGCTCGCTTTATAGTGAAATTATATTCTTAGAACCTGATAAAGCAATTATAAAAGAAGGTATTAAAACATTATCTGATGGAACTGTATCAATTGATAAATGTTCTTTTCCAAGCAGAATGTCAGTTTTTCAAACTTATTCTATGCCTGATGACACTATTTATACTAATAAACCATATTGGCGGATTGGACCTATAACTATTGGTTGTACAGATATTATAGAAGGTCTTAAAATACATCCTGATGGTTTATGTGAAGAAAAAAGAAGCATACACAGCAACACATATTTTGAAGGGTTAAAAAGAAAAACAAACTCTATGGAAGATGTTTATAAATTTGATATTTCTATGCCATTTCAATGTGATAAAATGTGGCAAGAATATGAAGCTAAGATTTCTCAAAATCATCACAGATTTCTCATTTACGCAACAGAGTATGAACAAGATACAGAACATGCAAGAAAACAAAAAGCAGATGAATTTTGCATTATCAGAATAAATCATTTTGGCAATTATTCGCTTGAAAAATATGCTATAGGCTATAAAGCCGATTTTAATGAAGAAAAATATATGTATTCAGATAAATTTTTTGATTTCGATAACGGCAAATATGGTTTACCTAAAAGATACATAGAAAATTATAAGGATAATTCTGAAACAGGAAGAATTACTTTTGATGCATTTATAGAAAATGAAAATAGATGGTATCAAATATAAAAATAAAAATACTAACCTCTCTTATTCCTTTTTTGCATATTTAAGCCCTTTATATTATAATCTATTTATTAAAGATGAAAGGGGAATTATATGGGTTTAATGGACGGTAAAAAAGGTATTATTTTTGGCGTTTCTAATAAATTCGGTATAGCCAACGCTATAGCTGAACAATTATCAGCTCAAGGTGCTGAAATTGCTTTTACATATGCCAATGAAGCAATGGAAAAAAGAGTTCGCCCAATAGCAGAATCCATGAATGCTAAAATGTGCATTGAATGTGACGTTACAAAAGAAGAAGACGTTAAAAAAGTTTTTGATGAATATGCTAAAATTTACGACAAATTAGATTTTGTTGTTCATGCTGTTGCTTTTGCAAACAAAGATGACCTTGTAGGTGATTTTTACACAGTTTCTCGTGAAGGCTGGGATTTAGCTATGCACGTTAGCGCATATTCTCTTGTTACTATTGCAAAATATGCTAAACCTCAAATGGAAGCATCAGGAGGCGGTTCAATTTTAGCTCTAACTTATCTTGGAGCTACTAAGGTTGTTGCAAATTATAATATCATGGGTGTGGCTAAAGCTGCTCTTGAAAGCTCTATGAGATTTATTGCTGCCGATCTTGGTAAATATAACATCAGATGTAACTGCTTATCAGCAGGACCTATTAAAACTATGGCTGCTAAAGGCATAGGCGGATTTGACAGAATGCTAAAAGCAAATGCCCTAAAAGCACCTTTGAAACGTACTCCGACCGTTCAAGAAGTTGGAAAAGCAGGTTTATATTTACTTTCTGATTTATCATCAGGTGTAACCGCTCAGGTTCAATTTGTGGACTGCGGAGCAAGTGAAGTATTTGCTTCTCTTGATGAAATGGCTCAAATTAAATTTGAATAATAATTTTTTAAACAAAAGACCCGCAAAATTTTGCGGGTCTTTTAACAAATTATATTTTTTTCGTGTTTTGTATAAGCGTGTTGAATAAGTTAGGAGATAATTCTTATGAATATTTTGCCTATTAATTTTATGATTTCCCCAAAAAAGTCAATGAATAAAATCAGATTTAAAAGCAGCGCCGCTGAAGCTATATTAACAGAAGAAAAAAGAGAAGCAAGCAAACAAATAGATGATATTAGGGCGCAAATTAGAACATTAGACAAAACAAGAGATGATGATATAGCACAGATTGATTCTCAAGAAAGACAAATTAAAGATGATGAAGAAAAACAAATATCTGCTCTTGAAAAAGAAAAAGATGACTTGAGAAGTCAAACAAATCGTGATAAATCAACCTTACAAAATGAAATATCAACTCTGCAAAATCAATACCATGTTTAACAAATAATTTTTTTATGTGTTTTATATAAAACACATAGTTATTGTGAAAGGATAAAAAATGAATATTGCTCCTGTTAATTTTACATCTTTTAAAAATTCAATAAATATAGACAGAGAAATTAAAAATGCTTATAAAAATCCAATTTATGAAAATACTCCAATCTTTGAAACATTAGATAAAAAAGAAAAATTCTATAGTCCTAAAACAAAATCAGTTTCAGAAATACAATTTGAAATAGAAAGAACAAAAATAGTTATCAAAAGATTAAAAGAAGAGGTTTCAAACAGAATTTCCATGTTATCAAATAGAAAACAGGCAATCTTAGATGCTGCTCAAATGGAAGCTGATTTATTAGATAAAAAAATGGCAGATTTAGATGTTGAAACACATAAACAAATTTCCATTCTTCAAGCAAGAATATCAGATTTAGAAAAACAATTAAAAAATAATTATTAATAATAAACCCGCTAATTTAAGCGGGTTTTAATTTATCTTTTATCTATAACTTTAATTAAATGCCAACCGAATTGTGTTTTAACAGGATTGGATACTTTTCCAACTTCGCCATCAAAAGCAGCTGTTTCAAACTCTTTAACCATCATTCCGCGGCCAAAATAACCTAAATCGCCTCCTTGAGCTTTTGATGGGCATTGAGAATATTCTTTTGCAGCGTCTTCAAAAGAAATTTCATTATTATCGATTTTTGTTTTTAAGTCTTTTGCTTGTTGTTCATCTAAAACAAGAATATGCTCTGCTCTAACTTCTGTAATGTTATTATTGTTCATTTTTGCTCCTATCGTTTGACTGCAAGTGAAAATTGCACCTATGATTAATACTAACGCTAATAATATTTTTTTCATTTTTCTCTCCTTTTAATAGAATTCTATCACAAACCATGTTATAATAGTAGTAGCTAGCGTGGGTTTACAATTTTGTTCCTACATTTAATCTAATAGGGAGAGAATTGCTCAGTCGGCTATGCTAGGTGTTTGAAGTATACCTTGGCAAAGAAATTTGTTTTTTAAAGGAAATGGATGCACCCTGGCGCTCACCCACCTGCTCATATTGGCA
Source organism: Candidatus Gastranaerophilales bacterium (assembly GCA_944327245.1). GTDB lineage: Bacteria > Cyanobacteriota > Vampirovibrionia > Gastranaerophilales > Gastranaerophilaceae > RUG14156. The sequence continues at coordinate 18,198 of CALVHD010000030.1, forward strand.
GGAAACAAAATTGCTCACGCTGGCTTTTAATTATTTAAAATTACAATCATTGCCCCAATAACCATAATTAAGCTTCCAAGAAGTTTTTTAAATATATTTTTTTCCTTGAAAAATTTATATCCTAAAAACACACTTAATATTGAAGATAGTTGAAATAAACTAAGAGCATAGCTTACGTTCATAATTTTAAAAAGAATATTTGTGCTAAATTGCATAATTAACATAGTTAAACTTAAACCAAATATCAAACATAAGCTTTTTGGAGGTATTTTCTCAAAATTATGGCAATTTAATTTCATTATTAATAAAGAAAACAAAAATGACGTTAAACCCCAAAAAAATAATGCTGTTATCTCGTTTGAAACAATAATCATATTTTTTATAAAAACTGCCTCTAATGAGGTGAATAAAACAGCTAAAATCCTATATTGAATATCTTTTTTTAAAAATAGTTTATGTGAAAATCCTTCTTTTGTCGTTTCAAAGATAACGTAACTACCAAAAATTATTAAAAATATTCCAAAAAATGCACTCAGAGAAGGGATTTCTCTTAAAATCAAAAAAGAAAATATTAAACTAAAAACAATTTTATATGAGTTAATTGGTGATAAAATAGATAATTCTCCAAGTTTTAGCGCTTTTATTTGAAAAATATTTCCAATAGCCCCAATAAACCCTGAAAAAAATGCATATTTAAAAACTTCAAGATTTGAAAAATCAAAAAATTTAAACCCCAAAAGACAAAACAAGGTCAAAATAAAATAACAAATTGTGTTTATATAACTTGCACTAAAAATTTTCGAGAGTTTCTTTTGAAAAACTCCCGAAAATGAATTTGAAAATATTCTAATTAATACTAAATTGATTATTAAA
>CALVHD010000031.1 GCA_944327245.1 Candidatus Gastranaerophilales bacterium
AAGTGACGTGGAAATTTTTAATTTCCACAGGAACAGTCGTGACGGCAGACCGTTGAGCTCTGGCGGACAGAGCGGATGCGATAATCATTTTTCACGATTTATTTTCGGATTTTAATTAAACAAAAGCGGTTGCTACGCCATATTTTCTAGGATATAATTAAGATGTGTTGAAATTGTTTTGTCGATGTGGCGGAACGGTAGACGCGCACGTTTGAGGGGCGTGTGGAGAAATCTGTGGGGGTTCAAGTCCCCCCGTCGACATTTAAAAAGAAGTTGGCTTTTGTCAACTTCTTTTTAAATTTATGGGGAGGGCTTTAATCCTAATTTTGGGGTTCAGCGAATTTTGACTAGGGCGGAACAAGGCGCAAGCCTGTCGTGAGCCCGTATGTTTGAGCAACTTTACGAAGTGGCTGGGCGAAGCCCAAAAACGGAGTGCTAAAATTGCGAGTTGTCAAAATTCAAGACAAGTCCCCCCGTTGACAATTATATTTAACTTTTATTACAATGAATTATCAATAAATGAATATATTTCTTTGCTTAAAATTCTTTTGGCTTTTGTTATAGGGTCAAATTTTGAACAATTAAGAACTTCTATGCTTACTGTGTATGCTTCAGCTTCATTTTGAGCTTCTTTTTTAATCCAACCTTTAATTGCATTTTCCATATCAGTTTTATTTTTACCTAAATTAATTGCAATAATTTCAGCGGCTCCAGAAATTATATTTTCAAAATCTGAATTATCAACAGATTTTTTAATATCAAATTTGCCGTCTATAATAGAATTCAATAATTTATTAACCTGCATTTGATTACTAAAAAGGCTTTCTTGGCAACTTCTTGTCATTACGTCCATAGCCTGTTTTGCCATTCTTGCTATAATTGTTACTTCTTTAGGATCTTGAGTGTATTTTAAAATTCCATAATAATTATCATCTTCTGCTCTTTGTAATACATGGGTATATTCATGTGCTAAATTTGCAACAAAATCTGTTTTTTCTTTTGCGCTAGAAGGCATATTTCCAAGATAAATATTTGCCATTTTAAGTCTAAAATCATAGCCGTAATATGGCATCATGTGCGCAATAGTTATTCCTGCACTCATATTTCTAACAGGACATTCATCTATATTTTTTATTTCAACAGGAACAGGCGAAATTCTATTAATCGTTTCATTTAAATCTGTATAAGAAAATTCGTTGTCTCTAAATTGTTTTAAAGCTTTCTTTCCTAAACTTATTCCTGATGAAATATTTTTTGAAAAATTATATTGCATTGGTTTCTTTTTGCCTGAAAAAGAAACACTGTCATACTTTAAAGTTTTATTATAATTGACATGTTTAACATTATTATTACTTATTTTTGGACTAAAAGTTAAATTTATTGGGGAAATATTCATTTTAATAATCCTTTTTTATTTGTACAAAACAAGTCAGAACATTTTTTTGCCAAACCGTTAGAATAACAAATTTAACAACTTTTATTTATCAGGCTACTTTATTCCATTATGAAAGTGGAAAAAATAACCGATAGAAAAATTAGCCCAAAGAAAAAAACAATTAAAAAGCTGCCAAAAACAAAAGCTGTAAAGCAAACAGCTAAAAACGGGAATAAAAAATTGGTTTCAAGTTTAAATATTCTTGCAAGCCAAAATGCGGTTATAATTTCTCCTTTAAATATAAATTCTCAACAATTGCCAAAAGAAGAATTTGAAAGAAGAAAAAAAGAACTTGCTGATTTAAAATATGAAGACGGAACCCCCATATTTGTTGGTAAAACCATTGAAGCTGTAGCAAATTTTGATGAAAATATATATCAAAAAGCTCTTAAGCTTACTAATTTGAAAGATATGGATAATGATAGTCTTTTTGACGGCACCACGATTAAAACCATAGCGCAATTTGATGAAGAAAAATTCCAAAGGGTTTTAGAGCTTGCAAATATGCAAGATTCTTATGGTATCAATCTTTTTAGCGGTTATGAAATTGAAAATATTGCACAATTTGATGATGATAAATATAAAAAAGCTCTAAAATTGTCAAGTGTAACAGATGATAAAGGTAATAATCTTTTTAGCGGTTATGAAATTGAAAATATTGCACAATTTGATGATGATAAATATAAAAAAGCTTTTGAACTTGCAAAGATAAAAGATTTAGAAGGCAGAGTTCTTTTTGATGGTTACATGATTACAGATATAATTCAACTTGATGACGATAAATATCAAAGAGTTTTTGAATTAGTAAATATGAAAGACAAAAATGGAGAATGTATATTTTCACAAACATGTTTAAAATTAATGCTTTATTGTGAAGATGATAATATATATGCCAATATAGTGAAATTAATAAAAAGCAAAAATATTAAAAACAGAATAATCGATTTAAATTATAATCAATTACAAAATAATATGGGTACATCTGTTGATGTTATGGTTGAAGCAGCGGGTTCACCCGAGAAAACATTAATTTATTTATATTATACAATAAATCCTGACGGTTCAATAACAAGCGAAAGAACTGAAACTTATCTTGACGGAACTGTAATAAGCTGGTATTTAGATGGAAATAGTTCATTTATAAATATTCCAAAACCTGCTAAAAGCAAATCGGATTATAAAACTCTTAAATTTCAAGCTGAAATAATTTATGATGAAAAAACAAAAGAACCAACTGCAATTTTAACTACTAAAAAATCAGATATTTTAGATGGTGTTTATGAAAAAACCCTTTATACTCTTTCTGACTATGACGAAAATGATGATGTTTTAAAAGCCATAAGTAATGGCAAAATTAAAGGCGGCAAAAAACTTTCTTATGTAAAACAAAATCCTTGCGGATCTGTAACTTATCATGAAAAACTTAATTCAAACGGTTTGACCATAAAAAGAAAATACACCAAAGGAACAAATGGAATTGATTATAGATATTCTTTTAAAATAACAGATGAAAATGGAGCTAAAATCTTAGACAATTCTATTTCTTTTATCAAAAATTCAACTAATCAAACAACAACTGTTTTTAACGGTGAAACATATATAGCTCAATTTGATGATAAAACAAAAACAATAACAATAACAGGACCTGATAAAACCGAAATAATTGATTTTAAAGAAATATCTCCTTATGGAGAAAATACTTGGAATGTGGTTAAAAATTTGCCCGTAAATTTAATCCAAATTTTAAAAAATACCTTTTGGGATGAAATAGAAAACGATGATAATGCTTATACTCTGCCATTACTATTGCCTAGAGTAGTTTCAAAAAATAATATAGAATATGATGTAGAATATAAAGATAAATTAATTCATATTGTTCAAAAATATGATGAAGAAAACAATAAGTTTATTTTTCTGCAAAATGGAAATTCTGTAACATACATGGATTTTGATGCAGATATATATTATGATTTAAATAATCATACATTAAATTTTTGCCAAACCGTTATCAAACTGGACGATAAAATTACCCTAGAACAATTAAAGCAAATGCCTTTATATCATATCTTTAGTTTTTTGAAAAGCAGGATAAAATCAAAAAAAATCAGTGCATATTTATCGAAAAATATTAACGGCAATATTACATGGATGTCAGCAAAAGAAGACATGGCAATTATTGCCCATGAATTAGGTCATGTTCAAGAAGAAACAAAAGGGTTTTTCAATTTGGATAAAAATCTAATAAATCTTTATAACGGTGAAATTGCTAAATTTAATTCAAGGTTTACAAAAAAATCAGGCAAAGAATATATAGAATATTTTTCTCAAACGGGCGGAAGTAATGCAACAGGTTTGTCTGAAATAATAGCCGAAACAAATATGCTTTTAACAACATATGGACACACAAATAATAACTTATCAGACAGAGCGCAATTTTTAGTTCAAAATTTTCCAAAAACAATCAGCTATATTGCGAATAAATTAGGAATGAATATTATAGAATAAAATTTATCTTATCCGCATAATCCCAGTGGTCTTAAAATTCCTATCATTCCTTCAGCGGCAATATCATTTATTATTTTGCCGTCATCATCAAAATAGTAAAAATTTGCAACAGTTGTTTTAATTTTTTTATAAGTTGGTTTTAGCCCTAAAAAATCTCCATCATGTGTTGCTGTTAATTCCCATAAAACACAAGTTTTTTGTGTATCTGCCAGTATGTCTTTAATTTTCCATTGAACATCCGAAAAACCGACTCTCATCCAATATACTATTGATAAATAACCATCAGCACCATATAAAGGTTCATTTGATGCAGGAGTAAAAAATGAAGCATTGTCTGAAATAAGCTCTTTTGCCAGTTTTTTGTCTGCCGTATTAATCATTGTTTCAAATTTTTTCATTTTTAATAAATTATTTTCAACGCTGTTCATATTTTTTCTCCAAATTAAAAAAGGGCTTTCGCCCTTTTTGTTTAAATATATTTTTTAAATACAATTGAAGCATTTTGTCCGCCAAAACCAAAAGAATTGGTTAGGGCGTATTCAACATCTTCTTTTATTGCTTTATTGGGTACATAATTTAGATTAGCAACTTCAGGATCTTGATTTACAAGGTTAATTGTAGGCGGAATTATACCCTCTTTTAAAACCTTAACGCAAACCATAGCTTCCGCTGCACCTGTTGCTCCTATCATATGACCATGCATAGATTTTGTTGATGATACTTTCAATTTTTTATTTGTATCAAGATCGCCAAAAACTTTTGCAATTGCTTGAGATTCAGCTATATCACCAAGATGAGTTGATGTACCGTGGGCATTAATATAACCTATTTTGCTTGGTTCAACTCCTGCGTTTTTAACTGCTAATTCCATTGATTTAGCTGCTCCGGCGCCGGTTGGATCAGGTGCAACCATATCATAAGCATCACCTGTTTGACCGTAGCCTACAATTTCGGCATAAATCTTTGCTCCGCGAGCTTTAGCATGTTCTAATTCTTCTAAAATTAAGCAAGCACCGCCTTCGCCCATAACAAAACCATCTCTGTCGATATCATAAGGTCTTGAAGCATGCTCAGGGTCGTCATTTCTTCTTGACAAAGTTCTTGCAGTTGTAAAAGCACCTATGCCAATATGGGTCATAACAGCTTCAGAACCCCCTGCGATAACAACATCGGCATCATCAAATTGAATGGAGCGAAAAGCATCACCCACACAATGAGCGCTTGTAGCACAAGCTGAAACTACTGCTTTATTCAAACCTTTTGCACCATGGCGCATTGAAACACGTCCTGCTGCCATGTTTAAAATCAGCATAGGAATAGTAAATGGTGAACATTTTGTAGGGCCTCTGTCTATAATAATTTTATGTTGTTTTTCAAAAGTATCAAAACCGCCTGCACCTGAACCCATTATAACCCCTACTCTGTAAGGGTCTTCTTTTGTCATATCAAGTCCTGCATCTTTTACTGCTTCATCAGAAGCCACGCAGGCAAATTGTGTAAATCTATCCATGCGACGCATTTCTTTTGGATCAAGAAGCTCTTTTTCTTTAACTTCATCTTCAAAAGTTGTTGCTTCGCCGCCAAAAGTAACAAGATGACCTTCAAGAGGCATTCTTGTAATTGTTTTAATACCGGATTTACCTTCTATTAAAGAGTTCCAAAATTTATCAACTCCACAACCAAAAGGGCTAACTATACCTAAGCCGGTAACGACTACACGTCTTTTGTTCATATTTCTCCTCAATCTTTGATTACAGCTAATTAAAAGACTGCAAAAAGCCTAACTCCTTGCAGTCTTAAAACTTATTTAAAGTATTACACCTTTTAATTATTGGTGAGCTTCGATATAGTTAACTGCATCTTGAACAGTAGCGATTTTTTCAGCATCTTCATCAGGAATTTCGCAACCGAATGCTTCTTCGAAAGCCATAACTAATTCAACTGTATCTAATGAATCAGCGCCAAGGTCAGCTGTAAATGAAGCTGATGGTGTAACTAAGCTTTCATCAACGCTTAATTGATCTATTACTACTTTTTTTACTTTTTCTAGGATTTCTGTACTCATTTTTACCTCAATTAATAATACTAAACTTTACATGCTCAATTATATAAGGCACAAAATATTTTTGCAAATTTATTTACAATTTTTTAAGGTTTATTGGCTAATTTGTGCGGTTTATAAGTGTTTTTTTATGTAGTTTTGTAAATTAAAAAGTTTTAAGACCTGATGTTGTAGCATCAAGTGTCTTTTCTCCGGCTTTTGAAAATTCAACAATATAGCTTGATGAATTGTTTTCTTTTAGAATTTCTTTAATTTTACCGACTCCGAAATTACTGTGGAAAACCCTTGTACCTACAGGTAACAAGCCAATTCTATCTTCAAAAGAAGTATTTACATTTTTTGCTTTTTCTTTTGCTTTTGCAATCATATCTTTAATATTTATCTTTGGCTTTTGTGTTTCTTCTTTTTGCTTTTTAACAACATGAGCATTAACTGTTTTATAGTTAATTTTGGTTTGTTCGTTGTTTGTTGAATTAATTGAGCTTTTAATTCTTGATATAGAGCTTGCTAAATTATTGCTTGTTGATTGAATTTTTGATGAGCTTTGTTTAATTCGAGCTAACGATGAAGCAAAATTGTTCGTTGTTGAAGATGATTGAGTTTTCTTTTCTTTAATTTTTGAAACAGTGGAAGAAAAACTGGACTTTGAACCGTAGTTTAACTGTTTTTGTCCGTCTTCTTCAAGTAATGAATTTGGAATTTCATCTAAAAATCGGCTCTTAGGATTTGTTTGAAAATTTCCCCAAACTTTTCTTTGTTTGGCATAGGTTAAAAACAGTTTTTCTTTGGCTCTTGTAATACCAACATACATTAATCTTCTTTCTTCTTCTAATTCCGTATTACTAACACCAAAAGCTATGCTTCTGCCATGGGGAAAAATGCCGTCTTCCAGCCCAATTAAAAATACAACAGGAAACTCCAAACCTTTAGCAGCATGCAGCGTCATTAAAGTAACTGACGGTTCATCTTTTTCTTCTTTATCCAGTTCATCAATATCAGAAACAAGCGCAACTTGAGATAAGAAATTTCCTAAAACACCAAGGTCATCTTCACTATCAAGCGAAAAGTCATCTTCTTCAAATTCTTGAACAACGTTTATAAATTCTTGTAAATTTTCTAATCTTGATTGATTTTCAATATTATCTTCCTGTCTTAATTGGGGGCTATAACCTGTAGTTTCTAAAACATAAGAAACATATTCCGATAACTTAGGGTAGTTTTCCTGATAAGAAGTAATTTGTTCAATTGCAGTTAAAAAATTTTGCAGTTTTGCTTTTGTACCTGAATTTATGTCTTCAATTTTATCTAAATGTTTTAAAGCTTCATAAATACTAATTCCGTATTCATCGGCAAAAGAAGCGAGTTTGTTAATTGTTGTGTCGCCTATACCTCTTTTAGGTTCATTGATAATTCTTCTAAGAGCCTGAGAGTCGTTATGATTGTATATTAATTTTAGATATGCGATTATATCTTTAATTTCTTTTCTGTCATAGAATTTCAAACCGCCTACAATTTTATATGGAATTGAATAGCTCATAAGAGCTTCTTCAATAGAACGAGATTGAGCATTTGTTCTATATAAAATTGCAATATTGTCTTTTTTGATATTCAAATTTTCAATTTTTTTTGCAACATATCTACTTTCATTATAGTCATCTTGAGCTTCATAAACAGTTATTTTTTCGCCGTTGCCTTTATTAGAATACAGATTTTTTTCAAGACGTTCTTCATTATTTTTAATAACTTCATTGGCAGCTTCTAGAATATTACCTGTTGAGCGATAATTCTGTTCTAATTTAATTAATTTTGTATTTTGATAATCTTTTTGAAAATTTAAAATAATTTTAAAATCGGCTCCGCGCCAAGAATAAATTGATTGGTCAATATCACCTACTGCACACAGTGAACCTATATTATCTTTAGATCCGTCTATAGGATAGAGCATATTAATTAAATCGTATTGTGCTTTATTTGTGTCTTGAAATTCGTCAACTAAAATATGCTTAAATCTGTCTTCATATTTTTTTCTTATCTGCTCATTTTCTTTCAATAAATTAACGCTTAACATCAACATATCATCAAAATCAAGAGCATTATTTAGCGCTAAGCACTTTTCATATTCATAATAAACTTCTGAAATTTTTTGGCTGTAATAATCACGAGCCAGAGTTGCATAAGTGTATGCATCTTGCATTTTATTTTTGGCGTTTGAAATTGCTGCTTTAATTGCTTTAACTTCAAAAGATTTTTCATCAATATTTAATTTTTTTAGGGCATTTTTTATGATAGTTTTAGTATCTGTATCATCATAAATAACATAGTTATTATCCCAGTGTCTATTGTCTTTTGTTTTATAATTTTCTAAATCTCTTCTTAAAATTCTTCCGCAAATATTATGAAAAGTTCCTACCCACATTCTTTTTACAATGTCTTCACCGATATAATTAGCCAAACGCAATTGCATTTCTTTTGCAGCTTTATTTGTAAAAGTAACAGCTAAAATATCATTAGGACTAACACCTTTAGAAACCAAATATGCAATTCTTGAGGTTAAAACCTTTGTTTTACCTGAACCGGCTCCCGCTAAGACTAGTATAGCTCCATTTTTTTCAACAACTGCCTGATTTTGTTCGTTGTTTAAACCTTTTAAAAATTCGGCCGTAGTTTGCATAATTTTGTAAAGACTCCCCTCAAAATATTTAGATATTCCCAAAAGGGTGGAAATATGTTATTATTATATTCAATATTATACAAGAAAAATTGTTAAAGGAAAAAAATAAAACATGGAAGAAAATTTTGAGAAACAAAATCAACCTTCGATTATGGTTCCCTTAGAAGACATGGACAAAGTAGAACAAAAAGACGGAGATGATTTTGATGCTCTGGCTCAAGAATTAGCAACAATAAGACAAAGTGCAAAAAAGATAGCTATCATTGGTTCAAGAAATCTAACGATTACTCATCAACAAATTATTGAAACTTTGACTACAAGCCTTGTTATGCAAGGTAATACAATAATTACATCAGGCGGTTCATCAGGCACAAACGCTGCTGCTATTAGAGGAGCATTGAAAGCTAATCCTGAAAAATTGAAAATTATTCTTCCTCAAACAATAGGTCAACAACCATCCGATGTTCAAGACCAATTAATTGGTGTTCCAAATATTATTGAACATCCTGATAGAGCAATGATGACATTGGCTGATGCATCTCGAATTTGCAACCGAGAAATTATTTCTCAATGTCAGCAATTAATCTGCTTTTTGTCACATTCATCAAATACTTTACATAAAGCTGTTGAATTTGCTGAAGAATCTCATAAAGTTGTAACAGTATTTTATTTAGATTAGTCTTTAACAATCGCTTGAACTATTTTATAAATCAGACGAAGTTTTTCTTCGTCGTGTTCGAGTGATTTGATTATATTTAATAGTTCATCGGTTAATTCTTTTGGTTCTTTTAAATATTCAATATGAAATAAATCATCAGGTGAAATTTTTAATACTTCCATCATTTTTTCTAAAGTTTGTGATGTTAAAAAATTATTTCCACACTCAATTCCTGATAGAGTTCTTTGAGAAATATTCAACATTTCAGAAAATTTTTCTTGTGATAATCCTCTTAAAATTCGATATTGCTTGACTTTTTTTCCTAATAATTTTTTCAAATCCATACTTACACCAATATAAACAGTATAAATATATAATTCATGTTTTATAACGATATTTAATCAGTAATATGGAGATAAATAGATATTAAATATCATAAATATTAAGAATTATTAAGCTGAAATGCAAGATTATTTCTTACTTTTCTATTTTTTAGCAATTTAATTTCTATAAATTTAGCAATTAGCTTATTAAAAATTACTTTATTAAAACATCAAGAAAGCATACTAGAAAATAGAAGGAGAAAAAAATGATTACAAATTTATCAGGTTCAAATTTTGCCAAAACAGTACAAAAAACAAATGATAAAATAGGTAGAGCGGTAGAATTAGGTGCTAATACTAAAAAAACGATGAATAATCAAGCATTGGCTTTTGCAGCAGGTACGGGTGCAACAATTTTAGCAACAAATGCAGTTAGAAAATCCGGTGCATTGCAAGAAACAATTACCAAAGGTTTAAAAAAGATTACTTCATCTAATATTGTTAAAGAAACAATGGATTTTGTAGCTCCATACGCTAAAGAAGCAGCATCTTGGGTTAAAGCACTTCCAACACCTGCTAAGGCTGTATTAGTAGCAGGTGGTTTATTAACAGGTTTTGCAAGTCAATTAGTTGGTGCTAAAGGTATTGCAAACCAAGGTAGAATTCTTCAAAAATATGAAGATAAACAAGCTGTCACAGAAGCATTAAATTAATAAAACTAATAATGACAAAACCCTCTAAGAACTTTCTTAGAGGGTTTTTATTATATTAAATACTTGTATCGATTTTACACTTCATTATCTTCATACCAATATAGTGCATATGCGCTATCGGCAGAAGAATCAATAATTGCGCCATATTTTGAGTAATCATTTGAATGATTTGCTTTTTGAGGAGTAAACGCTTTAACTAAGAAAGCACCAACACCGCCAATTGCTGCGCCAATTCCGCCGTATTTTAAAATAGAACGGCTTGCACCGCGAGCAGCCATAGCAGTTGAAGAAACAAAAGAATCTGCTGTTTCTTTATTTAAAATTTTTTTTATTTCAGCTTTTGTAGGTACAACATAACGCGCTACAGCACCTGCTGCTGCACCCATTGCTGCAGGAAGCATTAAACTATGATTATTTCTTTTTGGTTCTGTTACTGTAATTGCTTTAACTGTCATAATCTTCACACTTTCTACACTAGATAATCATGTCAATTCGCACTTTTAGCTAAGACACTTACTATTTTACTCATACTTGATTTGGTCAAAAAAAAATCAAACCAACCTGTTTCTTAAAAATTTTCCAATCCCTAACTGATTTTCAAATTTTTTCTATTGTATCATATAAAAATATTTCTGTCAACACTATAAAAAATTTTTTTTCAAAGAATTTAGAATTTTTTTTGTTTTTTCATTATTTTGATGTATTAAATCAAGTTTTTGTTCTCTTGTAAGAGTCTTTTTTATTCTATATTCTTCTTTTAGAGCAGAAGATTTATCTATAAATTCTTCTACATATACAATTTCTTTTGGTTTATGGATTTTAGTATATTTTGCACCCTTTTTATTTTTATGGAGTTCAAAACGAGCTAAAACATCTTTTGCTATTCCGCAATATAGTGTATTATCAAGCGTTTGCAGTATATATAGATAAAATTTCATCTAAAACTTCCAAAACTTCTTTTTCTTTTTCTAATCTAACCAACGCACTTCGATATTTTGAGGCATTTCTTGTTGAAGAAATATAGTAATTATAAAATTTTCTCATAAATTTTATGCCATTTTTTTCACCCATATGTTGAACTTCAAGGCGCAAATGTTCTTTTAACATTTCAATTCTTTGAACTAAATCAGGCTCAGGAATAATCTCTTTTGTTTCAATATATTTTTCAATTCGATAAGGCAAACTAAAATCGCCCATAATGCCTCTGCCTATTGAAACACCTTTAGCGCCTGTTAATTCAAGACAATTTTTAGCGTCTTGAATTGTTTTAATATCGCCGTTAGCATAAACAGGAATTGACAATTCATCAACAAGAAGTTTAATTTTAGACCAATCGGCACTTCCTTGATACATTTGAGAACGAGTTCTCGAGTGAAGTGTTACAAAAGAAACTCCGGCTTTTTCTAATGCTTTTGCAAATTCAATATAGTTTTCTTCCTGACTTGTCCAACCGAGGCGAAATTTTGCACTAACAGGAAGTTTTGTTGCTTCAATAATTGACTGAACAATTTCACAAGCTAATTGAGGAGTTTTCATCATAGCGGAGCCATCCCCCGAAACAACAACTTTTTTAACGGGGCAGCCGCAATTTATATCAATCATGCTTGCATATGGCGCTATAATTTGTGCTGCTTTTGTCATTTTATCGATTTTATGACCTACAAGCTGGAAAGACAGAGGATATTCAAATTCTTCAAATTGAATTATTCTTGGATTAGGATTATTGCAGAGCATTTCAGATGAAATCATTTCTGTTGTCATAAGACATTTTGATTTGTGTTTTCGAATTAAACCCCTGAAAACAACGTCTGAAATTCCCGCTAAAGGTGCTTGGATAACTTTTATATCTTCTATGTTTATTTTTTTATTTACTGCTTGCATTTAACTGGTTTAAATAATCCTTAAGTTCTTTAATTCTTGATGTACAAAAAGTTGTCATTTCGTCTTTTTCGTTGTTCTTTGCTTTTAGACTAAGGAATTTTTCATAATATCCTATTGCTTCTTTATAATTTTCAGTATTATCAAGGTCAAGAGCAAGAGAATAATACGCATTTGAAAATTCCGGATGTTTTGAAATTAATGTTTTATATTGTTTTATTGCTTCAGATGTTTTTTTGAGTTCGTCTAAATTTAAGCCTTTATAATAAAGCGCATATTCATCATCAGGTTTTTGCGATAAAACTTTATTTATTAATGAAAGAGAGGTGTTATAATCACCGTTTTCATATTTTTCTATTGCGTCATTTAATGAATTAGAATATTCATTTTCTTCAATTCCGGCTAAAATTTCTTTAGCGCTTTGATTTGTTTTATCATAAGCCAAAAGCTTATTTGCGCTTAATTTTGCATTAGTAAAGTCATTCATTGAATAATAGGCATATGCGCTATTTTCAAGAGCTTCTTTGTTGTTTGGCTCTTGTGCCAAAACTTCAAGATAGTATTTATTTGCATTTTTATAGTCATTTAATTGCCAATAACAGCTTGCTATCGCCATTTTAACTTCTGTGGTTTGAGTTGGAATTTTTAAATATTCATTTATTGCTTTTGAATATTGTTTTTCATTAAATAATTTCGTAGCTGAATCAAATTGTGAGCCGATTGAATATTCTTTTGCATCAGCTAAATAATTTTTTAATTCTTTGCTGTTTGGTAAAACCAGTAGGCCCTGTTCGCAAATTGCACTTGCTTGAGAGTAATCTTTTTTATCCATATATATTTGAGCAAGGTTGATGTAGGTTTCTTCTTTGGATGGATTAATATTTAGTGCTTTTTTGTAGTATTGAAGAGCTTGATTATAATTTTTATTTTTATGCAGTTCAAGAGCATAATTAAATTGGGCTTCATAGCTGTTTGGATTTTTTTGAGCTTTAGCCAGTAAATAATTTTGAAGTTTTTCACCTGAAAAATGATTTAAAATTATATTGTCAATGCTGTCTTTTGCTTCTTTATCATTTGGGTTTATAGCTAAGATTGCTTCATATTGTTTTAGAGCATTTTCATATTGACCTAATTTTTCATATAAATCGGCTTTATAGTTCAAGACCTCTTGGTTATTAGGTTTTTTGACCAGAAGTTTATCATAAGTATTTATTGCTTCAGTGTAATTTTTTTGTTGGATATATAGTGAAGCAAGGTTATATAAGATTGTTTCATCAGAGCTATCCAATTGATATGCTTTTAAATATTGACTTTTAGCATTTTCAAAATTACCTTGCTTTTGATAAATTGCACCTAAATTAACGTAATTTTGAGCGTCATTAGGGTTATTTACGATGTTTTGCGTCCATTTATTTTCTAATATTTCTAATAATTCAGGGCTATTGTCACCATATTGTAAAGCAAGATTATATTGCTCCATGCTTGCTTCGTAATTTTTTGCTTCATCAAGCATAACACCATACATAAAATGCAGTTTAGGATTTTTAGGGTTAATGTCTATTGCTGTTTTATAGTAATCCATCGCAGCTGCTAAGTTGTTGAGGTTTTTATAGATATTTCCAAGGTTTTCATAGGCAGTTTCTTTATATTGGGAATTTTTTAATTGAATAAAATCATAAGCTGCAGCACCTAGTTCTCCTTGTGCTCTTAAAATTTTAGCGTTTTGAAGTCTTGAAGCAGGGTTTTGGGCAATATTTAATCTTTTTTCTATAGAATCAATTTCTCTTTGAGCGCTTGAAGCTAGAGAATTGAGAGTTGAATTTGTGGTGCCGTTTGTTTTCCAATATTTTGCATAAAATAAAGCACTTTTATAATCATTTAGGGCTTTTTTTAATTCTTTTGTTGTTTCTCTATAATATTGCGCTCTTGCTAAATAAGCTCCTGATAGAGCGCTTTGAGTGGTTTCATCATAAGGAGAAAATCTTAAAACTTTTCTAAATTCGTTTATTGCAGAGCTAAATTGCTGGTTTTTAAGATATTCCATACCGTTTGAATAATAAGCGCTATATCTTTGAACATCTTGTTGAGAATATTCATCAGCCATAACATTATAATTTAGTGATAAGAATAATGATAGTGACAGCGCAATTATTGTTCTTTTTTTCATAGATAAAACCCCTATTTGTATTTATTTATTATACAACAATAAAATTCTTGTTTAATAGTCATTTTGGCGGATAAGTTATTTTTGAAATATAATAATTAAATGAATATAATAAAAAACATTTTTTTAAGATTAATAAAAATATATCAGTTTTTTTCAAAATTTACACCAAAGGTTTGTATTTATGAACCGACATGTTCTAGATACATGTATCAGGCAATTGAAAAATTCGGTTTATTAAAAGGATTTTATCTCGGAATAAAAAGAATTTTAAGGTGTCATCCATATCATAAGGGCGGATATGACCCTGTGCCTGATGAATTTAGATGGTAAAATTATTGAATTTTTTTTGAAAAAAATGTTATAATTTTAAATATAAAATAAGGATAGAAATTTATGAAATACGAATACGGACTGGATTTAGCTGAACTGGAAAAAAGAACTTCAAAAGATTATCTTTTAACAAAAAAAATGCTCGATGTTGACGCTAAAGAATTTTTAGATTTAAAAGACGGCGATAAAAAAGCTCTATCTTATCTTGTTAAAGCTGCAAGGATAATTGAAAAAATTAATATGCAGCTTGATTCTCATCATAATCTTCCTTTTAAAAAGTTTTTAGATGAACAAATTAAAAAAGAGTCTAAGGAAGCTGAATTAACAAAAATTCTTTTTGACGCTCAAAAAGGAATCTTTGCTCTGGATTGCGAATCTAACCTCGTTAAATTGGCTAAAGGTTTAGATAAAAAGAAAGGCAGAGGCTTATATCCTGATGATTTATCTGTTGAAGAATTTCATCAAATTTTAATTAAGATGTTAGAAGAAAATAAAATTGATGAAGTAAGGAAGATTTTAAATCAAAGAAGTGTTGTTGAAAGACAAGGAAAAGAATTAAAAGCAATTGATTATGTTGATAAATTTCAAGATGATTTTAAAAAAGTGGCTGAATTATTGTTAAGAGCAAGTTGCGTATCTACTTGTATAGAATTTAATGAATTTTTAAGACTCCAATCGCAAGCTCTTTTGGTAGCTGACCCTATGCTTGATGCTTATGCGGATAGAAAATGGGCTTCTTTACAAGATACTCCATTAGAATTTACAATAACAAGAGAAAATTACAGCGATGAGATGACTGAAACAGTCTTAGAAAATCCTGTTTTAGCTAAATTATTAAAAGAAAATAATATTGAAGTTATCTCAAAAGATTATTTAGGCGCTCGTGTCGGAATAGTTAATAAAGAAGGAACAGATTATATCTTGAAAGTTAAAGATTATCTTCCTTTAATGGCTGATTATATGCCCTATAACGATGAATACTCTCAAGTTATTGATAACAAAAATAAAATTTCTCAAACAATGGTAGATGTTGATTTAGTAGAAGTTGCAGGGGATGTTGGAGCATTTAGAGCAGGAATAACATTAGCAGAAAATCTTCCTAATAATGATAAGTTATCGCTTACTATAGGCGGCGGCAGGAGAAATGTTTACCATAGACAAATCCGTTTTGTTACAAGTGAAGACGCTAAACAAAAAATCCAAGAAAGACTTGATAATACGCTGGATAAAGAATTCCATAAATATTACGATGATAAAATGGATCATCCTTTTACAATTGGTCATGAAAACGGTCATTCTCTTGGACCTAAAACAGGTTGCGAGGCTTTAGGAAAATATAAATCAATTATCGAAGAAAATAAAGCCGATATGGTTTCATTAGCTATGCTTGATGTGCTTGTAGATGAAGGGCTTTATACTAAAGAGGAAAGAGATAAAATTATTGTAACTTTTGCAGCAGATAGTTTATTAAAATCAAAACCTGATTTAACTCAAGCGCACAGGGTTAGAACTGTTATGCAAAATTATTATTTTATTCAAAATGAAGCTATGAAAATATCAAAAGACGGATTTTTATCAATAGATATTGATAGAATGGTTTATGTTGCAAGACAAATGCTTGGTGAAATTATCAAGGTTCAACTGAGCAACGATTTTTCAGCCGGCGAGAAATATGTTCTTGATAATTTTATATGGACGCCTGAAATGGAGCTTGTGGGTCAAAAATTAAGGAAAATTTCAAAGAGATTGAACGGCAGAACAGAACAAAAATTAGCCGATAAACTTTTTGAAGAAACAATTTGATATCAAAACACAAAACCCCAAACGAGCGAACTTTAGTTTGCAGGGCAAACTTAGTGAGCGAAGTTTGGGGCTTTGGTGTGTGAAGCTCGTGACGG
>CALVHD010000032.1 GCA_944327245.1 Candidatus Gastranaerophilales bacterium
CCGTTTACAACAAAACCTCGGGAAATATCGCCTTTATTTAAGCATATCCGGTATTCTTTTTCAATCTCGCTCCGGCTTGCTTTTGTTTTTGAAAATACCTTGCGTTCAATTTTTATCATTGTTTTAACCCTATTTTTGTAATTCTTGTATTTTTTCTTTAAAACTTTTTTCGGCTTTTGCTCTTGAATAATATCCGCCGCCGGCGACGCCGTGTTCTTCATCAATATATTTATACAAGGGGTTTTTGCGGTCGTATTCGTTCGAATATATATACAATGTTGCTTGTCCGGATAATTCTTCAATATTGTAATCAAAACCCCAGTAATTAACTTTTTTATAAACAATTCCCATCGTTATATCCTTTCCGCCCCCTTGCGGGGCTTTTGCCCCGCTTATGCCGCTAATACCTTTAATGCTTGTTCGTAATACTCTTTGTAATACATTTCAAATTTTCTCGGCGATTTTTCTCTTATTTTTTCGTATCTTTTAACCGCCTGTTTTGCGTGTCTTATTTCGTTTTGTTTAACCATTGCGTTGAATTTGTCTATATATTTATCGTCTTTGTAAAAATAAATTGAATCGTTTTCGAAATAATCTGTCATAATGTCGGTATCGTTTTTTACAGTAAAGTATTTTCTTAATAATTCGCTTTGACCGCTGAACCAACTTTTTACATAAAAACAACCAACCGCACCGTTTAAATAATTCCCTTTTGAATAATAACCTTTTACAAGTTTGCCTTCGATTTTGATTCCGTTGAATAAAAATTTAATTTCGTTTGTCATAGTTTAAAATCCTTTCTTTGACTGCGTTCTCTATACTTTTATTATAACTAGTATTTGTTATTTTGCAACCAAAATAACAAGATAAATATTAAAATATTTACAATTATTTACAACTTGTTATTTTGAAACCATAATAACAAGTTTAATTTATACGTTTTAAAATTTCGGCACTCGTTTTTTGATTTTCGGCACTGTTAGATCCGGCACAAAAACAAAATAAAATCCCGTTATAAGCCTTCGTTACTATTGAACCGCTAAAACTCAATAATAATAACGTTTTTCGGGCTAAGGTACTGTGCGGCAACTGAAAACGAACGGGGGTTGTTGTCCTGCCCGCCGTTCTTTTTTTAGTCCCCGATTTTTTTCATTTCGCCCCGAAATTTTGTAAATATAATCTGAAAACCTTTGTTATAACTAAAAGAAAAGGAAGTGCCGAAAAAATATTCGGCATAAAGATAAATTTAAAAAAAATTCGTCAAAGTTTTTTAAATTTCAATATTTATAAACTTTTTTAAAATATAAAAAATAAAAAATTAGGCAATTTCTTTTAAAGTTCGATATTGTTCTAAAAGTAAAATTGTTTCGGATTTTTTAAGCTCGATAATCAGCTCTTTTATACAGGATAAAAAGTTCGAACTTCGCCGCTTTACCCCCACCATTTAAAAAGAAGTCATTAAGACTTCTTTTTTATTGTATTAAAAATTAATAACAAAAAAATAAATTTACGAACATTATAAGGATTAATAGTAAAATTCTAATGAGGTTTGATATGATAAAAACCAATAACTCCCCCAATTTCAAGATGGCATTACATGTTGATATGAGACAAGTTGAAGAAGCTGCAGGCAAAAGAGTTTCAGTGAGTCTTAAAAATATAGTATTACCAAAATTAAGAGAAATAGCAAAAGACTACGATGTATACATAAAAGGAACAAGATATCCAAACAATTATTTTGTAGATGAGACAGGGGTTAGAGTAATAGTAAAAAAATCAAATAATGGTAAAAATTTTTTACAAAGACTATTTAACTTAGGAATAGTAGAACACATTCCAAATGAAGGCAAATGTGATTATGCACAACTAGTTATAGATAAAGTAAAAAGAATGATAGAAGAAATTAAATAATTACAAAAATGTAATATATAATATAATAACAATTAATATAATAGACCTAAAATAAAAATAAGGTCTATTTTTATGAGAAAAATATTAATTGCAATAATTATTCTTGTAGTCTGTTCAGAAACTTGTATGGCATTTTTCCATAATACAAAAACCAATGAAAGACAAGGCTGTTGTTCACATCATGGCGGAGTATGCGGCTGTTCAAATGGCAGAGCATTATGTTGTGACGGAACACTAAGCCCTTCTTGCGGATGCTACTAATGAAAAAAATCTTTTTAATAGTTATATTCATTATATTTAGCACGTTGCCATCTTTTAGTGCACATATTTATCTTGAAAAAGAATATCAAAATCAATGGTGCAGAGTTAATAATGGACAAACAGAAGTTATATTAAATGATAAAACCAGAATAGACTGTCTAACCCAAACACATGCAATTGAATTTGACTTTGCTTCAAAATGGGCAGAATCAATTGGACAATCATTGTATTATGCACTTGAGACAGGCAAACAGCCAGGTGTAGTACTTATACTGGAATCGCCTCAAAAAGATTTAAAATATTTAGAAAGACTTAATGAAGTTGCAAAAAAATACAATATAAAAGTCTGGACAATGACCCCTCAAAATATGTATCCTCAAAGAAATTGCAAGAAATAGTAATAATAAAAATATTTTAAATGTTACAAAAAGTTTACAAAACATTAATCAATTAAGCAATTATTGAATAATAAATGTTTTTATTTAGATACGAGGAATTAATTACAAACACGAGAGGATTACCAACAATGGGTTACGCAATTTTCACAGCAAGAAAATTGATGTTGAGAAACCGCATTAACCAGATTAACTTCAGGATGACGCAGTTATCACAGCAACAACAGACCTTAGCCGATCAGGCTAATCGTTGGGAACGTGCTATTGCAAATACACGTACCATCTTCTCTAACATTGGTAATATGTTCCAAATGGGAATGCAAATGAAATTGCAATCTCAAATGAATGAGTTATATCAAAATAACATAAATGGTGGAACTGGCAATTCTAACGCTATAGGAAGTATGTTAAACGGCTTAATGTCTACCGGTGGATATAACTTTATGGCAACACCAATCGGAATGTCTTTAAATATGATGAATCAAGCAATTGAACTTCAAAATCAAGATAGACTAAGACAAGTCAAAGATATGGAAAACCAGATAGAACTCCAAATGAAATCATTAGAAACACAATTAAAAGCAGCTCAAGCAGAAATGGAACAAGTAGAAAAAGCAGAGGACAAAGAAATCAAAAACTCAGCTCCACAATTCGCATAAATAAAATAATTACGAATAACGCAAAAAATAAGCCAAACTTAATGAGTTTGGCTTTTACTTTATTCTTTAAAATATTTTTTATCACACAATTCATCAGGCATAAATTGTTGTTTATATTCGGGATTATCATGAGTGTACACATATCCTACCCCGAAGCCGTAATTTTTAGCATCCTTGTAATGAGCATCTCTCAAATGCATAGGTGGTGGATAGTCTAGACCGCTTGTTATATCTGTTATTGCTTCATCTACAGCACAAATTGCTGCATTTGATTTTGGCGCATCAGCGACATAAGCAACAGCCAGAGCCAAAGGTATTCTACCTTCCGGTAGGCCCAAAAGTTCTACAGCTTTGTGTGCATTTACTGCAATATTTAAAGCATTAGGATCAGCCAAACCTACATCTTCTGCTGCACATACTATTAAACGTCTTGCTATAAATCTTGGATCTTCACCGCCAGCAATCATCTTAGCTAACCAATATATTGCAGCATTTTTGTCAGAACCCCTAAGACTTTTTTGAAAAGCTGAAGCCATATCATAATGTTCTTGTCTTGAATACTTAATTCTTTTTTCTTGTGCAAGACTTTCTAAAATATCAAGAGTTAGATTTTTCTTAGCATCTTTATAGTCTGCGGCAAAATAAGAATTTTCTACCAAATTTAAAGCTAATCTGGCATCACCTGCAGCATATTTTACAATAAAATCCAATACTTCTTGTTTCAAAACTATTGCACCAAATTTCTCAGAAAGGTATTTAAAACCTTTTTCAACAATAGAATTTATATTTTCATCATCAATTGGCTTCAACATTAAAACCTGCACTCTAGATATCAAAGCAGGTACAACTTGAAAAGATGGATTTTCAGTAGTTGAACCAATCAAATATAATGTACCATTTTCCAAATACGGCAAAAGTGCATCTTGTTGCGTTTTACTATACCGGTGAATTTCATCTATAAAAAGAATAGTTTTTTTATTATAACGAAGATTTTCCTTAGCTTTTTCAACACACTCTTTTATATCTTTTATACCTGAGTTTACAGCACTAAGTTCAATAAAATCACTACTCGTCTTTGTCGCAATTAAACGAGCCAAAGTAGTTTTTCCGCAACCTGGAGGACCCCAGAATATACAAGAAAATAGTCTTCCTGAATTGAGTAAATTCAAAAAAGCAGTATTCTCACCTACTACCTGATTTTGCCCCAAATATTCTTCCAAAGATTTTGGTCTCAAAATTTCAGCAAGAGGTACTTGTTTATTTTGATTTTCTAATGAGTCAAATAAGTTCATAATATCTTTTAAAAATTTTATTAAAACATGATAAAACTCATAAATAAGAAAGTCAAAAATGACATGCTTAAAAATTAAGTTATAATTATTACTATGAAAAAGATTATTACAGCAAAAATTTCAACACTTATAATTACAACATTTTTATGTACAGCTGCAGGGTATAAAGGAACACTGCCCAATATCAATGAACAATTTGAATACAAAACACATTCACCCCAAGCAACAAAAAATTTATTTAACACAACCAACGATAATACAAAAGAACTAAAAAAAGTTCCCAGAGAAAATAAAGCGTACATTGATATTATTCTAAAAAAGGATAAAACATCTCCATACATAAATGATCTTAATGATGTTATACAAATACTTGAAAAAATGCAAAAATGTATAAAAAATGGCGGTAATATACAAAAATTCAACTCAATAGCCAGCTCAATAATTGACCATGCTGATTATATGAATGAAAAATATGGAGAAAAACCTGAAAAATATTACATATCATTTTCAAAACTTCAAAATATAGCAGCACAGGCAAGAAATATTGCAACATTAAGATGTGAATCACAAGTTTATATTAAATATCTGACATATCAAGGTGACGGTCAAGTATACAGTAAAGATAGCATTGATGCTCAAATAAAAGCATTTTCGGAAGAACTTGATAGCGCAATTAGAATTATGAAAGATGCAAGATAGCTCAAAATATCTACCGTAAAGTCTAATGTAAAACTCTCATTCTTGGTTTAATTTCATACTACTAAAAGAATCAAGAAGAGAAAGCACTATGTTAAAAAAACTATTTTGTACTTTATTTTTGCTATTTTTAGCAAATCCATCACATGCTTATAAAGTTAAAAAATTCAAGCCTCTTGCACCACCAAAAATGCAAACTATGAATATGATTCAAGATCCAAATCAAAATGTTGGCATAAATGAAAATTATCCTAAAATAACACAACTTGAAATTAATCTGTTTAAAAAGAGTTATGAAAAAGAAAATATCTATTCAAGACTTACAAGATTAGAAAATAAAGTTTTTAAAAGAAACTTTTCAGGCATGCCTCTTGCAAGCAGAGTCGATAATCTTTTAGAAAACATAGATTCTGGCATAATGTATGGAATATCATCTAAAGAACTTGCAAAAATAGAGACCAAAGTTCTTGGTAGAACATATATGAATGATGACACAGAATCAAGAATAACAAGACTTGAAAAAGAAATGATAGGTGCAATGCAAGGCGGGAACTTAAAAGAAAGATATAATACAGTAAAAACAGCATCAAAACATTATAATTCATACCCAGAAATAGCACAAAGTCAAATTGTATACCCACAATCTAATGTCTATGCATACAATCCATACAACGGATTTTATCCTGGCACAAGCATGAGATACGGACGACCTAGTGGTGTAGGGAATATATTACAAAGCATGGCTAACAGAGTATTCAGAGGATATGGACCAGGCATGCTAACAGGTTTTACGCCACCCATTTATGATCCATATTCTCCTTATATGAACCCATCAGGTATAGGACATCAAGACTACTATATGGGAAACAGAGGCGGATATATCAGAAATAGAAACTTTGGAAATGGTGCAACTATAAAAATCTTAGATTAAAGGTCAAAAAAGTGTAAATTAAATAAAATTTTGCTATAATTACAATCTAATGGAATCATTATAGGAGAAAAATATGGCAAAAGATTGTAGCTTCGATGTTGTATCAGAATTTGACAAACAGGAATTAGTAAATGCAGTAGATCAAGCAAAAAGAGAGCTTACATCAAGATTTGATTTAAAAAATTCTAACTCAGATATAAATTTAGAAGCAGATAAAGCAATTACTATCACAACAAATGATGATATGAAACTAAAAAACATTTTAGATATTCTTCAAACAAAGTTAGTAAAAAGAAATATCAACATAAAAATTCTAGACCCGCAGCCAATAGAAAATGCTCTTGGCGGCAATGTAAGACAAGTTTTTAATCTTAAAAAAGGCTTAACAACAGAACTCGCAAAAAAAATTGTAGCAGATATTAAAAATTCAAAGCTAAAAGTACAAGCCTCAATCCAAGGAGAACAAGTAAGAGTTTCAGGAAAAAGCAAAGATGACTTACAAGAAGTTATAAAACTTTTGAAAGGGAAAGAAGACGATTATGATATCCCCCTACAATTTCAAAATTACAGATAATAAAGAAATAAAAGGACTTTAATAGTCCTTTTATTTTTATTTGTACAAAATAATATTATGTAAATATATATTTCAAAACTTAAATTTTACTAGCAAAAAAATTTCTTTACAAACTTAAAAAAAACGAGTAATTAAAGCAAAAATTAGTACTTAGTTTAAAAAATGTAAATAATGTCTAAATAAAAACTTGTCAAAATTCTCAAATTGTGAGAAGTTACATAAGGGCACTAAAATGATAGTAAGTCAGAAACATAATATTTTATACAAAGACCGAATGAGTCACAAAAGCAAGTCAATTGTGACAACGGCACAGCTTTCAGATAATAAGAATTTTAATAAAACGCCTTTAAAGAGAGATGCAAACGATATTTCCTTTAAAGGCGCTTTTTCTTTCTATAATATAAAAAAATATAATCTGGAAAAGAATATGGCTTTTTTGAAAAAATATATAGGTCATGTTCCTGAATCATTAGAAAGAAATTTCAATAAACCAGGTTGGGTCGATATAAGAGAGCACATAAAAAAACTTAATGGTAATCAAGTTGAAGTGGCTACAAAAAACTGGCCAAGACTTTTATTAGAAGGTATTGTCTACCCAGTAGCTGAGTTGCCATTGCATATTGCTAACGGTGCAAAAAAATTTATAACAAAAAAAAGTTTTGCTACTTCAGGAGAAAAAACACTTGAACAAATGGGCAAACGAAATATCTTACAGAAGAAGCTTGATATTCTTAATAACAGCGATATTGTAAACTCATTTAGCGGTTACATGGAAACAGCAGAAAAATATCAATATGATACAGAAAAAGTTGCATCATCAAGCCTATTCACAAAAGCTATGAAGATGTTTGACCCAAAATCCGGTAACTACAATGGCGTACATGAAAGAGCACTGACAAGAATTGTTACAGGTTTTATTCCTGCATTTTTCTTAGCAAATGATGCATATAACCTTTCAAGATTATGCGATGATGACGCCAAAGAAGCAAAAGCTGAACATAAAACTCGTTTTAACCAAGAAACAAAACGTGTTCTTTCAAATGCATACTTACAATTAATCACATTAGGTGCATTATCAAAATATATTAATGCTAAAAAATGGGTGTTTATGTTAGTTACAGCACTTACTGTTGTAGCAACAGAATCATACTCAAGACTTTCAAACGGAAAGAAATTACATTTTATAAATAAAGAAGAAGCTATAGAATTAAATAAAAAACAAGCTCAAAAGGAAGACAAAACGATATCAGAAACCAAAGTACAAAAAGCAAAAAATAATACAACAGAAAATCAACATAAAACACAAACACCAAGTTTTAAAGGTTCAAAAGTATTCCAAAATTTCGGTTTCGCAGCATACTTACCAATAACAACAGCAGTGCCATCAGATTCAGAAGACCCTGCTAAAAAGCTTGCAGCTTTAAAACCGGAAAAGCCATTATTAACATTATCAACTATAACAAAATGGTTTGTTGGTGTAGTAGCCGCGGGTTTTGCGCTTAAATATGCAAAGAAAAATATAAAAATTAATGGTGCAACTTTAGGAAAATACTTTGATGTTATTTCAAATAAATACGATAAAATATACAATAAAATAACTCGAAAAAATTACACAATTTCTCAAGAAAAATTTAATAAAATTGTTGAAAAGCTTAGAGAATATGATGAAGTAATAGGACAAAAGTTCAATGCAGTAACAAGAGAATATCAAAAAACAGTTAAATTAGGAAAAGAAGCAAAAAATATCGCTAATGCTTTAGAAAAAGCCGGCTTAAAAGAAGAAGCCCAAATGTTTAGACATTTGGCAAACAAAGGTTTAAAATCAGAATTTAGCCACATAAAAATTCAAGCAGCTGCAGAAGAATTTTTTAGAACAAGAGATTCAAAAATAATTGAGGAAAATGTTACAAACTTCTTGGAACTGTTAAAAACACATAACTTTGGTGAAGCTGCAGAAAATATAAAAAATATATTATACAAAAATGGCAAATTCAGTACTAAAAACTATACAAAAGCTAAAAAATTTATTGAAAGAAGAAAAGAACTCAAACAATTTGCTACAACATTTGAAAATAGATTTAAAGTAAATGTTGATGAAGAAAACCTAAAAATGTTTGAATCAGCTATGAAGAAATTAACTCAAATTGATTCAAAAGTAGCTGAAGAATTAACAACTACTATAGAAAATGCGCAATATGCAGAAACATTAACTCTTGGAAACAGAAATATCAAAGGCATTAGAGAAATTGCTGATTTTATAACTCAGCCATTCAAATTCGCTTGGGGAACAATTACACTACCATTCAAACATATTGCAAACCCACTTTTCAAAGCTATCAAACAAGAATATCCTCTTCCTAAATGGGATAAAGAAATAGATGTAGTATATAATGGCATAAATAAACTTACATACAAACCAAAACTCAAAGCCAATGCTATACCTAAAATAGAACTAGGCAAAGAAGAATTTCATAAATATATGGATCTTCAAATAAACAAAGCATTCAATAATGCTACAATGTCGAGTATATCGAATTCAGACTTATCTGCACTTGCCAAAAACACATCTACTGCAGCTACAGCTTGGTTTTTGATGGCAGATAACCACAACATGGTTATGTTGAAATCAAACGGTGAAGATAAAGATGGTGCATTAATGAAAGCAAAAGAACGTGCTATCCAAGAAACATCAAGAACATTCTACAATGTATTGTTTATCAACCTATTCAATGACACATTCAGAAACACATACAATTCAA
This sequence comes from Candidatus Gastranaerophilales bacterium, assembly GCA_944327245.1. Classification (GTDB taxonomy): domain Bacteria; phylum Cyanobacteriota; class Vampirovibrionia; order Gastranaerophilales; family Gastranaerophilaceae; genus RUG14156. The sequence goes on from CALVHD010000032.1 coordinate 9,479, forward strand.
GCTTGCTTGGTGCACAAAGCGTAAATATGGCATCAACACTTATAGGTGAATATGTCAACAGAAAAGCAATAGGCATGCCTGTAAAACAATCATCAAGAAATGATATTTTAAACAAAGAATACGAAAACCTTACAAGCAAAGGAGCAAAAGGTAAATTCTTTAGATTCATGTCAAGATTAACAGGCAAAAAAGCTCTTTCTCAAAGAGAAAGCACACAAAAGAAATAATAAAATTAAAAAAATAAAAAATAAAAGAGCATGACAAAAGCCATGCTCTTTTTCAATTATAAATGTTTTTCAATATTTGAAACAATTGAAGTTTTAGGCATCAAGCCAACAAGTCTTTCAACAGCTTTACCATCTTTAAAAATAAGAAGTGTAGGCAATCCGCTAACAGAATACTCTTTAGCTGTTTTAAGATTTTCATCAGTATTTAATTTTACCACTTTAATTTTACCTTCAAATTCTTGCGCAACTTCGTCAAGAACAGGTCCAAGCTTCCTGCAAGGTCCACACCAAGGAGCCCAAAAGTCTACTACAGTAAGTTCTGCAGAATTTAAGACTTCTTGTTCAAAGGTAGTATCGTTAATATCTAATGCATTAGACATAAAGCCTCCTCTTGTATACACAATCCCTTAATTAATAATATGATTTTACCAAAAAGTAAATTAATAAGCTAGGTATAAAAAATGACAAAATAAAAAAATATTATTGACTCTCTGCCTTCATTTGATATTATTAAATAGGTCGGGATAATTTAATTAAAAAATTTAAGTTTCTCGCCACGTTAGCTCAGTTGGTAGAGCAAGGGACTGAAAATCCCTGTGTCCTTGGTTCGATTCCGAGACGTGGCACCATTTTAAAAGACTCCTAAGTGGAGTCTTTTTTGTCATATAATCAAACCCTTGGTTCTCCATTCTCATTTGAAGCAATTTTAGTTTTGATTGAACAAACATTGTAGGAATTCGATTTTTTGAATGTAATTTAACGACCGGTTTGATTTGTACGGATACTTTGATTATTTTGGACAGCCCGCTGTAATTTAACGACCAGATTGATTTGTACGGATAGATTGATATTTTTGGAAAGCCCGCTCTGTGAGGGCGTTTTCAGGTCGGAAAATTACGATAACCCGCAAAAATCAAACTGCCGAAATGGACTTTTTTCGGACTGTACGGATAGTTTGATTTTTTCTTAATATGGCTGGCTTTAGCACCGTTTTTAAGGTGTACGGATAGTTTGATTATTTTGGTATAGTCCAGTTGTGCAAATATTAAAAAATGACGAAAATTTATCCTATCCAAAACTACTTTATTCAAATTTTTAGACTTGATTTTATATTTATTTCAAGTGATAGATACAACAAATAAAGAAAGGCAGGGATAAAAGTGGATAATTTAAGCAGTTTGACTATTTCACAAGATGATTTTGATAAAATAAGCAATTTGTCCAAAAACATTTATAATATCACTGTGATTATTGATTATTTTTGCAAAACACAGCCTGAAATTGAAGAATTATATAATTTGACACCAATTGTTAGTCATTTAAGATTTAAAGCGGATTTGCTTCATGCATTTTTTATTAACTATACAATTTGAAAATTTACAATATTTAAAATTATGATTTTTGTATAATAAAATTTTTATAAAATATAAATTCAAGTTGTTATTTTTATAATTCAATATTTTACACACTGCTTTTTCTAGCAAAATTGTAAGTTTGTTTTAGTATGTGGTGAATGTTTAAATTAAACTATTTATTAATATTAGTAATCACTATATAAATGTATTAACAATATTTAAAAATTGTGATTATTTGTAGTTACACACCAGACTATTATTAATTGTTATTTTTAAATTTTGATATAGCATTTAATTGTATTAATAATTTATCTACTATATTAATTAAATTTTCGGTACTTATCATTTTTGTAATTAAATCTTCTTTTTTTTGTTGATAAGATTTTATAGAATGAGCTATAGCATGTCTAAAATTAATAAAAGCAACAAATGTCTGCCATTCAGTTTTATTGAGAATCTCAGAATGTTCCTTTCCAAAAACATCCTTGAGTAATTTCTTAAATTTGTCTCCTTGTAATCCTCTGTGTAATTTGTAATCATGCGATTTTATAAAATTTATATAATTTAAGCTAAAATTATTATTAATAGAAAGTTTATTTTCAATTATGAAATTTAGATTATTTTCAAATTCTCCACATAATTTAATTACAAGATAGTCTAATTTAATATCATCAAACTCAGTTTTTCTTACTTTTATTTCATGATTTATGTCATTAAGTATTTTATTTATCATTTTTGTTTGTGATAGAAAAGTCATTAATTCAATCCTTTTATCGCAAAATTAATTCGCTCTTCAATTTTACTTTTCTTTTGTGTGCCAGATTTATCATTAAAATAATCTTTATTATTTTGTAAAATCAATTCAAATTTCTCTTTTAAATTATTAACATTTGCATTTAGTAATATTACTGCTGTCATTATAGAATCCAATATTAAATAATTTGGACGATTGCTATTTAATGTAAAAGGAGTTTTTCCTAATGATTTATAAATAATATGCGTCGTTCTTTTAAATAATTCTTGAAAATCTACATAAGCTTCATCTTGGTGTATGCTAACAAAGTCATCAAGAAATGTTCTCATGCTTGAATATCCAATTAAAATTTCTTTTTTCATATTATATTTTTTTGAAAATGCCAAAAGTCTAAGAATAAGCTCTATATCCAAAAAACGAGAGTCGGGTTCTTCTTTACCGTATATTTTTCTCCAATTTGCATCTTTATTTAATTCTTCTAGCATTTTAATTAATGAACCATAACTTATAGCTCTCCGTGTTTCCATGGCATTTAATACTTTACCACCAGTATTCAATCTTTCAAACAAATTATATAAAAAACGCCTACTACGTTCCTCTGGTGCTATTTCATGCACTATTGTGCAATTCAAAAATGAATTATTTAATTTTTCTTTTGCTTCGCCTGGCAAATCCTTATAAAACTTATTTTTATAAGTTTGATTATTTATTAATAGTTTAAATTTATTATCATAATATTCAGATATAGCTGTTATTCTTTGAAAACCATCTATAATCAAGTACTGTTCCTTGCCTTTTTCTTTATATAAAATAACTGGTGGCACAGGATAAGAAGCCAAAAAAGATTCAATAAGTTTGCTTTTTTGTTTATTGTTCCAAACTTCGTTCCTTTGAAATTCAGGTCTTTTTATAATATTGTTTTTTAATTTAATAGAATATTCTTTAAGACTGTAATTTCCCATAAAGCTTATTACTTCGTTTTGCAATATATCAAGTTCATCATCTGAGTCACCCTCAATTTCTCTTTTTTCAATTAAGTAATCCTTATCTTCAAAATTATTTTCTAAATTATCTTTATTCATTTAGTAACCTTTCATAATATTTTATTTAAAATCTTATTTTCTAAATCATCAATATTGTATATTGTATCCAAAACATCAAAAGTTTCTTCAAGATTATTTCTTGCGCTATTCCAACCACAACCATCAGTGAACCAGATAAATGTTACTCCATCTATTGTTGCAACTTCTTGAGCTAGTGTTTTATAACTTCTTGCTGTTTCATTTAATTTTGAGCCTCCACTAGCATAGAAATTGGTTTCAATTACATAAATTTGTTTATCTGTGTTTATTACAAAATCAAAACGTTTTTCCATTTTACCCTGATTAGAAATTGCGGATAAATTTACATTCCATTTTTGCTCAATTTCGTGTATATACATTTCTTTAAAGTAATTTTGCCCCTTAACAAAGCCTGCTTTTTGAATATAACTTTCAACAAGATTTTCCATTAAATGCCCGCCACGATTTTTACGAGCATTAGAATCTAATCCTGTTTCAACACCTGTTGCATAATCTACCAAATTATTTACAATGTGGTTTTGTAACAAGTCAAAAAGTTTCGTTTTTCTCATAAACATTTTGTATTCTTCAATAGAATAATTCATTTTCTTGAATGAAAAATTAAATTCCCCATCCTTATCTATTGTATAAATTTCATTAGCTCTTACAGCTAAAAGCAAAGGAATACATTTTAAAGTCTCAGGATATTTTTTTATAATATTTTCAAAATCTTGTTCAATATTTTTTGAACCAACTAAAGAGTTTAAAATATTTAACTCAACTTTTAAGTTATCTATATTTTTAGTAATTTTATCAAAATCTGCATAATAGCCATAATCTGCAATACAAGGTCTAAAAGTAGATAACCATTCTTTAAAATTTCTAGTCATAATTCCTCACTAAAACTTCTGTAATTTTGCCTCTACCATTAGCATTAGCATTTACAGCACGAGAAGCAAAAACTTTTTTTATTTCATAATTGGCATATAATTCATTTACTAATTTAGTATCAGAATTGGAAAGCATAAACATAACACCTCTAGAATCCAATTCATCGCAAACCTCTCTCAGCTTAAATTGCATATCTAAATCAAAACCGTCCTTTGTGTATGAAGTAAAACTAGAAGTCTCATTTAATGGAACATAAGGAGGGTCAAAATAGACAAAATCACCTTTTTTGACTTTCTCTAAAATCACTGAGAAATCTGCACATTTAATTTCTGTATCTTTAAGTAATTTTGAACATTTTATCAAATTATCAGCATCAACAATTCTTGGATTTTTATAGTTTCCAAACGGGACATTAAATTGTCCTTGAGAATTTACTCTATACAATCCGTTAAAACAAGTCCTATTTAAGTATATAAAACGACTTGCTTTTTCTATATTTGAAAGTGTTGAATATTTTTCAGTTCGATCTAAATTTCTTATTTCTAAAAAATATTCTTTTGATACTTCATGCTTATTCAGATCTGAAATTAATTCATAAACATTATCTCGAACAGTTAAATATAAATTTATCAACTCTTCGTTCATATCTGAAATGTAGCCATTTTGTGGTTGCAACTCAAAAAACAGGGCACCACCACCTATAAAAGGTTCAAAATATCTGTTGTAAGACATTGGCATATTTTTGAGCAGTTCAAACATTAGCTGACGTTTTCCGCCAACCCATTTAACAATCGGATATGTTTCATTTTTCAATTGTTCTAAAACTACTGCCATACTTTTTCTTTCTTTGAAAATGCTTGTTCAAACCTTTTGATTGAAAGGTCTAAATATTCTTTTTCCAAGTCTATACCAATAAATTTCCTATCTAATTCTAAAGCCATTATACCAGTTGTTGAGCTTCCTGTAAAAGGATCGAGAATCAAATCTCCAACATTCGTTGATGCAAGGATTATACGCCTTAACAATTCTAAAGGTTTTTGTGTTGGATGTTTACCAAATTCTTTTTCATAACTTTTTGTAGTTCCTATTGCCCAGACTGAACGCATTTGTTTTTC
>CALVHD010000033.1 GCA_944327245.1 Candidatus Gastranaerophilales bacterium
CAAGTTAACCCTGTACAAGATAAACAAAAGTTACTAGTACAAAGATTACAATTAGGACCAAATTTCTCACAATCTGCCGTAATGTCTGAGACTGAACCGCCGCCACCAAAGACACCACTTGAAAACTTTTTAGTTATCAAAGGAGTAAAAGCAGCAGTTATACAAGAAATTACAATTAAACTGATTAATAGTTCAACAAGAGAAAAACCAAAATTCTTTTTCATAATACTCTTAATTAAAAATCCTTTATTTAAAACATAATTTATTAAAAATTTACCATATTTAAAAAAGAATTTCAATATTTAATACAGAAATAATATTCATTAATATATTTTTAATACGGTTTATAAAATCCTTAAAAGTTATTATCTTTCTAACAGGAGAGGATAAATGAATATAAAAAAAGATTTTGGACTTAGAATAAAAGAGCTAAGAACAAAAAAAGGCATAACGCAATACCAGCTTGCAGAACAAGTTGGTATAGATCCGAAACATATGAGTCATATTGAAACAGGCAGAAGTTTTCCAAAGGCAGATTTAATTGAAAGATTTGCCAATGTCTTAAATGTTGAATATACTGAATTTTTTAAAACTCAACATCTGCAAAATAGAACATATACGCTAAACAAAATCAACGACATTTTAGAAAATGCATCAGACAAAGACTTGAACAAAATCCTTAAATTAATTTTATGTCTTATAAACTAAAGAATTATTTTAGTTCAACACTGCCCTTTGTTTTAATTTCTTCTAAAAGTTTATCAATAAATTCATCAATTGACATTTCGCCAATTTGTCCGACACCACGTTTTCTTATTGCAACTTTTTTAGATTCAATTTCTTTATCGCCTGCAACTAAAACATAAGGCACTTTTTTATTTTGCAGATAATCTCTAATTTTGTAATTCATTGATTCGGATTTTTCTTCAAAGATTACTCTAATTCCATTTTGTCTTAATTTTTTATAAATTTCTTCCATGTAATCATTGTGTCTGTCTGCTATAGGAACAAGGGCAACCTGATGAGGCGCAAGCCAAGCAGGGAAAGCTCCGGCATAATGTTCAATTAAGATACCATGAAATCTTTCCATTGAACCAAAAATTACCCTATGAAGCATAACGGGTGTTTTTAGCGCTCCGTCTTTGTCTTGATATTTAATATCAAATCTTTCAGGCAAATTAAAGTCCAGTTGAATTGTAGCACATTGCCATGTTCTTTTTAGTGCATCTTTAACTTTAAAATCAATTTTAGGACCATAAAAAGCGCCATCACCTTCATTAATTTCATATTTCATGCCGCGTTTATCCATGGCTTCTTTTAAACCGGCTTCTGCCAATTCCCAATTTTTAATGTCACCTACATAACTTTCAGGACGAGTTGATAATTCAACTTCAAAAGTCATATTAAAAATTTTCATAGTATCAGAAACAAAATCAATAATATTATTAATTTCATCTACTAATTGTTCAGGAGTACAGAAAATATGCGCATCATCTTGAGTAAAACCTTGTACACGAGTTAGACCTGATAGCGCGCCGGATTTTTCACGTCTATATACAGTTCCTAATTCTGCCATTCTTAACGGTAAATCACGATAAGAATGTCTTTGAGATTGATATATCAAAATATGAAATGGACAATTCATTGGTTTTACAATATATTGTTCTTCAGATTCATCTTCTTTTTGAATAAAGAACATATTTTCTTTATAATGGTCAATATGTCCTGATAATTCCCAAAGCTTTGTTTTTGCCAATTGCGGAGTTTGAACAATAACATAATCTCTTTTTCTATGTTCTTCTCTCCAATAGTTTTCAATTTGTTCTCGAACCGTATATAAATTAGGGTGCCATAAAACCAGACCGCCGCCGATTTCATCTCTAACAGAAAACAAATCTAGCTGAGCGCCAAGTTTTCTATGATCACGTCTTTTTGCTTCTTCTAATTGGTTAATATATTCATCAAGCTCTTCTTTTGTTAAAAATGCCGTAGCGTATATTCTTTGAAGCATTTTATTTTTTTCATCACCTCTCCAATATGCGCCTGCTACAGACATTAATTTAAAAGCTTTAATTTCTTTAGTAGATTCAATATGGGGACCTGAGCATAAATCATTAAATAAAACTTTGCCATCTTTGTCTTTTGTTAAATACAAAGTCGGATTATCATTTTTGTGTTCTTCTAAAAGCTCAGCTTTATATATTTCACCTTCTTTTTTAAATTCTTCAATTTGAGCCTCAACATCGGGAATAGTATATTTTTCAAAAGTAAGATTTTGAGCAATTAATTTTTTCATTACTTTTTCAATTTCTTTTAAATTTTCATCAGATAAAGTAACGCCTTCAATATCAAAATCATAATAAAAACCATTTTCAATGGCAGGCCCGATTGCAAGTTTTGCCTGCGGGTAAAGCTGTTGAACTGCTTGTGCCATAATATGAGAACAAGAATGTCTTAATGTTTGTAATTTTTCATTAACTTGGTTTTCCATTTTTAATATACTTCCTCAAAATATCTCTAATTAATGTAATTTTAACACAAAAAATATTCTGCAAGTTTTATTTTAAACTATTTTTTCAATAATTAAATCCGTGATTTTTGTCGTAGTACATATTTTTGAATCTTTTTGTGCAATATCACGAGTTCTGTAATTTTCTTTTAAAACTTCTTTTACCGCCCTATAAATTGTATCAGAAGCAAGTTTTTCATTAAACGAATAATTTAACATCATTGCAACAGATAAAATAGTAGCAATCGGATTTACAACATTTTTTCCTGCTAAATCAGGGGCTGAGCCATGGATTGGTTCATACATAAAAGGTGTTTTTCCGTCTGACAATGAAGCTGAAGGCAGCATTCCCAACGAACCGCATATCGTTGAAGCTTCATCCGATAATATATCTCCAAAAATATTACCCGTTAAAATAACATCAAATTGTCTTGGGTTTTGAATTAATTGCATAGCACAATTATCAACATACATAAAGGATAACTCAACATCAGGATAGTTTTTTGAAACTTCTTTTGTTATTTCTCTGAACAACCTTGAAACATCCAAAACATTTGCTTTATCCACACAGCAAACTCGATTTTTTCTTCTTTGTGCAGATTGAAAAGCTACATGGGCTATTCTTTTGATTTCATCTTCATCATAAATCATATTGTTAAAACCATATTTTATTTCTCTGCCGTCAAGAGTGGTTTTAGTAGAAATTCCTTTTGGTTCACCAAAATATACATCGCCCGTTAATTCTCTTACAATCATTATATCGGTATTTTTTGCAATTTCCTCTTTTAAAGGAGATGAAAACAATAATTCATCAAAAACTTTTACAGGTCTTAAATTAGCAAACAGATTTAATCGTTTCCTAATACCTAATAAAGCTCTTTCAGGTCGAAGCTCCGGAGCAAGAGAGTCATATTTCCAATCACCAACAGCACCCAATAAAACCGCATCGGATTTTAAACAAGTTTGGATTGTCTTTTCAGGCAAAGGTACACCAGCTTCTTCATAAGCGCGACCGCCAATAGGAGCATAATTATATTGAAATTTCAAATTATATTTTTCTGATACTCTATCTAAAACCTTTATGGCAGAAGAAATAATTTCAACTCCGGTACCATCTCCCAATAAAACTGCAATATTTTTCATTTACTTACCTACTTTTTGTTTTGTATATTCTATTAAACCGCCTTTATTTATTAAATTTTGAATTTCAGCGGGAAATGCACTAAAACTATATTCTTTTCCTTTTGTTTTATTATATATTTTTCCTTTAGATAAATCTATATCTATAATGTCATTTTCATCAGCTTCATCTTGGATTTCGTTATTTTCAATAATTACAAGACCAATGTTTATTGCATTTCTGTAAAATATTCTTGCAAAGGATTTTGCAATGACGGCTTTTATTCCGCATGCTTTAATCGCAAGCGGGGCATGCTCTCTGGATGAACCGCAGCCAAAATTATAACCTGCCAATATCAAATCTCCTTTTTTAACATTTTTGCTGAATGTTTTATCGATATCTTCCATACAGTGCATTGCCAGTTCGTTTTCAGATTTTGTATTTAGATAACGTGCAGGGATAATCACATCTGTATCTACATTATCGCCGTATTTCCAATTTTTATTCATACTTTTTTCATCCATTTAAACTATATACATCCACTATATTATAAATTAAGATAATTATGCAAATACGAATTTACAAAAATTCGAACATCGCAGAAACTTGTATACAAAGCATTTAAAAAGGAGTACAACAATGCAAGAAACAATTATCGAAACAGCTGGAAAAATTTGGGAATACCTTAATGAAAACGGCGAAGTTACAACAAAAAAAATGAACAAAGACCTTGGTCTTAATGAAAATTTTGCTAGCTTAGGTTTAGGCTGGTTAGCTCGTGAAGACAAAGTTAACTTTGCTAAAAAAGGTTCTTACACAAAAGTTAGCTTAAGATAGTTAAAAAAAATTACTTATTTTTAAAGAAATCCTTGTAAATCATTGACAAGGATTTCTTTTTTTTAGACAATAGAATTATGTCAAATAAAAAGATTAAATGACTCAGATTATGTAGAAAAGGAAAATAAAAATGGCTACACCAAAGAAAAGAACAGGAAAAGCAAGTCAAGCCACAAGAAGAGCAAACTGGAAAGGCTCAGTGCCGGCTACTACAACTTGCCCTAACTGCAAAGCTATCATATTAACTCACACAGTTTGTCCGGAATGCGGATACTATAAAGACGGCTTTGCTTCTATTAAAAAACAAGAAGAAATAAAAGCACAAGAAGCAAAAGAAGAACCTAAAAAAACAAAAAAAGCTAAAGCTAAAAAAACTGAAACAGAAGAAAAAGTTGTTGAAGCAGAAGTAGTTGAAGAAACTGCAGCTGAAGAAACAAAAGAATAGTTAATAAAATATTTTTGGGGAATTTAGTATGACAAGAATTGCTATAGATGCAATGGGCGGAGATTATGCACCGTCTGAAATCGTTAAAGGCGCTGTTTGGGCGGCACAAGACTACAATGTTCCTATTGAACTTGTGGGACAAACGGATAAAATCCAAGAAGTATTGGATGAAATAGCAAAAAAAGGCATAAGGTCAAACAGAGGCGGTTATTTTGTTAAAAATATCAAAGTTGACCTTACTAAACTTGACATAAAAATTACCCAAGCTGATGAAATAATAGAAATGGGCGAAGCTCCCGGCGTTGCAATTCGCAAAAAGAAAAAATCTTCAATAGTATTAGCTGTTGATGCGGTTGCAAAAGGGAGCTCAGACGCTGTTGTTGCGGCAGGTTCTACAGGAGCTGCTATGGCAAGTTCATTATTCGGACTAGGACGTCTTAAAGGAATTGAACGTCCTGCCATTGCCGCTACTTTACCAACAAAAAAAGAACCTGTTATTTTAATTGACGCCGGTGCAAACAGCTCTTGCACCCCTGAAATGTTGTTTCAATTCGCCACAATGGGCGCAACATTTGTTAAAAATGTTTATAACAGAGAAAACCCAAGAATTGGTGTTATGAACATTGGTGAAGAAGAAGAAAAAGGCAATCAATTAGTTAAAGACACACACAAACTACTAAAAGAAAACACTATAGGTTTGAAATTTATAGGCAACATTGAAGGAAAAGAACTTTTCCAAGGAGATGTTGATGTTGTTGTATGCGATGGTTTTGTAGGAAATGTTGCTCTAAAAACCATCGAAGGCTGTTCAATGATGTTATTCAAATTAATTCAACAAGAATTTAAGAGTGATTTGATTTCTAAAATTGTTGGACTGCTAGCTAAACCTTTTATGAAAAGAATATACAAAAGAATAAATTATGAAGAATTTGGCGGCGCACTGCTTCTGGGTGTTAAAGGCATAACCGTAATATCACACGGCAGAAGCTCTTCTTACGCCATTAAAAATGCCGTAAGAGTTGCAAAAGAAGCTGTTGAATCAGGTGTTAACAAAAAAATTGCAGAAATTATAAATTAATGACTTTAGACAATAAAGAGGAGAAAATGAAAAAATTTGCATTCATATTCCCCGGCCAAGGTTCTCAAACAACAGGCATGGGATTAGATTTGTATAACAATTATGAAAAAGCTAAAGAAGTATACAATACGGCTGATTCAGTTCTAAATAAAAAAATATCAGAAATTTGTTTTAACGGTCCTGATGAAGTTTTAAAACAAACAATTAATGCACAAAGTGCAATTGTAGCTACATCAATTGCAGCTTATGAAGCATTCAAGTCAGTTTGTCCTGATATTAAGCCAAGTTTTACTCTTGGTCATTCATTGGGCGAGTATTGCGCAATGTATTGCTCAGGGGTTATGGATTTAGCTACAACCATGAAAGCTATTCAAAAACGCTCTGAACTTATGGATGAAGCAACAAAAACAACAAAAGGTACAATGGCAGCTATTTTAGGAGCTAAAATTGAAGATATTAATTCATCAATTGAAGAAGCCTCAAAAATTGGCTTAGTTCAAGTTGCAAACTATAATGACCCTACTCAAATTGTAATCACAGGGGAAATTGAAGCGGTTGAAAAAGCTTGTGATTTAATTAAAGAAAAAGGCGCAAAAAGAATTGTTCCCCTTACAGTATCAGGAGGATTTCATTCAAAATTAATGACAAGCGCTGCCAGTGCATTTGTTGATTTTGTTAAAAATCTTGAATTAAACGATGCGCAAATTCCGGTTATTACCAATGTTGATGCTAAATTGACAACAAATAAAGATGATTTCATTGAAAAAATGCCGGCTCAAATAAATTCATCAGTTATGTGGGTTCAATCAATTCAAAATGCCATTGAACAAGGGGTTAATACATTTATTGAATTTGGCAACGGCAGAGTTTTAGCAGGATTAAATCGTAAAATTTCATCTGGCATCAAAACATATAATGTTTCAGATTCAAACAGCTTAAAAGCAGTAATCGAAGAATTAATGGTAGGAGTATAATATGGAAAATAAAGTTGCCCTAATTACCGGTGCATCAAGAGGTATAGGAAAAGCATGCGCTCTAAGACTGGCAAAAGAAGGTTGTGATGTTGCAATTACTTATGCCGGAAACGACGAAGCAGCAAATAAAACCGTTGAAGAAATTAAAGCCTTAGGAGTAAATGCAAAAGCGTACAAATTTGATGTATCTAATCAAGTTGAAGTTGAAGAAAATATAGCTAAAATTATCGAAGATTTCAAAAGAATAGATATTTTGGTTAATAATGCCGGAATTACAAGAGATGATTTATTTATCAGAATGACAGAAGATAAATGGAGTGCTGTAATTAATACAAACTTAAATTCAGCATTTTATGTATCTAAACCTGTTGTTAAATTAATGATGAAACAACGCTTCGGCTCAATTATCAACACAACCAGCGTAGTTGGAATTTATGGAAATGTTGGTCAAGCAAACTATGCTTCAGCAAAAGCAGGTTTAATCGGATTTACTAAATCATTAGCTAAAGAATTAGGCTCAAGAAACATAAGAGTTAACGCAGTAGCCCCAGGGTTCATTGCAACTGATATGACAAAAGATTTACCAAATTTAGATGAAATGTTAAAATTAATTTCTCTAAGACGCCTTGGTGAAGCTAAAGACATAGCTGATGTTGTTAAATTTTTAGCCCTTGATACAGACTATATGACCGGTCAAGTTCTTGAAGTTGACGGTGGAATGATTATATAATTTAATTATGAAACATTTAAATAATAAAATTTTATTTTTGCTATTGCCGGTGGTTCTTATAAGTCTGCCGGCTTTAGCATTAGATATAAATGAATACAGTGATTTTTCATCTCGTTCTCTAATAATAAACAAGATGAATAATACGGACAGCATTTCTCAAGAACAAAAAGAGCTCCTGATTGCAAAAAAACTTTTCCCGACTTCTGAATGTCTTAATAAGGAAATCAAAAAAGGAAATCTTGAAAATGTAAAATTACTGCTGGAAGCAAAAACAAACCCTAACAACTCATATTACAGCGAATATCCAATATATACAGCAGCAAAAGCAAATAATTTTGAAATATTGAAACTGCTATATGAATATGGCGCTAAATTAGACAAGGGTTTTTATAGCGAACTATATGAAGCAACAAAAAATAAAAACAAAGAAATGGCACAATTTTTAATTGACAAGGGTGCAAGAGTCAACTATCAGGACTCAATAACCAACAACACAATATTATATATGTCACTTAAAAATAACATGTATGATATATCGGCTCAATTAATTGCAAAAGGCGCAAAAGCGGATAATAAATCCGTCAAATACATAAAGAAAAAGAAATTATATAATTTAATTGAAGATAAATAAAATTAAAAGCACCCTGATGGGTGCTTTTAATTTAGAATTGTTTTAAAAATCTTTCATCATTATTAAAGAATAATCTTATATCATCTACTGCATATTTAAGCATTGCAAGTCTTTCAACCCCCATGCCAAACGCAAAGCCGGAATAAACATTAGGGTCAATATCAACATCCCTTAAAACATTAGGGTCAACCATGCCTGCTCCTAAAATCTCTAACCAGCCAAGATTAGAACAAACAGGACATCCTTTTCCTTGACACATAATACACTGAACATCGATTTCAACAGAAGGCTCAGTAAACGGGAAAAAGCTGCTTCTGTATCTTGTTGGGCGGGCTTGACCGAAATATAATCTGATAAATTCATTTAAAACACCTTTTAATTGAGCTATGTTAACATTTTTATCAACATATAAGCCTTCAATTTGATGAAATAAATTATTTTTTCTTGCTGATACATTTTCATTTCTGTACACTCTGCCCGGAGAGATAATTTTAATCGGTGGTCTTGAATTTAACATTTGACGCACCTGAGAATTTGAAGTTTGACTTCTTAAGACAACATTTTTAGCACTTTCACAATAAAATGTATCTTGCACATCTCTTGCAGGATGTTCTTTTGGAACATTTAATAAATCGAAATTATATTTTTCAACTTCCACTTCAGGAGAATATTGAGCTTGTGCAACAGAAAAACCCAAAAGATTAAAAATTTCAACTATTTCATTGACAGTTTGAGTCAAAGGATGAACTTTTCCGGTCGGAATAAAATCACCGTCTAGTGTAACATCAATTTTTTCTTTCAATAATTTTTCATTCAATTCTTTTTTATAAAAAATTTCTTTCTTTTCTTCAATTAAAGAGCTCAACTCAGTTGAAACTTTGTTCAACAATGCTCCTATAACAGGCTTTTGCTCAGGCGGTAAATCTTTCATGCCTTTTTTTAAATTATTAAATTCAGAATTTCTTGATAAATATGTATTTTTAACGGCTTCAAGAGTTTTTAAATCCGTTGAATTATTAATCTCTTTAAGAGCCTCTTCTTTAATTTGTTGAATTTTATTTTCCATTTTGATTATTCTCCTTTGATAATAATAGCTTAAACAAAAAATTTATACTATAATATTTCCCATGGATTTTATATTTTATTTAACATTATCTCTTTTTATTCTTCTATTCGGGCTTATTGATTGCAATATAGACTATGATTTTTGGGCAAGATTAATTGTCGGAAAAAATTTCTTTCAAACAGGAGAGCTGTTTAATTTTGATTTTCAATCCTATGGCATAACCCATAAATTTATTGATCACGAATGGGGCTCAAGTTTAATTTTTTATTTAATACAAAATAATTTTGGCGATATTGGTTTATTTGTTTTTAAATCCTTAATTATATTTTTAACTGTATTTGTAATTACTAAAATAATCAGACTGGATAACAAAAATTCAAAGCTGCATTTTCTGTTTTTCTTCTTTTGTCTGCATTCAATTTCATATAATATTTTTTCCAATATAAGATGCCAAACATTTTCTTTTTTATTTTTTGTACTGTACCTGTATATACTAAAATATGCGAAAAACAAAAACAACTATAGGGTTTTATGGTGTTTACCCGTATTAAATATTATCTGGGCAAATTGCCATGGCGGTTTTAGCATTGGTTTAGTTTTAATATTTTTATTTGCTGTTGGTGAATTTTTAAACAAAGAAAAATATAAACCATATTTTTACTGTTTTTTTATTAGTTTATTTACATCACTAATTAATCCATATGGAATTGAATATATTTATTACATTTTTAATGCGCTGAGTTTAAACAGAATTCATATCACAGAATGGCAAAGTGCCTTTTTTAATGAAAATTTTAAATATTTTTTAATTAAATTTAAAATATTTTTTGCCATTACTAATTTATTATTCATATATTCAATATTTAAAAATATAAAGTCAAAAAATTTCTATAAAAATATTGATAAAACAAAATATCTTATTTTGCTTTTTACTCTTATAATTTCTCTTAAGTCTTTAAGATTTCACGTATTTTTTACATATAGCGTAATGGCTCTTTGCTACAACGACTTTTATAATATCTTTAATAAAAAACTTCCTGAAATTTATGACAATCTAAAAGAAACAATAATTTTTATCTTAATTTTAATTTCAACAATTTCACACTTTCAAAATAAAAATTATTTAATCTCTACTCCGGATTATCCAATCTATTGCATTGAGTTCATTAAACAAAATTCAATCAAAGGCAATCTTTTTATAAATTTTCATTATGGAAGTTATGCTTCATATAAACTCTATCCCAATAATCAAATTTTTATGGATGGAAGATATGAAGAAGTATATGATAACAGCTTAATAAACGAAATGGCGGGAGTTTTTCTTGCTAAAAATCAAGATGAATTTTTTAAAAAATATCATACGGATATTTTAATATTAGATAAATCATATCCTATTGTTGAAAAAATGAAAAAAAATAATGACTGGTTTTTGGCTTATGAAGATGAAAAATTCAGCTTATTTTTAAATAAAAAATATAAAAATAAAAAATTTAAAACGCCGACCAAGGATTTAAACTATTACAACAAAACAAAATTTAATACTTTAATTGATTGGGTTAACTAATGTAAATTTGACTCCTTTGGTATAATTTTTATTTTATAATTAAAAATATTTATCTTAGGGGGAGTGTTATGAAATTATTTTTTAAAATTTTAGCAATAACCTTTATTTCAATTTTAGGATTATCTTATTTAGCTTTTTTAATCATTCCTAATTTTATTAATCTTGATAAATATAAACCTGCTATCCAAAAGATGGTTTTAGATAATTCCAAACTAAATCTTGACTATTCAAAATTAAAACTATATTCTACTCCGCTATTATCTTTAGGAATAAAAATAGAAAATACTAAAATCACTTATATCGATAGCTCTGAACTTTTTTATTCACCTAAAATAAAAACAGGTATAGCGCTTCCTTCTTTATTAACTCTAACAATTAAAACAGCTAAAACAGAAATTGATAACCCCGTTATAACCCTTGATATTATTAACGATAAAGAATATAAAATAACTAAACTAATTGAAAATATCATAAATCAAAACTTAAACAAAACAAAAAACGAAACCGAACCGCTAAATCCTTTTAGTCAATGGATTGTTGATAATTTAAAAATCAAAATTCCATCAATTAACATTAACAACTATAATGTTATAGTTAATGACATTAAAAATTCAAACAATCTAAAACTAAACGGTGAAAACTTAACCCTTGGTTATAACTCCAAAACAAACAACATTAAAATTAAAACCATATCCAAGCTTTTATCAAACAACAAAGAAAATATTTTAGCCGATATTGATATCAATGCTTCATTTTTACCCAATCAAAAAACAAAAAAAGAAGACAAAAAAGAAGAAATTAAGATTCCTTTTATAAACATTGTTAAAATTTATCAAATTTATGATCTTAAAACCTCAATTAATTCAAAATTAAAAATAAAACAAACAAAAAAAGACGGGCTTTTAATTTGGGGTCATTTTAATGTTGATGATTTTACAATTAAATTAGGAAACGCACATCTGCCAAAAAGCTACTTACACAGCAATTTTAACAAAAAAGAAATCGAATATGATACAAATATCAATTTCAGTCAAAATGAAAACATTAATTTTAACGGTATTTTTAAAAAAGGGAAAAAATCATATCTTGAAACAACAATAAATTCTACAGAAATTCATATTGAAAATATCCTAAACCTGTTAAAAGGAGCACTGGACAGTTTTAATATAACAATCCTTGACTCAATAAATGCAAAAGGAATTTTAACTGCCAATGCTTTTATTAAAACAGATTTCAAAAAATTAAACTCAAACGGTTCAATTACAATTAAAAACGGGGTTTTTGAAGAAACAATTTCTAAATTAAAAATTAACAATATAATTATCAATTTAATTTTAGATAACAATGCTCTGGATATTGTAAACACAAAAGCAACAGTAAACAATTCAAATTTAGTAGTTTCAGGAGGAATAGACAATAACTCCAACTCCGACATTAAACTTGACTTTGACGAATTAAATTTAGTTTCTTTATATGAAACTTTTGCACCGAAAGAACTAAAAAACTCTTATGAAATAACTTCTGCTAACTTAAGTGCACATATTAATATCAAAGGCAAACTTGAAAACTTAAATGCAGAATTGAAAACAAAATTAAAAAATCTAAAATTAAATGACATTAAAAAAACAATGTTTCTAACAAACAATGAAGCTCAATTTAATCTTTTATCCAATTCAAAAGAAACCAAAGGAAATTTACTCAACAAAGGTCTTTTGTTTTCAATACCAAATATGAAAACAAAACTTTCAATAAATTCAACCTCCATTAATATTGACAATAAAAATATAACCTTAATTCCTTTTGATTTAATCTACAATGATTTATCCAAAATTAATATTAACGGCTCTATTGATAATTATCTTGAAAAACCTTCTGCTAATATTTTCTTAGACGGAAAAATAGCAACACAAAATCTCACCCAAACTCTTGGAAAAGAAATTTCATATTACCTTAATTCAAAAGGTTCAATTCCTCTTAAAGTCTCAATTAAAGGTGATGACAAAAAACAAAATATTCTGGCTCAAATTTATGCTGACAAAAATAACCATATAACTTTTATTGACTTTAATTCATTATTAAACAACCCAAGCATAATTCAAACAAATATTGCAATAGAAAACAATAAAATCAAAATTAAAAATTCAGGATTATTCAAAGTGTCATCTTCTTTTTCAAATAATCTTGAACAAAATACAAAAAATTCTGAAAAAATCGCTGATTTTAGTGCATTTATAAATAAAGACCAAATTGATAATTTAACTCTTGAAATTATCAAAGAGCAAAACGCAAAAATTTCAATCTTTAAAAATTCATCCCTAAATATGAAAGGAAAATTAAACATAGATGGATATTTAAATAATCTTGGCTATGGAGGAAATTTAAAAATAAAAAATATTTCCATTCCGGAACTTTTATCAAAAGCCGAATTAATTGATTTGAATTTATCAAATAAAACAGCTTCAATTAACATTCAAAAAGCAAATATAAATTCATCATTATTAGATTTATCTTTTAAAACCAATTTAGCTTCATTGCCAATTATAAACATTAGCAATTTTGACCTAAAATCAAATTTAATTAATGTCGATAAATTAATGGCTATTTTAGATAACCTTCTAAAATATACTCCGACTCAATCTTCAGCTTCTAAAAATTCAACAACTCAAGCCAATATTCCTGTTTATCTAACAGGTAAACTTGATATAGCTAAACTTATTTCAGGAACAATCTCAATAGAAAACATAAAAAGTGATTTATTAATTAAAAACAACAATTTATATCTTAATAATTTAACCTGCAGCGCCTTTAAAGGTGATATTAAGGGTAATATAACGCTAAATATGATAACACAACTAATAAAAGCAAAACTAAGCGGTGAAAACCTTGATTCAAACAAACTTTTGATTGATTGCGCAAATTTAAAAAATACTATCTCAGGGTTGTTAAACTTTAATACCGATATTTCACTTAGTGGTGCAACATATCTTGAACAAGTTAAATCCCTTAAAGGAAATCTTGATTTTGAAATAAAAAACGGAACTTATGGACCTTTTGCAAAATTGGAAAATTTCTTTTTAGCTGAAAACATAATTAAAAATTCACTATTAAAAAATACTGTATCAACATTTTTAACCCCCTTAAAAGCAATTGATACAACTCATTTTAAAAAATTAAACGGAAAATTAAGCTTCAGCAAAGGATCTGCAAAATTAAACCCTATAACTTCTCAAGGAGATATGTTATGTTTATTAATTAACGGAAACTTGAATTTAATAAACAACAATATAAATTCAACGGTTTATTCTGTTCTTAATTACGATTTAACAGATAAAATCGGCATTTTTGCTCAAACTAACCCTAAATATCTAATAAATAATTCTGAAAATATAAACTTTACCTATATTAGCCTATACACTCTTTTTTCTCAAGTAATTAATGAAACAACATTTAATAAAATACCAACATTCACAACCGATTATGATAAAGATAAAATAACAAAATTTCAAATAACTCTAAACGGCAGCCTGCAAAAACCTGTCAACCTTGTTAAATCTTTTAAATGGCTTGTTTTAAAAGATGAAATGACATCAGCCGACAAAATAAAAAATGACTATATTCAAAATAAAAAAGACAAGGCTCTGCAAACAATATTTAAAAA
>CALVHD010000034.1 GCA_944327245.1 Candidatus Gastranaerophilales bacterium
TCAATTATACCAAATTTTCTTCCTTTTAGATACGTGTTGGAATATATTATATTAATTCCCATATCTCCGGTTTTCATTAATATATCTCTTAAAAGCCCTACTCTATCAAGACATTCAATTCTAAGATGAGCTAAATAAGCTGCTTTTGCGGGATTTTGCGCCCAAGAAATATCAATCATTCTTTCTGGTTCTATATTATATAAACATTTGCAATCAAGTCTGTGTACGCTCACACCTTTAGAGCGTGT
The DNA here is from genome assembly GCA_944327245.1 of Candidatus Gastranaerophilales bacterium. Classification (GTDB taxonomy): domain Bacteria; phylum Cyanobacteriota; class Vampirovibrionia; order Gastranaerophilales; family Gastranaerophilaceae; genus RUG14156. The sequence continues at coordinate 249 of CALVHD010000034.1, forward strand.
AATTACTCCTACAATAGGCTCTCCGGGGATTGGTGAACAGCATTTTGCTAGTGACCATAATAAGCCCTCAAGACCTATTATGTCGTTTTTCTTGTTTTTGCCAGATTTTTTTTGATTTTGTGTTTTTTCTTGTGCTAATTGTTCGTTTGTTTTTGGGGCTTCATATTTTTTGAGAACATTGACTACCTTGTGAATTGTTGTTTCGCCGTAGCCAAGTGCAGCATATAGGTCGTCTGCGGTTTTGTAATTCATTTCCTTTGCGGCTTTTTCGATTATTCCTGTTTTTAACAGTTCATCAAAACAAGTCTTGGTTAATTCTATTTCAAGGTTAGTGCGTCCGATTTGAATATTGTCTTCACGATTAAATTTTTTAAACCATTGACGAATTTTAGAGCTGGCATTTTTTGTTACAACGAAATTTAACCAATCAATTTTTGGCATAAATTGTTTGGATGTCAAAATTTCGACAATATCGCCGTTTTTTAGCTTGGTATCAAGCTGAGCAATTCTTCCGTTAATTAATGCGCCAACGGTTCTATGGCCGACTTCTGTATGTATTCTGTATGCAAAATCAACAGGAGTTGAATTTTGAGGCAGGTCGAAAACATCTCCGTTTGGAGTAAAAACAAACACTTGGTCTGCAAAAAGATCAAATTTTACTGATTCAACAAATTCTTTTGCATCTGTTGTATCTTGTTCCAGCTCCATCATTTTTCTCATCCAGGAAAATTGCATATCCTGTTTATTGTTTGCTTTGATTGAGCCTGATTCTTTATATCGCCAATGTGCAGCAATACCATATTCTGCAACTTCGTGCATTTTATGTGTTCTGATTTGAATTTCAACAGGTTTGTTTTTGTTACCGATAACAGAAGTGTGTAATGAACGATACATATTTCCTTTTGGCATTGCAATATAGTCTTTAAATCTGCCCGGAATAGGCTTGAATAATTGATGAATAATACCTAAAACCTGATAACATTCTTTTTCGTTATCGACAATTACTCTAACTGCGGTTACATCATAAAGCTGGTCAAAGGTTATGTTTTGTCTTTTCATTTTGTTATATATTGAGTAGTAATGTTTTGCTCTACCTTTAACCGTTGCTTTTATTTTGTTTTTTTCAAGTTCTTTTTTAATGGTTTCAATTAGCGAGTTGATGGTTAAATCTCTTGCAGCTTTTGTTTCTGCTACAAGTTTTGCAATTTCATAATATTTTTCAGGGTTTAAATATCTTAAAGATAAATCTTCTAGTTCTGCTTTTATTTTTCCCATCCCCAGTCTGTTTGCAAGAGGGGCAAAGATATCCAGTGTTTCTTGGGCTATTTTTTTCTGCTTGGGTACAGCCATATATGAAAGAGTTCTCATATTGTGCAGTCTGTCTGCCAATTTTAAAACTACAACTCTTATGTCTTGTGCCATGGCTATAAACATTCTTCTGAAATTTTCGGCTTGGCGTTCTTCTTTGGATTTGAATTGGTATTTTCCGAGTTTTGTGACTCCTTGCACAAGATTTACAACATCAGGACCGAATTTTTCTTCCATTTCTTCTTTGGTTGTGTCCGTATCTTCCAAAACGTCGTGTAAAAAAGCGGCGATGATTGTATTTTTATCTAATTTTAGGTCAACTAATATTTTTGCAACTTCAACAGGATGAACTATATAGGGTTCTTGTGAAATTCTAAATTGCCCTTGGTGTAGTTCTTTTGCCCATAAATAAGCGGATTCTATCTGATTAATATCCTCTTGGCTTCTTTTTTGCTTGTGAAGCGCTTGTATTATTTCGTCAAATACTTCTTGATACGTCATTTTATTACCAATTATCCAAGCTTTATTATACAACATTTTGTTTTATTTAAAAATATATATACTGTATTTGGTATATTGTTTAATTTGTATCGGCTAATATAAATATTTTGATTGGTGTATTTATATTTATTTTTTGTTATAGTAATCCCAAGATGGGTAACAGTTTAAAATCTTTAAAACAAATACAAGATTTGCTTAAGATAGACGGAAAGGTCAAATTTAAAATTAAAGTATCGGCAAATTCAAAAAGTAATTCTATTGATTTTTGCGAAGAATTTATTAAAGTAAGAATAAAAGAACGGGCAATAGAAGGCAGGGCGAACAAAGCAATAATAGATTTTTTTTCTGATTTATTAAAATGCCCGAAATCAAAAATTTCAATACTAAATGGTGATAAATCTTCAATAAAAACACTAGAGATTATAAAGTAATTGTTAAAAAATGTAAATTTATGGCTTATTTTTTTTATGTTATTAGCACTTTTTTTATTTAGCTGATTTATAGACTTTAAATATAGTGGAAGGTTAAAATGGAAAATAATAAGATAAAAGACGATACTAAGGTTTTAAATCGAGCGACCGTTCCTGATTTTAAAATATCTAATCCAATTGATAGTCCAAAAATAATGCCTTTAAATACAAGAACTTCAGCGAATAGATTGTATAGCGGATATACTAACACTGTAAATAAATTTTTGGAAGTTAATTATGCGGAAATAATCAATACTCTAAATTCATCCTTTGTCGGACAAAATGATCCTGTTAGATTGTTTTACACAATTCATAATCAGGTATGTTCAAAAATAGGAATAAATTTTTCTGCATTAGGGATTTATAACCAAAATTCTAATTATATTAATGTTAAATTAATAGATAAATCCGGTTCATCATATAACTCCATGATAATGTTGAATGATGAAGATAATGCTGTTGTTAGAGCTTTTGAAACTAAGCAAATAATTACAACAACAGACAGCAGTTATTTAAAATTAAATTATCTTAATAATATTTCAAATTCTCCGACTAATATAATTCCTCTTGATGCTTTTGGGGAATGTTTTGGCGTGGCAATTTTTTCAGATAATAACAATAATCAATTTTTTGAAATATATAAGTTGATAGCAAATTATTATGCAATATTTTATAAGAACAGACAATTAATTGATTTAGTAGATAGAAATACTGATACTGATTCTCTAACCGGTTTATCAAACCATAAGAAACTGCAAGAAGATTTAGCCGTCGAAATTTCTCAATGTTTAAATACAGATAAGCAGCTTGCTTTTTGCATATTTGATATCGGTAATATTTCTGAAATTAATAACGAACTAGGGCATGCTAAAGGGGATGCTGTTATTAAAGAGGTTGCTAAAAAGATTAAGAAGAATGTAAGAAATACTGATATTTTAGGCAGATATGGCGGCGATGAAATTGCAATTATTATGCCTGATACAACTGAAGATGAAGCAAAGTATGTCTGTGAATTTCTTTTATATAATTTATCTTGCACAATGTTTGATGATTTAGGACAATTAAAATTCTCTTGCGGAATTTCACTATTACCTCAATCAACTAACAAACAAGACAAATTAACAATTTTAGCTGAACAAGCTTTGTATATTTCAAAAAGTAAGCGTGCTCAATCAGGTCAATCTGAAATAGTTTCAACAAATGACTTTAATTTCTGGGATGATGAAGCGCTAAAATGTTTTGCCCAAGTTTTGACTAAAAAGCATGCTTCAATAGGTGTAAATATTGAAGAAGAATTGATTAACCAATTCCACAACGAAAAAATTGTTTCAAACGAACATATGCTTGATGTTGTTTCTTCTTTGGCTAATACAATTGATGCAAAAGATACATATACAAAAGGTCATTCAGCCGCTGTTTCAAGATATTCAGAAGCTTTAGCACGTGCTATTAATTTGCCGGCTAATGAGGTTGAAAGAATTAAATTAGGTGCACTGTTACATGACATAGGTAAAATCGGAATTCCTGAACACGTTTTAAGAAAACCGACTATGCTTTCTGATGAAGAGTGGGCAATTATGAAACAACACCCTTCGATTGGTGCTGATAAAGTTTTAAAACCAAATAAATCGCTTCATGATTTAATTCCTATGGTTAAATATCACCACGAGCACATTGATGGTACCGGTTATCCTTATGGCTTAAAAGGAGATGAAATACCGCTATCAGCAAGAATTGTTGCTGTTGCTGATGCATATCATGCTTTAATATCCGATAGACCATACAGAAAAGGATTGTCAGTATCAAAGGCTTGCGAAATTTTGAAAATGGGTGCCGGTGTCCAATGGGACAGAGAACTTGTAAGACAATTTATCATCATTGCACCAAGTTTAGCTACTAACATTTAAAATTTAAAAATTGATGTTTTAAGACCCATTTTTGCAATTCTATATTGAATTGAAATTAATAACACTCCAAGCCCATATTTAATCGAGCGGATAAGGTTAATGGAGCTTGCGCCGTCAAAATATTTTGTCGGACAAGATATTTCTCCTATAGTGTAGTTTTTATAATAAATTAATGCCAACATTTGATTGTCAAAGATAAAATCGTTGCTTAATTTTTCAAAATTGATATTTTTTAAAATTTTTGCACTAAAAGCTCTATAACCGCTATGGTATTCTGAAAGTCCTTTGTTTAATAAGAAATTTTGAAATGCCGTTAAAAATTTGTTTGCGAAATATTTATATTTTGGCATTTTAGAATATTTTGCCGAATTTACAAGCATTCTTGAAGCAATGGCACAATCATAGTTGTTATATGCTATCAATGAGGCTAATGACGGAATTAATCTTGGGTCATATTGAAAGTCAGGGTGAAGCATTATTATAATGTCGGAATTGCTTTTCAGGGCTTCGTTATAGCATGTTTTTTGATTAGCGCCGTAGCCTGAGTTTTTGTTATGACAAATTGTTTTAATTCCGAGTTTTTTTGAAATTTCAACAGTGTTATCTTGTGAAAAATCGTCGACTAAAATAATTTCGTCTACAATATCTTTCGGAATTGCTTCAAATGTTTCTTTTAAAGTAGCCTGCGCATTATACGCAGGCATTACTACAGTTATTTTTTTATTATTTAACAATACTACACCTTCATTGGGTTTCTTAATTTTAAGTGCAATTCTCTTAATTGTTCTTCTGAAGCTAATGACGGCGCATTTGTCATTAGGTCTTTAGCTTGAGAGTTTTTCGGAAAAGCAATTACTTCTCTGATTGAATTTGCTCTTAATAATAGTGCTACAAGTCTGTCTAAACCTATTGCAAGACCGCCATGTGGAGGTGTTCCGTATTTAAAGGCATCAATCATAAATTCAAATTTTTCTTTAATATCTTCTTGTGTTAAACCAAGAGCTTGGAAAACTTTTCTTTGAATTTCGGCATCATGAATTCTGATTGAACCTCCGCCAAGTTCGTTTCCGTTGTAGATGATATCATATGCAATTGATTTAACATTGCCTTTATCTGTTTCCAGTTTGTCAATATCTTCTAAGGCAGGCATTGTAAACGGATGGTGCATAGATTTATAAGAATTATCTTCAAAACTGTATTCAAATAACGGGAAATCAACAACCCACAATAAGTCATGTTTTGATTCGTCTATCATATTAAGTTTTTTACCGAAATATAATCTGAATCTTCCCAATACATCAAATACGATTTGAGGATAATCTGCAACAAAGAAAACAATATCGCCGTTTTGAGCTTGTGCTCTTGTTTGAATTTCTTTAATTTGGTCTTCGTTTAAGAATTTTAAAACAGGAGATTTAACACTTCCGTCTTCCATGTATGTAATCCAAGCAAGACCTTTAGCACCAAAAGAAATAGCAAGATTTCTCACATCGTCCATTTCTTTTCTTGAGTATCCGGCAATTCCGGGGATTTTAATTGCTCTAACCGTTCCGCCTTGTTTAATTACGGATTTAAAAGCTTCAAATGTTGATTGCTCCATAATGTCTGTAACATTGAACAGCTCTAAGCCAAAACGAGTATCGGGTTTGTCTGAACCAAACCTGTCCATTGCTTCTTTGTATGTAATTCTTCTAAACGGAGCTTTTACTTCAACTCCTGCTGCTTTAAATGCACTTTCAATAAGCCCTTCTGTCATTTTTATTACATCATCTTGACTTACAAAAGACATTTCCATGTCAACTTGAGTAAATTCAGGTTGTCTGTCGGCTCTTAAGTCTTCATCTCTGAAACATTTTGCGATTTGATAATACTTTTCAAAACCGGCAACCATTAGAAGTTGTTTAAAAATTTGAGGTGATTGAGGAAGGGCATAAAATTTGCCGTCATGAATTCTTGACGGAACTAAGTAATCCCTTGCGCCTTCAGGAGTTGCTTTAATTAAAATCGGAGTTTCAACTTCCATAAAATCAAGGCTGTTAAGATAAGTTCTGATAGCGCTGACTATATCATGGCGAAGTTTAAAATTGTTAACCATTTTTTCGCGTCTTAAATCTAAATAACGGTATTTCAGACGAACATCTTCTGATACATTATCATCATCTAAAACAAAAGGAAGTGTTTGGGCGATTGACAGAATATTAACTTTTTTGGGATACATTTCAATAGTGCCTGTTTTTAATTTTTCATTAATTGTATCATCAGGTCTTTTTGAAATTTCACCTTCAACTTGAATAACATATTCAGGTTTAATTTTAGATAAAACTTGATGCACTTCAGGGTTGATTTGAGGGTCTGCAACCAATTGGAAAAGTCCTGTTTTATCTCTTAATTCAACAAAAATAATTCCGCCAAGGTCGCGAATGGTACTTGCCCATCCTGCCAATAAAGCGGTTTTTCCGATATCTTGTTCTGTTAATTCCGTACAACTTTGTTTTTTATAGGTTAATTCCATATTCTCCCTCTCGTTTAATGTAATTGTGTAGTTTTATTATAAAATAAACAAAATTTTTTGAAAATTTTTATTTAATAAATGTTAAAACCCTTTTTATTTTAAGAGTTTTTTAATTACGCAATTGTTTGTAAATCAGGAAGTTCTGTTTTGTAAATCTTAGGTATTTGTATGGAATTTCTTTTATATGAAATTAATTTGTCACCCATAAAATATTCAAAAATTTCTGCCTCGCTGCATTTGCCGTCAATCGGTTTACTTTGTTTTTCGATGCGGGCTATTATTCCTTGGGCGGGGTTAAATGTAGTTTTTCTTATAGTTCCGTCTTGAAAATATTCTTCTAATGTTTTTTCACTTTTTTTGCCAGGGTCGTTGCCAATAATTTTTATTTGTGCGGATGTTGAAAAATCTGTGGTATTATTTGATTTTATTTTTTCAATTATTTTTTTTACATCTATATATTCTTGTTTTGCTTTTTCTATAGGAGAAAGCTCCTCTTTAATTGTGGATGTGATTTTTGTTGCCAGTTTTTCACTTGCTTTATCGGTTGTTTGAATGCCTTCATTTATTTCTTTTGCACTTTCTTTTACTGCACTAAAGGTTTTTTCGCATGTATTACTTTTAAAAAAGTTTAAAGATTTAGTTTTAAGTAAAAATGCAATACCGCCAAATGCAAGAATAATTGTCATAATTACAGGAGCTATGTATTTTTTGTTTTTTGAGTTTTGCGATATTGGTTGATTATTTGAAATTGTTTTATTGCTTGTTGTATTTTGATTTTGCTTGCAAGATACATATCTTGCAGTATTAATGGGGGCTACTGATGACATTTTTCATCCTTCCAGAATTGTATCGTTATGCTACTACAAAACTCGTATCAAAAAAAACTTGCTAAAAAATAAATTTTTATAAAGAAATGTAAAAATATTCAATTAAAAAGTTTTAATAAATATTTGTATTATAATATTGACTACGGTATATAAAGTCGGGTCGGAATTAAAAACCTTACCGACAAAAATAAATTAAGGAGAAAAAGATGACACTTAAGAATTTTTTATTTACGTCTGAATCAGTAACTGAAGGACATCCTGATAAAGTGTGTGACCAAATTTCAGATGCTATTTTAGATGAATTTTTGACAAAAGACCCTAAGTCTAGAGTTGCAGCTGAAACAACTGTTACAACCGGCATGGCATTGGTTTGTGGAGAAATTACTTCAAATTGCTATGTAGATATTCCTTCTGTTGTTAGAAATACTATTAAATCAATAGGTTATAACGGAGAAGAAGGCGGCGGATTTGATTATAAAACTTGCGCTGTTTTAACTTCAATTGATGAACAATCAACCGATATTGCAGGTGGCGTTAATAAAGCGCTTGAAACAAGAGCTGATAATTCCGATACATCAAAAGATGAAACTCTTGATATCGGTGCGGGCGACCAAGGCATTATGTTTGGATATGCTTGTGATGAAACTAAAGAATTTATGCCCCTGCCAATAGCTTTGGCTCATAAATTAGCATACAGATTAGCTCAAGTAAGAAAACAAAAATTAGTAAACTATTTAAGACCGGACGGTAAAAGTCAAGTTACGGTTGAATATAAAGACGGCAAGCCTTATAGAATAGATACTATTGTTATTTCAACTCAACATGACCCTGAAATTGACGGTAATTCAGATAACCAAAGAATACAGGCTATAATAAGAGAAGATATGATTAATCTTGTAATTAAGCCGGTATTTGAAAATTATGATGTTAAACCTGATGAAACAACAAAATATTTAATAAACCCGTCAGGAAGATTTGTTATTGGCGGCCCTCAAGGGGATGCCGGATTAACCGGAAGAAAAATTATTGTTGATACATATGGCGGTTATGCTCGTCATGGCGGCGGTGCTTTTTCAGGCAAAGATCCAACCAAGGTTGACAGATCTGCTGCTTATGCTGCTCGCTGGGTTGCAAAAAATATTGTTAAAGCCGGATTAGCAAAAAAATGTGAAATTGAATTGGCTTATGCAATTGGAAAATCTCAACCTGTTTCAGTTTTGGTGGATACTTTTGATACAGGCAGAATTGACGATGAGACCTTATCAAAGATAGTATCTGAAACATTTGATTTAAGACCTGCTGCTATTATAAAGCAGTTTGATTTAAGAAATTTACCTGCTAAAAATGGCGGAAAATTCTATCAAAAATTAGCAGCATACGGGCATGTCGGACGTGAGGATTTTGAAATTCCTTGGGAAAAAACTCAAATGGCTGATATATTAGTCCAAAAGGCAGCTTCATTTTCAGCAAAATAATATGATATAATATAGCTGTCAAATTGACAGCTATATTTTTTAGGGGTGTGATGAAAAAAAATAACGAAATAAAATTAATTTCAGAGTTGTTGAATGATTCGATTTTTAATCAAACATCTAAAAATAGATTAAACGGGGTTGTTAAACAGTCTACCGTTTTTTCTTTTTGGGATAGCATGGTTGGTGCAAGGTTTTCTAAATTTACTAAGCCTTATTCCATAAAATATCAAAAAATTTATGTCAGTGTAAAAAGCCCTGTAATTGCTCAAGAGTTGAGTTTATACAAAAATAAAATTTTAAAAAAGATTAATTCATATTCTCAACCAATAGGCATGGAAATAAAAGACATAGTGTTTAATTATAAAAATTTTCATTCATCTAACCCGATTAGTTTTGGAGTTGAAGATAAGCCGGTTTTTTTGGATAATTCTTCATTAAAATCTGTTAAAATTAATCCTTCAACTCAAGACAAAATAAAAGAGCATATTGGAAAAATAAAATTTTTAAATGACAGTCAAAAAGATAATTTAGTTTCAAAAATTATATCAACATATAAAGCCAGCGAACTAAGGAAAATGGATTAAATTTTTAAAAACTATAGACAAAAATATATTTGTGGTGTAATATATTTAATGCGTATATTTTTTTGAGGTGTACATGTTTCAATTAATTTTAGAACTTATTCGACGTATCAGCCCCTTTAGTGAAAGAGGCCTTGTATATGTTCCTATTAATAAAGATTAATTTGAATATTTAATATTTTATAAAAAGGCCTTTTGATAAGGTCTTTTTTATTGTAAAAAATGTATAAAAATTTTTTAATATTTGGCAATTAAATTTATGTTTGAATTTTGTTATAAAGTAGAAGGTTAGCAGATGAATAAAAATTTGTTAAATAAACAGATAAAATCCCGATTTGAAAATCAAGTTCAACGCTTGAGAAATTTAATTTGGGGACTGTAATTATAATATAAGGATAAAGATGAATATTTCAGGTATAGTTAGAGAAAATTCAATAAAACTGTTGTCGGGTTTTGCTAATAATAACGATTCTATAGCACCCATGGTTTTAAAAGATACCATTTCAAATACGGCAATAGTAGCAACATATAAAAAAGAAGGCGGCAAAGATGACGCCAGAGAAAAAGCGATTGAAGAATACGGCACAGGCGTTGTTTGGCTTTTTGGTATACCTGCGCTAAAAAAACTTTTCGATAAATCTGTGTATGGGCTTTTTAAATTAAATCCAAAATTTGATATTAGAATTTTAAAAGATGAAAATTATCTAGATACGGTTAAGAACGGTATTTTTAATAATCCTAATCCAATCTTGAATTCTCAAAAAGATATTTTTAATACCTTGCAAGATAAAAATTCTTTGTTAAAAAAATATACCAATGCTCAAGTGTACAAGGGTTTATTTGTTTCAAAATTTGCATTATCAACAACAATTTGCGCCATAGCCTTAGGTGCGCTTGTTAAATATAAACAAAAAACAACACAAAAGAGAATTGAAAGAGATTGTTATAAAAATATGGCATCAGAAGTTTTGATTAATAAAAGCGTAAAAAAATCTTCTGATTTTGAAAAATTTAATAGCCCAAAAAAAGAAAACAAAAAAGATATATCTTTTAAAGGACTGGGCGAATTTTTTATGTATAATCCAATTGCAAATAATTCTATATTGGATATGGCTATTTCTTCTATAAGGCTAAAAGAGGCAAGAAAAGGTGAAAGAGCCGAAGTTGGAATGAAAGAAGCATTTCAAATTGTGTTTATTTATTTGGTTGCAAAACCAATGCAAATGATGTTTGAATCTATAGGTGAAAAATTAAAATTACCTATTACTCTTGATCCAAAGGTTTTGTTTTCTAAAAATATTAATGAAACAATTGCCAACGCAAGCTCAATAATAAATGATAATAATTTTGTTTCCCAAGTTAAAAATGCTAAAGGTAAAGCTGTTAATGCATTAAAAGATGACGGTTTAAGAGAAATATTTGAACTTGCTAAGAAAAATATTAATAATCCTCTTTTGGATATTTTGGATAAAAACGGCGCAATTTCAATAATAAAAGATAAAAAAGGCAATAAACAAGCAATTGATTATTTAAAAAGAATTGATGAGGCAGATGTAGTTAAAACAATGCTTGATATTAATAAGCTAAATGAAAATATTTCAAGAGTTAAATCAATTAAGGCATTTAAGGTGTTTGCAGTATTTGCAAATATTGCAATAGCTGCGTGTGCAACAGGAATTTTGCAGCCAAAACTAGCTATTTTAATGAGAAAAATTATGCATAATGGTGATAACAGAAATCCTGCAATTGTCGAACAAGAAAAAATGATGCAATTAAAAGCTCATCAGGGCTAAACTTCAATAAAGAGTTTTCTTCCTACAATATTGGGTTTTCCGTTGTAGTAACCTGCAAAATAACCGCCTTGTATGGGTCTGTTTTTTCCATATGTTGTATTTGAGCCAAAGCTGGTTGACAAAAACGGATTTTTGTTTTCATTTGTTGAAAACGGATTGTTTGTTTTTTGTGTAATTTGCTTAGTCTGTGATATTTGATTTGTCGAGCTAAGTGATTTTGTTAACAGCGATACTAAATTTGATAACATTAATTTGAACCTTTTTATTGTTTTTAATGAATTATTTTTACTTGTCAATAAAATTTTAACATTTTATGCGGAAATAAAATCAAATATATGATTGGAAAATTTTAATAAATATAAATTTATATTCAAATTTAAAATATTGTGATAGAATATTATCATTAAGATGGCTTTTATCATTTTATATATAAAAAATTAAATATGCTAATGGTCTATCAAATGGTTAACAGATTATAAGAGGACCGGAACAATTAATACT
>CALVHD010000035.1 GCA_944327245.1 Candidatus Gastranaerophilales bacterium
GGTTTAAGGTGCAGTCCTGGAACGACTGTGCGGGGGAGACTCCGCCAAGGGTTCGAATCCCTTCATCTCTGTTTTTTGTTGATTAAATTATTTTATATGTTCTTTTTTGAAAAAAGGTTTTTAATTCTTTTTATGACATTTTCTAAAAAAGCAGGTTGCTCTTCGATGTCCTCATTAAAATCCAGCTCGGCTATTTTTGGCAGATTTTGAGTTGAAGTATCTTTATTTATTAGCATATAATTTCTTTCAAGATGTCCTGAAGGACCGTATGTTTTTTCAGCATAACAAACATCGCCCCTGTTTTTGATAATTTGTTTGATTGGTTTACTGTTTTCTAAATACATCTCCATTAATCCGCCATTATTATATTTTGTTGTTATTAAAGCAGGGGTGTATGTTTTTACAAATCCGTCTTCGCCTTTTTTAACGCTTTTTTGGATAATTCCATCTAAGTATGTTAATTCTATTTTGTCGTTATTTTCAAAAGTATGGGTTATCGTACCTGAAAAATTTTGTCCGTCTATAGTTCTTGCAAATCCTTTTTTGAAAGTTACATCTTTTAGTGAAACTTCTATGTTTTGCGCTTCAGGTTGTTTTTTTATTGTTAAGTTAATATTTAGAGTATTTGCATTGTTTTTTGTTTTGTCGGTTATTTTTTTAAAGAAATTATTGGTTCGATGTTTTAAATTTTTACCAATACCATTTAATTTACCTGATTTTATTAATGCAAAAGCTCCGATTGAAACAACCGCTATGCTAATTAAAGGTTTAACAAAGGATTTGTTTTTGTTTGAATTATATCGTTCATATGAATTTAGTTTTGTTATTCTGTTTTTACCAAAAGATATTTTATTATTGCAGTTGATTGGTGATAGGGGTTTTATATTATTCATGGGTTTTTCCTGTATGGCTGATACTACACATATAAAAGTTCAACAAAAATAAATTTGCTACAAAGTTTTAATTTTATGTTATTAATTATTTATGACAATTATTCCTGAAGATTTATCCATTCATAAACCCGATAAAAAATTGCTAAATAAAATCAACTCTTCAAAAGTAAGCGAAAAAATCATTTTTAAAAAGAAATCTGACTTTCATAATATAAAGATAGTTGAAAATGATTTTGGCCGATTTTTAAAGTATAAAGATACTTATCAGGCAGGTTATATCAATTCAAAAGATTATAACGGTAATTTACCTTATATTAATTATTTTTTAATTCCTTATTTAATGAATAAAAATATTGAAAATATTTTAATTATTGGTTTTGGTTCTGGAATTATAGTTAATCAATATGAAAAGATATTTTCAAGGTTAAAAAGAATAGATGTTGTTGATATTGAGGAAAATATTTTTTCTATAGCGCAAAAATATTTTAATTTTAAATTGTCGGATAAGATGAATTTTTATCTTCAAGATGCATTAATTTATTTAAAAATATCAAAAAGAAAATACGATTTAATTGTTGTAGATGTTGCTTCTGATGATGGAATAGACGAAAGATTTTGTGGTCTTGAATATCTTGATTTGATTAAATCAAGATTAAAAAAAGATGGAATTTTTGTATCCAATATGCCATCCAGTCGAGATATCTTTAATAAAAAGAATAAATTTGTTTTAAGACTTATAGAAAAATATAACGAAAAGTTCAATTACATTAAGCTTTTTAGCGGTAAAACTTCAAATAAGATTTATTATAAAACTTTTTTTGATATTGACGAGGAAGTTTACGATGTTACTAATTTGATTATGATTTCATCAGATAAAGATTATGATTTTTCATCTGATTTTTTGCCGATTAAAAGTTTGGGAGTTGAAATTAAAGATTATTTAAAAGATTTAGTTTAGATAATCTTTTTTTCTGTGGTAAAATTTTTTTATATTGTGATTTTAAAGGAGGAAAAATGAAAAAGTATAGAATAGGGGTGGATGTTGGCGGAACAAACGTTAAAATTGCCCTTGTTGATTTGGATGGAAAAATTGCATATTCAAACACAGTTCCGACAAGAGCGGAAATGGGCTATGAAGCAGGCGTTAATAACATAAAGCAAGCAATTAAAGATATAATGCAAGAATCAAACCAATCAAATAAAACAATAGAAGCTATTGGTTTTGGTTTGCCGGGGCAAATTGACTACAAAGAAGGCATGGTAAAAAATCTTCCGAATATTCCGGGCTGGGTTAATATACCTTTGGCAAAAATAATTGAAGATGAATTTTCAATTCCTACAAGATTGGATAATGATGTTCGTTGTGCGGCTTTAGGCGAATTAAATTTTGGAGCCGGTAAAGGTTGTGAAAATTTAATTTGCATTACCGTGGGAACAGGAATAGGTTCTGGTATAATTTTGAACGGTAAATTAGTCAGAGGTGCAGCAAATGCTGCAGGAGAAATCGGCCATATAAAAATGGAAATGAATGGCGGTCCTTTATGCGGGTGCGGTGATTATGGATGCTTTGAGGCATATGCTTCAGGACCTGCAATTGTTACAATGGCTAAAGAATACATTAGCGGTGGAAAATCTGCAAAATATAAAGAAATGGCTGCTGATGGAATAATTACTCCATACATTGTCGCTCAAGCCGCTCTGCAAGGAGATACGGTTTCTATTCAAATATTTAAACAAATGGGTAGAATAATAGGTACAGGTTTAGCTTCTGTGGTTAACCTTTTAAATCCCGAAAAAATAATAATCGGCGGCGGTGTTGCAGATGCCGGTGAAATTTTACTGGAGCCGATAAGAAGAACAATTCAAGATAGAGCTATGCCTATTCAGGCAAATTCTCTTAAGGTTGTTCCTGCTCAATTAGCAAATGCGGCAGGGGTAATTGGTGCAAGTTTATTGATTAACAGTTAGAAATATGCCAATAGATTTTTTGTGGGGCGATGAAGATTATCTAATCGAAAAAGCCGTAAACAAAATAAAAAATGAAGTTTTAAAAGGAGATGTTAACGAGCTTAATTACAGGCTTGTTGACAATCCTCCTTTTTCTTTGTTTTCTGAGCTTTTAAGAACAAATGCCATGATGTTTGGCGATATTGTTATTGTAATTAAATGTCAAAAATATTTCTTAGAAACAAAATCAAAAGAAAAACTTGACGATAAACAAACTCATGAGTTAATCAATGCAATAAATAATATTTCAGATAGAGTTCATTTCATATTGGTTTGCCCGACACCTAAAGGTGAAAAAAAGAAGCCTGATTCAAGAAAAAAATTATACAAAGAAGTTTTAAAATTAACCAAACCTCAGGAATTTTCTTCTTATAAATCATATGAAGAATATAAATTAATTCCTATAGTTAAAAAAATGGCTTCGGAAATAGATTTGAAAATTAACCAACAGGAGGCTTCTTTGTTAATTCAAACTGTTGGCACCTCTTTAAGAGATATTTCAACTCAATTGGAAAAATTAAAGCTGTATGCTTATCCGGATAATTTAATATCTTCCGATATGATTAAGAATGTTGTATCTGTTAATTGCGATATTTTTAATCTTGCAGATTTGATATTGGAAAAAAAGTATGTTGAAGCTTTAAGTTTAATTTTTGATATTACTCAAAAAGAGCATTATCTTGTTTCTTTAGCTTTTATTCAGACTGTTTTTACAAATCTTTTAAAAATAAAAATATACTCTAAAACTATGTCATCATTTGATTTAGCCGTAAAATTAAACCAGAATGAATTTATTGTTAAAAAAAATATTCAAAAATTGTCTAAGGTTTCTCTTGAAGAGCTGGTAAGACTAAAAATAAATTTGTCTGAGGCTGAATATAAATTAAAAACAGGGGCGTTGAAAGACCCTATATGTGCTTACGAAATGGCTTTTGTGGGAGATTAAAGTGCTTTGTAATTATTTTAAAAATAAATTTCCTTTTGCTTTTAATTATTTTTCTAACTTTCTTTCTTTGGTAAAAGAAGGAAAAAGAGAATTTCCTCAGGCACTTATTTTTGAAGGGGCTGATACAAAAAATCAGTATCTTTTTGCTCTTGAATTAGCAAGAATATTAAATTGTGAAAAAGATGGAAGTATTGATTGTGATTGCATAAATTGCAGATGGATAAGAAATCACACTCACCCTTGTGTTAATAATGTTTCTCAAATTCATTTTAAAGGAGAAAATGATGAATCAAGGTCTGTGATTTCAGTTAAACAAGCTGCGGAAATTGAAAAAGGGCTTAGTCTATCTTCAGATTATCACAGGTTTTTTATATTTTTCTCATCAAAAGAGCATAAATACAATGAAGATGAATTATCTTTTTTTAGAGAACTTTTGTATGATGATAATATTAATTATTCAATTGAGCCTTTAAATTATCAAACATTTAATCCTGCAACTTTAAATGCGCTTTTAAAATCGATTGAAGAACCGCCCAAAAGAACGACTTTTGTTTTTCTGACAAAATCAAGAGAAGATATTTTAGCAACAATTGTATCAAGATGTCAGGTTTTTAAATTAAGCGGCGAAAAAAATAAAGTTAATTATAGTGATATTTTGCCTATGATTAAGATATATCCGAATATAACTTATCAAAATTGTTTTGATGTTTCAGATAATTTTCAAAAGTATATTAAAGATGAAAACATTGATTTACAGGATGTATTAAATATGTTTCTTGAATTTTTAAAAGATTTATTGAAGCAAAATGTTGCCAATTCTGATTTTGTTTTAAAAATTAACAACGACATAAAAATTGTAAATGATGCAATAAAATATAAAAAAGCAAACATGCAGGATAAAATCGTTTTTGATACGATGTTTTTAAAAATTGCAAGAGGATATTAGTCATGGAAAAACCAAAAATAGCAATTTCAATCCCAACCGGAATAGGAGCTAATATAGGAGGATATGCAGGGGATTTTGGTTATATTGCAAGAGAATATTCAAAATATTTTCATTTAATTATTAATCCAAATGCTGTAAATGGCGGAATTTTAAGCGCTATAAATTATGATATGAGCTATTTGGAAGGTTATCTGTTTGATAAATTTTTTGAAGGCAGAATTGCCATAATTCCTAAAAAATCTTATGAAACAAATAAAATAGGTGTGATTTTTGATTGTGCTATACCGAAAAATGTATTAAATGTTCATTTAAATACTTTGTCTGCACTAAAAATGGTACAAGGTATTGATACAATTGCAATTGAATATACCAAAAAACCCGTAGGAGTTGGAATTGAGGTTGAGAATGGTATCTCATTCGGCAGTTTAGAAAATCCTGATGAGCTTATATATTGTGCTGAAAAATTAATAAAAAAAGGTGCGGAAGCCATTGCTGTTGTGTGCTATTTTAATGAAGATTCAGAGGATGAAGACTATTCAAATGGTAACGGGATAGATCCTATAGGGGGGATTGAGGCTGTTATTTCTCATTTAATAGCAAAAGAATTTTTAATTCCAACAGCGCATGCGCCTGCTTTTTATAATATAGATATATCGGAAAAAGTTGAAAATCCTAAGGTTTCATCAGAATTGATAAGCTCTACATACTTACCTTGTGTTATGCAAGGATTATCTATTGCGCCTAAGATAGTAAAATATGAAAATGGCATAAATTATAAAGATGTTAAGTATTTTATAGTCCCACAAGATGCACTTGGGTCAAGTGCTGTATTATCATGTGTTAAAAATAATGTTAAAATAATCACTATAAAAAATAAAACTACTTTAGATGTAACTAAAGATAAGTTAAACATTGTGCCGTACATGGAATATGAAAGTTATGAAGAATGTCTAAATACAATAAAAGAAGCGCATTGGACAGAGATGTAACAGAAGAGGTTTTTGCAATAATTAAGTTTATTGTTATTGCAGGTATTATATATCTGATATTATTCTTGTTTTTTAAGTTCTATAATCCTAAAAAGCATATTACTGTCAAAAAAAGTATGTATTTGCTAAATACTTTTCAAACTGAAGTAAATAAAATTTATAGTGCAGATAAAAGAGTTTTTAGCTATGAACCAACAAATCCGGATATGCTGTGTCAAAAACTTGCTGATGCTTTGTCTGTAAGAAGTTATGATTGTGCAGATGATGGAACGTCATTCAAGAAAAATTTTACTATAAAAAAGAAAAAAATTGAGGTTTACGGATTAGAGAAGCCTCCTTATAAACTTGAAGAAACTTATGTAAAAGATTTCTTTATAGATATTGATTTAAGTCGAAAAAGTGCAGATACAATCGGCGTGGATAGATTTCCTTTAAGAATATATTCTGATGGATATATGGGTGGAATGATAACTCCAATTAATTGTTCTAAAGATGATGAAGTTGCTTTTAGTTTAACAACATCACCTGTTTGTGCAGGCGGAAGCGGATTAAATTTTTTGGCAACGGATTTTCCTTTCGGTTATGATGTATACCAAGTTGGTGCAGATGGTGGAAAAACAAGATATTTAAACCATGGGATTGCCTTTTTAAGGGCAGATTGCAATGCTTATGGCGGCGAAATGCTTGCTTGGGATGATTATTGCAACGGAAGATATTATTGGCATAAAACTTGTTACAATGATGAACCTTGCGGAATTGAACCATCAAAAGAATATTAGTAATTTATAGGAATTTAAGATGAATAGAAAATCAGGAGGCTGGACCTTAGCAGAGTTAGTTATAGCATTAATATTTGTTATTATAATTTCTGTTATCGGTATTAATATTTTTAATCCGAATGTTCAAAAATCAAAAATTTATATATATGCTTTTTTGAAAAATTTGACCGCTGCAAATTCTGCAATTGTTACAAATAAAGGCGATGTGATAAATTCTGATCCGTCTGATGAGCCGGCTGGATACGATTGGTATTGTTTGCAATTAGCAGATACATTTACGGTTAGTGAATTTGATTGTGAAAAAGCAGCAGATGACACGCTGAACGCAAAAAAGGTAAATATGGTTTTACCTAACGGTATCACTATTCAAGGACTGACAAATCCATGGAGGCAGCCTAATTGTACGGATTGTAACTATAAAATTAAAAACATTCTTGTTGATCTTGATGGCGAGAGCGGGTTGAATACTCTATGGTCTGACAGATTTCCTTTAAGAATATATCAAGGGAGTGATTTAAGCGGTCAAATACAGACAATAAATTGTCAAAATCAACAGGTGTATGCTCAAGACGGAACAATTCAGAATTTAACTCTTGATACCGGTTTGAGTCCATATTGCAACAAAGGGTTTAATATGGAAAAAGGTGCAGTGAATAAGGATTTTTGGCAAGATAAAGAAATTATTACCTATGATGTATATAGAACAAATAATGAAAGTGAAAATGGTGCTGCTAAATTAATCGCGTCAGCTCAGTCTATTCTTGATGCAGATTGCGGTGCATATGGTGGTGATGGGTTTTTCACCAAAAAACAATGTTCAAGTTATTCAAAAAAAATATTTACTCAGTGTGTGACTGAAAGCTTATGCAGTACTTGTGTATCTAATGAAAGTACAAACAGCTATGATATTTGTCCATTAAAAGATCCTAATGACAAGACTTTGGGATATACTAATGCAACAACTTGCGTGGATGCATTTAATGAATTTAATCCTGATAATTCTTCCTGTTTTATAATTTTGCATAAACCGGGAATGCCTATGCCGATTTTCTTGCAGGGTATTGTCGGTCAATTGGATATGTAGGCATGTTGAAATAAAGAAAAAAACTGCTTATAATATACATACAAATTATTAAAGGTGGTAATATGGAATTTACGTATATAATATTTACTTTTATGGCTCTTCTTTTTTGTGCAACTTGGTTATTTATATCGCTTGCAATATATTTTATTCCGGTGATAGTTGCTTTTGTAAGAAAGCACAATAATATTTTGGCAATTTCAATTATGACAACTTTTTTGGGCTGGACGTTTTTTGGTTGGCTTGCAGCCTTGTTGTGGTCATTGAATTCTGATGTTAAAGATTGCGACTGCGATTAATTAAAATACAGGCGGTGTTTGAATATAGTTTGCTTTTATTTGCATAAAATTAAATTCATTTTTATTTTTTGAATTATTGTATTTTTCTTGTGTTAATTCAATCATAGTTTTTGCTAAATCTTTTTGTGTATTTTCATAACAGACCGCATTAGAAAAAAGTTCAAGACTTCTTTTGTCGCATAAAATTTCATCATTAGGATTGATATTAATTTTATCTTTGTATACCAGTTCTGTATTGTCTTTTGTTCCTATAAAATACATATCTCGTCTTGCATCCATAACAAGATATTTTTTATTGTATGCTGTAAGTAAAATTTCTGAGGTGTTTAGAGGAACGAGCGGTAAATTCAATTCTCCTGCCATAATTTTTGCTATTGTCAGAGCCACTCTTATTCCGGTAAAACTTCCAGGGCCGCAGTTTACACCAATTATATTCAGGTCTTGCGGCTTTATGTAATTGGTTTTTAGAAGCTTTTGTATTTCACTTATTAAATATAAGCTATGATAGTTTTCATCGCTTGCAATTGTTTTACTTATTATATTATTTTGGGTTTTTAGTCCTAAATATGAGTTATTTAGTGCTGAACAAATAGTTAAAATATTCATTTTATAACCTTTTTTGATAAATTTTTAATAAATTCTTGATTGTTTTTGTCTTCGATAAATTCGAACCATCTAATGTCAACATTATCTTCGTCATAATAGACATTGATTTTAAAAGCATCTTTAGGAATTTCGTCATGAGCAAACTCAGCCCATTCAATGAAAGTTAAATTACCCTCTTTTGAATATTCTCTTAGTTCTGAAATAATTGATTTAAGACCTTTTTCTTCAAGTCTGTATAAATCAAAGTGATAAATCGGGCATAAATCGCTTTTGTATTCGTTTAATATAACAAAACTTGGGCTTGTAACTTTGTCTTTAACGTTTAAAAATTCTAAGACATATCTTATAAATTGAGTTTTTCCTGCCCCAATATCGCCCGTTAACGTAATAAATTTGCCTTTGCTATCAATCGAGGAGGCAAAAGCGTATGCTAATTTTTTTGTTTCATCCAATGAATTTACTTTTATTTTCATATTTAAATTTTACATTAAAAATTTATTAACAATTGTAAACAATTAAATAAAATATTAAAGAATGAATTCTTCGATGTCGTTATATATCATGTAAGGTTAGTAAATAAAGGATGACAAAATGGATTACGAAAAAGATTTGGATTTATGCGAATATAACCCTGTAAGCTTACAATATGAACAAGAAATCAGAATGCTGGCAAAGATTATTGAGAAACCGACAATGAGTTTTTTTGAAAGATTGATGAAAAAAATTATCCTAGCGCGTACAACTGAAGCGTAAAACAAAATGGGCCAAGGTCTTCCTTGGCCTTGGTGTATTTATATTAAAACAGGTTTAAAATAAGAAGCCTGTTTTTTTAGTGTTTTGTTTGTGGAATTCGCCGCCGGCACACACAATTTCAATAACTTTTAAAAGAAATTCTCTTGGAGCGTCTAATTGGCTTATGTATAGCTCTTGATTGTCTTTGTGTCTTATTGTCATTATTGTTCCTTGATTTTTTTCAGCCGGAACATACAATGAAGCTATTTCATTAGCCAATAATATATCCATTTGTTTTTCGTAGTCATCTTCTTCTTTGATTAATCTTGTAAAATCTCCGTTAATTGCAAATATTCTTCCGCAGAACATTGGGTTGCCGTCTTTTCTTGGTAGTGCTTTAGGCGAAATGTTAAATCTGCATGTAAAGCTGATTTTGTGCCACAAAATATTAACTATTGCGAGAGTTTTTGTTGAATCAATTGTGCAAGTAACATTTTGAGTAGGTACATTTCTTATGTTTAGTGATTGTTTCAGGTATTCAAGAACTTCAGCTAAATTTTCAAGAATTTTATTGAACATATCGTTAGTATTAAGTGTTGCTTGATGAAATTCCATGAATTGTTTGTACATATAAACAGCAACAAGCCCTGCTCTTTGCTGTACAACGGAAGATTTTTGTACTCTTAATTCTAAATTATCAAGGCTATCGAAATTGTTTTGCAAAATAAACTAATTCCTTCTCTTGGGGATATCCATCAAAATAATATAACAAAGGGGAAATATTTTATATAATAATATAATTTTTCTTTACATTTTTACATACAAAAAAATATTTAATTTTTTTTAATAAAATGTGTATAATTATTTTAACTATGATTGAAAATAAAGAGTATTTGGAAGATTTTAAAATATATTTAAAGAGTGAAAAGAATTTTTCTTCTCATACAATAAGGGCGTATTGTGCCGATGTATATACTTTTTTATTGTGGATAGGGAGTGAAAATCCGCTAGAAATTGAACCAAAAAAATTTAGCGAATATCTTTATTTTATTTCGCAAATTAATTATACAAAAACTACTATTGCAAGAAAAATAGCGTCAATTCGCGCTTTTTATAAATTTCTTTATCAAGAAGAATTAATTGAATATAATCCTGTGGATAATATTCCAATTCCAAAACAAAATAAGACTTTGCCGAATTTTTTGTATGAAGACGAGGTTGAAAATATTTTAAGAGGAATTAAAATTGATACTCCGGCCGGTTATAGAAACAGAATTATTCTAGAACTGCTTTGGGTTTCCGGCATGAGAATTTCAGAATTATCAGGATTAAATTATGAAAATTTAAATCTTGAACAAAACGAAATAAGAGTTTTTGGAAAAGGCGCAAAAGAAAGAATAGTTTTAATTCCCAATAAAACGAAAGAGGCTTTAATAAATTATATTGAAAATGTGTCTGATTTGATTTGTAAAAAAGAAAAAACACCGCAAAGCCCTTTGTTTATTAACTATAACGGTTATAGGTTGCAAAATCAAAGTATCAGAAAGGCATTAAAAAATTGCCTTAATAATATACATTTTACAAAACATGTGACACCTCATGTATTTAGGCATAGTTTTGCAACAAAACTTCTTGAACATGGTGCTGATTTAAGAGTAGTTCAGGAATTATTGGGACATTCCAGCATAAAAAATACTCAAATTTATACACATGTTTCAATTCAAAGATTGAAAGATGTGTATAATACAACCCATCCGCATAGTGTGTAGTGTGTAGTGTTTTGGCGTTTGAGAAATTATGTTAGGAAAATGCGGTTGCCCCGCCACATTGTCTAGGATATAATTAAGATGTGTCGAAATTGTTTTGTCGATGTGGTGACCTTTTGAAGTTTGAATTGTGGCGCGACCGCGCCCAATGAAAACAAGAAAGGCATAAGTGTGTGAAGCACGTAGGCAGGAGCGTGGAGCTCGTGCCAAGTGCGGATACCGTACTATGGTGATGTAGTAATTTGCGCTTTGCGTAAATTACACAGGAACTTTTCCTGTAGAAAAGTCCGAAGGAGTTATTTTAAAAGGCAAAAGCGAAGCGGTTGCTCCGCCACATTGTCTAGGATATAATTAAGATGTGTCGAAATTGTTTTGTCGATGTGGTGGAACTGGTAGACACGCATGATTCAGGTTCATGTGGAGAAATCCTTGGGGGTTCGATTCCCCCCATCGACATTTATTTCATTTTGTATTGCCCCTCGCATTTCTAAGCTCGCAATAGCTCGCTAAGAAATTGCGGTTTACTGACCAATTTGTCTAAAGACAAATTGACGGCATCTTTTATCTGTATGGCTCATAACTTCGCCTACAGCTAAAAGTCGATTCCCCCCATCGACATTTATTTCATTTTGTATTGCACCTCGCATTTCTAAGCTCGCAATAGCTCGCAAAGAAATTGCGGTTTACCGACCAATTTGTCTAAAGACAAATTGACGGCATCTTTTATCTGTATGGCTCATAACTTCGCCTACAGCTAAAAGTCGATTTTTTTAAATTTACAAAGTATATTTTGCTTTTTGCCCTAAAACGTCAAGTATTCAAGGTAAATAAATTAATGGTCAAATTTGTGGTATGATATAGAAGAGGTTAATTCCATGTATAACAATCGCTTTAAAGATAATAATGAATACAGAACAA
>CALVHD010000036.1 GCA_944327245.1 Candidatus Gastranaerophilales bacterium
ATTTGTGTCATTCCAAGTTTTTTTCCAATAACACCTAATGTCATGTTAAACCTTTCTGTTGTGAGAGCTACTTTTGAAAGTTTTTCTCTTGTTGTACTTACCTGCTTTGTTTGTTTTACAAACTCTGCTTTTTACATAGATCACATTAATATTCAATTGTCATGTGTCTTAAAAAGAAGTAATTATAGTTTTACTTCGATATCAACTCCTGAAGGAAGATCCATTCTTGATAATTCTTCAGTTGTTTGTTGAGTTGGTTCATAAATGTCGATAATTCTTTTATGAGTTCTCATTTCAAAATGTTCACGAGATTTTTTATCAACGTGAGGTGAACGAAGAACACAATATACTCTACGTTTTGTAGGAGTAGGAATAGGACCTGACACAGATGCGCCGGTTCTTTTCGCAGTTTCTACAATTTTTTGAGCAGAACTATCAATCAATTGATGATCGTATGCTTTTAAACATACTCTGATTCTTTGTCTGTTTGCTGTGCTCATATTACCTTTATTACCTTTACTATGTAGTCTAATACAATATGGTACATTTTAGCGTATAACAAACAAAATCGCTCGTCAACAAGTTTTTTCAAATTGTTTGTTACATAACTTTAAAAATCCTGAAAAAAATTATTTGCTCAATTAAAAATTAAATTTTATATCCTTGAACAAATTTTTTAGGTAAATATTCACCAATTGTTGTAACTAAAATTTCATCTTCCAAATTTAAAATCAATAAAGTACCGCTATTTGCGTGTTTTTGCCTAATTCTCCCCAGTGTCTTTATAGATACTACACCGTCTTTAATATTTGAATTATTATATTCATCTCCAAAATAGCATATTGCTTTAATTTCAAGATTACCTTCTGTTTTTTGCATTGCATCAGCGCAAACGTGTTCTAAAGGTTCAACAAACCACCTTTTTGTCCAATCAAGCTTACTAAAAGTTATTATTTCATCGTTAAATAAAATTGAAGCAGCAATATTCTGACCTGAGATTTTGGTCAAATTATTATTTTTGTATGCCTCATAAGTTTTCAAAAGTATTTTATTAATTAAAATTTCATCAATTTGATATTTGATTAAAGAATTTTTAGCAATATTTGTTATTTTCAATTTCTTATCTTTTGAATATTTATTTGATGTCAAATTCACTCTGTAGGGCAACAATTTTTCCAATTTTGTAGCGGAAATTTTCAAAATCCCATCTTCTTTCCTGACAAAAGAAAAAATTGTAGTATTTTCATCAAAACATCTGTTGGTATTAAGCCAAGAAAGACAATCTTCACAAGGTACAATAAAATCATAATAATCGTTTATATCAATATTTGATGACATACAAAGATATTTAATTTTAAAATCAAAACCATTTTGAGAATTTTTCATATAAGATACGAGTGCATGATTATATGCGCTCAAAATTGCAGATCTTTCTCCGCATACTGAAGATATATCATTTCTTGTATTATTAAAATTAGTCCCTAAGCTCCACACATTTTTATTTGTACAAACATATGTTGCAAAACCCCTGTTTGTAATGTTGCCCATCTCAACATTAATTTTTGCCAATTTATGAGCTTCTAAAAGTCTGTGAAAAATTTCTTTTTTTTCTTCCAAATCCAAAACTAAACCGTCATCTGAAACAATCGGAATTTTTTCAATATTAAATTCGGAAATATTTTCAAAAGAAGCATCTTTTATCATTGTTAATACGTCTATATATATTCCTATATCTTTATTAAAACCGCTAAAAATATTTTTTGCAAGAAAAAATTAAATCCACTTTCAAAAATGAAGTGGATTACCCTTAGTCTAGTAGTTAACCTAATTAAAACTTTTTTTGTTGTTAATAATCTATAATCATTCCATCTAGCTAAACTATTAAAGCCATCACTCCTTTCAAAAGTGTTTAAATTGAACTCCTTGACTATATTTACATTCTAGTAGGGCAAGATTTTGCATGCAATAAAAATGTTTGTTAAAAAACTTTTACAATGGTTGTATTTAAAGAATATTAAATCAAAATTCGTGTTTACAAACTTAATATTAAAAATTTTATTGACAAAGTCCAAAATTAAGCAAAAACAAATCTAAACAGCATGCCTGATATCTAAAAATCAGCAATAGATTATTTTAAAAAATA
Source organism: Candidatus Gastranaerophilales bacterium (assembly GCA_944327245.1). Taxonomy (GTDB): domain Bacteria; phylum Cyanobacteriota; class Vampirovibrionia; order Gastranaerophilales; family Gastranaerophilaceae; genus RUG14156. The sequence goes on from CALVHD010000036.1 coordinate 2,144, forward strand.
AACACAAACACCAAAAATTCCGGCTATTGCCATATAAATTATAGGATCTCTTTTTAATTTAAAAGTCAATAAAAATAAGAAAATTACAAGAGTCAAACCGATAAAATCAACATTTGAAAAATCAAGTTTATTATTCAAAATAAGATTATAAAACAATTTAGCTCCGACACTTGTTATTAAAGCACAGGAAGTAGGACGCAATACATATAAGATTGACTTAACATATTCGTTCTCGCTAAATTTACGATAAAGCCTAAATACTTGACTTGTAATTATTATCATAGGTAATATCAAACCAAAACTGGATATAAAAGCTCCAAAAAGCCCTAATGTCTGATAACCTGCAAAAGTAGCCATATTAAGCCCAATGGGCCCTGGGGTAATTCCTGAAATTGCAATTAATTGAACCAATTGTTCATGGGAAAACCAATTATACGTATCTGCCATTAAATATAAAAAAGGCAAAGATGCATATCCGCCGCCATAAGTAAACAAACCTACTTTTAAAAATTCAAAAAACAAAAGAAAATAAGTATTATACATTTTTGCCTCTCTTTTCTTTTATAATTTGAAAAACAATACCCAATATAATTGAACCGATAATCAAATAAGCAGGATTTACTTTTAATATTGCCAAAAGCAAAATAAACAGAAACCAAAAAGCACTGAATAAATCAACAATACTCTTAGACCACATTTCTTTTAGGGCTAAATAAATTAAAACTATTACAGATAAATTAACTCCCCAAAAAAGACTTTCAATAAAAGGTATAGCTAATATCTTATTTAACAAATGTGCAACAATAACTATTGAAATAAATGGTGAAAAGCTCATACCCAATATTGCCGCCAAAGCCCCTTTAATTTTAGCTAATTTATAACCAACCAAAATAGACATATTTGCAGCAATAATCCCCGGCAAACACTGGCTCACGCAATAATAATCACACAATTCATCTTCATTTAGCCAATTTCTTTTTTCGATTAATTCATTTTTCATAATAGGAATAATGACATATCCGCCACCAAGAAGAATTATGCCGATTTTTAAAAAAACTTTAAATACATCAAAAAAAGAAATTTTTTTCATAATTTAAATTTTATATTAAACAGAATAAATATTTAAGAACAAAAGAAAAATAGTTTTTTGAATTAATGATATTTTTATAAATTTTAAAATATTTATTAAATTTAATATCTGTTAACTCTAAAATATTAAATTCTTTTTCATAAGCCTTTATTAATTTATAAACAGAGTATTTTTTATAAATGTTTTTGAAATCTAAATAATGCCAAACTAAACTTTTTAAAACAATATTTTTAAAATCATCAGTTCTTTTTTCAAAAATTTTATTTTTAACCAGAAGCTCTTTTAGTTCTTTTGAAGCAAGAAAAATATTTTCAACTTTTCTTTTTTTAGACAATGAATTTTTCCTTATTCGATGAAAAACAAGACACTTATCTAGATAAATAATTTTATCGGCTAAAAAATAAACTCCATATGAAAACAAAAAATCCTCCGATGAGTTAAAAGATGAAAATTTTAAATCATATTTTTCAATCAATTCTTTTTTAACTAATTTATCCCATGCCCAGCCTTGAGGATAAGGTTTATTATCATGTATTTTATCTTTTTTGTTTAATTCTTTTGAAGAGCAAATCACGCAATCAGAATCATTTTCAATCAAAGCTTGATACATATTTAACAAGAAATTTTTATCAAAAATATCATCCCCATCTAAAAATAAAATATACTCTCCTTTTGCCCTTTTTAGAGCATAATTTCTTGATAAACCTGCTCCAAGGTGATTATTTTTAAACAAAATAATTTGCGGATATTTTTCAATAATTTTTATTGAACTATCACTTGAACCATCATCAACAATAATCAATTCATAATCACTAAACGTCTGATTAATTATTGAATTAATAGTTTTTTCAAGACAATCTTCAAGGTTATAAACAGGTATTATTATAGAAATTTTAGGCATAATTAAAATTTAAGGGCACCAATAAAACCTTGTGCGATAGTTAGATTAAATGCTTTTTTATCCACAACGGTAACAATTAATTTGCTTGATGGTTCTTTTGCTTTTTCGTTTGTGGTTGAGTAGCAAGCAATTATCCCAACAACATTTTTAAAAGGCACATTTTTAACTTTTGCACTAAATTTAATAAAAGGTATTGTTTTATTTTTAGCTATAAAACTTCCTCTTTGTATAACCTGAAATTCTTCAAACGTTATAAACGAATCTTTTAATTTATTTAATAAATTATTAATTTTAGTATCAATTTCTTTTGTTTGAAAATCTTTTGGCGAAATTGTTTTTTCATTTTTTAAATCATAAATCGTGATTTTTTGACCTGTTGGTAAATATTTTGCACTTATTTTTTTATAACCTAATAAATTAAAATTTCTTGATAACTGATAATCGCCAGAAACACGAGAAAAATCTGCATAATTTCTTTCTGTTTTAATAAATTCATCCCTCGGAGGATTTTGGTAATTGTTTATTGAATTTTTAACATATGTATAACCGCCAAATGCAAAGAAAGCAACTACAACGGCAATAAAAATAATCTTTTTAAATATACTTTTTAAACAACCCATATTAACCTCCTAAAAGCCGATAGTGGGACTCGAACCCACGACCTGCGCATTACGAATGCGACGCTCTACCATCTGAGCTATATCGGCACAAGATTATAATAGCACAAACAAATTGACAAAGTATAAAATTTAATTTATATTTAACGTATATTGCGCAAAACGCAAACAATGGGGCGCACCACCATAAAAGGTACGATGTTCCAACGTTTGCGTTTTTATTTTGGAGAATTATATGAAAGATACGCTAAAAATCGGAAAATATGAATTTAATTCAAGATTTATTTTGGGCTCAGGCAAATATAACGTAAAATTAATAAAATCAGCTATTGAAGATGCAAAAGCTGAAATTATCACAATGTCATTAAGAAGAATAAACACAGATTCAGACAATATCTTGGATTTTATCCCTGAAAATATTAAGATTCTTCCCAATACATCAGGGGCAAGAAATTCTGATGAAGCCTTGAGAATTGCCCGTTTGGCAAGAGAATTATCAGGCGCCGATATGATAAAAATTGAAGTTATTAAAGATTCAAAATATTTACTTCCGGATAACTACGAAACAACGCTGGCGGTTGAAAAATTAGCCAATGAAGGTTTTATTCCGCTGCCTTATATGTATCCTGACCTAAATTTTGCAAGAGATATGCAAAACGCAGGTGCTGCAGCAATTATGCCCCTAGCTTCACCAATAGGAACAAACAAGGGTTTATCAACAAAAGAGTTTATTAAAATTTTAATTGATGAAATTGATTTGCCTGTTATTGTGGATGCCGGAATTGGAAAACCTCATCAAGCGGCTGAGGCAATGGAATTGGGAGTAGATGCTATTATGGCAAATACAGCCATTGCAACATCAGGCGATATCAACCTAATGGCAAAAGCTTTTAAACACGCAATTATAGCAGGAAGACTGGCTTATTTAGCTAAAATGGGCGAAGTAAAAGATATAGCCCAAGCTTCAAGCCCTCTAACAGGATTTTTAGAATAGGATAAGTATGATAGAAGAAATTGAAAAATATTTTCCTGATATGGAAATAATAAATTCTGATATAGAAGAAAAAATCCAAAATACTCTAGCTAAAGCAAATTTTAAAAAATATACAAAAGATGATGTCATAAAAGCACTAAACAAAGAAACGCTTGATTTTGATGATTTTTGCGCATTATTATCAGACTCTGCTAAAGATTTAATTGAAAAAATTGCTCAAAGGGCAAAAAAAGAAAGAGAAAGATATTTTGGAAAAAATGTTTATTTCTTCACTCCTTTATATATTTCTAATTATTGCGAAAATCAATGTATTTATTGCGGTTTTAACTGCAAAAACAATATTAAAAGAGCAAAATTAAATTTTGATGAAATAGAAAAAGAATTAATTGAAATTAAAAAATCAGGTCTTGAAGAAATTCTTATTTTAACAGGTGAATCAAGAAAAAAATCGGATGTTCAATATATAGGTCAAGCAGTTCAATTGGCTAAAAAATATTTTAAAAATATAGGAATTGAAATTTATCCTCTAAACACAGATGAATATAATTATCTTCATAAAATGGGGGCTGATTATGTAACGGTTTTTCAAGAAACTTATGATAAAGAAACTTATGAAAAAAAACATCTAAAGGGTCATAAAAGAATTTATCCTTATCGGATTAATTCACAAGAAAGAGCCTTATTGGGTGGAATTAGAGGTGTAGCTTTTGGTGCATTATTAGGACTTTTTGACTATAAAAAAGATACTTTAGCTACTGCATGTCATATGTATTATTTACAAAAAAAATATCCTCATGCTGAAATTTCTGTTTCTATTCCAAGGCTCAGACCAACTGTTGCAGATAATACGATTAATCCTAATGAAGTTAAAGAGTTGGAATTGTTGCAAATAATGTGTGCTTATAGGATATTTATGCCCTTTATTAATATGACTATTTCAACAAGAGAAAGAGCGGAATTTAGAAACAATGCCGTTCAAATTGCAGCTACAAAAATCTCGGCAGGCGTTTCTACGGGAATTGGTGAACACACAAAAGAAGAAAAAGATGGCGATAACCAATTTGAAATAGCTGATTCAAGAAGCGTTGATGAAATTTATAAAACCCTTGAGGCACTAGGAATGCAGCCTGTTATGAATGATTACGTTTATGTTGGCTGATAAATTTGAAGATTGCTAAAAATTGTTTATTTAAAATCTTTAAATTTTCCATATTAAGTACTTCACCCAATGCACGATTGATTTAGTTTTATTTAATTCATCAGCTATTTCATGTTTTATAATTCCGAGTTTGTAGTCTTCTTAATGCCTCAAGAAATAAGTTTGAAAAAAATTATTTATAGCTTCCTGTCTTTTGACCATATCAGTCATAAAAATTAACTGCAAAAGCAAAATTTGCAAAGAACAAGAATAACAATAAAACTAAGAATTTCCTCATTAGAACCTTACTTAAAATTATAACAAATTATATACATAATTGTTCGTAATAAATACCTATTGCAGAACTTTAACATATTTATGCTATGATAAGAAGAGGTTAGGGAATGTGCACAATGTCATATCAAAGTGAAGCAGAGTTAGAGAAGCAATTAATAAACAAGTTGTCTTCTCAAGGGTATAGCTATATAAAACTTGAGGATTACAAGGCTCTTGAAAATAATTTTAGAGTACAGCTTAATTACATTAATAAAAGCATCCTAGAGGGTGTTGATTTATCCGATAAAGAGTTTGAAAGAATTCTTATTTATCTTAACGGTAAAACTGTTTATCAATCTGCAAAACAACTTAGAGACCAATTTATCTTAGATAGAGACAATGGCAAGCAAGTATACATAAATTTCCTTAATGAAAACCCTGAAAATAATGTTTATCAAGTAACAAACCAAGTAACCGTTCATGGCAAATATGTTAATAGATATGATGTTACTATCTTGATAAATGGTTTACCTCTTGTTCAAATTGAACTTAAAAGACGTGGGGTAGATATTAACCAAGCTATAAATCAAATAGACAGATATAGACAACACTCTTTTAAAGAGCTATTTAAATATATTCAGATTTTTGTAGTTTCTAATGGTGTTGAGACAAGATATTTCGCCAATACTAATGAGCCTAGAATAATGAAGTCTTTGACTTTTTATTGGACAAGAGAAGACAATGAGCGTATTAACATACTTGAAAATTTCTCGTCTGAATTCTTGGAGAAAAATCGCCTGTTAAAAATGATAACTAAATACATGGTTATCAATGATACTGATAAATGCCTAATTGTAATGCGACCTTATCAGGTCTATGCAACAGAAGCTCTCATAAGACAAGCTCTAAACACTAATTCTAATGGCTATATCTGGCATACGACAGGTTCAGGTAAAACATTAACAAGCTGGAAATGTGCAAACTTGCTAAAGAACGAACCAAACATAGCAAAAGTTTTCTTTCTAATAGACAGAAAAGACCTTGATACTCAAACGATTGAAGAATTTAATAAGTTTGAAAAAGACTGCGTTGATAATACGGATGATACAAAAGTCCTTGTAAAACAGGTAAAAGACCCAAATAAAAAACTTATAGTAACAACTATTCAAAAAATGGCAAAAGCTCTAAATACTCCTAAATATTTAGAGGTAATGAATAAATACAAAAATGACAAAGTTATTTTCATTATTGATGAGTGTCATCGTTCACAATTTGGCGAAATGCATAACCAAATAAAGCGACATTTTGTAAATGCTCAATATTTTGGTTTTACAGGAACACCTCGTTTTGTAGAGAATAAATCTCAAGACGGCAGAACAACTGCCGATATGTTCCAAAAACTTCTTCATGCTTACTTAATTAAAAACGCTATCCACGACCATAATGTTTTAGGATTTTCGATTGAATACATCCAAACTTATGAAGGAGAATATGATGAAAATGATGAAACAAGGGTAGAAGATATTGATAGAGAAGAAGTCTTTATGGCTGATGAAAGAATTAATATGATTGCAAATCATATCATTAATCACCACTCGCTAAAGACAAGAAACGGTAAATATACCTCAATTTTTGCGGTTTCATCAATTCCTCAGCTGATAAAATATTATGACACTTTTAAAAAGTTAAAAGATGAAGGCAAGCATAATTACAATATTGCAGCTGTCTATTCTTACGGAAGTAACGAGGATTTATCCAATAAAGAAGAACATTCAAGAGATAGCTTAGAAAGAATTATCAAAGATTATAATGAAATGTTTGAAACAAACTTTGATACAAACACTTTTGGTGCTTATAACAAAGATATTTCAAACAGATTAAAGCAAAAGAAAAATCCTCAAATTGATATTCTGTTAG
>CALVHD010000037.1 GCA_944327245.1 Candidatus Gastranaerophilales bacterium
TTTTCGAGAGTTTCTTTTGAAAAACTCCCGAAAATGAATTTGAAAATATTCTAATTAATACTAAATTGATTATTAAAATCATTATACATCAATGTTTGTAGCATAAACTGCGTTTTGTTCAATAAAATCACGCCTTGGCGCAACATTATCACCCATTAATATATCAAACAATTCATCACACAATTGAGCGTCTTCAAGGCTAACACGTTTTAGAGTTCTATTAGCAGGATCCATGGTTGTTTCCCAAAGTTGTTGAGGCATCATTTCTCCTAAGCCTTTAAAACGCTGGATTTGCATACCCTTTTGCCCTCTTTCTTCAATTAATTTTGATAATTGAGTAAATGAAGTAATATCAACTGTTCCTGTTTCAGTTTCCAATTTAAGAAGTTTTTCTTCTTCAATTAAAAATTCTCTGATTTTAGGATATGCATCTTTTAATCTCATAAATTCCTGAGATTTAATCATATGAGGTGTAATTAATACAGGGTCTAAATCCCCGCCCAATTCAATTTTTAAATTAAAGCGATTATTTTCAGGATTAGAAGTTAAAAATACTCTATAATCTTTAGCTTCAACTATGCCATAATTTTGCGCATGGTCTTCAATGTAGTGAGCTAAATATTCATAGTGTTTTTTCATCAATTCTTCATTTTCAAAATCTTGAGGTTGTATTCCTGAACGAATTAAACCACGAACGATAACAGAAGGCATTTGATTAATAATAGGATTATAGAAAGCTCTATAATATTTACCCATTTCATACATCAATGGCTCTAATTTATCTTCTGAAATTGATTTATCTTTTGTTTTATTAAATAAATGAACTCCTTTAACGCCTCTTTCACGAACAAGCCTTTCAAGAGCTCTGTCATCATATAAATATTCCGTTTGTTTTCCTGTTGTAACTTTATATAAAGGCGGTTGAGCAATATATACATAACCGTTATCTAATAGAGGTCTTGCGTATCTAAAGAAGAATGTTAACATTAGAGTTCTAATGTGAGCACCATCAACATCAGCATCAGTCATAATAACAACTTTATGATATCTTAATTTTGCAACATCTACTTCTTCATGATTTTTTGAAATATTGATACCAAGAGCTTGAATCATAGTCTTAATTGAATCTGAATTATAAATTTTATCAAGACGAGCTTTTTCAACATTCAAAATCTTGCCTCTTAGAGGTAAAATCGCTTGAAACATTCTGTTTCTACCTTGTTTAGCAGACCCTCCCGCTGAATCACCCTCAACAATATATAATTCACATTTTTCAGCTTCACGACAAGAGCAGTCTGCAAGTTTACCGGGGAGAGATGAACTTTCAAGCGCGGTTTTTCTTCTTGTAAGTTCTCTTGCTTTTCTTGCTGCTTCTCTGGCACGTTGCGCCTGCATGGTTTTATCTATGATTGTTTTAGCAATTTTAGGGTTAAACTCAAGCCATTCTTGGAATTTATCTCTAATTACATCATTAACAGCAGGAGTAACTTCGGCATTTCCAAGCTTTTCTTTTGTTTGCCCTTCAAACTCAGGGTTTCCTATTTTAACTGAAACAATAGCGGTTAAACCTTCTCTAACATCTTCACCTGCCAAATTAGCGTCTTTATCTTTTAAGATATTATTTTTTCTTGCATAATCGTTGATTACACGAGTTATACCGTTTCTAAAACCTGTTAAGTGCGTACCGCCTGAATGGGTATTAATGTTATTTGCAAATGATAATACATTTTCAGTATAAGAATCTGTGTATTGCATTGCAATTTCAACATTAATTCCATCAACCATTTTTTCAATATAAACAGGTTTTTCAAATAAAACATTTTTATTTTTATTCAAATGTTCAACATAAGAAGCAATACCGCCTTCAAAATGATATGTTGTTTCTTTTTCATTTTTTTCATCGTGGAAAATAATTTTTAAACCTTTGTTTAAAAATGCCATTTCTCTTAAACGATTGGCGATAACTTCGCAATCTATTTCAGTAGTTTCAGTGAATATTTCAGGATCAGGCCAAAAATGTGTTTTTGTACCATGTTCATCTGTCGGACGAATTTTTTCCACAGGAGTAGTAGGTTCACCTCTTAAATATTCTTGTCTGTGAACAAAACCGTCACGAGCTACTTCAACAATATATTTTTCAGATAAAGCATTTACAACAGAAGCACCAACGCCGTGTAAACCGCCTGAAACTTTATATCCGCCATCACCAAATTTTCCGCCTGCGTGAAGCACAGTGTGAACAATTTCAAGAGCGGATTTTCCACTATCCGGTTTAATATCACAGGGAATACCACGTCCGTTATCTTGTACGGTTACTGAGTTATCTTTATGAACAGTTACATGAATCGTATCGCAATAACCTGCCAAACTTTCATCAATTGAATTATCTACAATTTCGTATATACAATGGTGCAGCCCTCTTTGAGAAGTTGAACCGATATACATGCCGGGTCTTACTCTAACTGCTTCAAGCCCTTCTAAAACTCTAATATTACTGGCGTCATAACTATGATTTGTTGTGGTGTCTGCCATATACTCCCCTTTTATCTTAACTATATTAGTATTGTACTATAAAAAGTAATATATGTGCAAAAGATTAATAATCTTGTGACTTAACAATAATTGAAATTTATTTTATTATGTTAAAAAAGGAGAAAGTAACATGGATAAAAAATTTAAAATAGATAAAGAAAAATGCATAAAATGTCATCTTTGCGCTAATGATTGTGTATCAGGGGCAATTGGTTTTGATGAAGACGGATATCCAAAATTACTTAATCCTCAAAAATGTATTCAATGTCAACATTGTTTTGCAGTTTGTCCTAATGGGGCTTTATCAATTTTAGGAAAAGAAGCAAAAAATTCTTCTGAAATTAAACAAATAAATTCCGATGATTTACTAAACTTAATTCAATCAAGAAGAAGCATAAGACAATACAAAAAAATTAATGTTTCAAAAGGTGAAATTGAAAAATTAAAACAAATGTTAAATTATACCCCAACAGGATGCAACAATCACAAACTACATTTTGCAATCATAGATGATGTTGAAGTTATGGATGATTTCAGAGCTCAAGTTAACGAAAAACTCATTAACTTATTAAACAAAAAACCTTTTAAATTTTTGTCTGATAAATTAAACAAATTTTCTAAATATAAAAATGCGCTGCAAAATGGAGAAGATGTGATTTTCAGAAATGCTCCGCATATGATTGTTGTAAGCGCTCCGATTAATGCGCCATGTCCTATTCAAGACGGCATTATAGCTCTATCATATTTTGAATTATATGCTCAAAGTCTTAATATTGGGACTTTGTGGTGCGGATTTTGTCAGGCTATATTAAAATTATTTCCTGAATTTTGCGAATATTTACAAATTCCAAAAGGATATGCACCAATTTATGTAATGCTTTTTGGCTACAGCGATGTTAAATATCAAAGAACAATTCAACCCAATGAATATGATTTTACAACCATAGTCCGCCATCAATGTGAAGTTAGTTTCATAGACAAATTAAAAAGAACATTTTGGAATTTAATTCGCTAATTTAAGCATAAACATATGGCGGTCCGTTTTTAATTTCAACTAAAATATTTTCCGCCATTTGTTTAAGCTCTTCTTTAGATTTACCTTTTTTCTTTTGAAGATTAAAATTATCAATTAAAGGATTAACTGCGCTTAATTTTTTCGCTTTAAAATTATTGATTTCAACTTCAACTAATCTTTTTCTTAAATTAAGCTCACTTTTAGAATTTTCTCTGTTTACTGCAACGTCTTTAATGGCTTGAACTGCAGATTTTGAGATATAACTTATTGAACTTATCATACAAAATGATAAGAAAAGATATTTATTAAATTTATTTTCGGGATTTAAAATCCAATTATATAAATGTCCTCTTTCTTCATTAATATAACAATAATATTGAATTTTTTCGCTTATGCCGCCTATTGCTTCAGGAGCTTGAGCGTATATTTGTGCTTTTTTTATTTCTTGCACTGCATTTGAAATTTCTTGTTGAGTTATACCTTTAATTTTTGAAAGATTATCTTTTATTGTTTCATCTTTTGCATTAATTACTTTTAAAATATCGGTCATATTTTTAATAGCAGAAGTTTTATCTTCCATTTGAACTATGGATGAAATTTTATTTCTTATTTCAGAATCTTGATATTTTTTGACAAAAGTATCAAGATTTTTTATGGTTTTTTGGTAATTTTTAAATATACCAAAACTAATTCCGGCAATGCCAAAAACTCCCAATATAGCACATATTATTCCTTTTTTTAATTCAGGAGTTTTATTTTCTTTTTCTTTATTTTCACCTTTAAATTTAATGTTTTTCTCTGATAATTCCGATTGAAAATATTTTGTTTTATCCGATAAAAGATTATTCACTACATCTAATTTTCCGCTGAAAGCATCTTTTTCAACTTCAATTAAATTTTCTTGTAAATCACCTTCAATATCACAATTTTGTTTTTTAATCCAAACTTCTTTAATTCCATCAATTAAATTTTTCGATATTAAAGTAACTCCGCTCATCAATAAAACGCCAATTAAGCCTAAAATATTTTTTGCGTTTGGATCTCTTAGCGCTCGATACATCGCAAAATGAGGCTCTTCAACAATATTTATATTTCTTGCTAAATCTCCGGGGCGCACAATATCATTTTTATTTGCCATTGTAAAAGAATATTTTTTAATTGCAAAACTTATGCCGATTAAACTTAAAAGACTTGCTCCTGCTGTTATAAAAAGAGGTTTTAAAATATTTTTAGCATTAAATGATTCTTCTTTTTTTGCTGATACATTCTGTATTTTTACTTCTTGTGGTATCAATAAACTCTTTGAAATTTCATCAAAATTAGAAAAATCATCGTCATCTTCTTGTTTTTTAATGTAGTTATTAAGCAATACGCCTTTCAACGTATCTTGTTTTTGTTTATCATCTTTTTTAAAAGATGAATTTATTTGTTTTTTATATGCCTCTAGCGTGGTGATTTTCATTTTCTTTTTCCTTGATTTTTTGTTTTTTTCTGAATATTCCTTTTAAAACTTTTTTTAATTCCCTTAATTTTAACTTCTCCATTTCCTCGTTTTCTTCTTTATCTTGTTCTTCTTCACTGAATAAAGATAATAATAATTTTATCGGCTTTTTAAATCGTTTTTCAATTTGGGAATTGATAAAATTTTTAATTTCACCTAAAACAGAAGCCATTTTTTCGCTTACTGATGATATGAAATTTGAAATAGAAGTTTGAACATTTTTTATAACTTCAGGAATTTTTGAAATCAAATTCAAAATCGGTTTTATGATTATATTTATGAAGATTTTTACAGGTATCTTAACTAATTGCGGCATTGGTTCCATTTTATTTATAAAATTATCAAGAGTTTTTGATATTTTATCTAAACCTGCCATCATGCGATTTAAGAGCAGTTGATTTTGCGCTTGTTCAATCCTATCAAGTCTTTCTTGAATTTTTGCTTCTTTTCTGGCTTGTATTCTATGCCACTCGGCAAGACACTCGTTATAGCTCATCTCACCTGCTACTCTTGGCTTATTTTTATCTTGTTTTGAACTACTGCCCATACCCGAACAAATCGGACAAGCACCCAAAGGAAAGCCATGAGGGCATTTATTATTATTTTGTATATTTTGTGTGTATCCCGTAGCCAAAATGCTCCTTTTGGAGCAAAACCGCATGCGAACCGAATAGAAATTTCGGGTCTCGCAAAATTTCTAAATTTATCAGTTTTCCGACTATACGGCTGCGCCCCAGCTGAGGAATTTCACCTCGATTTCCTGCTATTACTTATTAAAAAAAGTCTAACACAAACAATTTAAATTTTAAAATTCTTCATCAGATAAAGAGTCTTCTTCACTATCTTCAACAGGAACCCTGATTTCAACACCCATTTCAGTTAAAATATCTCTTGCTTTAGGGCCATATGCAGTTTCTGAGAAATTTTCAAGAATTGTTTGATAACAGCTGATTGCTTCTTTTTCTTGTCCTCTTAATCTATATATATTTCCAATTTTAAAATAAAGCGGAGCAAAACTTGCTTCGCTTAAAATATCCATTTGTTCATCAAGCTGCAATTTTAAACCAATTAATTGATTAGCATCATTGGGGGTATAAAGCTCTTTTTCATAGATTTTTTTAGTTAAATTATCAACTTTAGTCGTTATATCATCAAGAAATTCTTGGTTAACTCCTTTTTTCTTAACCGCTTTTTTAGCTGCATCAGCAGGGAGCACTTGATTTAAAACAAGCGCCACTATAAATAAAAATAATACTAAAATTGATAAAGTTTGTTTCAAACTAATCCTCCCACACTATTATCTTACAATGATTTAATAAAAATTCCTCAATCTCAGGGTTGAAATTTATTTGAAATTAATTAAAATCATAAATATGAAAAAAATATTTTTAATTTTAATATCTATGCTGTTTTTAACAGTTAATGCTGATGTTCTAAAAGGAGGGGTATCCGAAGAATATATTCCAAAAGGTTTTTTTGGTTCATGGGGAGTAATATCCAAAATGAACTCTTCTAATAATCCTATAGCTTTTAACCAAGAAAGCAGGGATATCTGGAATTTATCGGGTTACGATAATACGCTGATTTTAGAAAATCTTGAAAGCGGAGCACATAGTGAAATTAAAATAAAAGAAAAAGTTTCAGATAACAGAACACTTAAATTTTCAAGACAAAAAGAAGTTAAAACCGCTGACGGTAAAAAAATCTATAAAGAAACAGTTGAATTTACTCTGTTAGGGAATAATTTTTCAGGAACAGACGATTTTATAATCGAACACTATAACGAAGAAAATAAATTAATCAAAAAAGATGAAGCAAGATATTCTGTAGCAGGTGTCAGAATTTCAGGACAAAGTCCGAATTAAATTTATCACCTTGAAAACTATTTCTTTGAACCATCATTTTATCTATCATATTTAAAATTTCAAACCGCCTGTTTACCCATTTAGGCTCCAGAGTAGTTTCGCTAAACCCAGTTCCTGCTATTCTTTGAATAGTGCAATTTTTGGGTAAAATTTCTAAAATATCACAAACTAATTCGCAATATTGTTCCATGTTCATTAAATAAAATTTTTCTTTCTCATAAATTTTAGCTAAAGGCGAATCAGCTAAAATGGTTAACATATGAATTTTAATACCGTCAATATCAAGATAACTTAACTCTTTTGCAGTTTGCAGCATCATTTTTTTATTTTCATTCGGAAAACCCAAAATAATGTGTGCGCAAACTTTTATTCCCCTTTTTTTAGTCTCGATAACGGCATTTTTAAAACAATTAAAATCATGACCTCGATTAATTAATTTTAGGGTTTCATCATGCGCACTTTGTAAACCGTATTCAATCCAAGGATATTTATAAGTTGCAATTAAATCCAATTTTTCACTATCCACACAATCAGGTCGAGTTCCAATTGAAATAGAAACAATTTTATCATTTATGAAAACGCTGTCATAAATTTCTTTTAATTTTTCAATTGGTGCATATGTATTTGAATATGACTGAAAATATGCCATAAAAGCTTCGGCTTTAAATTGTTTTTCAAGCTTTTCCATGCTTATTTCAATTTGTTCTTTAATTGATAATCTTTTATCATTACACCTTGAAAAACTACCTACTTCATCACAAAAAATACACCCGCCCTTTGATAGCGTACCATCTCTATTGGGACAGTAAAAACCTGCGTCCAGTGTTATTTTATAGACTTTTTTTGAAAATGTATTTTTAAGGTATTCACTAAAGGGATAATATCTTTTTTCCATAAAAATATTTTATTACAAAATTTTTTGAACATATTTTTTTGTTGGTCGTTACAATTGATATACATTAATTTAATGATGTAAAATATTCTTATGTCGCGCTAAAATTCTAAAATAGTTGGAGAGTGATTTTTGAAAAAAATTAATAAAAAACTTGTAATTTTATTGCTATCGTTTTTAATTGCGCTTGATTTTGCGCAAGTTTTTGCCATTGAAGAAAATACCCCAAAAGATACAACAAAACCTAAGTTCAGCTGGTTTAAATTCAAAAAAGATAAACAAGATAATTCAACCAAAAAAGAAAATAAAGACACTCAAAAAGACACATCTCAAACTAAAAAAACTAAAAAAACAAAAAACAAAAAAGTTAGGGTAGAAGATGTCAAACTCCCGCCTGTATTAGAAGGCAGACCAAAAACACCGTTTAATCAACTTTCAATTATGACAATAGACGATTGTGTTGATTACGCCCTAAATCATAATCCTAATTTATATGTTTCAAATGAAAGAATAAAAGCAGCTCAAGCCGGAATTGGACAAGCAAGAAGCAGTTATGCGCCGCGTTTAACAGGCAAAGTAAGCTATAATCATAACAATAATAACGGAACAAGAATTTTAAATTCCCAAGAAAATTCCATTGGCTTTAATGTCGGCATTTCTGAAATGATTTGGGATTTTGGAAAAACAACAGCCAGAATTAACATGGCAAAATATGACACTCAATCAGCTCAATTTGATTATGATTTTGATGTTTTAGCTGTTGTTTATGATGTTAAAATAAACTATTATAAAGTACTTTGTGCTTTAGCTAATTTAGATATTTATGAACAAAACGTAAGAATACAAACCCTTAACTATGAAAGAACAAAAGCAATGTTTGATGAGGGTTTAAAATCTAAAATTGATGTTGTTAATGC
>CALVHD010000038.1 GCA_944327245.1 Candidatus Gastranaerophilales bacterium
AGTTTTTGTTGCTTCTTTTCCCGTATTTGCTGAAAGACCATACATTCCGCCACCAACAACAGCGCCTACCGTACCTGATATAAATGCTGAAGTTGCAGTGTTTTTTATCAATTCTTCCGTATTAAATTCTTTATTATCTTCAAAAGCAACATCTGTTAAATAGCTTGTTGCCCCTGAAACAGTGCCGCAAATTGTGCCGCATTTAGCTCCGTTGAGGATAGATAAACCGATTTTACCCGCTTTAATACCTGCGCCGACTCCTGATGATACTGCGCTGGTTGTTCCTGTTACAGCTCCTGAAATAGCATCTTTTGTCATTTGTTTTATATCTATTGAATCGTTTTCAACATCGTTTGTTGCCCTATCAAGAGTTTTAATACCCGTTTTTAGCGCCGCACCTATTGGAGCACCTTTTATAATTGCTGCAGCCCAGCCAATTGGTCCTGCTGAAAGAGCTGTTGTTGCAAAAGCTATTGCGCCTATACCTGTTAAGATGTTTGCGCCTAATTCAGACATTGTGTTTTGTTTGGATTCAAAATCTTCAATATAACTTACTGCTTCTTCAAAAGAAATTTCACCATTATTATATTTATCGACTAATTTTTCACAATCAGAATTACTCAAACCCAAATTTGTAACTTCTTTTAAGGCATTCCAAGATTTCCCCAAAAATCCTTGCTCATTTTGAACTTCTTTTAATTTGTTTTCGAGTTCTTGAGTTTTTGATGAAATATAGGAGCTGTTATAATAGCTGCCTAAACTTTTTGCATTCATATTTGTCAATGCTTCTGTCATACTAATAACTAACCTAATTATTTACACACATATTAATAAAGTATTTTTTTGTTAAAAAATTGCGCAAGTTAAAAATAATGTAACAAATGTTAAAAACTGTTTTAAATTTTACTTAGATTATAAAATACTCTAGAATATAATAGACATATAGATAAAATAGGGGAAAAGAATGGAAGTTTTGCCGTTAAATGCGATTGTATATAATCAAGATAAAGTTAACTTAGATGATGTTATAGCTCCTCCATATGATGTTATAGATGAAAAATATCAAGACGAATTATATAAAAGAAGCGAATATAATATTGTAAGGTTAATTTTGACTAAGGGTGAAAACAGATATTCTGACGCTAAAAAATATTTTGAAGATTGGAAAGAAAAAGAAATCTTGATTAAAACTCAAAAGCCTTCAATTTTTTATATAATTCAAAAATATAAAAATGAAAAAGGCAAATTAATTGAGCGCAAAGGTTTTATTGCAAGAAATAAAATCGAAGATTTTGAAACTAAGAAAATTTTACCCCATGAATATACCATGGGCGGTCCAAAGCAGGACAGATTAAATCTTGTATCTGAAACAGGCGCATTTTTCTCTCAAATTTTTATGGTTTATGATGATAAAACTAAATCAATAGAAAAGATGGTTGAAAAATATCTTTCTCAAAAACCTTTTATGGATGTTGTTGATGATTTGGGAGTTGAAAATATTGTTTATTTGATTGATGAGCCTGATGATATAAAAGTGATAGAAGATACCCTAAAAGATAAAACTCTTTTAATTGCTGACGGTCATCACAGATATGAAACATCTATGAATTATTCAAAATTACATCCTGAAAACGAATATGCAAAATATGTTATGAGCTATTTTACAAATGCTCAAGATGAAAATTTAGTTATATATCCGACTCATAGGATTGTCCAAAAAGATATAGATAAAAAAACCGCTCTTGAAAAGGTTTCAAAATATTATGATATAGAAATTTTATCTGATAAAGATGAGTTTTTGGATAAAATTGAAGAAGAAAATCAAAAACAAATTACTACAGGCATGATTTTAAAAGATGATAACAATTATTATGTTTTAAAATTGAAACCTAATGCCAATAAATCAATAGAAGCCCCTGAGGTTTTAAAAAATTTAGATTTAGTTGTTTTGCATGAATTAATTTTAAAACAAGAATTTAACTACAAGGATGATGAATTAATGGCACAAAATGGCATAAAATATGAAAAACAAGAGCCGGTTGCTTTTAATTCCGTTAAAAACGGCAGTGCAAGTGTTTGTTTTATAATGGCATATCCAAAAATGAAAGATATAATTAATATTTCATCAAAAGGTTTTCGTATGCCGCAAAAATCAACATATTTTTATCCTAAATTGCTATCAGGAATCGTTATAAACCCGCTAAAATGAGGGGGAGAATGGAAAATTTAATAACAAATGATAAAACTAAGTTAGGGGCTAATTATAACCCAATCACCAAGAGCGTAGATTTTAGGCTGTATTCAAAAAATGCTAAAAAGGTTTTATTGTGTATTTTTGATAAACCGCAAGGAGAAGAGCCTATAATGACTCTTGAGATGAAAAAAACGGAAAATGATGTATGGGAAACATCTGTTAAAGATTATGTTTTAAATTGTCATAAAGCCCCTGTTTTTTATGGTTTTAGGGTTTTTGGAGCCAATTGGGAGTATGTTGAAGACTTTGAATTGGGTTCAGATAAAGGCTTTAAATCAAAATTTGATGAAAACGGAAATCGTTTTTGCCCTAATAAAGTGGCTTATGATCCTTATTCAAGAGAATTGTCCCATGTTCCTTCTGATGTTAACCCCGGATTTAACATGTTTCGCTCAGGTGCGGGTTTTCATCTGATAAATAATGCAAAATGGGCAATAAAATCAGTATATAGCCCATTGCCGGATGTTGAAATTGCAAAAGTTGCGCCTCGTGCTTTTAATTCTGAAATTATAGGCGAAGTGCACATGAAGGATTTAACGCAAAATATTTCTATGCCTGAAAAAGGCACATATAAGGGTGCTGCAAAATTTGCCAAAAGCATTAAAAATCTTGGAATAACGATGGTTGAATTTTTGCCGTTAAATGAATTTGATACAAGGCAAAATGGCATAAATCACTGGGGTTATATGCCTTTAGGTTATTTCAGCTTATCAAGAAGATATGCTTACGATAAATCTCAAGGAATGATTTTAAATGAATTTCGTTCAATGATAGATGAATTTCATAAAAATGATATAAAAGTTTGTCTTGATATGGTTTACAATCATACCGGTGAAGCGGGGCTTGTTAATCATAATGTGGATGATGCTAATTTGTTTTCTTATGCTTTAATAGACAATCAGTCATATTATAAAACTTATAAAAACGGTTATTATCGTTCAAATTCGGGCTGTGGAAATGATTTCAACATAACTAATGAAGGAGTTTTAAATTTAATCGTTGATTCTTTAGTTTATTGGATAAATCAAGGAGTGGACGCTTTTCGTTTTGATTTGGCTGCTGCTTTAAATGAAATTAGTTCTACGTGTGAAGAAATGTATGATAGCATTAATTCTTTAGCAGGCAAGTTGAAAGAAAAGCTTGAACAAAGGAATGTTAAAGTTGTTGATGATTTTTCTTGCACTCAAGATGGCATTGTTTTGATAGCAGAGCCTTGGACATGCGGGGGCAAAAATTGTTATCAATTGGGTCAATTTGCACCGTTTTGGGCGGAATGGAATAATGTATTTAGAGATACAGTAAGAAAAATTACACTAAGACCTTTTGAAGTTACACCGTCAGATATGAAAGATATTTTTGAGGGAACTCCTTCAAAATTTAAGGGTTTAGATAAATCTGTTAATTATATTGCTTCTCATGACGGTTTTTGTCTTTATGATTTAAATAATTTTAGGGAAAAAAGCTCTTCTACGCAAGGCGGTTCAAGTTGGGAAATTTGCGGTGATTATGATGGCGATTTTTCAAAAAAAGAAAATGCAATAAGAAAACAACTTGCCTTTTTATTTATGTCTTACGGAATTCCCATGATTCAAATCGGCGATATTATAATGCATACTAAAAACGGCAACAGTAACAGCTATAATAAAGATGACGGCACAAATTACTTGAATTGGGAAAAGGCAACAAGAAAAGATACTTTTGAAAATAGGATAATGGAATATATTAGAAATTTAATTAAATTTAGAAACGAACATCCTATTTTTAGAAATAAAGAGTTTGTAAAATCTCTTACATATCACTACGATAACGGCGCAATTGCACCATTTGACAATAGGGGATATTGGGATAATAATTGTGATTTGTTTTTTGGAGTGTTAATTAATTCAATTCCAAACAGGATATATATTGCTTCATCTAAAAATGATGAGCCTTTAAATATAATGTTGCCTGATAATTTTGTTGGAAAATCTTGGCACAAGTGCCTTGATACAACAGATTTTTCAAATATTGACCTTGAAATTAAAGATTATATTGAAAAAAAATATATATTAAATCCGCAAGGATTGGCAGTGTTTATGGAAGTATAAAAATGAATGATTTATTAAAAACTTATTTTTTGGTTTATTTCTTAATTATCTTTAAAGATTTTAAAAATGATAAAGTAATTAAAAAATTTCTTACGTTTTTAAAGACTTTTGATGATGAAAATAATTTTGAAAGTGCTATTGAAACATATTGTGATTTTATATCAACCTTGAATGAAGAAAAATGTGATGATTTTTCTTCATATATTAAAAAATTGGTATATAAAACAAAAATTGATTTTACTTTTAGAGAAAGAATTGAGAAAGAATTAAATATAATTTCAAAGCTAACAAGTATTTCTTTTGAAAATATTAAAAACGAATTAAATAAAAAATTTGAAAAATACACTGATTTATTAAAAGACTTGCCTGAATTTAAAAATAGTTTTTATGAGTTTAAAATTTCTGATTTTGAAGATATAAAAATACAGCTTGATGAATTATTCGAAAGAAATCGTGCATTTATTTTTGATAATAATTTAGAAATCAGACCCATTGAAATTAGCGAAAAATTGTCTTTCAAAAATTTAAAAGGATATGTTGAACAAAAAAAAGTGCTTTACGAAAACACAAAAGCATTATTGGAAGGTTTAAAAGTTAATAATATTTTATTATATGGCGATGCAGGCTGTGGAAAATCATCAAGTGTTCGCGCTCTTTTGAATGAATTTGATAATTTGAAAATAGTTCAAATATTTAAGAATAACTTAATTAATCTTGATAAATTATATGAAAAATTAAAAAATCTTCCATATAAATTTATTATTTTTGCGGATGATATTTCCTTTGATGAAGCTGATGATACTTTTTCAACTATGAAGGCTGTGCTAGACGGTTCTTTAATTCAATGTCCTAAAAATGCCGTAATTTATGCAACATCGAACAGGCGTCATTTGGTTAAAGAATCTTTTAAAGCAAGAAAAGGCGATGAAATTCATTTAAATGATACAATTAATGAACTGAATTCATTGTCAGAGCGTTTTGGAATAAATTTATTATTTTCAAAACCCAATAATAACGATTATATTAAAATTGTTCTTGATTTAGCAAAAGATTACAACTTGGATATTGATGAAAAGGTTCTAATTGAAAAAGCGCAAAGAATGGCGCTTGTTAAGGGTTCAACAAGTCCAAGAATTGCAAGACAATTAATTGATAATCTTATTGCAAGGGTTGAAGTATAGCTATTCTCTTGAAAAAACTTCAAGCAAAAGAGGATTATCTGATTTAATCGGGTTAAAATAAGCACAAGATGCTACCATTGCAGCGTTATCCGTGCAATATTTAAGTGCCGGGGCATGGGTTATATAATTTTGTTTTTTTAATTCTTCAAGTCTTTTTCTTAATTCTGAATTGGCGGCAACTCCGCCTGCCATAACAATTGTTTTGCAATTTAATTTATCGGCAAAATATTTTGTTTTTTTGATTAGAGTATCTGCTACTCTGTATTGAAAACTTGCAGCTATGTCTTTTTTAGGCAGTTCATCAGGCTTGAATTTCTTAATTTCTCTTAAAACTGCTGTTTTTAGTCCTGAAAAAGAAAATTCATCAATTCCTACTTTTGCTTCGGGAAAATTGAAAGTATCTTTATTTCCTTCTTGAGCCATTTTATCAAGCAAAATTCCTCCCGGATAGGGAATTGAGCATAATCTTGCAACTTTATCATAAACTTCTCCTACAGCATCATCAATGGTTTGAGCAAGAATTTCCTGTTCAGAATAGCTTTTAGCATGGATAATTTGCGTATGTCCTCCTGAAACCAAAAGACAAATAAAAGGAGGTTTTAGATTTGAATCAATAAAATTAGCGCAAACATGAGCGTTTAGGTGATTTACTCCTAAAAAAGGCTTGTTGTGTACAATAGAAAGAGTTTTTGCGGCATTTAATCCAACAAGCAAACATCCGACCAATCCGGGACCCACGGTTGAACAAAAACAATCTAATTTGTCAGGAGTGATTTGGGCTTGTTCGTATGCTTCTTTAATAATTATATTAATTGAGTTTAAGTGTTCTCTTGCAGCAACTTCAGGAACTACTCCTCCAAATTTTTCATGAGTTTTAATTTGGCTTGATACAACGTTAGCCAATACTTCGCGCCCGTCTTTTACAATAGCACATGCTGTTTCATCACAACTTGATTCTAAACCTAAAATTAACAATTTATTTTTCCTTTAAAATATTTATTGTAGTTTTATTAACTTTTGTTATAATGATAGCATGAAAAAGAATATCTTAATTTCATTTTTTATTTTATTGAGCATTACGATGTTTAATGCTTCTTTTGCTGATAACAAAGAAGAGGCTGCTTTGCTTTATAATGAAGCAATAGATTTATACAGACAAGATGATGTTAATCGTTCAATTGAAATGTTTAAAAAGGCAATTGAACTAAAACCGGATTTTTATGAGGCACATTATAATCTAGCGCAAATTTTAATGTCTGTTAATAAAAATGATGAAGCTTACAATTCTTTATTAGAGTTGGTTAAATTGAAGCCGAATGATTCGGAAATTCTTTATAATATCGGAAAAATTCAATATAAAAGAGGTTATTTATCAAGCGCACACAGTTATTTGACCAAGATTTCAAATAGTGCCCCTCAATATGAATCAGCCAAACTTTTAATTGATAAAATCGAAAAAAGACAAAAAGAATTAGAGCTTGAAAATAAAATCAAACAAAATAAAACAACTTTTGATTCCCAAGGACTTGCGCTAGGTGTTGAATTGGCAGAATTTGAGGCACCATCAGGAATTGCTCTTGATAATAGAGGTAATATTTATATTGCAAGTTTTTTGGATAATACAATTCATAAAATTTCAGTTTACGGACAAAAAACTGTATTTTCAAATTCTGTTTTAATCAGAGGCCCTATAGGCATTGCTATAGATAAAAACAATAATATTTATGTTGCAAATTATAGCGCAAATACTATTGTTAAGATTACTCCAGAGGGTAATGCCAGCCTGTTTTCTAAAGTTCAAAAGCCTTATTGTTTAATTTATGATAATCAAAATAATAAGTTGTATGTAACCGAACAAGAAACAAATAAATTAATTAAATTTGATTTATAGTTTAATCAATGCAGAGTGTCTGTTTTTGGTTTTGTTTTCTTTTCTGTATGAGAAAAATCTGTCGTTATTTTCAATTGTACAGCAAGGACATATGTCTATATTTTTGACACCTATTTCTTCAAGCTGGCATTTATTAATTCCTTTTAAATCTGCAAAATTATTTTTAAAAAGACCTTCTTTATTTTTAACGGTAGAAGACAGTTGTTCTATTGCTTCATTTGAAGTTTCAAAGTGTTTAAAGGAAATACAAGGTCCAATTAAAGCTATGATATCATTTGGATTTGTATTATATATTTCTTTCATTTTTAAGACAGTTTTTGGGGCAATTTTTTGAGCAGTTCCTCGCCAGCCGGCATGAGCTATTGAAGCAATATTATTTTTAGGGTCATATAGAATTACAGGTGTGCAATCTGCAAAATTAAGATAAATTGCATAGCCTTTTTTGTTTAAAATTAAAGCATCACAGTTTGGATAATCTTTTTTATTTTCCTCTACAATTTCAATATTTGCGCTATGAGTTTGAGTTGGTTTAATTAGATTTTCAGGGTTAATTTTTAAATAATCGCATATTAAATCGATATTATCTTTTACAATTAAATCTCTCGATGTAAAAAAATGTTCAACGTCAAGCAAGGTTGAATAATATACATCTTTATTTTGAATTTTTTTAATAATAAACATCTAAAAAATTATACCATGGTAAAATTATGTTATAGAAGAAATGAGGTATTATATGTCTGAAATAATTAATTATACTACTTACGGCACATGTTCAAGACAAATAAATGTTGAAATCGACAATGATATTATAAAGGATATCGAGTTTATCGGCGGTTGTAACGGCAATTTAAAAGGTATTAGAAGTTTAGTAATCGGAATGAATATTAATGAAGTAATTGCAAAATTAAGAGGAATTATGTGTGGTTCAAAACCGACAAGCTGCCCTGATCAATTGGCAATTTGTCTTGAGGAATATATTAAAGAAAAATCAAAACAAAAAGCAAGCGTTTAATATATAAAATCCGCACCTACTAAGGCTGCGGATTTTAAATTTTTTATCTTCCTCTATTATAATTATAATTAATTCTTTATTATCTTGCTATTCTGAAGTTAATCATTGCTTTGTGGTTTACTGCGATTAATTCCATTGAATTCCAAA
>CALVHD010000039.1 GCA_944327245.1 Candidatus Gastranaerophilales bacterium
GCCTTTCCTGTGATTTCTTTATCTAAATTCAATAAAACTTTTGCCATTAAATTAGAATCAACATCCTTTACTCCAAGCTTGATTGAATATAAAAGATTTACCAAATCACAATTTACGGCCAATGATGAAATACCGTCTGCAATATCAAATCTGTTAGATTTAATATTTAAACCCCCTTTTTCATCAAGCGTTAAATTAGCTTTAACATTTGAAAATTTTAAGTCTTTATAATTACCGCTTTTTACTATAAAATCAGCATTGTTAATTCTGATTATATTTGTATCAAACATATAATCATCATCTGCTATTTCATCGGGGTTTTGAATTTCAACTTCTTTAGGTTCATTTTTTTGTACATTTTTACCATTATTAAAAGACGCCATAACCCTTTCAATGTTTAATTTATCTAATTCAAGAACCAAATTATTAATTATAAAAGGAGGCTGCAATTCATTTTTAATCTTACCTTTAAACACGAAGGGAACTCTTTTAAATATTCCGTCTGTATAAACCCAAATATTATCATCGGTCGTTTTTAAAACAGCATTTTTTACCCACATTCTTTGATAAGGCAAAAATGTAGATTTAATTTTCATGTCCGCATCCAAATAAGGAATATTATTTTTAAATGCAACATGCATATTGCCAATCATTGTACCTTTTTTAAAGGTCTTTTGTTTTGTAAATATATTCAAAAATTCACAAGGAATTTCTCTGTCAAATCTAAAACCGAGATTATCAATCTTGCCGTCTAAAGCCATTTTACCATCCAATATAACAATCGGTTTAATTTTAACCCCGCGTTTAATATCAGAGGCAATATAATAATTTATATTTTTAATATCAAGAATATTATTTTCAATATGAAAATCACCCTTAACCGCTCTATCATAATCAGACAGTGCAGATTTTGTATCCTTTAAGCCAAAATTGACTTTTTTGGGAATTTTAGCAAGCCAGGTAATATCCATAATATTATTTTTTGATTTATAAACAATTGCCGTTTTAAAAGTTTTAGAAGTATATAAAACCGTATTGTTAATTAATTTTGCGAGATAGTCCTTGAAAAACTCATTTGTGACAACAGTATCTATTACCAAATTAGAATCAAATGTTTTGTAATAATCTTTTATATCACCAAAAATCTTAATTGAATTACTCTTTGATTTACCATAATAACCAATTAAATCTTTAAAATCTATTTTATCTTTATAAATAACTATTTTACCTTTTTGGATGTTTATAGGTAAACTTGCTAAATCCTTTATTGAAACTTTTGCATTTGTAATATCAATAAAACCTGATAAATCAGCATTATTTTTCATATTTACATTAAATGAAACATACCCCGATGGATTTATTAAAGGAGCTAAAAGTTTTTCCCCGTCTGCAATTACAACACCGGAATTAACAATATTAAAAATATCTTTTAAGAAAAATCTTTTAGACTTAGCATTTAAATTCAAAATCAAATCTTGCATTTTAAATTCAGAATTAACCAGTAAGTCAGACTTATTTAATAATACTTTTAAATTTTCCGTTTCGATTTTGTCTTGATAGATTTTTACTTCATTAGTAGACGAACTGATTACATGGATATAATTTTTAGTATTTTTATATACATCCATAGTTAAATTAAAAATTAAATTCTTGCAATCATCGCCTTCAACTATAGAAATATCGCGCGAATATAAATCAATTAAAGCGCCGTTTTGTTTATAAGAAACTTCCAGCTCATCTAAATTTATTTCAGAATTATAAATATTTACTCTAAAATCAGAATGCTTAGCATTTTCTTTTTGTTCAAAATTAGGCAAATTTTCAATTAATTTATCAGCCATGATAATTAAAGAATTTGCTTTTAGGTAATTTAGTTTTACCTCTTTACGAAAAATTTTATTATACGAAATTGATGTTGAAAAATTATCTAAATTTATTAAAATTTCATTATTTTTTGTCAATAAAAGATTATCAACACTGCATTCAATTAGAGGTTTAAGACTTGTTTTAATTTTAGGGTTTTCTATTACAAGCTCCATTTTTAATAAATCATGAGTAAATTTTTCTAATGATTTTAGTGCTAATTTTGAGGTTAATAATTCAGGTAAGATATAAAGATAAAACCCCGCTAAAAAAACCATTAATCCTATAACAGAGCTTAAAAATATTAAAACATTTTTTTTATTAAAAAATAAATTTCTCATACGAAATTATTATAACATAATCAATTTATGATATTATATTTGTATGAAAAAAATATTAATTATATTATCTATAATACTTTGTATATCTGCATATGCGGCAGATAGCGCAGTTCAAACTTATAGCGAAGAAAACAAATTTGGCTTAACTAACGGCAGCGAAAAAATCACCGAAGCAAAATATACTAAACTAATACGCTTAAAAGATACTTCATGGCTTTTTTTATATAAAAACAAATTTGGCATAATAGATAATGAAGGCAATATTCTTGTTGAACCTAAGTTCACACAAGCGCAAAGATATGTCGGAAGATTTGCAAAACTTGGCTCAAAGGGTCTATTTTGCCTATATGACGAAAACGCCAATTTAATAATTCCGCAAGAATACAGCGCAATTGAAATATTGTACGGCAAAATGTTCTTGGTTGAAAAAAACTATAAATACGGTTTAATCAGTTTTGATGGCGATATTATACTGGCGCCGATTGCAGATGATATCTATATGCCAAAACCAAATGTTTTAAAAATATCATATGATGGAATATGGCATGAAATTGAACAAAAATCAAAAGATACAATTGAACTTCCAAAAGATATTGCCCAAATTGGCACTGATAGCGAAAATTTTACGGTTAAACAAATTATCGATCAACCAATTACAAGTGCAGGCTATGGAGTGGTAAGCGCAAGCGACTATTTGATAAAAGTGTTCTCATCAATATCACCTGCATATGAACAAACCATTGATGAACTGATATTAAACCATGGCGCTGATACTGCTACAATTTTAATTAAATCATCATGGCTTTTTAAATTTCCCTTTGTATACGGAAAAAACTATATTAAAAACTTAACAGCGCCTAACAATGGCCCTTTAGCGGACGTTAAGGCTAATTTAAAAAATAAAATGAATAATTAATTATTCATAAAAATAAATATAAAAAAAGATGACCGTTTGGTCATCTTTTTTTATTACAAATAATTAAATTAGAATTGTAAGCCGGCCTCTCTTGCTGCGTCAGCTAGAGCAGCAACTCTACCATGGAACAAGAAACCGCCTCTATCAAATACTACGCCTTCAATTCCTTTTGCAAGAGCTTTTTTTGCAACATCAGCGCCAACAACTTTAGCAGCCTCGATATTTCCGCCATGTTTTAAGCCAAGCTCTTTAACTTTTGATGATGAAGAACAAATTGTAACACCTTTAACATCATCGATAACTTGGGCATATATATGTTTTGTGGAACGATATACTGCTAAACGAGGCCATTGAGCATCGCCTGAAATTTTAAGACGTACTCTTTGGTGTCTTTTTCGTGCTTGTTCTTTTCTGTTAATTGTTTTAATCATTTTACTTTCCTTTCACCAAAACCGAGTCCTCAATAAAGGTCGATTTATATTGGCAATTTATTATCTAGTTACTATTTTTTACCTGCTTTACCAACTTTTCTTGCGATATATTCGCCTTCATATTTTACACCTTTTCCTTTATATACTTCAGGTGGACGTTTAGAACGAATCAAAGCTGCAACATCACCAACCATTTGTTTATTTGAACCAGAAACTGTGATTTTTGTATTAGCTTCAACAGCAATTGTAATACCTTTAGGCGGTTCAATAATAATAGGATGAGAATAACCAAGTGATAGATTAATTGCACTGCCTTGCATAGCTGCACGATAACCCACACCTACGATTTCTAATTTCTTTTCAAATGGTGTTTTAACACCTGTAATTGCATTTGAAATTAATGTTCTGAATAAACCGTGTAAACTTCTTGATTTTCTATCTTCTGCTTTTCTGTTAACAACAACTTCTTTGTCATTAATAACAACTTCAATTTCTGAAGGAATTTCAACTGACTCAGTACCTTTTGGACCTTTTGCAGTTAAAACAGCACCATCCAATTTAACTTCAACTCCATCAGGAATTGCAATTGGTAATTTACCTATTCTAGACATTTTTTCTCCTTTCGCTTTTTATCTAGCGGGAACGCATCGTATTTTTAACGATTTAACCCTTTTAACTATTTATAATATAAGTGCTGTAGGGCACTTTATATTCGCTCACCAAGCTTTCACTTAGTTTGCTTGGCTCGTGGTATGGTTTCGCTCTGTTCGCCAGACCTCAACGGTCAGCCGTCACGAGCTCACACACCTTTTGCCCTCGCCTGCGCTCGTTAAGTTCGCCTTGCGAACTAAAACTCGCTTAGCTCGGGGTTACCATACATAGCAAAGAACTTCGCCGCCTAGCTTGTTTGCACGAGCTGCTTTTTCAGTCATCAAACCTTTTGATGTAGAAATAACAGCAATACCCATACCGTCAAAAACTCTTGGCATATTTTTTGCTTTAGAATATACTCTTAAACCTGGTTTAGAAATTCTTTGTAAACCTGTGATAACACCTTGTCCGTTGTTATATTTTAAAGTCACAACGATATTTTTAAAACCGTCTTTTTCTTCAACAACATAACCTTCAACATAACCTTCTTCTTTAAGAACTTTAACTAGTTGTTCTTTAAGATTTGAAGCCGGCATTGATACAGTTTCATGTTTAACCATGTTAGCATTTCTAATACGTGTTAACGCATCTGCAATAGGGTCATTGATTGTCATAATATTTCCTTTCTACTTGCAAGAACAAGTCTTGTAGTTTAGTGTAAGCCATATAATAATATTTTAAACATGTTTTTTTTGCAAATTTTATGTAAATATTTATTAATTTACATACTAAAAGAACATACCCAATCAAGGATATGTTCTTTTAAATTTCTTTTTTGCTACCAAGAAGCTTTGGTTACACCTGGCAATAAGCCTTGGTGAGCCATTTTTCTTAAGCAGATTCTGCATATACCGAAATCACGGTGAAAACCATGGGGTCTTCCGCAGATTGAACAACGATTATGAAGTCTAACTCTTGGATATTTGCCCTTAGCAGCTAAAGCTTCACGTTTATGTTCTTTGTCTATCATTGCTTTTTTAGCCATAATCTAAAATTATCTCCTATATTTATTATTTATTTTTAAAAGGCATACCTAAGTGTCTTAACAAACTTCTTGCTTCATCATCAGTTCTAGCTGTTGTAATGATTGAAACATTCATACCCTTAACAATATCAACTTCTTCATAGTGAATTTCAGGGAATAAAGATTGTTCTTTCAAACCAAAAGTATAGTTACCTCTGCCATCAAAACTTTTTGGACTAACACCTCTAAAGTCACGAATACGAGGAAGAACTACACAAACCAATTTTTGGAAGAAATCATACATTCTTTCGCCTCTAAGAGTAACCATTGCACCAACCGGCATACCTTCTCTTAATTTATATGAAGCGATAGATTTTTTAGCTTTTGTTGATAAAGCTTTTTGACCTGCAATTTTAGTTAACTGATTAACAATATTTTCAGCCAGCTTTGAATTGTGAGAAGCTTCGCCAACACCCATATTAAGAACAATTTTTGACATTTTTGGAATTTGCATATCATTAGAATATAAAAACTCTTCTTTCAACTTTGCTCTTATTTCGTTATTATAACGGTCTTTTAAATTACCTGTGCTTTTAGACATTTTCATTTCCTTTTTCTTAGCCTTTGAAACCCTGCTAAAATAGCCTGTCGGATTTCAATGCCCCACAAAATCGTGGTCTACACATCAATTGTTTCGCCGCATTTAGCACAAACGCGAACTTTTTTTCCATCTTTAACAACTTTCTTAACTCTTGTTGCTTTTTCGCAAGATGGACAGCAAATCATAACTTTTGAAGCATTCAAAGGTTTTGCAACTTTATTTAAGCCGCCTTGAACTCCAGCCATAGGATTTGCTTTTTGGGCTTTTGTTACAACATTCACACCGTCAACCAAAACAGTTCCTTTAGCCAAATCAACTTCCTTAACATTACCTTGTTTTCCTTTATCTTTGCCGGAAACAACAATAACGCGGTCGCCAACTTTTGTGTGAAGTTTTTTATTTGCCAAATTTTTGTCATTTTTAGCCATTTTTACTTATTCCTATTACTTAATTATATTACTTCAGGAGCCAGAGAAATAATTTTCATGAAATTCTTTTCTCTCAGTTCTCTTGCAACAGGTCCAAATACACGTGTTCCGCGGGGAGCACCATCTTTTGCTATAATAACAGCGGCATTATCATCAAAACGAATTACAGAACCGTCATTACGTTTAATATCATGTTTCGTTCTAACAACAACTGCAGTTACAACATCAGATTTTTTTACAGGCATATTTGGAGTTGCATCTTTAACGGCAGCGATAATTGTATCGCCAACGCTTGCATACTTTTTATTACTTGAACCCATAACACGAATGCAAAGAAGTTCTTTGGCACCTGTGTTATCAGCAACTTGTAATCTGGTTTCTTGTTGTATCATATCTTGTTACCTTACTTATTTTTAACTACTTAGCAACGCTTACAACTTTGTCTAAAGTCCATCTGATAGAACCTGATAGAGGTTTAGATTCAACAATTGTAACAACATCGCCTACACGACATTGATTTTCAGCATCACGAACTTTGAAGTTCTTTGTGAAAGTCATTGTTTTTTTGTATTTTTTATGAGCTTTATGTTCAGCAACTTCAACAACAATTGCTTTATCCATTTTATCGCTCACAACAGTACCTTGTTTTACTTTTTTAGGCATTTGATTATTTCCTTATGCTTGTTGTTCTTTTTGTCTTAAAATAGTCTTCGCACGTGCAATTTCTCTTTTTTTATTTTTGATAGATGCAGTGTTTTCCAACTGTTTTAATTTATTGTGTCCCATTTTTAAAGTAAATAATTCTTTTTTTGATTC
>CALVHD010000040.1 GCA_944327245.1 Candidatus Gastranaerophilales bacterium
CCTGAATAGGTATGTTTTTTTGAAAATCTTAACATTTTTTACCTTGTTTTTTTAGTTGCACGTAATATATTAATAATAGATTAGATTAATAAAATTGTAAATCTGATTTAGCGGATATTGAACATATATTTAGAGGCTTTATAATGAAAATAATTGATTTAATAAAAAAATCTTTCCGTATAGTTGTTGAAAACCCGACAATAACACTATTTTTTGTTATTTTCTTAATAATCAGCAATTTTTTAGCTCCATATATAATGATTGCTCAATCAAAAGTTGTTGCTCTAATTATTGCACTGTGCATATTCTTTTTAACCACCGTATTTTTGGCAGGCTGGTTTCAAATGCTCAAAGAAGTCGCTAAAGAAGAGGATATTACAAAATTAAAAGACAAAAACTTTTTTGCGATATTTCTAGAAGGTATTTCTAAAAACGGAATTGCAGTAACAATAGGTGTTATAATATATTTATTCTTGCTTTCTGCTGTTTTGTTTTTAACAAGCGAAATTGCCTTAAGACTTTTCGGAAGTTTAGATTTTATCTTCAGAGATATGATGATTAATGCTTCAGGAAGTGTTGATAATGCTCTTAATTATCTGCAAAATCTTTCTGATGATCAAAAATTCATAATCTACGGTTGGCAATTTAGTTTTGTTATAGCAAGCATGATTTACAATTTCTTCTTCTTGTTCTTAGCACCGATTATTGTAAAAGATGATAATAAAAACCAACTTATAAAACCTTTTTATACTTTTATTTCTTCAATTTGTTTTACTTTTAAAAACTTCCTTGGAGTTCTAAGCGTATTTTTTATAATTTACCTTATATACTTCAGTCTTGGAATTACAAAAGCTATTATAGGCTCAAACGTAATTTTATCTATATTAATCTTATTTATCTACATTTATTTTATCTCAGGAGCACTTGTGTTAATATTTAACTATTATGAACAAAAATCTAATAGTCTTGACAGGTCCGACTGCATCAGGGAAAACGAAGTTATCAATATCGTTAGCGAAGAAAATTAACGCTATAATAATTTGTGCAGATTCTCGAATAATCTATAAAGATTTTGATATAGTCAGCGCAAAACCGACTATTGAAGAACGCTCAAATATCCCTCATTATTTAATTGATATAATTGACCCAAACCAAGACTTTTCAGCAGGCGATTTTGTTTCTGAAGCCAAAAAAATTATTGATAATACAAATAAAAATATAGTAATCACAGGCGGCACTTGGTTTTATATTAAAAGTCTGCTTGATGATAAAATGCTTCCAGAGTGTCCCATAAATAAAAGCTTAAGAGAAAAATTATCAACTCTTTCTAATCAGGAATTATGGGAAAAACTAAATAAAATTGACCCTAAAAGAGCTTCTTTAATTCATATTAACAATAAAGACAAAATTATTCGCTCAATTGAAATGTGTAAAACACTTAATATGCCAATTAGCGACTATATCAGAAAAGATAATAATATTTACAATGCTAATTGGTATATGCCAAAAATAACAAGAGAAGAATTATATAATAAAATTAATCAAAGAGTTGATAAAATGATAGATTTGGGGTTATATGATGAATGGTTAAAAATTACAAAAAAATACCCTAATTCAAAAGTGGCCAAAAATACTATAGGATATAAAGAATTTTTTGAATTAAACGAGGGTTTGTATAAAGATAAAAATGAAGCAATAGAAAAAATAAAACAACACACAAGAAATTTTGCAAAAAGACAATTAACTTATTTTAGAAGCAATAAAAACATCAAACCCATAGAAACAATAAAAGAAATTTTAGAGGATATTAAATGACCAGAAAATTTTTAATAATATTAACTATATTTTTATTTAGTTTTTCATTAGCAGATGAACCAATTAAAGCTAGTGTTAAATATAACGAAATGAGTGCTCGAATTGAGGCTTTTAAAAATATTGAAAGAAAAATTGATAAAGATTTTTACAAAGACTATTTAAAAGACAAAAATAAAAAGGAAAATCTTGAAACAATCTCTAAAAAAACCTATGAACTTAATAACAGAGTTCTTTGTCCTTTTTATGTTAAAAATATATTGCTTGCCTACGGTGTAACATATTTTGATAAATTTGATACAACATTTTATTATAACCCTATGGGCAGTTTAATTAAATTTGAAATAACAAAAGATTATAAATCATATCCTAAAAAAACCTATGGTTACAGTCAATATGGAAATTTAATCAGCGTTACTTTTGAAGTAGACGAAAAAGAACAATATGTCTATAATAAAAACGGTAAATTAATTGCCCACTGGCAAGATGATAAAATGCAAAACAAAGACAATAAAACTCCTAAAATATTGCAATTAAAAAGAGGAGGAAATTAAATTTTTAATTCTATTCCATAAGGAATAGTGATATTTGTATTTTTATGGGTAATATCTTTACTGTAATATACCCCGCAATCAAAAAGACTGCCGAATTCTTCAATTAAAGGCATAATTTCATCATCATTTAAATAAAAATCTCCAAAAATTAAACCTTTTATTTTTGATTTTAAATTCGCATTTCGATAAATTTCATAAAGCATTTTATCAATTTTATACAACGGTTCATTTAAATCTTCCAAAAATAAAATTATATCTTTTTCCGGCAGATAACTTTCGCCTGATAACATCGATACCACACTTGATAAATTACCGCCCCACAAAACTCCATTCATTTCTTTTTGAATCAAAGGTTTAAGATTAATATTAAAAATATTATTTTGAACTATATTAATATTTTCATCTAAATTATCAACAAATCCATTCATCAACATTAAAGAATGAAAACATTTTATATTTGTTTTTTTGCTTAGCGCCGCTAATAAAATAGAAGCATCAGAACTTCCTATATAATATTTTGAACAATTTTTGATTAAATTATAATTAATTTTATCCACAATTCTAATTGCGCCATATCCGCCTCTTAGCGATAAAACCATATCAACTTCATCATCTAAAAAAGCACTTTCAAAATATTTAATTCTATTTTCATCACTGTCGGCTAAATATCTGTATTGCGCATTTTCATTATAATATTTTTTAACTTTAAAATATTGTTCTAAAGTTAAGATATTATTATTTATTATTTCAATATTTCTAATATTTCCACTTGGGGCAACAAGAGCTATAGTTTTAATTTTTCTCATAAAATTAGTTTAAAACAAAAAAATAAGAAATTAAATTATTTTAACATCCTTATTTAGCAAAAAATTTTTTTTACAAGCGTTAAATAACCAATAGCTAAAATTGGGGGTATCATGAAAATCAGCGCAATTAATCAACTAAATTTTATTAATCAAAATAACAAAACTGTTCTTAAAAACAACAAAGAACACAAAAACACGTCTTTTCCAATTATAGGACAAGAATTATCAATGCCATCAACAAAACAACTGCAGAGTTATTTAGGTATAAAATTTAACGGAAAAAACAAAAAAACTGATTTTAAAGAAATTAGAAGCAATTTTTCTAACGAAACACCCATTGAAGATATTCAAAGAGTTTTTAGTTCAAAACCTCAAAACTTAGCAGCATTTTTGCTTGAAAAACGTGATTATCCAATCCTTGAATTAGCAGACGATAAACAAATTAGAGCTTTTGCAAATATACTGGGTGATAGAGCGCCTGAAGTTTTTGCAAAAGGTTTATTAATAAAAAACAGATATAAACAAACCCCAATACATGTAACATATACTGATAAAATCAAAGCTTTTTCAGACGTATTAGGTGATAGAGCGCCTGAAGTTTTTGCAAAAGTCTTACCCATGCAAAGTGATGACGAAAGAACTCCTCTACATGGAGCTAATGCAGATGAAATAAAAATTTATGCTAAAGCCTTAGGTAACAGAGCTCCCGAAGTTTTTGCACAAGTCTTACCAATGCAGGATATGGCTAGTAAAACACCGCTGCACAAAGCTCAAGCAGATGAAATAAAAGCTTATACTAAAGCCTTAGGCAATAGAGCTCCCGAAGTTTTTGCACAAGTTTTGCCAATACAAAATCAGGAGCTTGAAACTCCGCTGCACAGAGCTAATAGCAGTGTAATTAAAGCTTATGCTAAAGCCTTAGGTGATAGAGCGCCTGAAGTTTTTGCAAAAGTTTTGCCAATTGAAGACTTTGGGGAAACAACAGTTTTACACATAACAAGTCCTAATGCAGTTAGAGCTTATGCTAAAGCCTTGGATGATAGAGCACCTGAAGTTTTTGAAGAAGCTTTGTTTATGCAAGATAACATAGAAAGAACACCGCTGCATTTAGCCAGTGCGAACACAATAAGAGCTTTTGCCAAAGGATTAGGTGATAGAGCACCTGAAGTTTTTGCAAAAGCCTTGCTAGTAAAAGATGTAACAAAAAGAACTCCTCTACATGGAGCCGACGCAGATAAAATTTTTGCTTTTGCAGATACATTAAAAGATAACGCACCTAAAGTTTTTGCAAGAATTTTACCAATGAAAGATGAGACGTTAAAAACACCTTTTCATACAGCTAATGCAGATGAAATCAAAGCTTTTGAATGTGCACTGGATGATAGAGCGCCTGAAGTTTTTGCAAGAATCTTGCCAATGCAAGATATATTAGAGCAAACACCGCTGCATAAGGCTAATGCAGATGAAATCAAAGCTTTTGAATATGCACTGGATGATAGAGCACCTGAAGTTTTTGCACAAATTTTGCCAATAAAAGACTTGTGGGGAAACACGCCGCTTTATAAAACTAACGTATATGAAATCGAAGCTTTTGCCGATGCACTGGATGATAGAGCGCCTGAAGTTTTTGCAAAAGTTTTGCCACTAAGAAATAATAACAATAAAACCGTTTTATTTACTACTCCCTACGCTTGTCAAATCAAAGCTTTTGCCAAAGTTTTAGATGATAGAGCGCCTGAAGTTTTTGCGCAAGTTTTGCCGATAAGAGATTTAGAAGGCAAGACAATACTATATAATGCAAATGCAGATAAAATCAATGCTCTAGAAGAAATAGTAGGCAAAGACTTTTTAAAATCTTTAACGGAACAATAAAATTATATTTTTAAAAATAATAACAGGTTAACTATAATATTTAACCTGTTATTATTTTGTAAAGTTTTGTAAAGAAATAAATAAAAACTGAAATTTAATATTCTATATATACTTTATATATATGTAAGCAGTTACTAAAAGGATATCAAAGATGAGATTACAAATTACTGAAGA
>CALVHD010000041.1 GCA_944327245.1 Candidatus Gastranaerophilales bacterium
AGCTGGTAGAGCGTCTCCCTTACAAGGAGAGGGTCGGGGGTTCGAATCCCTCAACGCCCACCATTTAAAACCACTCGGTAAATGAGTGGTTTTTTTATTGGCGTTATCGGGCTTCTTCACCCCAAGGGGTTCTCCCCTCTCATAAAAATGCTCAACGGTTCACATTTTTATTCGGCAGAGTCTCAACGCAACCATTTAAAAAGAAGTCATTAAGACTTCTTTTTTTATTGGCTAAATTAAACCAGCTCCTGTATTATATGTTATTATTGTAAAAAAGGGGTGAAGTATGGTTGCAAGTCAAGTTCAAAAAGAGTTATTTAAAAAATGGCTAAAAGAAAATAGAAATATTAGTGAATCAACTTTTATTTCCTACACAGAAGGAGTATTAGATAAAATTCGTGAAGTTATAAGACTTTCAAACAATGCCTTCGTAAAAAATCTAAATCCAGATTTATATAGTTATGATACTTTAGATAAATATGATAAGTTTTTCAACCTTTTAAAAAATGATCCTAATTTCGATATTGTAAATAAAACAGGACAAGCTCAAAGCGGTTGGCTATCAACACCCTTAAACCATTACAGAAGATTTTTAGAATATCAAATTTTGCACAATGCTAATTTAAGTAATTTTGATATTAATGGGTTAAGAAATAACTTAATTCAATATTATATAAATAAAGGTTTAACAACTAAGAATAATAGTAATCATACCGTACTTGTATTAAATAAAAATATTGCAGAAGTTCATTTTGTAAACAAACATAATAAACAATTTAAAATAGCTATAAATTATGACCTAATAGACAAGAATCTACTTTCAGATGTTAGAAAAGTACCCGAAACGCATAAATGGACTTTAGATGGTGAGTACTGGGTAACATCTCTTCCAACTTACTACAAAGCTATTGATATTATAAACAGCATTCTTACAAATTTGAATATAGTACAAAATAATTCGTCAAAAATTACAAATACAAATATAATAACAAATCAGCCTCTTAACCAAATTCTATACGGCCCTCCTGGGACTGGTAAAACTTATAGTACAGTTATCAAGGCTGTGGAAATTACAGAGCCCGAACTAATTCAAAGAGATGCTAGCGGCAATGTTTTAAATTATAATGTTCTAAAAAATAAATTTGATGAGTTAAAAAAACAAGGCCAGATTGAATTTGTGACTTTCCACCAGTCTTATTCATATGAAGAATTTGTTGAAGGGATTAAGCCTGAAATTTTAAAATGGAATGATGAAGCTTCTGAACTTAAATATGTTGGAAAAGATGGTGTTTTCAAAAACATTTGCGAACATGCAAAACCAATTATGATATCTTCCACAAAGCATCCTCCAATTGATTTTTCAAACACAAAAGTTTTTAAAATGTCTCTTGGAAATACTTTAGAAAAAGAAGAAGATATATATGATTATTGCATTTCTAACAATGTAATTGCCTTAGGGTTTAAGGATGTTGATTTTTCTAATTGCAAAACCAGCCAAGACTTCAAAAACCAAGATGATTCTTGGGGCTCAGTTGCCTTAGAAAGATTTGTTAATTGGATGGATGTTGGAGATATTGTAATAATTTCTAACGGCAATAAAAATTTTAGAGCCATTGCACAAGTAAAAAGCGATTATTATTACGACCGAACCACTCCAATTAAATATTCACACTTTAGAAAAGTTGAATGGCTATATAAAGGAGACGACATTTATTATTCAAAAATTAATAATAAGGTTTTTTCTCAACAATCAATATATGGCTATTTTGATTCCAATAAAAAAGGGGAGCCCGATTATAACCCTGATTTAAACACTGAAGAATTAAACAACATAATTACTGGTAAAGTTGACAAAGAAATTGCGTTGCCGCATATCTTAATCATTGATGAAATTAACAGAGGCAATATTTCTAAAATTTTTGGAGAATTGATAACACTTATAGAAGAAGACAAAAGGGAAATTTTATCTGTAAAATTGCCATATTCACAAGATAATTTTACAGTTCCCAAAAATTTATACATTCTAGGCACCATGAACACTTCTGACCGTTCTATTGCAAGCATTGATATTGCTCTTCGCCGTCGTTTCAAATTCATTGAAATGATGCCAAAACCGAAACTGGTTGCTGATTTTGGATGTAATTTTAAAAATATTTTTGAAAAACTAAACACAAAAATAAAAATTTTATTAGATAGAGACCACCAAATTGGCCACAGTTATTTTATAAATACAAAATACGAAAATGCCGATATTAAAACTTTAAAAGAAATTTGGTTCAGCGAAATTATTCCATTATTGAATGAATATTTTTATTGTGACTGGGAAAAATTAAAATTAATTATTCCAGGGTTTATAAAGCCTGTTGATGTTCCAACAGAATTAAAAAATGAATGCGAAGAAACAATGTACGAATTCAAAACGCCTGATGAAATTCAAGATTTTGAAGGAGCTTTAAAACAAGAAAAATATGAACAGGAAAGCTAATGGCAAAGAATCTTGTTATCAAAGAATATCAGGAAAAAGAAATTGAAAACTGCGATTTAGACAAATTGCAGGCTTATTTAAAATGTCAAAAATTGGGTTCTGCCCTAAAGGTCACAAGAAATGGCATAAAGGCTAAATCTTTTGTTGGGGTTATTAAATATAAAAATTTGCACTTAGAAATTCTGCCCAAACTTATTTCTAAAAATGCAAACAACAGCAATGAAATTCAAGAAGAAGAAAGAAGCATAATTCTAAAAAACCTTATTTTTATGCTTTCTTATACCAAAAATTTAGACATTAAAACAAACGAAAATGCTAAACTTGCAAACGAAAAAAACCCGTTTATTGAAATTTTAATTAAAGAATTTGCAACTTCTTTGTTTGATTCCATAAAACGTTTAACACCAAAAAGATATGTTAGAGAAGAAGAAAACTTAAACTATTTAAAAGGCAAAATAAAATTTAGCGAAAATATTCGCTATAACTGCACAAACCAAGCAAAGTTTTATTGCGAATACGATGAATTTTCAGAAAACAACCCCTTAAACCAGCTTTTTTTGTTTGTTTCCACTTGTTTATATAACATTTCAAATAACAGCTACAACAAAAAACTTCTGAAATTTATTATTAACTATTACTCTGATATTTCCTTTGTCAGGTTTGATAAATTTAAAATTCAAAAAATTAAATTAACAAGAAGCCAAGAATTCTTTAAAAAACCTTTCAACCTTGCAAAAATGTTTGTTGAAAAAACAAGCGTTGATTTATCTAAAAACAAATTCGAAAATATAACCCTTGTTTGGGATATGAACAAATTATTTGAAGAATTTATTTTTGAATTAATAAAAAGAAAAATTCCTGAGTGTTCACCAATTGCTCAAAAGACAAAACGTCTTTTACGCTCAACTCAAGAAACAAGACGAGATACGAAAGTTGATATTCTTGTACAACACCCACAAGTTATAATAGATACAAAATATAAAAAATTCACAAATTTTGACGATATTTCAAGTGCGGATATTTATCAAGTAACAACATATTGCACGCTTTATGGATACAAAAAAGCCATTCTTTTGTATCCGCAATATGATGACATTGAACCCGATGAAACAGGTTTTTACATAAATAACACTGAAAATAATTATCAAATAGATTTTCGAACTATTGATTTAAAGAGCAATGATTTGAAAAATGATTTGAAAAATAAAGATGTTCAAAATTCAATTATTAAAAAAATCAAAGATATAATAGGTAATTAAAATTTTTTAATACTCCAAATAAAATTCTCAAAGTAATTGAAGTTCCATTACAATCAAAAGTAAAATTGTATTTTGTTAAGCTTCATCTTTAAAATTAGACAAACATTTATTTAATTGCATCCTACAATAAATAATCAATTGCTTTATCTGCAATATAAATCCTATCTGCTAATTTTTCTAAATCCCTAAAATCTTTTTGTTTAATCTTGTATTTCTTGCTTTTATTCATACAACCTCCTTTTTCAGGTGCCGTATTCATCACTTAAAAGCTATTTAAAGTCAAACTTTATGCAACATCATAAATATTGTCTTTGTAATTGTTATAGTGATCATAAAAGTGGTTGTATAAAT
>CALVHD010000042.1 GCA_944327245.1 Candidatus Gastranaerophilales bacterium
TCAGCTAATCTTGTTGAATAACCCATTTCGTTATCATACCAAGAAACAACTTTAACCATGTTGTCGCCCATTGTCATTGTTAAAGCAGCGTCAACAGTTGATGATTGAGAAGTTCCAATGTAGTCAGAAGATACAAGAGGTTCTTCAGAGTAGCATAGAACGTGTCCGTCTGCTGCTTCTTTTAAAGCTGCATTAACTGCTTCAACTGTAACAGGTTTTTCAGTTTCAACAACAACGTCAACAACTGAAACATCTGGAGTAGGAACTCTCATAGCAAAACCGTTTAATTTACCTTGTAATTGTGGTAATACAAGAGCAACGGCTCTAGCAGCACCTGTTGTAGTAGGAACGATGTTTAGCGCACCTGCTCTAGCACGACGAGCATCTTTGTGACCGGCATCTAGAATTCTTTGGTCACCTGTGTATGAGTGAACAGTTGTCATTAAACCTTTAACAATACCGAATTTTTCATCTAAAACTTTTGCAACAGGAGCTAAGCAGTTAGTTGTGCAAGAAGCCATAGAGATGATATTGTGTTTAGCAGGGTCATATTCTTTTTCATTAACGCCTAAAACGATTGTTTTGTCTTCGTTTTTAGCTGGTGCAGAAATAATAACTTTTTTAGCACCTGCTGTGATATGAGCAGCAGCTTTAGTAGCATCTGTGTAGAAACCTGTTGATTCAACAACAACTTCAACGCCTAATTTTGCCCAAGGAAGGTTAGCAGGATCTTTTTCAGCAAAGAATAAGATTTTTTTGCCGTTGATTACTAAACCATCTTCAACAACTTCAACAGTACCGTTGAATTTGCCC
The DNA here is from genome assembly GCA_944327245.1 of Candidatus Gastranaerophilales bacterium. GTDB lineage: Bacteria > Cyanobacteriota > Vampirovibrionia > Gastranaerophilales > Gastranaerophilaceae > RUG14156. The sequence continues at coordinate 814 of CALVHD010000042.1, forward strand.
ATAACTGAATCATGTTTAAATACGTGAGCAGCATTTGCAGGAGTTAAACCTGGGTCATTGATTGCAACGTAATCAATTTTTTCATAAATGCCTTCTCTGATAGCTGCACGTAGAGTGTTTCTTCCGATTCTACCGAAACCGTTAATTGCAACTTTTGTCATATAGTTTCTCCTTCTAATATGTATTAGTTAATACTACATTTTTTATTATCGTACAAAAAAATTGACTTGCAAGGATTTCAATTTTGTAAAATTTTCTGTTTGTTTTGATATGGCTAAACATAAATTTTTATATAAAATTATCATAATAAATTTTATATGGTAATATTTTATTATGGTGAGGAAGTTTGTATCGATTTTTTTAGTTTATTTAGCTTTATTTCCTTGTGCAATAGCACAAGAAGTGATTGAGCTTGATAAAGTTAAAGATTTTGATATTGAATATAAAGAACAGGTTGAAACACTAAAAGGCTCATTATTTATCGATGATACTTTAAGTGCTCAAAATCAAATTAATGAGCAGCAAAAAGCTGATTTAGAAGATATTGAAAATCTTTGGAATGCTACTGTTTCAAATAATCCTATGATTGGTTTTTGTTTAAAAAAACTGGCAATTCCGGCTGAACAAAGAAGAATACATTCGTCTATGCTGGCTAAATCAATGAGTGCAATAATTTCAGGAGCTGCTCTTTTGCCTTCTTTTTTGGGCATGAATTATGGCATTCAATCAGGAGCCTATGCAGCAGGCAGGCTGGCTACAAATTTAATTAACAAAGAAAACAATGAAAAATTAAGAAATCCGTCAATAACTGATACTGAAGCTATTGAGCTTGCTTCATTGATTGAAGATTTGCAAGATGAAATTATTGTTGATTATTTTAAATATAAGGGCGCTTTAACTAAGCTTAAAAAATGTAGAGAGCAGTTGCTTTTGCATAATAAAAATTATTCTCAGGCATTAGAAAACAATAATTCTTTAGATATTGCAATTGCTTCATCTCAATGGGAAGAAGAATTAATTGAAGAATATAAGCTAAAACAGGAAGTTAAAAAATATCAACTTGCTCTGACTCGTCTTGCAGGCAAAAAAACCGTTGAAGATTTGAATGTTGCACAGTTTGATTTGACTTTTCAAAATGTTAATAAAAATGATTTAAACTATGAAAAGAAAACTATTGATGTTATAGATAATTCTAACGAGGTTAAAAAATGATAAAAAAAATATTATTAACCTTGTTTCTTTTAACTCAATTTTCTTATGCTTTAACTATTGATGAAATAAATAGTCCTATGCCTCTTGAAGGAAGACTTTCAAACACGGATAAACCTGAATCTAATAAAGATATAAAAAAAGAATTAAAATCTCAAAAAGCTCAGTCTGTTCAAAAAACAAAAGAAACTGAAGAAAATAGTAATAATATTGCTTCTGAAATTGAAAGCCAAGAAGTTAACACAGCAGGCGCAAATTATGCCGATTTAAGTTTGAAAAGATTGGCAAATGATGTTGCACTTGAGCTTGATATGGATTCTAATAAAATTAATTCTGATTTATCTATTTTGTGGGCGGCAACGATGGAGCGCTCTGAAACAATGAAATATACAATATATAAGCTTTCTAACCCTGATGAAGATAAACCGAATGAATCAACAATAAAAAAAATAATCAAACCATTGGCAAATATTTCTTCTTTAGCTGGAGCAAGTTTGTCTGCCGATCCTTTTGTTGCAACAGGCGCTTTAATTGGCGGCGGGTTAATTAATGCTTTTACAAAAGACGATAAAGAGGTTAATTATCGTTTTTCAAAAGTTTCCGATGCTGATATGGTTCTTTTGATAAGAAAAATTGACGGGCTTCAAAAAAAATTGTTGGATTTGTATATTGATTATAAAACTAAACAACAGCTTGCAAAAATGACAGAAGAAAATTTGAAAAAAAGAGAAGACATATATAAGACTTCTCAAAATAAATCTAAAGAAGAGCTTGTTATGGCAGATGTTTATTATAGAACTGCTAAAACAAACGCCCAAAGAGCGCAGGATGAATATTTGACTTCAAGAGCAATTTTAGAAAATTTAGTTGGATTGGAAGCACTAAAGCAAATTGAAATTGATGAACAAAACTAAAAATCCATAACTTCCATTATTTTCCACAGTGTTCTTTTTTTCTTTTCATCCATGGATTTAATTTTATCTTGAATTTGTTTGTTGATGATGTTTATATCTTTAAAATTAATAGAATCAACATTTAATATTTCATTAGGCACTATGTTAAATTTTCTTTGAATTTGAATAATTGTAAGAGCGGATGGAAAACTTTTTCCATTTTCAATATTGCTCAAACTGGAAGGTTCTATTCCGATTTTTTCAGAAAATAAATCTTGTGTTAGACCGATTTTTTTCCTTATTTTTCTTATATTTTCACCTAAAATTTTTTTATATAAAACTTCATCCATAGACTACCAATATTATGCTTAACATAATTTAGAATAAAACATAATTGCCTATCATGACATAATGTAAACACAAAAAAATATCTTGATTTTTAATGTAAACACTATATAATATAGCGTATAGATAAAAAAATATAGGAAAATTTTATGTTTACCAGATATTTAATCTCTTTAAAGAGAGATATTAGATTGCGTGCTTTTTCTCTAATTGAACTATTAATCAGTTTAATTGTAATTTCTTGTATAACCGCTGCTTTTACTCCTTTGATAACTAAAAAGTTTTCTTCTGGTGTCTTTGGTGGCGGCGGCTCAGTTTCTGATATTAGTGCAGATTGTGAGAAATTTGGTCCTAATTGTAATCTTTGTACTAGTAACTTTTGTTTATCTTGTACAGGGTTAACTTG
>CALVHD010000043.1 GCA_944327245.1 Candidatus Gastranaerophilales bacterium
AATTAAGAATGATATCCTAGTTTACATTCTTGTTTTATTAAGGAGATTCAATGAAAATAAAAGATATTTGTACATTATTGTTTTCAATACCTATAAAAAACAAAATACCAAATGTAGAAAAAAATTTTTGGGTTACACAAGCAGACTTAAAAGAAAATAATGTAACTGAAATAAATGAAGACTATATTGATTTTGATTTAAAGACTTGTATTAAACCTGTAAAAAATGATATTTTGATAAAACGAAACAATCCAACTTACGTAAATATTTATGATGATGATAGAGAAACATATTTAGGCAACAATTTAGTAATTGTAAGAACTCAACAGATTGATGTAAAATATTTGGCGTTCATAATTGAACAACAACTTGAAAAACTTAATGCATTGACTAATAACAGCACATTTTCAAAAGCTTTAAATAGAGAGATGCTAGAACAAATAGAAGTAATGGAAATAGATGCAAGTAAACAAAAAATAATCGGTGAGGTTTGGCTTTTAAATAAAAAGAAAAATCAACTAATGGAAAATTTGATGGTAAAGGAAAAATTAAAGCAAAAAATAACACAACAAAAAATTTATAATAATTTAGGAGAAAAATAAAATGACAAATCTTAAGAAAACAACTAAAGAAGATATTAAAAAAACTTTATGGGCAGCAGCGGACACTTTTAGGGATAATATTGACGCATCAAATTATAAAGATTATGTTTTGTCAATGTTGTTTGTGAAATATTTAAGCGACACTTTTAAAGAAAATGTTGACGAATTAAAAAAAGAATATGAAGGTATAAGACTTGAAAGACAAATTAAAAATCTTCCTTTTGTTTTGGAAGATGAATGTACGTTTGATTATTTATTAAAAAATAAAAACAACATTGATATTGGTGCAATAATTAGCCAAGCTTTGACAAAAATCGAAGACTTAAATCCTATATTATCGGGAATTTTTAGAGGTATTGACTTTAATAGTCAAGCAAATCTTGGAACAAAAGAGCAGAAAAATCCAATTTTGCGTGAATTACTTCAAGATTTTTCAACCCTTGATTTAAGACCTAGTATGATTGAAACAAAAGAAAATGAAGTTCCTGCAGATGTTATTGGTGATGCTTATGAATATATGATTGGTGAATTTGCTACGATGGCTGGTAAAAAAGCAGGTTCGTTCTATACTCCACAAGCGGTAAGTGAGATAATGGCAAACATAGTTGAGCCTAAACGTGGAGATAGAGTTTATGACCCAACTTGTGGTTCTGGTTCGCTACTTATAAGAGCAGCTAAAAAAGCAGGATTTGAAAATGTTTCAATTTATGGACAAGAAAAAAATAACAGTTCAATTTCAATGGCAAAAATGAATATGTTCTTGCATGATGTTAAAGATGCTAAAATTGCTTGGGGAGACACTCTTTCGAATCCACAACATTTAGATAGCGATGGTAATTTGATGAAATTTGATTGCATAGTTGCAAATATGCCTTTTAGTTTGGATAAATGGGCAATTGGATTTAATCCTGGCGGAGAAGTTGTAGTTGACGATAGCGATGATACAAATAGCAATAAGAAAAGAGTAGAATTTAAAATGGAAGCAGGGCTTGACAGATGGCACCGTTTTGATTTAGGAGTTCCACCACAAAGCAAAGGAGATTGGGCTTTTCTTCTTCATATGATTTATAGTATGAGTGGAGACGGAAGAGTTGCCGCAGTAGCCCCACATGGCGTTTTATTCAGAGGAGCAAGTGAGGGGCAAATACGAAAATCAATAGTAGATAAAAACTTAATTGACGCCGTAATTGGTTTACCTGAGAATCTTTTCTATGGGACAAGCATACCTGCTGCAATTATTGTTTTTAGAAAACAAAAAGAAAATACTGATGTTTTGTTTATTGATGCGTCAAAAGAGTGTAAAAAAGTTAAAGCAAAAAATCAATTAAGAAAAGAAGATATTGATAAAATTGTAGAAACTTATAAGGCATATAGAAAAGGCGATTATGATAAGGCAGAAAAAGAAAAATATAGCCACATTGCAACTTTGAAAGAAATTAAAGAAAACGATTATAACTTAAACATTCCAAGATATGTTGACACTTTTGAAGAAGAACCAATTATTGATTTGGATCAAGTCAATCAAGAAATAGAAAATATAAAAATCGAACTCGCAGAGGTTGATAAACAACTTGTTGAGTATTTAAAAAATTTAGGATTAAATTAAGGAGAAAAATATGGGAGAAATTTTATTAGTTATATCCACATCATTGATTTCAGGATTATTAGCAGCTATTATTACAATAATTTGCCAAAAAAAATCTGAAAAGAAAAATGCAAAGAGCGAGATATTCAAAACATTAATGGCTTATAGATATGCTATACATTTAAAAGAAAGTGTAAATGCTTTAAATAACATTGAAGTAGTTTATTATGATAATCCGGCAGTAATTGAAGCATGGCAAGAATTTAAGAAAGAAGCAAATAGAGCCGCAGAAAACCCTAAAAAACCTAATATTTTACAAGATAAACAATTAAAACTACTTGAAGAAATGGCAAAAGTTATAGGATATAAAAAACTTAATTGGGATAAAATAAAGGATTTTTATTTCCCACAGGGCTTATCTTCACAGCTTCAAGAGGAAATGTTATTACGAAAGGCGCAATTACAAAATACAATACAATCAAATATACAACCACACACTGCTCAATTAAAAGCAGAAGATCAAATAGGTTTACAAATAGTAATGAAAATGTTAGAAGAACCAAATGGAATAAATAAATTATTAGAAATAGCAGAAAAATTTGGTACTCAAAAAAATAACAGTACAAGCAATAAAAATAATTAGGAATAATTTATGAATCAAGAGATTAAAGAAAGGATAGAGTTAATAAATAAAGGGATTGTGCCAACGGATTATAAAAAAACACCTGTTGGAATTTG
>CALVHD010000044.1 GCA_944327245.1 Candidatus Gastranaerophilales bacterium
TTTGCGTCTGTAGCTCAGCAGGTAGAGCACTCCCCTTTTAAGGGATAGGTCGCGCGTTCGAATCGCGCCAGACGCAAATTTTTTATTTTAAAATAAGTGTTTTGCTTTAACAAAACACAATAAAGACTATGATTCATGCTTGGCTAACTCCTTATATATGTTTTGGAGTCCTTTCTTTTAAGGGATAGGTCGCGCGTTTTAAATCGGCAGCAGCGCAAATTTTTTATTTTAAAATACTTTTGTTTTTATAACACTTGCATCCTTTATTAAAACACTTTCCATCATCGTCAAGATTTAAAATATCATTAGTTACATATTCAACATCGAAATCATAAATTTTAGATAACTTTAAAATTCTTTTAAAATAAACCATCTGCGTTTTTTGATTTTCTAAAATTAATACAACCATTGGTTTTTTACCTGTCATAAAACCATAATAAAGAGCTTGTCCTATTCCCTCAGCCCATTTATTATAAAAATCAAATTCAACAGCGTGTGTTGAGGTTAGGCAATCAATCCTTGTTTTATCAAAATTTTCATATTCCATTATTCCATTATGTGCCTTGCACCAAGCCATTTGATAACTTATTTCATTGTGTTTGTGTGAAGGGATTTTAATGGTGGTGTAGTTATTTTGTGCAAAAGTGCATATGGGTAATTGAAGCATTATTAATATATGTAGTAGTACTTTATTCATAATTGTATAAAAGTATATTATATTTATATGCTATTTTCAAGCATAATAATGCTTCATTTTAGGATTACATTTCTGCTTTAAAAATTCCATAATTTATTTATGACAGATTTTCAAAAACAATTTGCAAATAAATTAAAAGAAATTAGAATAATGGCAGGATTATCTCAAGAGCAATTGGCTGAAAAGCTCGGTGTTGCAACAAAAACGGTAAGTTATTGGGAAAATGGACACAATGCGGTAACTTTTAATAAAATTCCTTTGATTGCAAGTGCTCTGGGTGTACCTGTGTATAAATTATTTGTTTTTGGTGATTTATTGGGTACGGATGAAGAAATCAATAATTTATTAAGTTCTTTAAATGAAAGGGAACGCCGTTGTATTTCTACAGTAATAAAATCTATATTGTCTTTGAAATGATTTTTAAGTTCTTTATATTAACATTTTAGTTTTGCACAAAAAAAAGATATGATTTACATCATATCTTTTATGTATTCTATTCAATTCAAAAAACTATTTTTTGTTTACTAATTCTTTGAATTTTTTACCTGCAGAAAATGCTGGAACAGTTTTAGCTGCGATTTTAATTTCTTTACCAGTTTGAGGATTTCTGCCGGTTCTTGCTGCTCTTTTTCTTGATTCAAAAGTACCAAAACCAACTAAAGTAACTTTTTCGCCTTTAGCAACAGTTTTTTGAACTGTTTCTACTAAGCTGTTTAAAACTTCAGTAGCTTCTTTTTGAGTAACTTTAGCTTTTTTTGAAATTTCTTGTACTAATTCTTCTTTGTTCATTTAGAACCCCTTTCTATATCTCTGAAATGATTATATTTGAGATTTAACCATCTTGCAAGTCTTTTTTTAAAAATTTTCAAAAAATTTATTTTTGTTATAATTTTTGTATGAAAAAACAATTTCAAAGATGGTACGAAAAAGACGAATATCTTTGTGCTTTTATGAATTTACTTTCAGATTTAGATATTGAACTTCAGTGTGAAATAGCTATAGATATTATAATGAAAGCTTCTGATATGATTGACAGGGATTATTCTAAAATAATTCAAGAAGTTGCAAATTATAACCCGAGAGATTATAAAAGATGGTATGATAAAAACCCTAATGTACATCTTGCAATCGAATCTTTAAGAGATTTAGACGACAATCAAAGAGATGAAATTGTTAAGGAATTTAGCGAAAAAATTCTTAATTCTCACTATATTAAGCTAGATGATATTGATGAAATAAAAGAAAAATGAAAAACGTTTTAATTACAGGTGCAAGCTCAGGAATTGGGCTTGAAATTGCGAAAGTTTTAGAAAAAAATAACAGAGTTTTTTTATCGGGCAGAAGAAAAATCGATAAAAAAAATTATTTTTCATGTGATTTAGTTGATTATTCTTCAATTAAAGATTTAGTTGAAAAAGCTAAAGAATATTTTAATTCAGAAATTGATGTTTTAATTAATTGCGCAGGTCAATATATTTATAAACCAATTGAGAAAATGACTAAAGAAGAAATTGATTATCTTTTAGATCTTAATTTTAAAAGTGCCTATATTTTATCAAGCCTTGTAATTGAAGGCATGAAAAAAAACAACTGGGGAAGAATAATTAATATTGGTTCAATTTCGGGTGTAGTTGGTGAAGCAAATGCAACTTTATATTCGGCAGCAAAAGCTGCCTTAGGCGGTTTAGCAAGAGCATTAGCTCTTGAAGTTGCAAAAAATAATATCACAATAAATCAAATTAACCCCGGCTGGGTTGAAACTCCTTTGGTTGAAAATTCTTTAACTGAAGAAGAAAAACAAGAAGTAATAGATGTCACACCGCAAAAAAGATTTATTGAACCTGTTGAAATAGCAAAACTTTGTGAATATTTAATATCAGAGTCTGCTAAAGGTTTAACAGGTCAAAATATTAATCTTTGCGCCGGACTTTCAATCGGATGTTAAAAAAATATCGAGGTTTAGCTCGATATTTTATGTTGTTATTATGTTTCTTTCTACTTGTCCAAGCCCTTTTCTTGCGGAGCTTGAAGTGGAATCTGCAACAATTGTTTGACCCAGAGTTTTTGTTGCTTCTTTTCCCGTATTTGCTGAAAGACCATACATTCCGCCACCAACAACAGCGCCTACCGTACCTG
>CALVHD010000045.1 GCA_944327245.1 Candidatus Gastranaerophilales bacterium
ACTTATTTCAAAACCGTCAGAACAAAAAGGTTCGTAGTCGTAAACCACATAGTTATTGTATTTTGAGCGCCACTCTTTTTTCTCGACTCGACAGCGGTATTCAAGCGCTAAGTCCTCCAACCACTCAATATAATCTTTATTAACATCCCTAAATTCCATAAATACACATTCTTCATTTTGTAAACATCTTTTATCGACTAGCATTGAACACTCCCTTGTTTAAATGTCCTTTCTTGTTTACCAGTCTAGCCGTTTTAAGATATAAAAAAAATAACCAAAGTGGCAATTTAAGGATTAGACTTTTTAGCAAATAAAATAGAATTATTTTGCAAAATTATTTAATGTAATCTTGAAAAAACTTCTTATAAGCGAATAAGAAAATACTTTTTTGAAGAATTTTAACTTACTTAATCCTTTGTAAGTCCTGAATGTTCTAAACAAAAAGAAAAGATTAATAACATCGGCACTTATTAGTATAATTTTTTTTATATTAAAACTTTTAACTTTAACAATAAAAGAAGCAACTTTATTAAATTTCTTAATTAATTTCCTAAAAGTCTTTATGCCAATTTCAATTTCATCTTTAAGCAAAATTACTTCCCGATTGATTGCCACAACTTTTTTGTCAAGCTTAATAATAGCATTTGCAGCCTGCAAAAACACGACAATTTCAAGTATTATTGTAAAAATGTATATATATTGTTCCATTTGTGTATTATAATTTATGTATCAAAATTATTCCATACGCATGACAGGCGATTTTAAATGAATTTTAAACAGGCAATAAACTATACAAATAAATTTTACGGGCTCCTAAGAAAATTAAACTCTGAGGGCACATCTTTGCCGGGGAAATATTTAAGAAAATTCTATCCTGATTTTTTGCAAGAATCGCAAAATTATGTAACATCATATAAATTTGCAATAACGGGTACTAACGGAAAAACCACAACAGCAGGTCTTTTAGCACAAATTTTAAGAGAAGCACAAAAAAGTGTTATTCATAATGAATTAGGTGCTAATATGCCAAACGGTATTGCAACCTCTATTGCGCTTGGTTTATATAATAACTTTAAAGAAAATGGTGAAAACGCAACTGTTGACAATTTTGTAATAGAATCTGATGAAGCTTATTTAAAAGAAATTTTTGAAAATATAATTTTTGATTATTTGCTTGTTACAAATCTTTTTCGTGATCAACTGGACAGATATGGCGAACTTGACACAACCAAAAAGAAAATACAGGAAGGCATCAGGCTTAATCCTGATTTAAAAATAATTTTAAACGCAGATGATCCAAGCCTCTATGACATTGATAAAAATATCAAAAATGACATGATTGCAGGCAAAAAGAAAAGGAAGGTTACATATTTCGGTTTTGAAAATGTTGAATTTTGCGACTTTGATGCTAAATCAAACAGCCCATCTGAAGTTATTTATTGCCCTGTTTGCAAAAATCCGCTTAAATATTCAAAAAGATTTTATTCTCAACTGGGTCTTTGGAGCTGCATTTGCCACATAAAAAGACCAAAACCTGAAATTAGTGCCGATGTTAAGGTGTTCAAAAATTATTCTATTCTTAATGTTAAACATGAAGGCAAAAGCATTATGTATAAACTTAATTTATCAGGACTATATAATGCTTACAATGCTTTAGGTGCAATAGCCTGCGCTTATATGGCAGGAATTGACAGAAAAATAATTGCCCGTGCACTTGATAATTACAGACCTGTTTTTGGCAGAGCTCAAAAAGAAATAATTGATGGCAAAGAAGTTAATTTGTATCTCATTAAAAACCCGACAGGCGCATGCGAAGTTTTAAGAGGATTAAAAAATTTAAAAGATACAAAGTTAATGATTGCAATTAATGACAAGTATGCCGATGGCAGAGATGTGTCTTGGCTTTGGGATGCTGATTTTGAAATTCTTGAAAAATTTAACAATAAAATATTTATAACGGGAACTCGTGCCGATGATATGGCGCTAAGGCTTAAATATGCAGGGGTTGACCCCTCTGTTATGGTAATTGACAACAGTATTAAAAAAACTTTTAATTACGCTTTAAAATCAATGTATTCGGGCGAAAAACTTATAATATTACCAACCTACACTGCACTTTTAAAGTTAAATAAAATAATCAAAGAACAAGTTTAAAGACAAGTACCCCAAATTTCTCTTAAAAGGGCAATAAAACTTTTATCTGCAAGAGGCAAAATTTTTATTTTTGTATTTTTAAAAATTTTATTTTTAAAATTGTACATTACAGGTAAAAAATTAAAAACAGAAATTAAAATATAATCGGGATTATAATCTTTAATATTAGAAAGCGGAACAATTTTATAATCGTAAAGACTTTTACCATTATCGTAAATATCATATTTTCTGTCGCTTACTGCAATAATATTCAATTTTGAAATGTCATAATTTTGTATAATAGTCTGAAAAAACAATCCTGTTCCATAGATTATAATTTTTTTATTTTTATATTTTCTCTCAATATTATTAAGTTGTTTTTGAAAATTTATACTTTCTAAATATTTTTTTAAATCTTCACTCATTATCTTTAAAATCCCAATTATCAGCCTGACAATAATTCCAGTTTA